>CAYUTY010000082.1:7809-15884 GCA_964447795.1 uncultured Anaerolineaceae bacterium
ACGGGGCGGGCCAACTCTGGTCTGGCCCAATCCTTTTCTCGTCTACGCAAAAACATCACGCCCGCTGGAAAAAATACGCGGCTGGTTCCGCAAGCTTGACCGCGATAAGCATGTTACCAACGGGCGCGAGGTGCTGGAACACGAATTGAAGCGCCTCAGCCTTGAACATACATCATTCGAGATGGTCGCTTCGATGTTTGAGTACGGTAAGCTGGAAGATTTTCTGGCGGCGGTTGGCTCTGGTGACATTAATGGCGCGCAGATTGCTAACCGGGTGCTGGAAAATGAGCGCCGGGAAGCCCAGAAATCGCTGGTAGAGAATATGCTGGCGACGCAGGAAAATCAAACTGTTCCTTCGCAGGTTAAAGTTGATGCGAATGGCATTAACATTGATGGATTAGGCGGGATGCTGATTACGCTGGCGAAGTGTTGCAGCCCGATGTCTGGTGATGAAATTGTGGGCTATATCACACGTGGGCGTGGTGTGACCGTTCATCGGGCCGGGTGCAGCAATGTCAACAACAGCGAACAGGAACGAATTGTTCAGGTATCCTGGGGGCCAGGGCAGAATGAACAGCGCTACGATGTGCCGCTGGAGATCGTCGCTTATGATCGGGATGGTCTGCTGCGGGACATCAGCACGGTGATTGCCGACGAAAAGGTGAACATGAGCAAAGTAGCCGTCAGCACACGGCAGAATATCGCCACGCTTCAGGTGACGATGGAAATTGCCAGTGTGCAGCAGTTGACCCGTATACTGAACAAAATGGAACGCATCCAGAATGTGATCGAAGCGCGGCGGCGGGTGATGTCCTGAATGTTTATGTTAATTAAATACTTGGGAGGGCGTTATCTGCGTTATCTCGCAAGTATAAAGCTGAGCATTTGCGGGATAATAATAGTTGAATTATAATATAAAAATCCTAACGCAAGATGGCTTGCGTCCCACAAACTAGAGTCCTGATTGGCATGGCCCAGCCAGATAGGATCAAATATATGCTTGATTTAGCTCAAATTGCCGCCAGTGAGCAGTTACAGAATTTGAGTCAGGATACCCGCTTACTCGTCCTCCATCCTCATTACAATCAGCAGTATCGTTTACTCTTTCCTTTTCTGGAGGAAGAAGGTGCGGCTTATGTACGTTTTGTGGGGGAATCGCTCACCCGCGACGATCTGACACAGCAGGTGACCGATGCTTTATCTACCCAGAATGATGGAAAACGGTTCGAAGGGGTGAAGCGACTGGCGCTGGATGAATGTGATCGCGCCCATCCGGTTCATTTTGAAACCTTCCTTAATGAAGTGGTCGATCAGATCGACGGACATGTTATGATTGTGAGCCGTCGCGTGCCGGAGTACATTTACAACAGTCCCAAACTGCGAAGTCAAAGTTGTTTCATCCCTACCGAACCGCGTGTAATGCTTACTGATTATGCTGCGCCGCGCCCGGATGAGAAGTCAACTTTAGTGGAGGTACGGGCTTTGGGCAGCGGGCATGTAATGGTAAATGGTCGTTCAGTTGTCAATTGGGATGGGACACTGCCACGTGCGCTGTTCTTTTATCTGGTTGACCGGGGTATGACCACGCGAGGCCAGATTTTTGAGACCTTCTGGCCGAATCTTTCGCAGAAAGAAGCGACCAATGTTTTTCATGTGACAAAACGCAAAATCAGCGAAGTGCTGGGCATTGATCTGACCGTCTACTGGTCGGGTTTTTATCGGATTTCCTCCGCAATTCAACTCGACTATGATGTCAGCCATTTTTCCGACATGATTCAGCGGAAGGATTCGGCATCCAGCAACCAGGCAATCGAATTGCTGTCCGCCTGCCTGATGCTGTATCGAAATGATTTCCTGACCACGATGGATATGCCCTGGACGGCGGCGCGGCGGCATGAACTGCGCCAGTCTTATGGGGAAACGGCATCGGCGCTGGCGCGGCTGGCTGAAGAGGCGGGACATCAGAAAGAAGCGTTGGGATTATACATCCGGGCTTTGGCTACACATCCACAGCGCGAAGACCTGGCGCGACATATCATGCGGCTTTATGCTGAGTCAGGCATGTATGCCGAAGCTGAAGCAACCTATAAAAGGCTGGAACTGGAACTGGATAAAGTTGTCAATATCGCGCCTGCCCCAGAAACGCAGGCGCTAATTACGTCCATTCGCGCAGCGGCCAGCACAGCGGTCTAGGATGATCTACTGTGAAGTGAGTGGGGCGACCGCAAGGACGCCCCATTTTTGTTTATTCTTCTGGCTCTGGCATCATAACGGGTGGCTGATAGGATACGACGGCTGTCACATGTTCGTTGTCTCTGGGTGATACGATAATATCGCCACCGGGTCTGCCGCGCACAATCTGTGGTGCGCGCCCCAACCGCAGGTAGAAGGGTTTGCCGCGATTGGTCAGGACGATGACATAATCATCCAACTTGCCGATAGCAGCTACCGCGACTTCGGCGCTTCCTTTTGGCAGGCGCATGGCGATCACGCCGCTGCCAGCGCGCCCCTGCACTGGAAATTCGCTCACTGGCGAGACTTTGGCGATGCCGTCATCGCTCATCGTCCAGACAAACTGATTTTCAACCGCCACCATCGCCCCAATAACGCGGTCGCGTCCATCACCCAGTTTTACACCGCGCATTCCACCGGCTGGAAGTCCCGTTGGCCGGACATCACTTTCGCTGAAGCGGATGCCCTGTCCCTGAGCCGTGATAAGGATGATTTCGCGTTCGCCATCGGTCGGCATCACCCAGCCTAACCGATCATCTTTTTCGACATTCATGACGACAAAGGTATTGGCAGACATACCGGGCAGGTCTGACAGCCGCAGGCGTTTGACTTCTGCATTCTGTGTTGCCAGGAAGAGATAGCCAGTTTCAGCATCGGAAGGCAGGCTAAGGACGGCTGTAATTTCGGCAGAAGGAGGCAGGGGGCAGAGGGTGTTGAAGGCTGCGCCCTCGGATGGGTCGTGGGCCTGTGGCACCTGATGTACTGGCACCGTCGCACACTGTCCATCAGATGTAAATAGATACAGGATATTGGCAGTATTGGCATCCAGGACGAAACGCGGCGGGTCTTTGACTTCGGTGGTGACTTTGGGCTGCGTATGCTCGAAGGTGCGTCCCAGTTTGCCGCTGAGAGTTAGCGTCACCCAGGTATCTTCCGAAGGCATAAGCATCGCGCCAATGCTGTCATTGGTGGCAGTACCGTCGGCGATAATGGTACGGCGGGGGTCGCCATAGGCCTGCTTGATAGTGGTCAGTTCTTCGGTGATGACCTGACGCATTTTCTCTGGACTCTGGAGCAGCCCTTCAAGATATTGAATCAGCCGGATTTTCTCTTTATGTTCCTCGTCGATCTTTTTGCGTTCCAGCGCAGCGAGGCGGCGCAACTGCATATCGAGGATGGCCTGTGCCTGAATTTCCGTGATTTTTAGCAGTTTTATCAGATTAGTGCGGGCGGTTTCGACGGTTTGCGATTTGCGGATTGTCGCGATCACCTCATCCATTACATCGAGCGCTTTGAGCAGTCCTTCAAGGATATGAGCGCGATCACGGGCGCGGTTGAGTTCGTACTCACTGCGTCGGCGAATGACTTCAAGGCGATGATCGAGGTAAACGCGCAGGCACTGCTTAAGCGAGAGGAGGCGCGGTTCATTATCGACCAGTGCCAGCATGATGATGCTGAAGGTTTCCTGTAAAGGGGTTAGCTGAAACAGGCGGGGCAGGATGGCTTCCGGGTCAGCGCCGCGCTGTAACTCGATGACGAGGCGAAGTCCCTGCCGGTCAGATTCATCGCGCATATCCGCCAGGCCTTCAAGTTTGCCATCGCGGACGAGATTGGCAACACGTTCAATCAGCGAGGATTTGTTGGTCTGGTAGGGGAGTTCGCTGATGATGAGCCGTGATTTGCCACGTCCCATATCCTCGATATGAATCCGGGCGCGCATGGTGATTTTTCCACGCCCGGTGGCGTAGGCAGAGACAAGGGTATCCTCATCAGTATCCAGACCGTCGATATGGCGATAAACCAGGCCACCTGTTGGAAAGTCCGGCCCTTTGACGAAGCGCATCAGGTCTTCAACGCCGATGTCTTCCATTTTTTCCCAGTTAGCGAGCATGTAGATGAGTGCGTCGGAGATTTCGCCCAGGTTGTGCGGTGGGATATTGGTGGACATACCGACGGCGATGCCGGATGAGCCGTTGATGAGCAGGTTGGGGATGCTGCATGGGAGCACCAGTGGTTCCTGCAAGCTGCCATCAAAATTTTCGATGAAATCGACGGTATTTTTGTCGATGTCAACCAGCAGTTCTTCACCGATGTCTTCCATCCGCGCTTCGGTGTAGCGCATGGCTGCCGCACCATCGCCGTCGATGCTCCCAAAATTGCCCTGACCGTCGATCAGCTCGTAGCGCATGGAAAAATCCTGCGCCAGCCGCACCATCGATTCGTAAACGGCTGCGTCACCATGGGGATGATATTTACCCAACACTTCGCCGACGATACGGGCGCTCTTTTTGTAGGGCGTGTCGGAGCGGATGCCCATGTCATGCATGGCGAACAGGATGCGGCGGTGGACGGGCTTCAGGCCATCGCGTGCGTCTGGCAGCGCCCGCGCCACAATGACGCTCATGGCGTAATCCAGATATGAATCGCGCATTTCCTGGCCGATGTTTACCCGGCGAACGGAACCGTTTGTCATGGATGCCTCAACAGATCGAGCCATTGGTTAATTTCTCTCGGCTATTCTAGGGGTTGACCCGGCTACTGTCAATCAAGGAACGTGTGTTCTATTTTACCACAGAATTGTAACCACCGCTCGGCCTACTTTTGGCGAATCTGCGTAGCCAGCCGGGCGGTGGTATGGTAGTATCCGATTTATGATTATCACAAAACGCCTGACACCCCTCCTGACATTGATGCTGGCTGGCCTGTTGTTTGCCTGCCAGCAAGAGACGATTATGGTGTTCGTGACGCCGACGCCCCAGGAATTGGCAGCGTCCAGCACGCCTGTCGCGACCATTCAGCCGAGCGAAGCAGCCAGCGCTACTGTGACTGATGTCCCAACCGGAACAATGCCATTGACTGCAACGACAGCACCCAGCGGCCCAACAGCTACCTTTCTGGGGCCGATTATCGGGACAGACTATACACTGCCGCCGACTTCAACGCCGCAACCTACCAATCCCCCACCGCCGGACGCAACACAGCCGCCATCACCGACAGATGAGCTGGTGCAGCCTGCCGGGCCAGCCCCAGACCGTCTGCCTGATCTCGACCCGGCGCGGATGGGAATCCAGCTTGACCCAACACTGAACCGCGAAGATTGGGCCAAGGCAGTAGAGGACATCAACCGGCTCGGTCTGCGCTGGCTGAAGGTGCAGGTGGCCTGGAGTCTGCTGCAACCCAATGGGCCGGACGAAATCAACGATGATTTTCGGCGGTTGGAAACATATCTGGAATCGGCTTATAACAACGGCGGCGGACCAAGCATTCTCATCAGCGTGGCGAAAGCGCCAGCCTGGGCGCGGACAACCTCGCAGTCAGAAGATGGCCCTCCCGATGATCCGCAGCAGCTTGCCAATTTCATCAGCCTGATGCTGCGTGAGTTTGGGCAGGCGGTGGGGGCGGTAGAGGTGTGGAACGAGCCTAATTTACAGCGAGAATGGCAGGGGAAGCTGCCTTTCAGCGGCGCGGGTTACATGACACTGTTCAGGCCATCGTATGAAGCCATTCGCGCTTATTCGCCAACATTGACGATCATCACGGCTGGCCTTGCGCCGACGGGCAACAATCCGGGCTCACGTGATGACCGCGAATTTATGCGTGAGATGTATACCGCCGGATTATCGAATTATCGGGATGTGGCAGTCGGTATACATCCTTATGGCTGGGGGAACCCACCGGATGCGAGCTGCTGTCAGATGGAAGCTGAGCCGGGATGGGATGACGACCCGCACTTTTTCTTCCTCGACAACCTGGACGATTACCGTGAGATCATGGTCAGCAACGGCCATGAAAATGCTCAGATGTGGATAACGGAATTCGGCTGGGCATCGTGGGATGGTTTTCCTAATGAGCCACCGGAACCCTGGATGAAGTACACCAATGAATGCCAGCAGGGGATTTATACGGTGAGGGCCTTCCAAATGGGACAGGAACGCGATTATATTGGCCCGATGATGCTGTGGAATTTGAATTTCGCTATTCTGACCGGTTTGGTGGAGAATCGCGATGAACGCGCCGCCTACAGCCTGATTGTGCCACGACAGGCGCGGGAACGGGCGGCTTACTGGATGCTGTATGACGCAATGCGTCCGGCGGAGTCGCTGTCATCGTATGCTGCCTGTCCGGGGCCGGGGTAGGGTGGAAAGGTAATAAAAAGAGGTGGTGTGAACATAATCACACTACCTCTTTTTTATTGATGCTCTATAGATGAACGTCTTTAATCGACGTTCATCTCCTCCATGCCGTCGGAGTCGTCGTAGCTTTCTGCCGTGAAGTCGAGCGCACCCTGCGCTTCAAGCGTGATATTCGGCGCGACCAGTTCACGATCCTGATAGGTATGGAAGCCCGTACCTGCCGGGATCAGCTTACCGATGATGACATTTTCCTTCAGGCCGTAGAGATTATCGACCTTACCTTCAATCGCCGCGCCTGCCAGCACCTTGATGGTGTGCTGGAAGCTGGAAGCTGAGAGGAAGCTGTCGGTATTCAGCGCACATTTAGTGATGCCAAGCAGCACCGGCACGCCTGCTGCTGGTTCCTTACCTTCGGCAATCAGGTGTTCGTTGATGTTCAGCAGCTTCAGCTTGTCAATCAGCTCACCTGGCAGCAGCACACTGTCGCCGCTCTTGGTGATCTGTACTTTCGAGAGCATCTTCCGAATGATGATCTCGAAATGCTTGTCAGCGATGTTCACGCCCTGATTACGATACACTTCCTGCACTTCGGACAGGAGGTAATTCTGGGTCGCTTCCTGACCGAGAATACGCAGGATACGGTGCGGGTTTTTCGAGCCTTCGGTCAACTGCTGACCGGCATAGACTTCAGCGCCATCAAAGACTTCCGGCATGAGGCGGGCATTGGAGGGAATATCATATTCCATCTCCTCGCGCCGTTCATAGCGGATGTAAACCATATGGCCTTCGAGGTGGACGACGCCTTCCATCTTGGCGATGATTTTGTCGCCCTCGCCACCCGCTTCTTCAGCGACAACCTGGTTTTCCTTAATGGCCTGCTCGTCTTCGACCAGCAAATCCCATCCAACCGGGATGTCGTGCTGTTCGCTGAAGGCTTCGCTGTTGATGACAGTAGCGATACGAACACCTTCGCGCTTGCTGAGGCGAACGATACCGCCGATGTCGGTGACAACTGCTTCACCTTTTGGTTTTTTGCGTGCCTCAAAAAGTTCTTCAACACGCGGGAGACCGCTGGTGATGTCACCGCTGGCCTGCGCTGTACCGCCGGTGTGGAAAGTACGCAGGGTGAGCTGGGTGCCGGGTTCACCGATTGACTGTGCGGCGACGATGCCCACTGCCGCGCCGATTTCCACCATATCGCCACGTCCCAGATCACGTCCATAGCAGAGGGCGCAGATACCGTGAATGAGGGCGCAGGTCATAGGACTGCGAACGTTGACTTCGGTCAATTTGCTGTTCTGGAGACGGTCAGCTACTTCCTCGTCAATCATCTCATTACGAGCGACAATCAGTTCGCCAGTTTCCGGGTCGTAGGTATCGCTAGCAGCGCAGCGGCCCACGATACGGTCATACATCATCTGCCCGGCGATATCATCTGCCCGGCGAATCCACATGCCGCCTTCCGTACCGCAGTCAGTACGGTTCACGATCACATCCTGGGCGACATCGACCAGGCGGCGGGTGAGATAACCCGCGTCGGCTGTACGAAGCGCGGTATCCGCCAGACCTTTACGCGCACCATGCGTTGAGATGAAGTATTCCAGCGCCGTCAAGCCCTCACGGAAGTGACTGCGGATGGGGAGGTCGATGATGCGTCCAGACGGGTCAGCCATGAGTCCGCGCATACCCGCAAGCTGTGTGATTGGGCCG
>CAYUTY010000082.1:15894-27002 GCA_964447795.1 uncultured Anaerolineaceae bacterium
GGCCAACTGCGAGACGATACCGAAGCCACCCTTGGTCGCGCCGGAAATCGCCATAATGGCAATCGGGCCATATGGATCAAGCGAAAGGCGGATTAAGTCCTGTAACAGATCTTTGGCGCGGTTCCATTCGTCAATCGTGATCTGATAGCGTTCGTCTTCCGTGAGCAAACCGCGCCGGAAGTCACGCTCGGCACGTTCGACCACACCTTCAGCTTCATCCAGGATGTCGCGGCGTTCTTCTGGCACAGTCAGATCAGCAACAGCAATAGTCGTGCCAGAGATGGTGGCGTACTGGAAACCCATGTTCTTGATCGCATCCACGACATCAACAGTGCGGTCGGTGCCGATTTTACGATAGGAACGATCAACCAGTTCCTGCAACTGTTTCTTGCCCATTGTTTCCTGCACAAAGCGCATTTCGTCGGGCAGGATACGATTGAAAATGGCGCGGCCAACAGTAGTTGGTTCCGGTTCATCCTGCGGGCTGCGGTTGTCGTAAATATTGCCCAGCAGAATAGGCGTGTGCAGTTCTACCAGGCCGAGATTGTAGAGATATTCAACCTCATCCATATCGACCAGCAGACGACGTTCACGCAGATTTGCCAGTTCGAGTTTGTCTTCGAGCCCGCGCTTCTTCATCAGTTTCTTCATCTCGTAGGCGTTGGCGAGCATACAATCCACTTCGCCTTCGAGGACGGCGCGGATGGTACGGTCAATCGCTTTTTCGATGACTTTTGTGCGCCCGGTTTCATCCGTCTCAGTCACATCTTCAAACTGGACGATACCAGGAATCTGCCGTTGCAGGGCGTAGTAATAGCCATTGGAACGGAAGGCCACGCCGACGCGGTGGGCTGGATTGTGCAGCTCGGTAATCAGACGGAAGTCTTCAACACGTTCCTTAAGCGAAACGATTTCAACAGTTGGATCCATCGTCAGATAGTAGTTACCCAGCACCATGTCTTTAGACGGGCCAACGACCGGCTGACCATCGGCTGGTTTCAGCAGGTTTTTCGTGCTGAGCATCAGTGTGCGGGCTTCTTCAACTGCCTTATCACTCAGCGGAACATGGACGGCCATCTGGTCACCATCAAAGTCTGCGTTGAAAGCGGAGCAGACGAGCGGGTGAATCTGAATAGCTTTACCTTCCACAAGCTGCGGCTCGAAGGCCTGGATGCCGAGGCGATGCAGGGTAGGTGCACGGTTGAGCAGCACAGGGCGCTCTTTAATTACCTCTTCCAGCACTTCCCAGACTTCGGGCTTTTCGCGCTCGATGATGCGCTTGGCACCCTTGACATTGCTGGCGTAGTTGTAACGCACCAGACGGCTGATGACGAAGGGGCGGTAAAGCTCCAGCGCCATTGTCTTCGGTAAACCGCATTGATACAGTTTCAGCTTTGGCCCGATCACAATGACCGAGCGGCCAGAATAGTCTACGCGCTTGCCGAGCAGGTTGCGGCGGAATCGGCCTTTCTTACCCTTGAGCATATCGCTGAGGGACTTCAGTTCGCGGCGACCACGACGGCTGAGCGCCTTGCCTCGCTGGCTGTTGTCGATCAGGCTGTCTACTGCTTCCTGCAACATACGCTTTTCGTTGCGGACGATAACATCCGGCGCGCCGAGTTCGAGCAGGTGCTTGAGGCGGTTATTGCGGTTGATAACGCGGCGATAGAGATCGTTCAGATCGCTGGTAGCGAAACGACCGCCATCCAGTTGCACCATCGGACGCAGATCAGGTGGGATGACCGGCAGCACTGTCAGAATCATCCATTCGGGACGATTGTTACTCTTGCGCAGACTCTCAACTACACGCAGACGTTTGGTCGCCTTTTTCTTGCGCTGCTTGGAGCGGGTGGTGCGAACTTCGTGCCAGAGTTCGACGGCCAGCTTATCCATGTCCATCGTCTTCAGGATTTCATAGAACGCTTCCGCGCCCATATCCGCCTGGAAAACCTGACCATAGCGTCCCTTAAGTTCGCGGTAGCGGGTTTCCGGCAGGAATTGCAGCACGCGCAAATCCTGAAGCTCCTGGCGCGCTTTTTCGGCAGCCTGGCGGAATTGGGTCATACGATTGTCAAGTTCGGTGCGCTGTTCATCAAGGGTGTTAGCGGCGTTGCTGGCGATGCCATCCGCTTCACGGTCAAGACGATCCAGCTCTAATTGCCGCATCTGTTCGATTTCTGACTGGAGATCGCTCAGATAGCTGTTGACGGCAGTTTGAATACGGGCAATGCTGTCGCTGGTGATCTGCTCACCCTTTGCGGCGATCACTGCATTGGCTGTTTCGAAGTCAATGTCGGACGGTGTGACCTGACCCAACAGGGCATCAACACGGCTTTGTACTGTTTGTGCTTCCTGCATGGCCTGGTCGCTGCGGCGGCTAAGTTCATCGTTGAAATGCTGATGAATGGCCTTCGCACGATCTTCAAATTCGCCGAGGGCGTTGTCACGTTCACCCCGGATGCTTTCCATCTGCTCTTCGAGATCGCCGCCGAGCAGGGCTTCTTTCTGGCTCAGTTCTTTTTCGATGCGCCCCAGCGCTTTCTGGCGGGCTTCTTCGTCCACAATCGTGATGACGTATTGGGCGAAATACAGCACGCGGTCAAGGTTGCGGCGACTAATGTCCAGCAGCAGACCGAGATAACTGGGGACACGGCGGGTGTACCAGACATGTGCTACCGGAGCGGCTAGCTCGATATGCCCCATCCGTTCGCGCCGGACAGAGGCGCGGGTAACTTCTACACCGCACTTGTCGCAGACGATGCCGCGATAGCGCACGTTCTTGTATTTGCCGCAATAACACTGCCAGTCTTTAGTCGGGCCAAAAATGGCCGCGCAGAACAGGCCGTCTTTTTCCGGGCGCAGACGGCGGTAGTTGATCGTCTCCGGTTTTGTGACTTCACCGTAAGACCAGGATCGAATCTGCTCTGGCGAAGCCAGGCTGATGCGGAGGGCGCTGAAATCCTTTGCTTCCAAGGGCGTTTACTCCTCTGCGTTAAACCGATTTATTTGGGGTGGCGGTTCCAACAGCAAAATAGGCGATGGCTCAAACGATAACAAATCCCAGTAAACATAAAACGGCGAATGGAGTTTGTACTCCACCGCTACATTACCGGGTAAACGTGTATGTGACCATGTGTAACCGAAGATTGTACCAACTTAGGCCATCTGTGTCAAGCGGGACTCTGTGGGGTGTTTTGATGAAAGTTATCCATCTGTTCAGCATAGAGTAGCGCGACTTTTGAATCAAGTCAAGCACCCCTCCGGGGACAGTGCGACCCGTCCCCAGGGTGCTTAAACCGGGATGTTGAGTTTTTCAACTTTGGCGCGCAGATATGCTTCCATAAATTCATTCAAACGTCCATCCAGCACGGCACCTGTGTTCCCACTTTCATAGCCTGTGCGGTGATCCTTCACCATTTGATAAGGGTGCAGTACATAGGAGCGAATCTGGTTGCCCCAACTGGCGTCAATGTTGTCACCTTTCAGGCTGGCGAGCTGCTGTTCCTGCTTCTGCCGTTCCATTTCAAACAGACGTGCTTTGAGAATTTGCAGGGCGCGTTCGCGGTTTTGCATCTGGCTGCGCTGGTTCTGGCACTGGACAACAATACCCGTCGGTACATGGGTGATTCGCACGGCGGTGTCATTTTTCTGCACGTGCTGGCCGCCTGCGCCACCCGCCCGATAGGTGTCAATTTTCAGATCGCGCTCATTGACTTCAATATCGATCTGTCCCTGAATATCCGGCCAGAGTTCGACTTTGGCGAAGGAGGTATGGCGACGGTTAGCAGCGTCAAAAGGACTGAGACGCACCAGTCGATGCGGGCCCTGTTCGCTCTGCAAATAGCCGAAAGCATACTCACCCTTGATGTTCATCATGACACTTTTGATGCCAGCTTCTTCCCCCTCGCTGCGTTCAAGGATTTCCACCTTGTAGCCATTTTCGTCAGCCCAGCGTAGGTACATGCGTTCCAGCATGTGCGCCCAGTCCTGCGAGTCCGTACCGCCTGCACCGGCGTGGATGGAAAAGATAGCGTTGTCGCGGTCATACGGGCCAGAGAGCAGCGTTTGCAGCGAAAGGCGCTCGACCAGTGTCGTGAGCGCCTCGACTTCACTAGTCAGTTCTGCTTCCAGACCAGGGTCGTCAAGCTGGACAAGTTCGAGCGCATCATTCACCCGGCTGGCGATATTTTCCCAGCGAGCAACTTCTTCTTTGAGACGAGCGACTTCCTGCATCAGTTTTTGAGCAGAATCAGGGTCATTCCAGAATGTGGGTGCGCCCGCTTGGGCTTCCATCTGTTCGATTCGCTGTTGTTTACCGGCAATGTCGAGGCGCACCATCAGCCCATCAATGCGGTCTTTCATGGGTTTTAACAGGCTGATCAATTGTTCCATCTACTTTTTGTCAATTCCTCCTAATTTTCGTCGAACAGACTGTTGACGAAATTTTCCGGGTCGAAGAAGACGAGATTGGTGACCCCTTCACCGAGGCCAATGTAATGCACTGGCAGGTTCAGGTCGTTGAAAATTGAAAAGACCATGCCGCCTTTTGCCGTGCCGTCCAGCTTAGTGACAATGACGCCAGTTACATCGACCATTTCGCGGAATTTCTGCGCCTGTTGCAGCGCATTCTGGCCGGTGGTGCCATCCAGCACCAGCCAGACTTCATGAGGGGCATCCGGGACGACACGGCTGGAAACCTGGCGAATTTTAGCCAGTTCTTCCATCAGGTTATAATTGGTATGCAGGCGTCCGGCGGTGTCAATAATCAGCACATCGTAACCGCGTGCCTGGGCAGCGGCAGTCGCATCGTAGACAACAGCCGCCGGATCAGAGCCGGGTTTGTTGGCGATGACTGGCACGCCAACGCGCTCACCCCAGGTTTTTAACTGTTCGATAGCTGCGGCGCGAAAAGTATCACCCGCAGCCAGCATCACTTTACGGCCATTATTCGTCAGTCGGTTGGCAAGTTTGGCAATCGAGGTGGTTTTGCCAGAGCCATTGACGCCGACGATCAGAATAATTGATAATGGGCGACCGCTGATATTCGGCACAGGTGGCGTTTTCAGCAGAGATTGCAGCACTTCCTTAAGGACTTTTTGCACCTGCTCTGGCTTGGTGATACCTTCGCGGCGGACGCGTCCCTGTAGGTCTTCCATGACTTTACGGGTGGTGTTCACGCCGAGGTCAGCCTGAATGAGCAGGGCTTCAATATCGTCCCAGGTATCGTCGTCGATACTGCCGCCGCCTAATAGCTGGGAGATGCGCCCGAAGAAGGACGTGCGGGTTTTCGACATGCCGCTGCGGAAGATACTCAAAGGAATTATCGCTCCTGTGAAAATTGTCCGTTATCAGGTGGCGATTCACAGTTTCACTTCAAACCGAACTGGAATTCTGCCCTTTTTGACCCCATCCAGTATACACAAGGGCAGGCTATAATTAAAGCCTTGAAAGGGTAGGGTATGGACGAACGATTGACTCATCTGGACGAACGCGGGACGGCGCGTATGGTGGATGTAGGCGCGAAGCCAGAGAGTGAGCGCGTAGCAGTTGCGGCAGGCGCGGTCTATATGCAGCCGGAAACGCTGCGGCTTATTCGTGAGGGGTCGATGAAAAAAGGTGATGTGCTGACAGTGGCGCGGCTGGCAGGCATTATGGGGGCGAAAAAAACGTCAGAATTGATTCCGCTGTGTCATCCGCTGCCGCTGACGCATCTTGATGTTGATGTAACACTGGACGAGGTAAACAACGCCGTACAGATCACCGCGACGGCACGAACAGTAGGGAAAACCGGTGTGGAAATGGAAGCGCTGCCCGCTGTAACGACTGCCGCCCTGACAGTCTACGATATGGCGAAAGCAGTTGACCGGGGAATGCGTATGAGTGATATTCGCCTGCTGGAAAAACGTGGCGGGCAGCACGGTGATTATGTGGCGGAAGGATAGCTGATGCAGGTTCAAATTCTGCTGTTTGCAACCCTGAAGGATTTAGCCGGACAGAACCGGATAACGCTGGACGTGCCGGGTGGGGAAACAGTCGCTGATGTCAAACAGGCGCTCGTCGCACGTTATCCGCAGATGGAAGCGAACGTCGAGGCGGCGATTGCAGCGGTGAATGAGGAATATGCATTTGCCGGAGATGCCGTGAAGGAAGGTGACCGGGTGGCGTTTTTTCCACCAGTCAGCGGGGGCAGTGGCGGCTACCCGGAAATTTTCCGGCTGGAAGGCGAACCGTTGGATATTGACGAACTGATCGCTGACATCACGGTCCCAGCGACAGGGGCAGTATGTGTCTTCAGCGGTATGGTGCGTGGCGAGACTCGCGCCGATGGAGCCGTCGCACAGACACAGCATCTTGAATATGAGGCTTATGAGCCAATGGCCGTCGCCAAAATGCAGCAGGTGGCGGATGAAATTCGGGAACGCTGGCCCCTGGTGCAGGGCATCGCCATTGTGCAGCGGGTGGGTCGATTGGAAGTCGGGCAGAATACTATTCTGATTGCCTGTTCATCCGGCCACCGCGATCAGGGCTGTTTCGAGGCGGCACGTTATGGCATTGACAGGCTGAAGGAGATCGTGCCTGTCTGGAAAAAAGAAGTGCGCCCCGACGGGGAATCGTGGGTCGAAGGGCATTATCTGCCGCAACCGGGAGACCGGGACGACCAGTAGGGTACAACCTTTCAGCTTTTTGAGAGTTATAGGATTTTATGAGGATTGAGGCTGGCAGCACCAGCCCATTTGAGGGAGTTATTGCATGAGCCGACGAGTTGTAGTGACAGGCATGGGCGTGGTTTCGCCATTGGGACATAATACCGAGCAGACCTGGGATGGCATCAAAAACGGGCGCAGCGGCATGGGGACAATCACGCGATTTGATGTCAGCAATTCGCTGGTGAAAATTGCCGCTGAGGTGAAGAACTGGGACCCGGCACAGCACATGCCCGCTAAGGAAGTGCGCCGCCGTGACCGCTACCAGCATTTCATCGTAGCGGCTGCTCGCGAAGCTGCTACGCAGGCTGGTTTTGAGGTCAAGGAACATGAACGTGCGCGCACAGGTATGATTGTCGGGTCAGCGGTAGGCGGGGTCGAGAGCTATTATGATCAGGCTCGATTACTGTTCGACACCAATGACCCCCGCCGTATTACACCCTTCGGAATTCCAATGCTGATGGTGAACGGCGGCAGTGATCTGGTGAGTATTGAATATGGTTCATACGGGCCATCCTACACGCCAATTTCAGCCTGTGCGACCGGGGCAGACTGCATCGGTCATGCTTACGATCTGATCCGGTTGGGTCGGCTTGACCAGGCGATGGGTGGCGGTGGTGAAGCGCCAATTATCGCTATCGGCATCGCGGCATTTGACCGGGTAGGGGCCTGTTCCCGGCAGAATGATGATCCAGAACACGCCTCACGTCCCTTCGACAAAGATCGTAGTGGCCTGGTGTTCAGCGAGGGTGGAGCGGTGATGGTGCTGGAGTCATTGGAACATGCACAGGCGCGGGGCGCGAATATTCTGGCGGAAATTGTGGGCTATGGCAGCACATCGGATGCCTTCCATATCACCGCGCCCGACCCGGAAGCCGGGGGTGCGAGTCTGGCTATTCAGGCCGCGCTGGATGACGCTGGTCTGAACCCAACTGATATTCACTATATCAACGCGCACGGAACGGCGACTTCGCTCAATGATGTGATGGAAACCAAAGCCGTCAAACGTGTGTTTGGCGAACATGCTTATAATGTGCCGATGAGTTCCACCAAGAGTATGACCGGGCATGGCATGGGAGCGACGGCGGCTATGGAGGCGGTTTTCGCCGTGCTGGCGATTCGGGATCAGGTCGCGCCACCAACCACCAACCTCCGTGAGCCTGACCCGGAATGTGACCTGGATTATGTGCCGAATCAGGCGCGTGAGATGCCGATCACCTGCGTGATGAGCAATTCGTTTGGGTTTGGCGGTCATAATGTTTCTCTGATTTTTAAAGCATTTGAGGGTTGATGAGCTACGAGCAGACACAGAAACAAATTGGTTTCAGCTTCGCCAATGAGCGCCTGCTGGCGCAGGCGCTGACCCATCGTTCATACATCAATGAACATGGTGAGGCTGAAACTGGCGATAATGAACGGCTGGAATTTCTCGGTGATGCGGTGCTGGATTTCCTGGTTGGCGACATGCTGTACCAGCGCTTCCCAGGGATGCCAGAGGGCGACCTGACCCGGCTGCGGGCGGCATTGGTGCGGACGGAAGCACTGGCTGATCTGGCAAAGCAGATTGGATTGGGCAGCAGCCTGCGGATGGGTAAGGGCGAGGAAGCCAGCGGCGGGCGCGAGCGAGTGACAAACCTGTGCGCGGCCTTTGAGGCGGTGGTAGGTGCGCTGTATCTTGATCGAGGGGTAGAAGCAGTACGCACTTTTGTCACACCCCGGCTGGAGTCCTCGCTTGAGCAAATCCTGGCGGAGGCGCGGGATAAGGATGCCCGCAGCCAGCTTCAGGAATGGAGCCAGGCGGAACATAACCTGACTCCGGTTTACCGCACTGTCGCCGCGAACGGCCCGGATCACCAGAAGGAATTTGTGGTAGAGGTGGCGATTGGTGAGCGGGCGCTGGCGCAGGGAACAGGGCGCAGCAAACAGTCTGCCGCACAGGCTGCCGCGCGGGAAGCGCTGCGCCGGATGGAACAGGGCGAGATTTAATCCAGAAAACAGGTTTTTAAACCATGATTGGTCGGCTGGAAGGCAAAGTTGCACTGGTGACGGGCGCAGGGCGGGGAATTGGCCGAGCGATTGCGCGAAAGCTGGGTGCGGAAGGCGCGGCACTGGTGATCGCTGAGGTTGACCCGATCACCGCGCAGGAAGCCGCCAACGAATTGATCGCTGCCGAAGGGCAGGCGCTGGCGGCGCCGATGGACATCACCAGTGAGGCGCAGGTAATTGAGAGTGTTCGTCGGGCAGTGGAGGCTTTTGGTAGGCTTGATATTCTGGTCAACAATGCGGGTAAAAATTTCTACTACGAAGCCACCACTATGACGGAAAGTGAGTGGATGGCAGCGATGGACATCGATCTCAAAGGCGCGTGGCTGTGCTGTAAACATGCGATTCCGGCGATGCTGGCCCATGGCGGCGGGGCAATCGTCAATATCGCCCGCGTTCACGCCCGCATTACCGCGCCGGGATTTTTCCCGAATCCGGTGGCGAAATCGGCGCTGGTAGGCATGACGCGCAGCCTGGCGCTGGATTATGGGCGGCGCAACATCCGCGTGAACGCGATCTGCCCCGGTTGGGTGCGTACCGAACTGGTACAGGGCTGGTTCGAGCGGCAGAGCGACCCGGTGGCAGCAGAGGAACGGGTGTTGAGCTTTCAACCGATGGGGCGCATCGGCACGCCGGAGGAAATCGCCAATTTCGTCGCCTTCATCGCCAGCGACGAGGCCAGTTTCATCACCGGGGCGGAGTTGGTGATCGACGGCGGCATGAGTATTCAATACGCTTTTTGAAGAGGACATTTTATGAACAGCCTGATGCGGGCGCTGGTTTATGAAGCGCCGTTCCAGATGCACATGCGCGAGGTGCCTACTCCGACGATCCAAGCAGATGAGGTGTTGATTCGGATCGCTTATTCCGGCATTTGCGGCTCGGAACTGAACGGTTTTGAGGGGAAGAACGCCATCCGCAAGCCGCCGCTGATTATGGGGCATGAGTTCAGCGGTGTCATCGAGCAGGTGGGCGCGGGGGTTCGGCGCGATGACCTGCGCGTCGGGATGGCGGTCACGGCCAACCCGATGGTGACCTGCGGCGTGTGCGAATACTGCCTGAGCGGACGGCAGCAGCTTTGCCCGGCACGCAGGCTGATGAGCGCGCACTTGCCGGGGAGCAATGCCGAATTTCTGGCCGTCCCGGCGGGTCAGGTGTATACGCTTCCGGAAGGCATGGACTTGACGACGGCGGCGCTGGCAGAACCGGCGGCGGTGGTCATCCATGCGGCGGAGATGGCCGCGCCGAAGCCGCACGAAATCGGGCTGGTGATCGGCGCGGGGACGATTGGCCTGCTGCTGATTCAGGCGCTTCAGGCATACGGCCTGCGGACGATTTACTGCGCTGACCTGAACCGGGAACGGCTGGCGATGGCCGAGTCGCTGGGAGCGCTGGCGTGGCAGGCCGAGGACGGCGTAAAAGTCGATCTGGCGGTGGATGCTGTTGGCACGAGCGTCCCCCGGCAGCTTTGTGTGCGTGCGGCGCGTCCGGGCGGGCGGGTGATCTTCGTCGGCAACCACGACGCGGAGACGGCGCTGCCGGTGACGGACATGGTGCGGCAGGAGATCGCCTGTTTTGGGACGTATACGTACACGCCGCTGGAATTTGGGCGGGCAATCACGGCGCTGGCGGACGGAAGTTTGCGCCTGCCAGCAGCGTGGACGCGGATTGAGCCACTCGAACACGGGACGGTCTGCTTTGAAGAACTGATGGTGGGTTCTCCGGTGGCGAAAATCTGGCTCAAGCCGGGGTAGGAAGAAGTGCTGAGTGCTGAGGACTGAGGACTGAGTAGAAAGGTATGAGGGATTAGTAAAATGCGAGTTCCAAGTTCCAAGTTCCGAGTTCAGAGTAAAAAGCAGACGAAGATCTCTTGCACATTGGTGGTGGTGATGGTGGTGGAAGTGAGACAAAGCTGATTGTGTCTCATTTCCACCACCGTTTTATTTGCGGCAGCAGCGGCGGCAGTGGTTTTGCAAATGGCATTGCTGCTGCAATCCCCCTCATCTTTTGCAAAGTAATCTGCCGATTGCCGCCAGATACCATTTGCCAGCTTTTGCCGCCGCAGGAAAAAACATTTTTCGGCAATTGCCAGGGAGCGATCTGCGCGGGCGGCGGGGGAAAGCGGAAGAAAAGACTCAACGCAATCCCACAGGGAGGCTTCGCAGAGGCTCAAAGGGGCAAAGACGCAAACAAGAGAATGCAAAAGCATAATGCAGCCCCACAGGGAAGCTTCACACAGAGTCAGTGAGGCAGAGGAGTGGAGGAAAGGGATCATAGAACGAGTGTAGCATGGAAATAAGGGGGCAGGTGAAACATTTGTCATAGTACAATTGCAAAAGAGATGAAGAATAAACGAGGTTG
>CAYUTY010000083.1:0-26836 GCA_964447795.1 uncultured Anaerolineaceae bacterium
TGGTCTACCTGCGCGCCCGCTACTACCACCCGGCGCAGGGCGTCTTTACCGCCCGTGACCCGTTCGAGGGAATCTGCGATAGACCAATGAGTCTGAATGATTACTCGTGGGTCGAGGGGAATGTGCCGAACAATGTTGATCCAAGTGGGGCAAATCCGCTGGCCTTAGCTATTGCAGCATGTCCTCTTTGTGTTGTAGCAATTGGTGTCGTCGGGGCGATTTTACTGCTGGATCATATCAATCGCATGAATGGCAACGAAAGTCTTGTTGAGGCTGGCGGCGAGGCTTTAGAAAGGGTATGGAATAATCTCTGTTTACCTGCCATCGAAACGGCGATGACCGCTGTTGGTGAAGGTTTTAGGTATGGATTTCCAGGAGTAAGCACTGGAGTTGATTCATACGGCGCGATGGCGAGAGTGGAGGCGGGGATTAAAACTAAAGATGCTGTCCGCGAAAAGACAAATGATTGTCCTCAAGGCATGAGTCGGGAAGCTGCGGCCATTGAGTTTGCCAACAGAGCTCGCAATAAATATTATTTGCCCGCAAGTAATGAGCTTGGGGGTGGGAATATTCATATGGCAATAGCAGTAACAGAGGTAAAAGGTAGTGATGGCATCTGTAAAGAATATGTTGGCATTTCAAATGCGACTGGTAAAAGCTGGAATGTTCCATCTAAAGTATCTAGATGGGAACAAGCAAAGAACATCATTCTCAATATTGCTGGAGCTGGTAATGTATTTGGAGATGAGGGCTTTGTGGATTATATTCCTGGCCTGCAGGGACATGCTGAGACAAACTTGTACAATGGTCTGAGTGTCAAACCAACTGCTATGGGAACAAGTCAAGCTCCATGTGGTCTAAATCAGGGTAGTGATAGTGAGACATGCTCATACCACATTCGTCAATGGGGTATATCAGTAGCTTACTATGATACAATTAGAAATGCGGCGGGAGAAATAACTAATGTTGTAGGACCTATACTTTTTAGGTAAAATGTAACGTAAGAATCACTCAATCAAGTTAGGAGTTACGCAGTTCAATTAACTTTGAGAGAAAGAATCAACTCACCAAGCAAAGAATTCTTTCAACTGCGTAATTCCTATTTTAGTATAAAAAGTGAAACGAAAGAATCGGTTAATGTCAGATCAATTAATGATTTCAAATAAACTTGAAAACACTAATACTGCAATGTTGCTAAAAAAGCTTGTCAGCAATGATAAAGCGTTTCAAGCACAAGCTTACGAAGCTTTGGATTATACACTACTCAATATAAATGCGGACCGACCCGAAAATTATGGTGATCCAAAAATTATTCTGGAAAACGAATTACTTTTTGATGCAATTCCTGTGTTGGTCAAAATAGCAGAGTTGAAAGAATTTAATGAGCTTGCAAAGTATTATGCGTTGAATTTGCTGTGTGATATATATAATTTTGCTAGTGGAGAAGATGAAAAGAAATACAGCCCGGAAAAAACCCAAGCCATTCGCCAAACTATATCCTCAAAAATTTCAATTTATCAGGATTTATTAAAGCATCCTAATCAAGATATTCAAAGCTATGCTCAAAGTCTTATTGTATTAATCAATAGAGCTGATTGAATTGATGAGCTAATCCAATTTAGTCCGCTTTATGAAATCACTCCTTTGGCAAAAATCCCCATCCCGAAGTATAGTTCCTAGCATATAAATACAAACACCCGCCATGTCGTGAGAAAACTTTGCGGGTGCTTGCAACAAGGCCCTCACGGTGGAGGGAGGTATGTACTTTGCTAAATGCCAGTGTAACCCAACTTTGGCGGTTGCACAAGGCATTTAATCAAGGTCTAACACACCCACCACGCCTGCGAGGGAAAAGAAGGTCGCGGTGGACACCTCGCAGCTTCCGGCAACCCTCGCAGCGCTCTGGCAGCAGCTCGCCAGCAACCCGGCCAACCGGGCTATGGTCATCGCCCGGCTGCTGGTCAACCATGCCGATGACGCCACCACACGCACCTTCGCCGAGCGGATTGCCCAGCACACGCCGCCCGCGCTTAAAACAAAACAGGGGACTCTAGCCCCCTGCTCTTGCCTTCTCTCTGTGTCCTATGTGCCTGTGCGAAGCCTCCCGGTGGGACTGTGGTGAGCTTTTGACCTAGCACTACTTAAGCCGCCGGGTGCAGCCGTCCATCGTCCGACCACACAAGCTGAACATCCCCGTTGGTGAAGATGCGCGGTTTGGCTTTACTGTTAATCACATCGCCGTCAATGACGACGCGCTGAATGTCCTCCCGACCTGGGATTTCAAACATCACATCCAGCAGGCAGCTTTCGATGATCGAACGCAGACCGCGCGCGCCGGTTCCCCGCGCCATCGCCAGGTCTGCCGCCGCTTCCAGCGCCGATTCTTCAAAAACCAGTTCCACGTCATCCAGGCTCAGGAGATGCTGATACTGCTTCGTCAGCGCGTTTTTCGGCTCAACCAGAATTTGCACCAGCGCATCCCGGCTCAGCGGGTCAACATTCACCAGCACCGGCATCCGCCCGACAAATTCCGGGATTAAGCCGAACGCCATCAGGTCTTCCGGGCTGATTTGTCGCAGCAGCGCTGCCTTATCGCGGTCATTCTGATTTGACCGTGCGTGGAAACCCAGCGAACCCGTCAGGCCGATGCGCTTGCCAATGCGTTCTTCGATACCGTCAAATGTGCCACCGCAGATGAACAGAATATTGCTGGTGTCGATCTGCAAAAATTCCTGATGCGGGTGTTTACGCCCACCCTGCGGCGGTACGTTTGCCAGCGTGCCTTCGACGATCTTCAGCAGCGCCTGCTGCACACCTTCACCGGAAACATCGCGCGTAATCGACGGGTTATCATTAGACTTGCGCGAGATTTTGTCGATCTCGTCAATATAAATGATGCCCTTCTCCGCCCGCGAAATGTCGCCATCTGCCGCCTGAATCAGCCGCAGCAGAATGTTCTCAACATCCTCACCAACATAACCGGCCTCGGTCAGCGCCGTCGCATCTGCAATACAGAATGGCACATCCAGAATCCGTGCCAGCGTTTGCGCCAGCAGCGTCTTCCCGCTGCCAGTCGGCCCGACGATCAGGATGTTGCTCTTTTCCAGTTCAACTTCATCCGAGGTCGCATCCGCCTGAATGCGCTTATAGTGGTTGTACACCGCGACGCTCAACACCCGCTTGGCTGGCTCTTGCCCCACCACATATTCGTCCAGGTGCGCCATGATCTCGCGTGGCGACAGCAGCCGTTCAATCTGAAAAGTGTCCGTCGGCATGTGGTACGAACTGGCGATATTCGCTTCCAGCAGCTTAAGCTGGCAGCGCTCTACACAGCGGTTGCAGATGAACACTCCATCTGGCCCCGCCAGCAGATGTTCTACCTCCATCGCGCTGCGACCACAGAACGAACAGCGTTGGTTGCCTAGCAGGTAGCTCACAGTTACTTGGCCTCTCCCTTGCCGTTGGCCGCATTGCTGCCACCCAGCACCGAATCAATCAGACCATATTCCACCGCCTGCGCCGCGCTGAAGTAAATATCGCGGTCGGTATCACGTTCCAGAATTTCGCGTTCCTGGCCGGTATGCTTGACAAAAATGTCATTGATACGGTCTTTGAGACGCATGATTTCATTCGCCTGAATCACGATGTCCGATGCCTGCCCCTGTGCGCCGCCGAGCGGCTGGTGCATGTGGATAGTGGCATTGGGCAGCGCATAACGCATCTTGTCCTCGCCCGCCGTCAGCAGCACTGTGCCAAAGCTGGCTGTCAGACCAATCGCTACCGTGCTGACCGGCGCGGAAATCTGCTGCATCGCATCATAAATCGCCAGCCCAGCGTAAACCACACCGCCGGGCGAATTGATATACATATTGATCTGGCGGTCAGGGTCTTCCCGCTGGAGATACAGCAGTTGCGCCACGATCAGATTTGCCACCTGGTCATTGATCGGCGTGCCGAGCAGCACAATCCGGTCGCGCAGCAGCAGCGAGTAAATGTCGTAGGCGCGTTCACCCCGGCTTCCCTGCTCAATCACCATCGGGATGACGTTATAGACGTTATTCATTCAGCCGTTTCTCCTTCTTGTGAAGCCTCATCCGAGGCTGTCGCTGATTCTTCAGTTGTGGTTGGCGCTGCATCCGGGTTTTCACCCTTTACAATCGCCACAATACGATCTAATACCGACTGTTCCAACAGATCGCCTCTTACATTTTCGCGCATCGAGGGCGTATCCAATACCCCGCGCAGGCTTTCCGCCTGTTCGCCAAACTGTGACAGCATCTTGTCAATCTGCTCGTTGATGCGCGATTCCGGCACTTCAACCTTTTCGGCATTGATTACTTCACGCAGCACCAGCGACCGCTTGACATTTTGCGCCGCTGGTTCCTGGTATTCAGCAGCGATGTCTTCCTTCGTGCGTCCCGTGAGCCGGATATAATCCTCCAGCGTCAGGCCGCGCTGCCGCAGATCGCGGTCAAGCTGCTCCATATAACGCTCAATCTGGTCTTCAATCAACGCTTCCGGGTAGCTGATGCTTGCCTTTTGTACAATTTCATCCAGCGCTTGCGAAGCGAAATCACTCTTGGCTCGCTGTTGCAGACTTTGTGCCAGATTTTCGCGCATCCGCATCCGCAGTTCCAGCAGGGTCAGCGGCTTTTCTTCCTTCTCCGTCACACGCGCCGCCAGTTCATCATTGAGCGCGGGCAGCGTCATGTTCTCAATTTTCTTGACCTTCACCAGGAATTTAGCCCGCTTACCTGCCAGCTCTTCGTACTCCTCTTTATCATCAGGGTACGTCACTTCGAAAGTGCGCTCTTCATCCAGCGCTGCGCCAAAAAGCGCCTCTCTGAAACCTGGGGCAGGTTCTTCATTATCCTCGCCCAACACCAGCACCGCATCATGCTCATGGATGAATTCGTCACCACCCAGGCCATGATCGTGATGGTCGTGACCCTCATGATCGTGATCGTGGTCATGCTCCTCGTCACTATGTTCGTGGTCATGATCGGCTTCTTCAGCCTTTTCAGCCGTTGGCTGGTCGAGCAGTGACGCATACATATCAACGGTCACCCGGTCGCCCGCCGCTACCGGTCGCGCGCTTTCTTCAATGACCGCGTTTTGCTCGCGCAGCAGCCGCATCGAGCGGTCTACCATCTCGTCGGTGACTTCCGGCTCGGAATACTCCATGCGGATGGAGCGGTAATCGCCCAGTTCAACCGTTGGCTGCATCGGAACAACAAATGTGAATGTCGGCTGCGGCTCAACCTTGAAGTCTTCCAGCGAACCCGGCCCATAAGGGTCAATGCCCGACTGGTCAAGCGCTTCCTTATAAATATCGTTGCCGAGGATTTCAATCGCGTCTTCCAGAATTGCCGCTTCACCAACATAAGTCACGAGGATTTTGTAGGGAACTTTTCCCTTGCGGAAGCCGGGGATATTCACGCGCTTCGCCAGGTTGCGCGCCGCCGTTTGCTTCGCCTGTTCCAACCGGGGGTTGTCCAGTTCCACTGTGAAACGCGCTGTGTGGTTTTCGAGTCGTTCAGTTTGGATATTCAAGGATACGTCCTTGCAGAGGAGATGCCTCTAGCTCAATAAGAATTATAACATCAGACAGTGGTAAGAAAACTAAACTTTTGTTTAGAGAGCATAAAAGGCGCATGGTGCGCCTCATGTGTCATGGGGAAGGCGGGACTCGAACCCGCAAGGTGTGAACCACATGATCCTAAGTCATGCGCGTATGCCAGTTCCGCCACTTCCCCGAATACGGGAAATTATAGTCGCTAATAACGATGGTCACAAGGGCTAATCGCGTTCACCCGCCACGTTAAAACTGCTTAAATCAGTATCGCCTGCCCGTGCCAGAATACTGGTGATAATCGTCTGTGCGAACTGGAACAGTCCTTGCATTTCTGCCATGCGTCCCAGGTATAGTTCAGCCAGTTTTTTCTCTTCAGGGGACATGGTAGGCATGGCCTTTTCCAGCCGGATGGTATTCTCCTCCATCACATTCAATGCCCGGTCAAGGTCGCGCATCTCGCGGCGGCTCAGGACATTGGAAATGATTTGCCAGAAATCTGTCTCGGCTTCATAGTATTTCCGCCGGTCGCCCCGCCCGCGCACCCACACCTGCCGCGCCATGCCAAGCTGTTCCAGTGTACGCAGGTTCATGCTGACATTAGCTTTCGAGATGTCCAGCAACTCCATCAGGTCGTCCAGACTCAGCGGGTCAGCGCTCAACAGCAGTGCGCCATAAAGCTGCCCCAGCACTTTGCTAAAGCCAAAATACCCGGCCAGTTGTCCTAACCCATCCAGCATATTATTCTGGACGGATTGCAAATTGGGTTCGCTGGATTGTACCCCATTGGAATCTGCCATAACCCACCGCCTCTTACGTGAGAGAATTAAAACATTCTAGCACGAATGGTCGCCTGTAGCAATTCTCACTCGTAGCGCAGCGCGTCAATCGGGTTGAGTGATGCCGCCCGATTCGCCGGGTAAATTCCGAAAAAAACCCCGATGCCAACCGAGATCAATGTTGCCAGCAGCACACTCGAAAGCTGCACACTGGCTGTGAGTTCTGGTAATAGAGCCGTCACCGCCAGTGTCCCTGCCCAGGCAATCGCCACACCAATTGCCCCCCCAATCAGTGAAAGCGTCATGGCTTCGATCAGAAATTGCAGTAGAATGTCACTTTTCTGTGCCCCGACAGCTTTCCGCAAACCAATTTCGCGTGTGCGTTCCGTCACCGTCACCAGCATAATGTTCATAATGCCGATTCCGCCCACCAGCAGCGAAATTCCGGCAATCACTGCCAGAAATACAGTGAGCAATCCGGTGATATTTCCTAAACTGTCCAGCAGATCAGTCTGTGTGAAAATCTCGAAATCATCATCGTCACGAAAGTTGATATCGCGCACGTCGCGCAGGGTTTCGCGGATTTGCCGCGCTGTGCTGTCTACGCTTTCCGCATCCCGCGCCTGTACCACGATATTTCCCACCGGACGAGCGCCATTCAATTCCCGGTCATTGCTCAGCCGGGTTTGCAGCGTCGTCAGCGGCACAACAACGACATCATCCTCGTTTGGCCCGAAGCCCGCTCCGCCAACACGATTCAACACCCCTTCAACGCGAAATGTCACCCCACTGATACGGATGCTCTGGCCGATTGGATAGGCTCCATCGCTGAACAATCGCTTGACCGTTTCCTGCCCCAAAACCGCCACCCGCGCCGCGCCATCGATTTCCGCCGCGCCAAAAAACTGCCCTGCTGCTAGACTGCGGCTGCGAACATCCAGATAATTCGCCGGCACACCCTGTATGCGTACCGGGAGTTCCTGCGCTCCAAATGCCACCATCCGGTTCAGTGTCCGCTGCGGCATCACATACAACGCATCCGGCACATTATAGGGATCGGCCAGCGCATCCGCCTCGACCATCGTCAGCCGCCGCGTGATACCCTGATCATTCTGCGTCGGAAAAACAATTAACAGATTCGTCCCAATCCCCAAAAACTGCTGCCGCACATAGCCATCCACCGCCTGCCCTAATGACACCAGCACGATCACTGCTGCCACCCCAATGGTGATACCCAGCATCGTCAGCGCCGAACGCAGTTTGTTACTCCCCAAACCAATAATCGCCACCCGGATATTTTCAAACATCACTCAAACCTCAGCGCATCAATCGGTTTCATACGCGCCGCCCGGCTCGCCGGATACAAACCGAAAAAGATGCCGATGAATCCGCTAACCAGTGTTGCCAGCAAAATTGCATCCAGGCTAATAGTCAGCGTCAACTGGGGAATCAGCGCTCCGCCGATTAGTGCCGCCAGCCACCCCAGGCCGACACCAATCGCCCCACCGATGATCGACAGCACCAGACTCTCGATCAGAAATTGCAGCAGAATATCACGCCCCTGCGCCCCAACGGCCTTTCGCAAACCAATCTCTCGCGTCCGCTCCGTCACCGACACCAGCATAATGTTCATAATGCCGATACCGCCTACCAGCAGCGAAATCCCCGCGATTAATCCCAGAAAGACAGTCAGAATCCCCGTGATGCGCCCCAGCGAGTCAAGCAAATCGGCCTGATTGATGATGCTGAAATCCTGCTCTCCCTGAAATTCAACCTTGTGCGCCTGGCTGAGATAGCTGTCAATCTCCCGCGTGGCCGATTCCATCGCTGCCTCGGACATCGCTTGCACATGAAAGACATCCACCCGCCAGCCGCCATCCCGCGTTCGCGCCCGGTCAAGCCGCGTCTGTGCCGTGCTGAGCGGGATAAAAACCACGTCGTTTTCGTCGCCGAAAAAGCTGCTCGCTCGTTCTTCCAGCACGCCCACCACGGTGAAAACCCGTTCATTAATACGGATGATCTGCCCTACCGGATTAGCTGCTTTGTCGCCAAACAGACGCTCGACAATCGTCGTTCCCAGCACTGCTACCCGCGCTGCCCGGTCAGCATCTTCCTGTGAGATAAACAGGCTGCCCTCACGTAGTGACCAGTTTCGCACTTCCTGAAAATTTGGTGACACCCCGCTAACGGGGATATTCACTCGTTTTGACCCGGCCACGATATTGCCAAAAACCTGAAACTCCAGCGCGATCTGCCGAATGCTTGGCGCGATGGCCGGGTTCGCCAGTGCTTCTGCTTCGCGCGTCGTCAGCGGTTCAATTGTCGTCCGCGTCCCGGCAGTTGGCGCGGATGGGAATACAAACAGCACATTCGACCCAAGCGCCTGAAACTCCCCGGCGATATAGCCTTCTACCCCGCGTCCCAGTGACACCAGCCCGATCACCGCCCCTACCCCAATGATGATGCCCAATGTGGTCAGGACAGCTCGCAGCCGGTTCGTCGCCAACCCCGTCAGCGCAATTCGTATTGATTCCAGTAGGTTCATAGTGAATGTTTATTCAACGAAAAGGATAGCTGATTTTGTCGGTTAATTGTATTCCCCCTCATCGCCCCCATAATACGCATCACGGAATACCGCCTCCATCTCCGCCGCCTCGCTGGGGCGCTCGCTCTCCCCCGCCACCAGCGGCTCTGCCACCTGCCGGTCAGCGATGATTTTGCCATCCCGCAGCATAATGACGCGCTGGGTGTGCCGCGCAATCCAGGGATCATGGGTCACAAATACCGTCGTGATGCCCTGCTCCCGGTTCAGGCGCTGAAAAATCTGCATCACTTCCGTCCCGCTCCGGCTGTCCAGGTTGCCCGTCGGCTCGTCCGCCAGAATCATGGCGGGGTCGTTCACCAGCGCCCGCGCAATCGCCACCCGCTGCTGCTGCCCGCCGGAAAGCTCACTCGGCAGGTGGTCGAGCCGCTGTCCAAGCCCCACCGCTTCCAGTGCTGCTTTCGCCCGTTTTGTCCTGCCGCTCGTCCCGCCATAAATCAATGGCAGTTCCACTTGTCGCAGCGCTGTCGTCCGCTTCAGGAGATTGAAGCTCTGGAAAACAAAGCCAATTTTTTTATTGCGGATTTTCGCCAGATCGTATTCGCTCAGTTTGCTCACATCCACGCCATCCAGCAGATACTCCCCGCTGCTCGGTTGGTCAAGACAGCCGAGAATGTTCATCAGTGTGCTTTTGCCGCTGCCGCTCGGCCCCATGATCGACACCACCTCACCCTCATGGATTGTCAGCGAAACGCCCCGCAGCGCATGAACTTCCACCTCGCCCATCTGGTACATCTTGGTAATGTCGCGGATGTCAATAATGGCTTTGCGCCCCTGCTCATCCCGCGTGATTTCCGCTTGTTTCCCATTCCGACCAAACAGCTTCAGCATTCCGCTTTGCGCCTTTGTCTATGTGCATCTTTGTAGTGCGTTTTAACCGATTGGATTAAAACTCGCTCGTGGCAGCAGCACGACCCGCGCCCCACTATCCACTCCGCTCACGATCTGGCTGGCCGTCTCATTTCGCACGCCCAATTCCACCGGCACATCAGCAAATGTCCCGTCAGCCTGCGCCACTGTCACGAACGCCTGCCGCGTTGCCCGGTCAATACGGATGAACCGGTTAGGCAGCGTCAGCACATCATTCAGTTCGCTCACGATGATGGTTGCCGTCGCCGTCATGCCCGCCCGCACGGGTTCATCCGTCGCATCCAGCGTCACCCGCGCGATATACGTTACCAGTTGCTCAACCCGCACCGGGGTCACCGCCACCCGTGTCACCCTGCCGCTGATGTTTGCACCCGGCAGTGCATCCAGTTTGAGTTCGACCAACTGCCCCACTTGCAGGTTCACAATATCAGTTTCATCAACCGCCACATCCACATAAAACCCGGATGTATCCACCAGCAGCACTGCTGGCGAATTCGTCGGTGGCACTTCCCCGACTACCAGATTATGCCGCGCCACCACCCCATCATACGGCGCTCTTAAAACTGTCCGTGCCGCCGTCGCTTCCGCCTGTTCCACACTCAGGGTTGCGATCTGAATCTGAATATCGGCGATCTGGCGTTGTAATTCCGTCGGCCCGTTCGCCAGCCGGTCAAGCTGTGCCTGCGCCGCGATGATGGCCGCGTTCGCCGCAGACAGCGCCGCCACATCTGCCGGGGTATTGCTCACCCCTTGCGCCTGCACATCCGCCAGCGCCACGCCATATTCTGCCTGTTTAACCTGTGGGCTGACATTATCTGCCGGATTTGGCACCGTAAACCCAAACTGCGATACATCCACTCCCTGTGCCGCAATCTGGTCAAGAAGTTGCTGAATCTGCGCCGGTTGTAAATCGCGCTGAAGCTGCGTCTGCCACAATTGATTGCGTGCCAGCTCCGCTTGTAGTTGGGCAATCTGCACCTGAGCCGCATCCGCGCCGGACGAGGACGCACCCGACTGGGCGTATGCCGCATTAAGCGCCGCCTGCGCGACTGCCAGATCAACCTCACGGGCAGGGGCGGTCAGCGCATTAAAGGCTGCTCGCTGATTTTCCAGCGCCAGCCGCGCATCCGCCAGCGACGATTCAAGATCGCTGCTATCCAGCCGCGCCAGCACCGTACCAGCCTTAACACTTTCCCCTTCCGTGACCAGCACTTCCTGCACCGGGGCGGAAAACTCGAAAAGCAGCGACACCTGTCGCGTGGGCGCGATAGCTCCTGTCGCGCTTACTGTCACCGTCAGATCGCCCTGACGGACGATGACTTCATCCTGAATTTGATTGGCCGGGTTCGCTTCTGGCGTAGTATTCTGCTGCCCCAAAACCTGAATCCCAACGATCACCAGGGCTGATAAAACAATAACCGTAAGGGTTATTCTAATGGCGCGTCGCATCATCTATCCTCCCAGGAACGATAGCGAATCGCTGCCCAGATCAACTGCCACAATGTCCCCCTGTTTCAGACCACTGACAATTTCACTGTTATCCTGTCCCTGCAAACCAAGCCTGACTTCCACTTCTTCTAATACCCCATCCGTGTTCAACAGGTTGACAAATGCCTGTCCACGCTCCCGGTCAAGCCGGATGTAGATATTCGGCACAATCAGCACATCGACTCGTTCCTCAACAATCACCGCTGCTTCCGCTGTCATGCCCACCCGTGCGCGTGGGTCTAGCGCGTTAAAAGCCACCACTACATCATAGCTGATGATCCCATTGTCGTTTGTCCCCACCAGCGCGATCTGCTCAAGAAATCCCGGCAGGGACACATCCGCCAGCGCATCCAGTTGAATCCGGGTAGGCATCCCCGTTCGCACCTGCCGAATATCAATTTCGTCAATTTGAGCGCTCACATGCAGGCCTGATACATCGGTGAGTTCCAGGGCGGGCAAACCCGGTGTGCTGAGGCCGCCTGCTTCGATGTTCACTGCTGAAATCACGCCATCAAAAGGCGCGGCCAGCGTCATCTTTTCCAGCGCCAGCAGCGCCAGGTCAACCTGTGCCTGAGCCTGTTGGATTGCCAGATCAGCCCGGTCAATTTCCGCCTGTGTCGGCCCGGCCTTCACCCGTTCCAGTTCCCGCTGCGCCTGTACCACCCGCGCATAAGCTGCGTTCGCTGCACCCTCTGTGCCAGTGCCATTTTGCAGCGCTTCCAGTTGCAGCCGCGCAATCTCCGCATTAAAGGATGACGCGCCAACCTGAGCATCCAATAATTGATACGCCTGGTCAGGCTGCCCGCCAGCCGCCCTCGCCCGTGCATCAATCGCTGCCTGATAAAAATCCCGTGCCTGCTGATACTGAATCTCTGCCGCCCGAATATCCTCCGGTTGAATTGCGTTTTGCACGCCGCTGTATGCGCCCCATGCGCTGTTCAGATTCGCCTCAGCGATGCGGATTGCGCTTTCATCTGTCGGGTCGAGCAAATCCTGTTTTTGAAGCTGCGCCAGTTGCAGCGATAGCAAAGCCTGGTCATAAGTGATCTCTTCAGTTTGGCTCACCAGCCGCGCCAGTGCATCACCATTTTTTACCCCGTCGCCCGGTTCGACCAGCACTTCGACTACGCGCCCTGGTCGCGTGAAGCTCAGGCTGGCAACCGCCCGCGCTTCAATCGTGCCAATCGCCGGGACGGTCACATCCAGACTGCCCAACCCCACCACATGGTATTGTAGGTTACGATTCGTCTCTGCCTGCTGCATCTGCCGCGCCCGCCACGAAAATACCGTGAACGGCAGCGCCAGGCTGACCAGTGCTAAAACCACCAGTGTGCGTCGTACTGACATAACGGCTGAACAAACCTCGTCTGTGCCTTTGAACACAATCGTCTGAATCATATCACAGCTTATGTGTCATTCTCGCGTAGGATAACGGTCTTCACAGCGCCTATACAGGGAAAACTCATCTGGCGTTAAGAACAGGGCGATGGTATTATTAAATGCGTTTTCTTTCACAATTCATCATGCGGTAATAGGGAGCTTTATCCCAATGCCCTCCAACATTCCGGATATTGTCATCGGGCGTCTGCCTGTTTATCTGCGCGCGCTCACCCGCCTGTCACAGGAGGGGCATGATGTAACCTCGTCGCACGAACTCGGCCAGCGGCTCGGCATCAGTTCGGCGCAGATACGCAAAGACCTTTCACATTTCGGCGGCTTCGGCAAGCAGGGTACTGGTTATCAGATTGGCTATCTGATTGAGCAGTTGCGCCAGGTGTTGAAAGTGAACCGCGAGTGGGAAGTGGTGCTGGTTGGCGCGGGTGATCTTGGCAGCGCCCTCGCCCACTACAAAGGCTTCGCGGATCGCGGCTTTCGCATCGCCTATGTTTTCGACAGCTCACCGGAAAAAATCGGCGGAAAGATTAGCGATTACAGCATCCGCTCCAGTGATGAAATGAGCAAAATCATTTCTGAAAATGGCATTCGCATCGCTATGATCGCTGTGCCTGCCGAATATGCCCAGCAGGTAGCTGACCAGCTCATCGAGGCCGGTGTGCGTGCCATCCTCAACTATGCGCCGATCAATCTCAATGTCCCGCCGGATGTGCATGTTCAGTACATCGATCCGGTGCTGCACATGCAGCGTATGACATTCTACCTGCCCTAAGTCTGGATGATCCGGCGCAGCACCGCCGGGTCTTCCAGCGCTCGACCTGCACCGACTGCAACGGCGATCATCGCGTTATCGGCCCGTACCACTGGCACGCCGGTTTCGCGCGTCAAAAACAGATCCATCCCACGCAGCAGCGCCCCGCCACCCGTTAACACAATTCCCCGGTCAATAATGTCTGATGCCAGTTCCGGTGGCGTCGTCCCCAGTACCGATTTCACCACTCCGGCGATGATCGACAGCGGCTCGGCCAGCGCTTCCACCACCTCGCCTGTGCTGATCGTCACCGTGCGCGGCAGCCCGCTGACGTTATCCCGTCCCTGCAATTCCATCGTCATTGACTCTGGCATATCAATCGCCGCGCCCACCTGAATTTTGATCGATTCCGCCGTCGGCTGGCCGATGGTCAGGTTATATTTCCGCCGCACATAGCTGATGATGGCGTCATCCTGGCGCAAACCACCGACGCGACCGCTCTCCGCCCGGACGATGTTGTTCATTGTGATGACTGCCGCCTCGGTGATGCCGCCGCCAATGTTGACGACCATATCCCCCGCCGGAGTCCCCACCGGCAAACCTGCACCGATCGCCGCTGCCAGCGGTTCAAAGATCAGATGAGCCTCACGCGCCCCTGCCTCAATTGCGGCCTCATGCACCGCCCGCCGTTCCACACTGGTCACGCCAAACGGCACAGAAATCATCACTGTCGGCTTGAACAGACGCACCCGACCCGCGATCTTGTTGAAGAAGTGCGTCAGCATGGCTTGTGTCACTTCGTAGTCAGCGATCACGCCATCCCGCAGCGGGCGCACCACCTGGATGTTTTCCTCGTCCACCCGCCCCAGCATTTCCCGTGCGGGCTGCCCGATCTCGAACACTTCAATATCGCCGCGTTCGTTCGGCTCGCCGCTCACCGCCACCAGCGACGGTTCCTGCAAAACGATCTGCCCGTTTTCATAAATCAGGACATTGACCGTACCAAGATCAACGCCCAGTTGCTTGCTGAATAAACCCATGCTGCTCAACCGTCCGCCTGTACAAATTACAGCCGCATACTATACCACATCTCGCCCCGCGTCACGGAGACTAAACTAAGCACCTCAATCTTATTCAGGGGATAGCTTGCCCAAGATAACACTGAACTTAAAACCATCACCATACAAATTGCGACAATGCGCCAATAACAATTTGTTAAAAGCAAATTTATTTAGTATAATTTTAATTTGACATTATACAAATGGTGTTCAATGAATTCTTTAGCTTCTAGCGGAATTTATCCGATAGTTATCATTATTGGTATAGTAATACTACTTAGGTTTGCATTCGTGATATTGTTTCCCCAAGAACGAGAAAGTGAAGCGGAATTTCAATTTAGCAAGCAGCGCAAACAAGCTAATCTAGCAAAGCTAGGCAAAATTGTGGATTATAAGTTAATAATTTTTGCGATATTCATCATTTTTTCATTATTTATAAATTTAATAAATCCAACTTTAGAAAATCTACGACAACTCATTCTCATAATTTCCGGCTCAATCTTTGCTCTACTAGTAAATTATTTACACGTAAGCAGAGTAAACAAGGATAAAAATAATGGGTAAAGAAATGGAGCTAAGTGCTGCTGCAAAAAACAGATTAGTTGATCTAGTAGAAGACTATAAAAAGGAATTATATTTTCGAGCTGAACGACGAGCCCGCAAATTAGGACTAGATGAAATACAAAGTAAACAAATAGATGAAGCGGATAGCGAACTTACCACAGTCGTTATGTCTGATGCAACCTTAAATGGAGAAACTCTAACGCATAATTCAGCTAGTTTATTAACTCCCTTTTCAACATTTTTTGTAGCTTTCGGTGGTATATTAGCTGGTGGAACTTTCCCGGAGTTATTCGATGCATTTACCTTAAGTAAGGGAATTAATATTTTAACAACAGTGGCTTTTGCAACTGGGATTTTCTTCTTACTTTCTCCTTTTGTGGAATGGTTAATAATCCGCGCCCGATACAATGGTAAACAAGCTAATTCAATTGAATCAGAGAATAAAAGACTTCGATCCGAATTAGAAATGGCACAAAAAAGGAATAGATTAAATGATTATGCATCAGGTAATGATTCATCAATTGAGGTTATAAAGACGATTAGCAAACTCGACAAAACTAATTCGCCATAATGTTAAAAGATTCCAAACAAAAACAGCGGAGTCGCCCCCGCTGTCCGTCTCAAAAACTGTTCGGCTTATTCGCCGCTTTCGTCTTCCACGATACGCAGGATCGAGCCTCGCGAACGCAGCTTGTTTCGCACCTTCAGCGCCAGTTCAGCCCGCCGCAGTTCCAGCGCTGCCGCCCGGTTGAGCGCTTCTGGCACGCCTTCGCGCATCATCTTGGCCGCGCTCTCCCGCGCCGCTTCAATTTTTTCTTCATCCAGCGCGAACGCTGACTCGGCCATGTCCGCCAGCACGACAACCTTGTCCGGGCGCACATCAACCACGCCGCCGTAAATCACGAAGCGTTCTTCGGCGTTGCCCTTGCGGACAACCAACTCGCCAAAGGTCATCGTCGTCAGCACCGGCGCGTGATGCGGCAGCACGCCCATCTCACCTTCCGCCGCCGGGACGAGAATCATATCAGCGTTCTCTTCCTCGAATATCTTCTTTTCCTGCGTCACAACCTCAACATGGATTGGCATGTTTCATTCCCTTTTTATGTCCACTCCTGAACCCCTACTCATCTCAACGCTACCACTCTTATTCCCCCTCTCCATCGCAATGGGGGGGGTTAGGGGGTGGGGTCGATTTGGGTTGGGAGCTGAGGCGGTTAATTCTGCGCCGCGTCGTAGCGCTGGATAACGTCCTCAATCGGCCCGGCCATATAAAACATCTGCTCAGGAATATGGTCGAGTTCGCCGTCCAGGATCATGCGGAAGCCGCGCACGGTGTCCTTCACCTTCACATAGCGCCCTTCACGGCCTGTGAACTGTGTCGCTACGAAGAACGGTTGGCTCAGGAACTGCTCGATCTTACGAGCGCGTGCCACCAGCAGTTTGTCATCGTCCGAAAGTTCGTCAATACCCAGAATGGCGATGATGTCCTGCAAGTCCTTATACCGCTGCAACACGCGCTGTACTTCGCGGGCCGTGCGGTAATGCTCCTCGCCGATAATCAACGGGTCGAGGATTTTGCTGGTGCTGGAGAGCGGGTCAACCGCCGGGAAAATCGCGCGCGCCGCAATCGAGCGTTCCAGCGCAATCGTCCCGTCCAGATGTGTGAACACTGCCACTGGTGCCGGGTCAGAGTAATCATCCGCAGGCACGTAAACCGCCTGCATCGAGGTGATCGAACCGCGTGTGGTCGAGGTGATGCGTTCCTGAAGCTGCCCCATCTCGTCAGCCAGCGTTGGCTGATAACCGACTGCCGACGGCATACGACCGAGCAGCGCCGACACTTCCGAACCCGCCAGTGAGTAACGGAAGATGTTGTCAATGAACAGCAGCACGTCTTTGCCTTCGTCGCGGAAATGTTCCGCCATCGTCAGGCCGGAGAGCGCCACCCGCAGGCGCACGCCCGGCGGCTCATTCATCTGGCCGAAGACCATCGCCAGTTTATCCAGCACGCCCGCTTCTTCCATTTCGTAATACAGCGCCGTGCCTTCGCGGGTGCGTTCACCCACACCGGCGAATACCGACAGACCCGCGTGCTGCGTTGCAATCGAATTGATAAGTTCCTGAATCGTCACCGTTTTGCCGACGCCCGCGCCGCCGAAGATACCGACCTTACCGCCCTTGCTCATCGGCGCAACCAGGTCAATAACCTTCATGCCCGTCTCGAACACTTCAATCGTGGTCGATTGTTCTTCAAAAGTCGGCGCAACCGCATGGATTTCGCGGCGTGGGGCGCTGTCAGGCACGTTATCGCGCCCGTCAATCGCTTTGCCCAGCACGTTAAACACCCGGCCCAGCGACACTTCGCCTACTGGTACGCTGATCGGCGCACCGGTTGCGTATGCCGGGACATTGCGCTGCAAACCGTCTGTCGTATCCATAGCAACTGTACGAACACTGCTGTCGCCCAGCAGCGTTTGCACTTCCAGAATCAGGTCATCCTGTCCCTCGCGCGGGACACGGATAGCCTCAAAAATATCCGGGAGCTGGCCTGCGGGGAACTCAACATCCACCACAGCGCCCAGCACCTGGGAAACACGCCCTTGAAATTCAGCCATTGTCTAGTCTCCTGTAGCCGTCAGTTGCATAGTGTTGAACGCCGCCAGCATATCATCTGCTGCCTTGTCAATCGTCGCCTGAAGCGCTTCTGCCCCGCCCACGATGTCCAGAATTTCTGCCGTGATGGCTGCCTGCCGTGCCTTGTTATAGACCAGCGTCAGATCGCCAATGAGCTGTCCGGCGCTGTCAGAAGCATTTCGCATCGCCACCATACGTGCCGAATGTTCGCTCGCCTGGCTTTCGAGAAGTGCCTGATAAAGCTGCAATTCGGTGAAGCGCGGTACGATTTCATCCAGAATAGTCGCCGCGTTCGGCTCGTACTCATAATCCATTGAATTCGCGCTGACTTCCGGGACATCCTTCACCATCTCAGACATCACCTGATCTTCCGTATGATACGGAATCAGCGGCAGCCATCCCAGCACCACCGGGCGCTGCGTCAGCGTGTTGATGAAGTCGGTATAAGCGATAAAAACCGCATCCACCGATCCGCTCAGAAATTCTTCAATCGCCAGCCGCGCAATCGGCGAAATCGTCGCAATCGTCGGTTCGGCGGGCAGGTCGCTGAATTCTGCCACCACATTAGCGCGCATCCGCACCAGCGAATCGCGCCCTTTTTTGCCGACAGCCACATACTTCACCGGCTTGCCGAGCCGTTGGGCAAAGCGCTGCGCCACGCGGATGATATTGCTGTTGAACGCACCCGCCAGGCCGCGATCTGAAGTAATCAGCACAATCATGACCTGCTTGATTTCAGCCCGTGCCGTCAGCAGCGGGTGCAGCGGAATACCTGTTGTCGCTGTGCTTTGCACATTTAAGAGAATTTCCCACGCCTTTTCGGAGTAAGCACGGCTCGCCAGCACCCGTGCCTGTGCCTTCCGTACCCGTGACGCCGAAACTGCTTCCAGCGCCCGTGTAATCTGGGAAATGTTCTTGATACTGCGGATACGCTTCTTAATATCGCGTGCTGAAGCCATATAGTCTCTCTTTCTTAATGTACCTGATCGGCTGCCTTGCCCACATCAACTGACTTGCTTCCCCCTCCCAATAGATGGAGGGGGTCAGAGATGGGGTAAAGAGTCTCAGGTTAGCTCCAGCTCTCATTGAAGGACGTAATCGCGTCTTTCAGCTTGGCTTCCATATCATCCGGCAGCGTATTGGTTTCGGCAATCACGTTAGCCACTTCGCCATACTGTGAATTGAACGTCCGCAGGAAGCTGGTCTGCCATTCCTTCACGCGGTCAACCGGGATAGCATCCAGATAACCACGTGTACCCGCGTACAGCAGCGCCACCTGGTCAGACAGCGAAAGCGGCTGATACTGCCCCTGCTTCAGCAGCTCCGACAGGCGCAAACCACGATCAAGCTGCTGCTGCGTCGATTTGTCCAGGTCGGAACCGAACTGAGCGAACGCCGCCAGTGAACGGAACTGCGCCAGGTCAAGGCGCAAACCGCCCGCAACTTTCTTCATCGCCTTCGTCTGCGCGTCACCACCTACGCGGCTGACGCTGATACCGACGTTAATCGCCGGGCGCGTGCCTGCGTAGAATAATTCCGGCTCAAGGTAAATCTGTCCATCGGTGATCGAAATAACGTTCGTCGGCACATAAGCCGACACATCGCCTAGCAGCGTTTCGATTACAGGCAGTGCCGTCAGACTGCCGCCGCCGCGTGCATCACTTAACTGCGCCGCGCGTTCCAGCAGGCGGCTGTGCAGGTAAAACACGTCTCCGGGGTAGGCTTCACGTCCCGGAGGACGGCGCATCAGCAGCGAAACCTGGCGATAAGCCCAGGCGTGCTTGGACAGGTCATCGTACACCACCAGCGCGTCCATCTTGTTTTCCATGAACCATTCGCCGATAGCGCAGCCCGAATACGGTGCGATGTACTGCATAGCCGCCGGGTCAGACGCCGACGCGACCACAACAGTGGTGTATTCCATCGCGCCCTGCTCTTCCAGCAGTGCCACCAACCGTGCCACTTCACCACGCCGTTTGCCGATGGCGACATAGATGCAGTACAGGCCTTTGCCCTTCTGGTTGATGATGGTGTCGATAGCGATAGCTGTCTCGCCCGTCTGCCGGTCGCCAATGATGAGCTGGCGCTGGCCACGACCAACAGGGGTCATTGAGTCGATAGAAACAATACCGGTCTGCACCGGGCGATTCACGTTGCGGCGTTCGATTACGCCGGGGGCAATACGTTCAACGTTATAATATTCGGTGGAAGCAATTGGCCCTTTGCCATCCACTGGGCTGCCCAGCGCATCAACCACGCGCCCGACCATACCCATACCAACCGGGATGGAAGCGATACGTCCCGTTGGACGCACTTCATCGCCTTCCTGAATTTCGTCGTATTCACCGATGATGATGACGCCGACATTATCTTTTTCCAGGTTGAATGCGATGCCGACCACGCCGTTGCTGAACTTCACCAGTTCGCTGAAGCGAATGCCGTCCATGCCAGAGACGCGCGCAATACCGTCGCCAACCTCCGTCACATGCCCAACTTCGACCGCCTCAACCGACGGTGTATAACCCTGAATCTGATCAAGCAAAGACTGAAAAATATCGGTGGAGATGTCCGCCATGAAGGCCTCCTGTCTGGATTGTCCTGTAAAGGTGTTCGTACAGCGAATATCGCTGATTTGACCGTAAGATGGAATCTGCGTAGTTAATCGCTATATTTTAACTGATCCAAACGCATCTGTCCACTTTTTCACAAACAAACCTTACCTTTCTGTGGATTTAATGAATTTTTGGCAGCCCGGTATAAAAAAGTGTGCCATAATCAGGCTAAACAATCCTTGAAATATAAAAACGGCTATGATCTGGCAATTTAATCCCTATGCCCTCCCACTTCTGATTGGCCTCCTTCCGGTGATGAGTTTCATCTGGGAGACCTGGCACTACCGCAACAATCTGGCAGCCCGTTTTTTCATCCTCTTCACCTTCGGTGTCATCGGCTTCATGCTGACCTACTCCCTGGAGCTGCTCTCGCCCGTGCTTCCCCAGATGCTTTTCTGGCTGAAGTTGGAATACATCTTTTCACTCACCATCCCGGTTGTCTGGTTACTTTTCATTCTCGCCTATTGCGGCCATCTGAACTGGATTCAGCCGCGCATTATCGCTGTTCTGGCAGTGATTCCCGCCATCCATCTGCTGACGGTCTGGACAAATGAATTTCATGGGCTGAACTGGCAAACCGTCAGCACACAAACCATCAACAACTTTGCCCTCTTTGAGCGCACTTACGGCCCAATGTTCTGGATTGGCACCATCTATCTCTATGGTGTTGTGCTGTCGACCCCATCTTCATGATTGTCTTTATCCTCCGCTAACCCGCTCTCAATCGGGGGCAGATTGTCTCGCTTATCCTGGCGACAACCCTCATCTGGGCTGGTCATGTTTTCACCGTTACCGGGCTGACCATTGTGCCGCACCTGGACTTAACCCCATTCGGTTTTGCCCTCGCCTGCGCCCCTATCGCCTGGAGTCTCTTCCACTACCGCCTTTTCGAGATCGCCCCTGCCGCGCGTGATGCTATCGTCCGCAGTATGAGCGATGCTATTATCGTGATGGACGAACATAACCGCGTCATCGACCTCAACCCGGCAGCAGAAAAACTCATTCAGCAAAAGGCATCCACCGTCATCGGCCAGCCTGCCCACATTATCTTTGCCAGCGCTATCGAGTTTGTAGAGCGCTACAAAAATGTCCACGAAATTCAGGATGAATTAATGGTCGGCGAAGGTGAAGCCCGCCGCTATCTTGATCTGCAAATTTCCCCCCTGCGTGACCGCAAAGGCAATCTCACCGCCCGCATCATCGTCCTGCGTGACATCACGCGCCTGAAAAAAGCCGAAGAAACTATCCGCCACTATGCCGACGAATTGGAAGCCCGCAACAGCGAACTTGATGCCTACAACCACTCCATCGCCCACGACCTCAAAACGCCGCTCACCAGTGTCGTCGGCTTTGCCGAGTTCATCATGCAGGTAGATGGCAAAAATCTCTCCCCGCAAACCCGCGAATATATGGAATACATCCAGCGCTCATCCAGCAAAATGACCCAGATGGTCAATGACATGCTCACTCTTGCCAAAATCCGCGACATCAACGACTCGCTGACGACCATCGCCGTCAATCCTGTCGTCGAAGCCGCCGTCGAGCGCTTCCGCCAGGACATCGCCGCCCGCGCGATTCGGGTGGAAATCATGCCGGATATGCCCCGCGTCCTCGGGCATTCACTCTGGCTGGAAGAAGTTTTTGCCAATCTGCTCAGCAACGCCATCAAATATATCGGCAAGGACAACCCGGCTCCGTTCATTGCCATTCGCGGTATCCGCCACGAAACCCATGTGCGTTTTGAGGTACAGGATAATGGACTCGGCATCGACCAGCATGACCGCGCCCGCCTGTTCCGCCTCTTCACCCGCTTTCACGAAGAGGAAGCCAGTGGGTTAGGTCGGGGGCTGGCGATCTTCCTGCGTATCGTCAAACGCCTCGGCGGTTATGGAGGCCTGGAGAGCGAACCGGGTAAAGGCAGCACCTTCTGGTTCACCATTCCCGCCCGGCCAGAAATGAATGCTCAGGCACAAACCAGCGCCTCACCATCACCTGTCGTCGTCTAGCTTATCCGGGTTATGCGCCGTGCCGCCCCCCAGCCCCACTGACTGCTGATAGGCTGCCCACACCGCGCGCGAAATCACGGTGCGTAATCCGCCCTTTTCCAGATGGTAAATCGCTTCTGCCGATGTGCCGCCGGGACTCGTCACCTGGTTGCGAAGCTGCGCCGGGTGCAGGCCAGAAGCTTCCGCGTATTCCACCGAGCCGCGCATCGTTTGCAGCACCAGCCGTTCCGCATCCCGCCGCGAAAACCCCATGTGAACGCCCGCGTCAATCAGCGCTTCCATAAACATGAAAATATAAGCCGGGCCGGTGCCGCTCAGTGCAGTCGCCATATCCAGATAGCGTTCGTCATCCACATAGATCTGTTCACCGAGCGCCCCCAGCAGCATTTCCGCCTGCTGCCGCTGCTGTGTCGGCACTTCCGGCGTCGCCGTCCATACCGTGATTCCCTGCCCAATCTGTGCTGGTGTATTCGGCATAGAGCGCACCACGCTCGCGTTCGCCACCCCATCAGCAATTGTGCGAATTTTCGCCCCGGCGATGATGCTCAGCACCAGCTTGGCCGAATGCGCCCCCCGCCGTACTTCGGGCATCACCTCGCCCAAAACCTGCGGCTTAACCGACAGCACCAGAATATCCCCGGCTTCGGCAGCTTCTTCGTTGTTAGTCGTCCCCCGCAGCCCATACTGCGCCACCAGTTCTTCTACCCGTTCGGGTCGGGGATCAGCCGCAATAATCTGATTAGCCGGGATCAGATTACGGCTCAAAAGCCCCTTAATCATCGCCTCACCCATCACCCCGCTGCCGATGAACGCGACCGTCGTTTTTTCCAGTGCCATCAAAATCCCCCTTTTACCGCCGCTGAATGCCTAATGCTGATACGGCATCTCCGCCTGCCACCGCGCCGCCGCTGCCTCAACCCGTTCCCGCACCACGTCTACGCCGATTCCTGCCCCCGTCGGCACAGCAATCGTGCTGTTCGCCCCCAGCACAAACGGCGGTTCGGTCAGATCAGGATTGTAGTAACGATCAGTCGCCGAAATATCGCACGGCAGAGTCACCCCCGGCAGCGACGCGAACGCCAGATTGGCCGAACGTCCCACGCCCGTTTCCAGCAGACCGCCAATCCACAGCGGCACGTTGTTTTCGACGCAGATTTTGTACAGTTCCAGGCTCTCGGTATACCCGCTCACCCGCGCTGGTTTCAGATTCAGAATCCGGCACGCCCCTAGTTCCAGCGCCAGACGCAGATCATCCGCCGAATGAATGCTCTCATCCAGACAGATCGGGGTTTCCAGATGCGGTTGCAGTTTGCTGTGCTGATAAATATCGTTGTACCCCAGCGGCTGTTCCAGCATCAGCAGCTTAAACCCATCCAGCCTCGCCAGGTGTTCGGCGTCATCCAGCGTATAGGCGCTGTTGGCATCCAGCATCATCGTGATGTCCGGGTAAACCGCCCGCACCCCTTGCGCCAGTTCGAAATCCCATCACGGCATAATCTTAAGTTTGATGCGCCAGTAACCCGGCCCCAGCCGCTTCTCGATGAAAGACAGTGTCGCCTCAACCGTCGGCTGAATCCCGATGCTCACACCAACCGTCGCATACCCCTTCGATTGGTGATCGGCTGGTAAATGCCCCGCGAACGCCGCCGCCAGTGATTGCCCGTTCGCCTTCGCCAGCGCATCCCAGCAGGCCGCTTCCAGGCTGTGCTTCGCCAGCGGATGCCCACGCACACCGCTCAACAAATCCGGCACTTCCGTCGCGCTGCTCAGCGTTTTACCCAGTAGTGCCGGGACGAGAAATTCCTTCAGCACATGCAGCGCCGTCCCAACCGTCTCATAGCTGTAACCGGGGTTGATCTCCGCCGAGCATTCGCCCCAGCCAGTGATGCCCTCATCCGTCGTCAGCTCGACCAGAATCGCTGCCTTATATGGCTCTTCGCCAAAGCTCGTCCGCAGCCGTTCCACCAGCGTCATAGCTATCGGATAAAGCTGAATATTTTTAACCGTAATCTTCTGCACACAGCCCCCTCAAACTGCTTTACAAAGGCATGAAGATGCATTCACGCATACCTAATTCCGGCTGAAATCCACCTGATCGAACTGAGTTCCCATCCGGCTTAGCAGGTAAAAAGCCCGCTCCCGTCCCTCGTGCGCCGCCCGCACAAAATCCGTCACTACATACCCCTGATTCATCAGCCGCTTGAACAGAGGCCGTGTATGCCCGCGCCATGCCCGTGCCAGTGTCGGATTTTGCTCCACCATATCGCTGAATCGCAGCGGTATTTCCAGCAGAGCCATCGCGCCCGTCGGTGTAATCGTCATCTCGGGGGGCGTCACTACCCCATCGCTGGTAATGCCGGATGGGTTCACAATCGTGGTATTCGCGCCCAGATAATGCTGCAAACTCAGGTCGCCCCGTGTGCCGGTCAGCCGTTCCTCAACCCGCCGGTTCGTCACCCACCACTCCGCCGCCAGCCGGTCAGACGAACCCAGTGTCGCCAGCCCGCCCGCCTCCGCCACGCCGTAATAATCTTCCAGATAACGGTGGCTGATCGCGCCCAGCTTGCGGATGTTCAGATGAGCATTGGTCGCCAGCAGCGGGTCAAATGTCCATGTCACCAGCCGCACCCCCTGCTTGATCGACAGATCGCGCTGTGCCAGTTTCAATTGATAGCCGACGCCCTGCCCCCGGTACTCCGGCAGCACCACCATCCGCTTCGACACCATTTGCAGGTTCGCCATCGCCGGACGTTCCGTTTCTTCCGTATTCGTGCCAAGAAAGCCGATCAGCACGCCTGCCATTTGCGCCCCATCCATCGCCGCCAGCACATGGCCGCCGTGTGTTGCCAGCGAAAACAGCATATGCGCCGGGACAACCGCTTCCACATCATCGCCCCAGTAGCTTTTCTGCAAATCTACCGCCGCCCGCATCTCGCCGAGCGTTTTCAATGCCTTAATTTCCATCACCCATCGCTCTCGATCAATCTACCAAACCCATGAGCCTGTACATAACTTTTATCTTTAGGACTTACGCAGTTGATGGGAGAAACAAGGGGTTTAAACCCCTTGTTCAAGCGAAAAATATTCTGAACTGCGTAACTTCAAATCTTTTAACTTTTAACTTTCTACTTTTAACTCTTATCTTCCTATATCCCCTTCGGACGCCGCCGCAGCGCATACCGTACCATCGGCCACCAGTAACGTTTATCCGGCATATATGTCAGCAGCGTATCCTCAAAGCGCCGGGCATGGATCCCAAAACTGTTGAACAGATTGCCCAGCGGAGCCGTCCGGTTCGTCGCCAGAATATCCAGCCATTGCGACGTCACCAGCGAACGCCGGAAAATCCGGCTGTAAATCGCCGCCAGCCAGCGCAGCGCATACGGCGGTACCGGGATAATCACCCGCCCCACCCCGCTCACGCGCATCACCGTCCGAATCATATCTTCCAGGGTGATGTACTCCGGCCCGCCAATATCCACCGTCGTATCCACGATGTCCACCAGTTCCAGGCTGCGAATCAGCGCCGTCACCAGATCGTCGATATGCAGCGGATGCAGCACAACCTCGCCCTGCCCCGGCATCAGAAACACCAGCGGCGTCGCCCGCAGCATCATGGCGATGTGGGTGACGAACGCATCATCTTCGCCGAATACCACCCCGGAGCGGATGATCGTGTACGCCAGCCCGCTCGACTTGATAATTTCTTCGCCCAGCCCCTTGATTCGCAGCAGTGTATACGCCGACGAGGTGGCCGCCCCCAGTTGGCTCACCGTGATAATGCGCCCGACTCGTGCCGCCCGTGCCGCTGTCACCAGATTGCGAGTCCCCGCCCAATCCACTCGTTCCAGGTCGCGCGGCCTGCCCCACCACTGCGCGCTTTGCAGATGAATGACCGTATGCACGCCCGTACACGCCTGGAACAAGGCTTCTTCGTTCAGCAGATTGCCGGTCACAATTTCTGGCGGGTTCGGCCAGGGCAGTTTGCGCGTTTTGTCCTCTGGCAGCAGCAGCCGCACCCGGCGGCCATCCGCCAGCAGCCTCGCCACCAGATGCCGCCCGATGAAGCCCGTCCCGCCCGTCACTAAGATCATCAGCCCTCCGTCATCCGCCGCATTATAACACCCGCACCCGGCAGATTAAATGCCACAAAAGCAACCCTATTGCGATCCCACCGACAGCAACAGCCTGCTCTACCTGCGCGCTCGCTACTACCACCCAGCGCAGGGCGTGTTCACCACCCGTGATCCGTTTGGGGGAGCAGGTGATCGTTCCATGAGCCTGAATGGGTATTCGTGGATTGAAGGAAATGTTCCTAATTCCATGTCACCGTCGCTCGCCCGGCTGTTCGGGCGGCATGAAAACACCATCCGCCGCTGGGAGAAAACCCGGCTGGCCGGGGTGGTGAGCAAACGCGCCAGCGTTCTGCGTTGTCGAAAAGTAGGGGCGCACCGTCACGACCGGACAGTTTTGACAAAGGAAGAATAAAGAGCGAGGCACAGATG
>CAYUTY010000084.1:0-26459 GCA_964447795.1 uncultured Anaerolineaceae bacterium
GACCGGCTTATCATCCAGCAGAACATCGCGCGTGCGTGGGTCGATATAGAGGCGCTCAAAACGCAGCGGGCGTTCGGCATTGGCAGCATTCCCGGCGTGCAGACGGCGCATAACAGCTTTCACCCGCGCCACTAATTCCTGTGGACTGAAGGGTTTGATCACATAATCATCCGCCCCCAGTTCCAGACCGTGAATCCGGTCACGCTCATCGGTTTTGGCGGTCAGCATGATGATCGGCACTTCATTTTCGGTCATCAGCATGGGATTGTCGGCATCGCGCAGCCGCCGGGTGATGGTGAGGCCATCGACACCGGGCAGCATCAAATCGAGAATCAGCAAATCCGGTGGTTCGTTGTGCAGCAATGCCAGCGCAGTATGCCCGTCGGCGGCTTCCTTCACATGAAAACCATCCCGCTCCAGATAGCGCCGCACTACCTCGCGGATGGTAGGTTCGTCATCCACAACCAGAATCATTGTTGGTTTCATCAAATAGGCTCAATTGTGAAAGGACAAACAGACTTTACCATTCCTGATAGCTGAAGGCGACTCCATGAACGGATCAAGGCCGTTTCCGTTTTTCCGACTTACTGAGGGACGCCTTACCGGTCTGTCCGTTGACAAGCGCCATACGGGTATCGCCATCACGCTCGACCAGTGTTGCAATCCAGACCGGCATCAGTACCAGTTGAAAGCTCATACTCTGGATGTTACTGTAAACATTGATAGTCACGTCCTTATCGTCGCTCAAGCCGCGTTTCATATGTCTGGCACGCATGACATTTGAGATCGACTGGCGCGCCCGCAGCGCCGCCGCATCAAAATCGACGGTGTATAATTGTGCCGGGTACTTCGCCAGCAGTTTTGGCTCGTAGGCCACCAGATCACGCATTTCGTAATCCCCAAGCTGCATGGTCAGCGTATCGGGCGGCGATTTTACCGCACAGACTTCCACGTCATAAATGGCATCATTCAGAGTAGACTGCTGATAGACTGCACCAGCGAAACGCTTGCGATCAGGTGAAGGGGAGTTATCAACCCGTGTGCGGGTGATTTCGGTGATGGCATCGAACACCCAGAAAGGCAGATAGTAACCGTTGAGGGTCGCCCGTGATACTTTGTTGTCATCAAACCAGCCAATCACCCGCTCGGTAAAACTTTTGAGTCTGGCTTTGACGAGCTGCCCGGCCTGTTCGCGCGAAATGCGAAACGGAATCAGACCAGTTGGCTGTTCAAATGAGCCAAGCGCGTCCTGCTCAATAACATGATTGGAATTACAAAACGGACAGCGCATCGAAAGCTGGTCGGCTGCAAGGGTGCGCTCGGCACCGCAGTGGTTGCAATGCAGCAGCCTTTCACCGATTACCCAACGCACGGCCTGCGCCTTGCGCTCCAGCAGCGCCGCCACCAGCAGATCGCCATCAGCAGCGCGCTGCTGACTCTGCTCGCCGCTATAGCCGCAAAAGCGGCATTCAATACGCCTGGTGCCATCGATTGTTGTCAGATCACCTTCGCAGTTGGGGCAGCGCGGTGTGGTTGTGCGTGTCGTGACTGGGCCATCGGTGTGCTGTAGTATAGGCCCATCGGTATTGATCGTGCGCTCAGCCTGTTCGGGCGTCAGCCGCCCATTCAGCACCAGCATCATGCGCGTCGCTTCCAGATGGCCGGGGTTATAGGCCAATACCGTACTGAGGTGATCGCGCTTCAGTTTTTCGTCGTCGGTGAGCTTCGCCAGCCACAGATGGGCGTCGAGGAAGTCGGCCTGAATATCAACGGCGCTTTTCAGGCAATAAAGCGCCTGTGCTTCGTCTTCCTGATACAGATAATCATGGGCGCTGTAAAAGAGGGAAACGGCGCGGGCATTAATCCGGTCGGGATTTTCAAGGACGACATGCTGGCGCGGCTTTTTAGCCTGAATTTCCGCTATCTTTTCGTCCAGCCCTGTCCCGCGCCCATAGCCACAGAAGCCGCAGCTTATTCTGGTACTTTTGAAGTCGAACTTCATCTGTTCGCTGCACTTCGGGCAGGTGAGATCAAGCCCCATCGCATCCCCCTCGTTATTGCTGCCTGTATTTTTAGTATACGGACGCAGTGAGAGGGTGAGGCTTTAGAACCAATCAAATTCGGAGTTTTTTCAGAATTAACGCAATAATTTTCGTTATATCACCTGTTCCGTCCTGTTTATCAGGTTATTTCATCCCGGCATTTGCATAAACTGATCGACAGCATTGCGGCTTGGGAGAGCGGGAATCGCGCCAATCTGCGTGGTCGCCAACGCACCTACTGCATTGGCAAAACGGGCAATTTCTCCAATGTGGCCGATGTAATCTCCCCAATGTTCGAGAATACCGACCAGCATCCCGGCGACGAAACCATCGCCTGCTCCGGTTGTGTCAGTAGTACGGACGCTGAACCCTGGCACATGGACTTTATCCTTGCGCGTATAAACCGTCACCCCTTTTGAACCCTGTGTCACGGCGATAATCTGAATATTGCCGCGCCAGAGGGGTGTTACATCGTCACCACCGGTTAAAAAGCGCAGTTCGTCATCGCTGATTTTGACAATATGGGCGAAGTTCATCCCGATCATCATGCCCGTGCGAGCAGCATCCGCATTCGGCCACAATGACATCCGCAAATTGGGATCGTAGGAAACCAGCATTCCGTTGGTGTGCGCCGCCTGCGCCGCCATGAGGGTTGCCGAGCGGCTGGGTTCGTCGATCAGCGTGATTGAGCCGAAATGAAAAATTTTCTGCCCGGTCAATACTTCCAACCGCACCTGATCCGTCCGCATCAGCATGTCGGCGCTGGGATTACGATAAAAAACAAAACTGCGCTCCCCTTCCGCCGTCAGTGAGACAAAGGCCAGCGCCGTCCGCGCTTCAGCCGAAAAGGTCAGGCCACTCACATCAACGCCTTCGGACTCCAGCAGGTCTGCGAGATAATGTCCGAAGGGATCATCCCCCACCTGCCCGATGAAAGCCGACTCATGCCCCAGACGGGAAATGGCAACCGCGACATTGGCAGGCGCGCCACCGGGCGCTTTCTGGAAGCCGGACGCATCCCCGACGCTCACGCCATGTTCCAGCGCCACAAAGTCAATCAACAATTCTCCAAAACACACTACACTCATGAGAAAGCCCTCAGTTGATAACTACTGATTTCTGGTCGTGCAAATCACCCTTTAATCCGGCAGTAAATATTCACATCTCAGCGCTAAAAAGCGCACGGCCTGCCGCTATACCGGAAAGCGCAGCCCCCTCGACACGTGGTTCACCAAAGGCATCTCCGGCAAAAGCCAGCGCACCCCCAGCGGCTAACAAACAGCGTTCGGGGTGCAGCATTGTGGGGAGCGCGTAACGCCAGCGCTTAACCTGTCCTTCACGGACTGCCGTGCCAACCGCCAGAAAAGGCTGAAGCGCAGCCTGCAACATGCCAAGTGCTAAGGTGTCTGGCAGATCATACATCTGACGACTATACCCCGGCCCGGCGTGAACCGTGATGACAGTTGCATCAGGTGAAATACCTTTGCGCCGGTTATCCGCCATCCAGCTAATTGGCTGGTCGGGGCGTTGCAGTGCGCCCGGCTCAGGCAGGTTTACATCACCCTCTATCACAAATAACCCGGCCACACAGGATGCATACTCAATTTGCTGCAAGGCAAGCCATTCATCGCCTGTCAGGGCATGACGGGCATTCGCCAGCAGCGCCAGCGACTGGGGTACTGGACAGGTGAGAATCACTTTACGGGTGATATAGTGGGCGCCTTTTTCATCATCTGCCATCCAGCCACCATCGGTTCGCCTGACTTCGGTCAAGCGGGTGTCAACTTCAATTGTGGCATCCTTCCCCAGCGCCCCAGCCAGATATTTCGCCAGCGCATTCATCCCGCCACGCACGGCATAACGCGGATGACCATCCTGGTGAAGTTCTCTCGCCCCGCTGCTGAAGCCATGCGCCCACTGATAGACTACCCCGGCAGTCATCCAGCGCTCAACCCAGGCTTTAAATTCTGGTGCGCGAACGGTGAAAAACTGCGCCCCGTGATCGGCCAGCCCACCGCCTATACGGCGAGTCGCCAGACGCCCGCCAACACTACGCCCTTTATCCACGATGAGGATGTTCAGCCCGCGCCCAGCCAGTGTATGGGCGGCCATCAACCCGGCCATACCCGCGCCAACAATCAGGACATCAGTTTCAATGGTTTCAGCCATTTTGTAACGAACCTGCTCTCAATAATCCTTCATTCGATGCACGATCAACAATACCACCCCAATCACCATCACAATCAGCAGCAGCACAAATGGCACGCCCAATGGGTTGTTAAATGACGGCCAGGTTCGCTCAAAGTTCATGCCATAAAAGCCGGTGATAACCGCCAGCAACCCCGTCCCCAATGTGATGATTGTCAGCCGGTTGACAACCCGATTAAGCCGATTCGATACCGATGACATATAGAGGTCAATAATGCCGGTCAGTGTGTCGCGGAATGTCCCGGTCATGTCGGCAATCCAGAAAAGGTGATCGGATACATCCCGCAGATAATATTCAGCAGAATTCCGATCAGGCGAACTGAGGATATGCGGCTGCGCTATTGTGCTGAGGATGTCGCGTTCCGGCCATACCACCCGCCACAGGTGGAGCAGCATCCGTTTAAGCTGGAAAATACGATTGAGCGTCTGCTGACGGGGATAGGCCAGCACACTATCTTCCAGCTCGCTGATCTCTTCCTCAATAATATCCATGATGGGGAAATAACCATCTACTACTTCATCCAGCAGCAGATAGAGCAGATAGCTAACAGTCATCTGCGACAGCGCAGTATGACTCAGGCGATCATGGACACGGGGAATGACTGGCTCATCTGCGGCATGGATCGTGACAATATAATTATGCCCGATGAAGATATCGAGTTCACGGAAGTCGAGATCAGAATGATCGGGCATCATGCTCACGGGATTAACAATCATGAACAGATAACCCGCATATTCTTCCACTTTAGGGCGCTGTTCATGGTTGCGGGTGTCTTCAATTGCAAGGGGGTGAAAACGGAATATATCATGCATCACGCGCAGGCCTTCGGCGTCCGGGCCGGTGATGTCTACCCAGAATATCTGATTGTCGGAGGCAAGCAAAGCTGTTAAATCCGTCACCTGCTTTTGCTCAGTATCCTGGGTGGTAAACAAGGTCACACGCATGGTATTTCCTACAAGGAGAAGCAGCAAAATAATTAATCTGAGTGTAACATTGCCGACCTATCCCCTGCCAACTCTCAGGGGACAATATCTACTGCCCCCATTGACAAAGCATCGCCCCAGCCGACTATTTCACCACCGCCGTCTTCCACCACCGGCAGACGTTCCAGAGGGCTGGCCCATTTGTAAACAAGCAATTGCAGATGGTAATGATCGGGTGTCAGGCTGGGCGATATTTCCAGACAGGGGCGAAGTTCAAGTTTGTCGCCAGCATCCAGCACCCCCAATCCAGCATCCCACTGAGCAACGCCACGGGTACCACTGAGGTCAAGCAGATGTAAACCAAGTGAATAAGAACCGTCAAAAGTACCCAGTGTTGTCATTGTCAGATCAAGGCAAAGCTGTTCCCCAGCGCGAACGACGAAGTGATCTGCCGCACCCGGCCCAGCCTCGTAACGCAGCAGGTCACCAAAACGGTAACGTAAATCATCACTTTTCCCCTGATCGAAGCGGTAAAAAATCATATTCATGAGGCTGTTGCGATAGCCAATACCACGCTCAGCATCCAGCCCGGCGGTGATATGCCAGGTCTTAGCCGTATTGACCGGCAATGCCACCCATACAGAGGGGGTATTATCAAACAGATGAAGCAAATCCCGAATTTCCCCGGCATTATGAATCCGCCAGGAAAGATCAAGGGATACACCCTGCCGCAGCCCTAACATCCGGTCATAATAGGCTGATGGACTGTAAGGCGCGAGGTCGGTGATGGTCGGTTCCAGAGGATCACGCGCAGCAATCACAGTGCGGATAGTCGTTTCCCAGGGCGGCTTACCCGGCCACAAGGCGCGATAGCTGTTCAACTGTGAAAGCACAACCATAGACAGTAACACAATAAGTGAAACAGGTTTTAAATACTTAGCAAAGGGGTGCTTTATATCCCCTGACCAGCGCAGGCCATAAGCCAGCAGCAGCGCACCCGCAGGCAGGATAGCGATGGTGTAGCGCACCTGATAAACCGGCGCAACCCAGGCATTGAGCGCCAGAAGCGCCAGCGGTGTCAGCAACAACCAACAGAGCAGCAGTAAGAGCGCTCGTCCGTTCGCCTGAATCCGCAGCAGTGCGCTCCCCAAAAGGTAAGGTACAACCAGCAGCAGACCGCTTCCGCCTGTGACCAGCAACAGCAGCGCCGCGACTGTATTCCAGTCTGTTTTTAGGGGAAAGGCCAGCGGCCCACCTGGATTGGCCCGCATCTGTTCCATAAAGGCTGGCAGCCAGGGTAAAAACAGAATGACAGCGAGTACGTAGGGCAGGACAACATAAAAAGCCGATCTTTTGTGAGAATGCGGCGCGGGTACAATTCGGCTGACTGTCAGATGCAGAATATGGCTGATTATCAGAAGTGCACCAGCATAATGGGTGTACAACAGCGCAGCCATCAGGAGTATATAACCCCCAGCACGCAAAATTGTTGGTCGTGCCAGCCAGCGCAGATAGGCCCAGGTCGCCAGCGTGCCAAGCGCCAGCAGTAAACTGTACATACGAGCTTCACGGGCATAATAGACAAAAAAACTGGCCGTCCCCAGAACGACCAGCCCTATAAAACCTGTTGGCGCATCGAATAAATGCCTGCCGACAGCATAGGTCGCCGCCAGCGCGACCATAGCACAAAGTGAGGAGAACAGCCGCAGCACATACACAGTATGCCCAGCAGCCAGCGTCCACCCGTCAAGCAGCAGAAAATAAAGCGGTGGATGAACATCCGCCCGCACTCGCGCCAGCGTATCCGCCAGATAAGGCGAACTGACTGACCAAGCTGTCCAAGCCTCATCGTTCCAGAGGCTTTCCCGCGCCAGATCAGTCGTCGCCAGACCAAACGACAGCAGCAGCGCTATCACAGTCAAAACGGCCCACAGACTAAAGAACCGATAGACAGGAGGGGATGATTGAACGACAGTCATTCTGGACTAACGCTTCTCATTTTCAGGATAGGGTGGGCGATTATAGAGCCACCAATAGGTACTCTCTGGATATACAGATCGGAGGGCACTGCCCCAGATGAATTCGGATGATTCCACATAACGGCGCAGACCGCTGTCAGCGCTTTTTACCTTCGCGCTCAGACTCTCTCGCTCACTTTCAGGAAGTTCGGCCAGAATAGCCTCAATCATCGTCCGCCGCAGCGCTTCGGGCAGGTAAGCGTTGGCGCACAATTTGACATCGTCCTTACATTCGCTCAAATAAGTTTGGACATCGCGCAGACGCGCTTCAGCTTCGCGGACAAGTTTTTTAGTATAGTGGCTATTCCACTCTTTGCTAATGGAAGTAAAACGTCCCTGAAGATCATCAAAGGCGGCAGCCTGCGACGACGACATCTCCCCATGCAGCGCCCGCAGCCGGTTCAGCCGCAGCAAAATTGCGCCCGGCGTGAGGCTCGGCCCACTCATGCTGGAGCGACCATACAATTCATCCTCATAAATATAGGGGACGAAAGCATCAATCATTTCACGTACCTCTCTCAGGTCACGATCAATTGAATAATTCTGTTCGGACATCTTATTTCCCTTTCCTAAATGCCTGCTGCCAATCATTCTACTTGTTGCGTGCCTGAATCGCGTCGGAAATCAAGCCGGGTAGAATTTCCACAGGCCATCCTCATCCACCTGGCGAACCCGCTCGCGCTGTCGCAGATATTCCAGATGCGCCAGGGTTTCGACCATTGCAAAGCGCCACTCATGGGCCGAAAAACGGGCACTTTCAAAGACCTTCAGGCTGGCTTCATAAATATTTGCGCCACCCACAATGGCCGCCATTGTATGTTGGAGTCGTTCTTCGTGGTGATACAGCAGTTCTGCCAGCCGCCCCCGCCAATCGGTGATGAGTGCTTTATGCCCCGGCAGCGCCAGCCGCACATCGAATCCCTGTAATGATTGCAGCGACTTCAGATAACGCCCCAGCGGGTCTGACTCAGTGTCCGGCCAGAAGCCAATGTTGGGCGTGATCTTCATCAAAACATGATCGCCGGAGAGCATGAGACGGTCAGCCGCATCATACAGAATAAGCTGCCCATCACTGTGGCCGGGGGCATGAAGAAGTTGAAATTCGCGGCTACCAATTGTGAGCGTGTCACCCGCATTGATTGTTTCCATGATAGCAGGATGGGGGAAAGTAGCGTCGCTGGTAGCATTGAGGCTGACGACAACGGTTTCAACCATATTGACCGGCATCCCGCAGGCTAACAGAAATTCGTCGAATGATTGTGATTGTTTGCCTTCGCCCATCCACAATAACCGTGCCAGATCACGCTCACGCGATGACAGACGCACTGGCGGAGGCACAGCACCTACCGCAGCCGCCTGCTCCTGCAACCAGCCTGCCAGTCCAAAATGATCGGGATGAACGTGTGTCAGAATAATCTGTTCAATGTCTGACGGCGTGATCCCCAGCGATTCAAAAGCGCTCTCCCATACTAAACGTGCCTCATGCGTGTTTAAACCCGTATCGACCACCGTCCAACCATCGCTACTCCGCAGTAAATAGATATTGACGGCGTTCAGGGCAAAGGGCAGCGGCAGCCGAAGCTGGAAAATCCCCTCAGCGACTTCGTTTAGCGGGGCAGCATCAGACATTGGATCACCACACAATCACGAGCAAATATGCGGCGATTAAAGCCGATGGAACGCAGATTTGTCAAATAAACTGGAATTAAAAGGCGAGAGCAGATGAGCTGTTCTCGCCTTAAATTTCAGCACCGTGATTTAGTCGCGCTCGTAAGTTTGAACCTTGCGAACACTCGATTTGCTGAAAAGGATGCGAACGAGAGTGGTGATAAGCGCGGCAATGATCGCATAGACGATCAGCGCTACCAAGGATGACAGTTCAAAAGCCATGCCGGTGGTAGTCGTCGGGGTATTCAGCAAACCATAGAATGGCTGCAAGAAAGGGTCAGTGATGCTGTAGACAAAATCGGCAAAAGTGTTTCCCGGATTGGCGACCAACAGCCGCAACACGATACGAAAGGCGATTAACCCCATAATGATGCCGAATACCAACCAGATAAGCTGGTTAACCCGACTGATGGTTTGCATCCGTTCAGCGGCAGCATCGCGGATAACGCGCTGGCGGCGCACACCCCCGGCGTCCTGGTCAACTCGGACTTCTTCACGGCGATCAATGGGCGGCAAATCAGTTTTCTGAGCCATAAACATTACCTCCTGCATTAGATAACATGACTCTGACAGCCCGCTGTTAGAAACATGCAGGAAGTAATATTAGACTTATGTATATGTTGCTATAGTCACACTTTCAGGCGATAAAGAATTTCTCCAGCTTTAGGTACAAACAGCAGTCCCTCGGCTTCACGCTCTGCCCACTCCTCCGGCCTGATTGATAGTGGATCGCGGTAGCCAAGATTGAGTCGGGAACAGTCGTCTGGTGACACTTTAGAAGCCAGTGTGACATGAATACGCGGACGTTCGACGCCATTCTCGAACGTACCAGCCCCTTTCAGGTGGGTGCTGTGTGCGAGAATCCCGCTCGGCACATCCTTGAACTGATCCCACTGCTTCAGAAAATAATCGCGGACATGATAGCCAACATGGTAAATATGTGACCCGTGAACATGGCTGACGGTATCGAGATGGGGCGCATACACAATCACTTCCCCGCCGTCGGCGATAGCCGGTTCGAGCTTGTACATGGCTTTTGCACCCGTCCACAGTTCATCATACATAGGTGGTGCCCACGACAGCACCTGCTGATAAGGCTTATCCACCCAACGAATATGCCGCCCTGATGAAACCTGCGCGGCGGCATGGAAAGCTTCCAGGTGGTCGCCAATAAATAACCCGGCCAGCCCATCACCAACGACGACCATACTCACCAATAAAAGCGGCGTTGGCACCAGCGCAGCGGCGGCATGGATGATGTCGCGCACAGGCGTTTTTTCGATGCCGATGGTATCCAGAATGGTGATGAGCGCACCGAGCCAGTGGGTGACGTTAATCATCTCCGCGCCGGAAATACCAGGGAATAAATACTTTGCCCCACCCGAAAAACCGACAACCTCATGCGGGAAAGTCGGCCCCAGGATGATGATCTGATCGTATTCCAGCGCCAGCCGGTTGAGGCGCACCGGCACATCGCCCCCCAACGACGGATGCCAGTAATGACCCGCCAGCGCCTTGATCTGGTCAACAGACAGCGTGCCAATCTGAGCCAGCGCATTCGGGTTGTCCCAGGCATGGTTGAGCAAACCGACATGCCGATATTTGTTGGCACGTTCATCGAGGGTGATACCAACCAGTTTGCACAGGGCGGCGTCATCCAGAGGCGGGTGCGTCCCCAGCGCGAGCATAAAATCAAGCTGTTTGGTGTCAGCCAGAATATCCGTTACCAGCGCGAACAGCAGCGGCAGGGGCAGCGTGCGTGTATGGTCAGGAATCAAAATCAGGACTTTGGCGCTGGTGAAACGACCGGCCAGCCCCAATTCCAATGTTTGCCGAATTTGTTCTGGCGTGAGCAGTTCACCTGCTGCGGCAACAGATTGAGTCAGTGAAATATCAAGCATGATCTACCTTTGGAGGACTATTACGAATTTATCCGGCGCAGTTCGTCGCGCACTTTCATCAGAATCTTGCCCAGGTGGTTTTCGCCCACCCAGCTATTCTGATGCGAGTCCCAGACCGCGCCATAAAAGCGATCATTCCAGTTGTTGCCTTCGATCAATTCAGCCTCACCTGTCGCCAGGAGCTTTTCAGCCAGATCAGGATAATGGGTGAATTTCTGCCGAACCAGCGACTCCATAATGAGCAGACTGACATCGAACCAGTCGGCACGGCGCTTGATGCGACGGCCCCTGCGCTTAGCCTCGCTCGGTGTTCTGGCATTGCGAATGTTGCGCCGCTGATCAAAATCAGGCGTTTTTGCCGCCTGAAAAGCGTGTTCAATGGTTGGATATTCCGCCCCTTCAAACTCGACTTTGCAGGCATAAAAGTTCGACAAAAAGGCGTAATCGCCGCGAAAATCCGCTATTGGCTCGTTCATGGTTTAAACACCGCTGTAAGCGCTGAAGCCGCCATCCACCGGGACGACGATACCGGTCACAAAACGCGAGGCATCGGAAACCAGCCACAGCACCGCGCCCAATAAGTCATCCGGTTCACCAAAACGTTTCATCGGGGTATGGCCGATGATCTGACTGCCGCGTGTCGTCAGATTGCCAGTTTCGCGGTCGATCAGCAAATCGCGGTTCTGGTCGCCCAGAAAAAACCCCGGCGCGATGGCATTGACACGAATATCCGGGCTGTATTCCAGCGCCATGTGAACCGCTAGCCACTGGGTGAAATTATTGATGGCAGCTTTCGCCCCACCATAAGCAGCCACCCGCGTCAGAGGGCGCAGCGCCGCCATTGATGACACATTGAGAATGACCCCCGACCCACGCTCAACCATATATTTGCCGAAAACCTGCGATGGCAGCAGCGTCCCCAGAAAATTCAGATTAAACACCCATTGAAGGGCATCCTGCGGCAAATCAAAAAAGGATTGTGAGGCATTGGTGATGGCCTGCGGACGATTCCCCCCGGCGCCATTGATCAGAATATCGACCTGGCCGAATTCAGCGATCACTTTTTCAGCCGCGTGTGCCACCGTGTCCCGGTCAAGTACATCAGCGCTGACACCAATCGCCCGTCCCCCTGCCGCCCGAATATCATCAGCCAGCGCCAGCGTGTTGGATTCAGTGGTCGCCAGCACAGCGACGGCTGCCCCTGCCCGCGCCAGACCACGACACATGGCACTCCCCAGCGCACCTGTCCCACCCGTGACAACCACTGCTTTGCCGCTCAAATCGAACATCAAGGCATCCTATTCTGACAGACAGATATAAAAGCCAGATTGTAACGCGCTTCGCCGGCTAAACCACCTGTGTCAGTTCAACACGGTTGCCAAAAGGGTCACGGAACTCGAAGCGGTCATGACCGGGAATAGCTATTTGTTCTTCAATGGTGATTCCATTTTCGCTCAATCGCGCTCGCCAGTAAGCGAGATCGCTGACCTGATAGGCGATATGCGCTTTGGTTGTGCTTCGTTCAACGCCGTCTTCTGTGCCAACATGTAACTGGCGGTCACCAAGCTGCAACCAGAAACCGCCCCGCCCTTTCAGGGCTTCGGGCTTTTCGATTTCTGTCAACCCCAAGACACCGCAGTAAAAAGCCCGACCCTGATCTTCTGAGCCTTTTGGAATGGTAATCTGTACATGATGCAGGCCAAGAATCATGCAATTGTCTCCCTTTGTCCATTCCACTCCCGCGCCAGCAGCCCATACAAATACATATCATGATGCTGCCCGTCACGCAGTAGAAATTCGCGGTAGATCCCTTCGCGTCGAAATCCCAGGCGCTCATACAAGGCGACAGCACGCTCGTTGTAAGAAAATACCGTGAGCTGGATGCGATGCAGATTCAATTCCTGAAAAACGAAATCGAGCGCCAGTTCCATCGCTTCGCGACCGTAACCACGCCCCCAGTGTTCGCGTGCGCCAATGCCGATAGCGAGCCAGCTATTGCGATGAGTCCATAACACCTCGCCAATTTCGAGAAAACCAATCAGATCATCGTCCGGCAGCAGCCGAATACCAAGCAAAAAATTATCACGCCCGCGCTGGCCTTCCCGAATCCATTCAGCGACCTGCTGCTCACTTTTTGGGAACGATGGCTGCGCGTCCAAAAGACGCAGAAACTCGATGTCAGACTGCCAGCGAGCGATAACCCCGGCGTCCAACTGACTTAAGGGTGAAAGGCGTACCCGTTCGCCATAAAAAAATCCCGAAACCGTCATTATTAAGCCTTACTCCTGCTGCGATCCATGCGAACAAGAACGGCAGTTTGAATCGCTTCCCTATTCTACTCATGAATCCTTCAAGGTCAGTGCATCCGAAACCTGCTAATCAAAGTTCTCTTTCTGATAAACAGAAGAAACAGGTAATATTGCTCAACTTATCACGATTTTCGGAACGACTGCTGCACGATTGAAGCCTATCCATTGAAGCCACGCCCCCCTGATGCTATCCTCGTAGGCGGTTATTGGCAGGCAGAGGGAAGCAAATGCCCTTCGACAAACCTAACATTTTGTTCATTGTCCTTGACACAACACGGCGCGACCGGCTCTCAGCTTACGGTGCAGCAAGAGAAACATCACCGGCTTTTGACGAATTCGCGGCGGGTGGAACTTTATTTAATCGGGCAGTTTCGGCAGCACAATGGACAATTCCATCGCACACCTCGATGTTCACTGGCTTATATCCGACTACCCATCAGGTGACACAGGCCGACAGCCAGCTTTCCGGCGCACACCCGGCGCTGGCGGAAATCCTGCGCGGCGCGGGCTATCACACCGCCGCCTTCTGCAATAATCCATTGGTAGGTGTGCTGAACAACGGGTTACAGCGCGGCTTCGAGCGTTTTTATAATTATGCCAGCGCCGCCCCATTCCGACCTGCCGAAGAACGCAGAAATCGTATTCAGCGCATGGGGTTACGTTACTTCCGGCGCTATTTCGCTCGCCCACTGGGCAACCAGTTCGCCAAATCCGACACACTGTTCCGGCTGTCGCTTAATCCAGCCGTTGTGCCTTTATGGACACGCCTGATTAACTACAAAGGTAACACCGCCAATTCGATCAGCGATTTGATCGCCTACTGGCAGGCCCATACAGCGGGCGGCGCGGAAAAACCACTATTCGCCTTTCTGAATCTGATGGGGGCGCACACCCCTTATAACCCGCCGCAGGATGTGATTGACCGGCTTGCGCCAGCACTGCGAGACGACAAACACGCTTACACCTTCATCCGCCAGTTTAACGCCGATGCCGCCCGCTGGGCCAGCCCAAACGACCCACCTCTGGAAGATTGGCAGCGGCAAGCGCTGGACGATTTTTATGAGGCTGAAATTGCCCATCAGGACGCGCACCTCGAGCGACTGCTGAACTTTTTGCGCGCGTCCGGAGCGCTGGCGAACACGATGGTCATCATCTGCGCCGATCATGGCGAAGGGCATGGCGATCATGGCTATTCCGGCCACAGTTTCGTCGTCTATAACGAACTGGTGCAGGTACCATTGCTGATTCGCTACCCTGAGACATTCCCCGTTGGGGAGCGCGTTTCGACAGCCGTTTCGACGCGGCGGCTGTTTCATACGGTGCTGGAAGCGGCAGGTGTTTATAAACCACCGCTGGACGAGGCCGACCCGAACGCCGATGTAAAAAATCTCACCCTGCGCCATATCGCAAACGGCGATCCCGATATTGAAGATGCTACCGCTTTCAGCGAGGCGATTCCGCCAGAAATTTTCCTCGGTGTGCTGCGTCATCGCGCCCCAGCAGTGATCGAACGGCTGAATCTGGCGCTGGCGCGGCGCGGCATCGTACAGGGGAAGCATAAGCTGGTGACAGTCGGGGGACATGCGGAAGGGCTCTTCGACCTGGAAGCCGACCCCGGCGAGACGTACGATCTGTCGGCAGAAAACTATTCGCTAGTCGCTGAGCTGATGCGGCGGCTGAACCTGTTTATGACTGTCGCTGAAAACCAGCGCGCCGAAAGCCTGACCTTCAAAGAAACCGATGCTGCCATCCTCGACCACCTGCGGGCGCTAGGCTATATCGAGTAAAAGACAAAATGTACCTCTCCATCGACTTTGGCGGGACACGTACCCGTGTTGGTTGGTTCTCGGAAACGCTGGAACTGCTGCGACGGGACGAAGGGCACTCGCAGACGAGTGACCCGCAGCAAGTTGTCATTGAACGCATTATTGCGCTGGCGCGGCGCGTCATCCCCGTTGGAGAAAAACCGCGCGCCATCGGCGTCTGTGCCCCCGGCCCACAGGCGTATTCAGGTTATATCCTGCACGCGCCGACGCTGCCCGGTTGGGATCGGGTGCCACTGGCGCAGATCATCAGCGAGGCCTTTGACGTCCCTGTTTTCATGGAAAATGACGCTAACCTGGGCGCGCTGGCGGAATATCACACAGGCGCGGCGCAGGGTGCAGACCCAATGATTTACCTGACCGTCAGCACTGGTATCGGCGGTGGCGCGATCATCAACGGTAAATTATTCACAGGCTGGCGCGGACTCGCCATTGAGCCGGGACACCTGAAATTTCCTGATAAAGACGGTGCAATCCGCAGTCTGGAAGCGCTGGCATCTGGCCCCGCTATTGCCAGCGCAGCGCGGGAAAAACTAACAGAGAGCGCTGTACCATCCGTTTTGCGCGGCCTGACCCAGGTCGATGGCAAAGCGGTTGGGGAAGCCGCTCGATCTGGTGACCCACTGGCTCTGGAAGTCATTGAAGCCGCCGGACGCTGGCTGGGTTTGGGGTTCGTCGCTATTGCCCATCTGTTTAATCCGCAGGCCATTGTGGTGGGCGGCAGCGTTGCCACACTGGGCGACCTGATTTTGAATCCCGCCCGCGCCATGATGACTGAATATCTGACTGACCCGATGTTTAATGCCCCTGATCTGATTCGTGTGGCAGCACTGGGGGATGATGTCTGCCTGCTAGGTGCGGCGCTCCATGCGCGGGAAAAAGCGGATACTGCCGATTGAAGCCTGAATTTTAGGATTGTATACTGGTTCTACTTTGTAATCACCAGGAATACACCCTATGCGACTCGGAATTATCGGCCTACCCAACAGCGGCAAGACGACTATTTTTAATGCCCTCACCGGACAAAATTTACCCACAGGCGCAGCTACGAGCGGCCAGTTTGAAGTCAACACCGCTATTGTCAATGTGCCAGACCCGCGTGTCGATAAACTCAGCGCCATGTACAACCCGCGCAAAACAGTTTATACGAGCGTCGTTTATGCCGACATCGGCGGACTTGACAAAGGTATAAGCGAAGGCGGGCTGAAAGGCCAGTTCCGCAACGAATTAGCCCAGTGCGACGGATTTCTGCATGTTGTCCGCGCTTTCGAGGATGACACGGTACCCCATCCCTATCTGGATGTAGCCCCACAGCGCGATGTAGAAATCCTGGATGGCGAGTTCATCCTGTCCGATCTGGTCACGGTTGAAAAGCGCATCGAGAAACTTCAGAGCGATCTGCGTGTAAAAGGTAAAAATGTTGACCCTGCCGTGCCTGCCGAGATGGAATTGATGGAAAAGTTCAAGGCGCGGCTGGAGGCTGAACAACCCCTTTATGGCATGGAAATCACGCAGGAGGAGCGCAAATCAATCAAGGGTTATGGCTTCCTGACCATGAAACCTGTGCTGGTCGTCGTTAACCTGGGTGATGAACCGAAAGATGTGGACTCACTAATTCAATACAAGCGTGAAGGCAGCGCACTTGTCGGATTGCAGGGAAAAATTGAAGCTGAACTGGCACAGCTTGAACCCGAAGATGCGGCCATGTTCATGGAGGAATACGGCATTACCGAGCTGAGCGCAGCGAAAGTGATTCGCCTGTCGTATGAACTGATGGCAATTCAGTCATTTTTCACAGTTGGCGAGGATGAAGTGCGGGCGTGGAGCGTGGCTGTTGGCGCAACTGCCCCAGAAGCGGCAGGTGCTATTCACAGTGATCTGCAAAAAGGTTTCATCCGCGCCGAAGTCATGCGTACCGACGATCTGCTGGCGGCAGGCAGCGAAGCCGCATTAAAATCCACCGGCAAAATCCGGCTGGAAGGCAAAGAATACATCGTCAAGGATGGTGACATTTTACATATTCGTCATAATGCTTAGTTACATGGCAGATGCTCGCCTGAAATGTTATTCTTAATCCCTTTGCCAAAAGTTGGTTTCGGGGGGAATTGTGGGCGCTCAGGCGGGATGGGACAATACGGATTGCACCACCATCTTTATAATGATTGAAGGTAAATGGTCATGGAACGACATTCGCAACCTGCGGGATCAGTGCGTTCGAATGTTGAATGCTGTTTCGCATCCAGTTGATATCATCGTCGATCAGGGGAAAGCGACATGGTTCCCGGAGGGCTATCGCGTCAGCGTGCGCCGTATTCTAACCAACATCCCGCAAAATGTCGGTCATGTGGTCATTGTTAGCACCAATCCGCTGGTCAAGCAGGCTTTTCATATTTTTGTGGGCCTGAATGAAGGCGTGGATTTCCGTTACCATTTCGCGCAGACCGTAGAAGAAGCGCGGGAGATTTTAAAGAACTTACGTCTTGATGAATGAGCAGCACAAACTTTTTATTGCCAGCGGCATCTTCCACCCGGAAGCAGGCGGCCCAGCGACTTATCTTTATGAACTACTGCCCGTCTTACAGTCGCGTGGGTGGGCGGTACGGGCGCTGGCGTATGGCGACGCGCCTGTTGATAATTATCCCTATCCACTGACTCGGATACCCCGCCGCGCCCTACCGCTGCGGATGGCACAATATGCGCTGGCATCCCGTGCCGGGCTGGCCTGGGCTGATCTGGTTTATATTCACACACTGGCGCTGCCATTACCAGGCCATCGAAATAAACCACATATCCTGAAAATTGTTGGCGATCAGGCGTGGGAACGTGCCATTCGCAAAGGCTGGATTGCGCCGACAGAAGATGTTGACCTTTTCCAGACCAAAAATTATGGTGGCGTAGTCACGATACAGCAGAATACCCGCGCCCGTGAGGTACGCAGCATGGACGGTATAATCGTGCCAAGTGAATACCTCAAACGGATGGTAGTGGGTTGGGGTATTCCGCCGGAGCATGTCCATGTCATTTATAATGCGCTCCCGCCGGGCCATGAGGCTGTTCATCTGTCACAGGCAGATGCCCGCGCCCGGCTTAATCTGCCCGATAATCCCATGATCCTGACTGCTGCACGGCTGACACCCTGGAAAGGCGTCAATCATCTGATCGCCGCATTGCAGAATATACCAGAGATACGGCTGCTGGTAGCCGGTGATGGCGACCAGCTTGGAGCCCTGAAAGCACAGGCTAATGCACTGGGTTTGTCAGACCGAATAGCATTTCTGGGACGCGTCAACCGCGAGAAAATGGCCCTTTATATGAGCGCTGTTGACTATGTAGCGCTATATTCCGGTTACGAAGGCCTGTCGCACACCTTACTGGAAAGCCTGCGAGCGGGAACGCCGGTCATCGCCAGCGATAAAGGCGGCAACCCGGAAGTCGTCCAGCACGACATCAATGGCTTGCTGGTGCCATATGTCGATGTTCCGGCATTGGCAGCGGTGCTACGCGAGGCCTTCGCGCCGGGCAAACGAGCAGCCCTGGCGGCGAAGGCACATATTGGGATGGAGCGTTTCGACTTTAACCGAATGGTCACACAAACCGATGCTGTTCTAAAATCGTATCTACCCTGAAGGGGAGTTCATGACAACGCTTATTACTGGTGGAGCAGGATTTATCGGCAGCCATCTGGCTGCACGCCTGCTCGCGGAGGAAAACCCCGTGGTTATCCTCGACAATTTTGACAGCTATTATGATCCGGCGGTCAAACGCGCCAATATCCAGCGGCTAGGGGAGAAAGTCGTTGTCGTTGAGGGCGATGTACGCGATGCGGCGTTGATTGAGCGCCTGTTTGACGAATATGGCATCACCCGTGTGGCCCATCTGGGTGGTCTGGCAGGGGTGCGTTATTCGGTGGATAATGGGGCGCTGTATGCCGATGTGAACACGCGTGGCAGCGTCAATCTGATGGATGCCGCCCGTAAACATGATGTCAGCATTTTCATACAGGCATCCACCTCATCGGTTTATGGTGCAACGACAAAAATTCCATTTTCAGAGGAAGATGCGCCTGACCAGCCACTCTCGCCCTATCCAGCCAGCAAACGGGCAGCAGAAATTTTCGGCCATAGTTATCATCATCTTTTCGGGTTGAATGTGACGGTGCTTCGCTTTTTCAATGTATACGGGCCAAATGGCCGCCCGGATATGATGCCGCTTCGAGCAATCCATGCCATCCTCAAGGGGGACATGATTGACCTGTATAATGGCGGCGACATCAAACGGGACTGGACCTATATTGAAGATATTGTGGATGGAATCACTGCCGCACTAAAACGACCAATGGGCTATCGTATCTTCAATCTAGGATACGGTTCACCAATTTTGCTGACGGATTTTATTCACATTTATGAAGACTTGATCGGGAAAAAAGCCATCACCCGCAGCGTGCCAGCGCCTGCCAGCGAACCACCGATTAATTATTGTGATAATTCACTGGCGATGGAACTGCTCAGCTTTTCACCAAAAGTAGGTATCCGCCAGGGGTTAAAAAATACCTGGGACTGGTATCAGCAGCAGCATAAAATACCGTAGGGGAGGGTTTGAAACCCTCCCCTACCAATCGCATTACGGCTGGCGCTTTTCTATGTCGAGCGCTTCGACTTCTTCACGCATGTAGCCATCGCGGTAAAAGGCATGGTGATTTGTTGACTTACGACGTGAGGTGTTATACACCGGGTAAATCACCGCGCAAGCGAGACCAAACAGCAGCAGAATTTCCACGATATTGACTGACAGGGTTGTTTTAAACCCTGTTCCTCCTTTTACAAACCTTACTTTAACATTGTAGGAGGAAAACAGAGGTTCAAATACCCCAATTACTGGGTATCCTGCACTGGCTTCAAATCGGTGAAAAAGACCGGGTGGGTCAGCACTCGACGCACCGGGCATTTGCCCGAAATTTCCAGCAGACGTACCCGCTGTTCGTCAGTCAGCATATCGCCATGCAGGGTGATTTTTTCGCGGATTTCGTGAATAAACTGTGCTTCACCCTGATAAGCAGGATAATCTGCACCTTTAAAGCGCTCCATCTCCAGTTCAACTTCCACACGTTCGAGCGGCCACGTCTTACGACGGGCGTAAATCTCAGTGGTAATCACCATGCAGCTTCCTAAAGCACCAAGCAGCAATTCTACAGCGGTGGGGCCGCTGTCTGTGCCACCGTCTTCTATTGGTTCATCAGCCAGCCAGCGGTGCTGCCGGGCACTGGCAATAGTGCGATAACCTTCATCTGTCCAGACTTTTACAGTCGTCATGATAGCTCCTGAATACAGGGTTGATACTCAACTACTCTATCAGACGAGATTCAGGCTCATGTCCCTTACCCGCGTCCAATATCCAGGCTGATACCATTAATGGGGCGAGATTTATCCGATGCGAGGAACAAAATAGCATCGGCAATTTCTTCTGGCTGAATCCATTTGCTGGTGTCAGCGTTGGGCATACTGGCACGGTTCTGTGGTGTATCAATCGAGCTTGGGACAATACCATTTACAGTGATGCCATATCCGCCGAGTTCCGCTGCCATGCTTTCGATGACGCGCTGAGCCGCCGCTTTTGAAGCGGAATAAGCCGCCATTTTTGCATTACCCTTGTAGGCCGGACGCGCCAGAACCGCCACTATACGCCCCGGCACATTTCCATCGACCATGCTTTTCGCAATTCGGCTCAGAGTCACGTAAACCGATCTGGCATTCAGGGTCATCATTTTGTCCCAGACATCCATCCCGGCTTCATGAGCAGGCTGACCGGAAGCGAAACCGCCAACGGTATGCGCCAGCACATCAATGCGGCCATGCTGATCCTCAATCTGCTTCACAAGCGCATCGACACTGGAGGGGTCGGTCACATCGGCAAGCGCAACCATCCCGCCCGTTTTCTCAGCAATGGCCCTCAGTTCATTTTCACCGCGCCCGACCAGCACAACCTTTGCACCTGCTGCCGCGAAACCATGTGCGACAGCCTGACCAACATTCCCACCAGCGCCGGTAACAACCACTATCCTGCCTTCAAATTCGCCCGCCATCATCACGCTCCAATAAGTTGAAATTGCAATTGAGTCTGCATAAGCTGCTTAAACATTACGATCAGCAGGGTGTGAGGTAGATTTATGAACGCCGCCAGCCGAACAGAAATAGCCCACTACCCAGAAGCAGAGTCGCACCGCTGATCACTAAGCCGATTATCAAGGTATCCGGCATGAAGGTCAGGCGAACATCCTGTTCTCCTTTGCCCAGCAGCACACCAACTAAAGCACCATCAGCTCTTAAGACAGTGGAAGGCAAACCATTTACTTCGGCTTTCCACCCCGGAACCCAGGCTTCGCTGAAAATCAACATGCCATCCGCCGGCAAATTTACATGTACCTCTACCACGCCGGGGGCGCGTGACAGTTCTTCAGCAGGCAGAAAAAAGTCATTCTGCGGCGCATCAGTCAGCATATCGTTCACCAATACAGTTCGTGATGGATCAAAGTCCGATATGCGCGACCACAGTGATTCTTCCGATAAAATTTCCACCTGCCCAACAGCAAAAGCACGGGGCAAAACGACTGTATTTTCGTAAATCCACTCAGTGTCAGCGTTTTCTAACAGCACTAAATCCGGCAGGTCAGGAAATTCAAACGGCGCAATCACATAACGTACATTGAGTAAACCAAGAAGCATCGGGTTTGGCACAGCATTTAAAAAAGCCGTATCGGAAATTTCGTTTGAGGCACATGGCGGTACTGCCGCCGCTCGCCCTTCCAAGGCACAGCCGCTCGCCAGCTTCATCAATTGAGCATAATTCGCAAACTGAAACGAATTAAGTCCTTCAGCAGCTTCCAGCCCGTAACGGGTCAGCACATGATTTTCCAGTTCACGCCGAACTCCATAAATGCGGAATGGCGTGACATCAGCACGTGCAATAATCGACTGACCGGCGTGCGGCAGTGCAAAAAATTCAGCCTGCTCGCGTGGTTCGGCAAAAGCAATAGCCAGCGGCAGTAAATCAAATGCTAAAGCAAGTATCAAAAGCGCGGCAAAGCGACTTGACGACAGCCGACTGCGCCCCCACAAAGCGATTGCAACCAACGCGAGCACGATCCCCGCCAGCGCTGACAAACCAAGCAACCAGTCCAGTTCATTCGGACGGCGAGTCAAATAGCGTCCGACAACTGAAACAGCACCAAGCAGAACCCCGCCGATGACCAAGCGAGCCATCCAACGACGAGCTAATTCTCGCTGCGTGAGCAAGGTTTCAACACCAAATGCGCCAAGCATGACTAGAGCTACCGCCCCGAAATACCACATACGCGCTGGGACACGGAGCAGACGGAAACCCGGCACAGATTGAAAAAACAGTGTGTAGAGCGGTGTCAGACTACCGAGCGAAAAAATGACCGCGAAAAGCAGCAACAGTCCCCAACCGAATACTTTGCGTTTCCCATGAAAGGCAGCAAATGGAGCGAATAAAAGCGGCAGGAGACCGGCATAGATTTCCCATTCCGGGAATTTGAAAGGAATTGGGATGATCGTGTGAATGAGCAGCGGGGGAGGCAGCGCCAGATAATTACCATCCGCCAGTGTCATTGCCTCACGGCTCTGATAGGGCAGATAGGTTATAAAGGGCAAAATCTGAAAAGCGGCCAGACCAAAACAGATGGCAAAAATCACTGTCCCAATGGCAGCATGTTCCACTAACGAACGCATCTGCCGCGACTCGCGCCAGCCCTGCCAGGCTGAAATTAACCCACAGGCGGCAACCAACCAGCCCATGTATAGAATGAACTGAATATTGAGTAAATAAATCGCTGCCAGAGATGCCCCAGCCCCCAACGCCCAATGCCACGAACGCCTTTCGAAGGCTATCCATGTGCATAGCAAACAGAGTGGAACCCAGCACAGGCCATAAGTATAACCCACATCACCAGCAAGATTGGAAAACAGGCGCGGTGTGAGCATCAACCCCACTGCTCCAAAAATCGCCGCCGGACGCGAAATACCCATCACCAACCGCGCCAGCCCATAGCCGCCCATTCCTGCCAACCACAGATGCAGCACATTCATCAGCGCAAAAACTGTCAGTGCAGGAATAGGTAATAATGTCAACAAAAATTGTGGTGGATAAAAGACGCGGATAGCTGGATTGCCGATCATTGGCAGCCCACCCATTGCTGTTGTCTGCCAAAGCGGAATTTGCTCATGTTCGTGCAGCGATTCGCGCACATATTCCAGAGGTGGCAGGTTGAATGTTAGCAAATCTGTTCCTAAACCGGAGCGCGGCCACATAATCGCATCCGAACGCAGTAGATAGGGCATCATCAGCAGGACGGCCAGCCCCAGCAGCCCCAGCGCAATCCACCAGTCCGGGCGTCGGTTCATGCGGCCTCATCCGGGCAGAGTTCAACCATCAGACCATCACTCCACTGATATTTGGCGTCGAATAAGGCGGTGCCCCCTGCGGTCAAGTCCGGTTCGGCAGTGCCCTCAAGTATGCGTCCTGTACCAGAATACGTTTTACCATGTACCCAAAAGATGACCGCCGGATTGTGCAAGATATTCTGCACCCAATCCGCTTTCTCACGCCCTTCGGCACAGAGATAATAACAGCCGCCATGTTCGACAAACCAGATTTCGATTTCGCGGGGTTGGCCCGTCTTACGCCCCGTTGTCGTCAGGTACAAAAACTCATCCTTATAATTAAACGCTGCTGTCATTTTCCACCCGGCGATGTGGTGAAGCCAAAATCGATATAGGGCTGACCGGTGTTCGGCAAGGCGCCGCTTTCCAGTACGATGATACTGGCGGAAGTGAGGCTCAAACGCTGCAAACGCTCCTCCATAGGAATGAATGGCAACTTGGGGAAAATCGCGCTGAAAACATTACCTTTGTCAACATAAACATTGGCCGCCTGCATCCGTGCTTCGGCCAGTAGTTTTTCGACAACCCTCTTTTCCACATGTACAAATAGTTGATAAGCCTGCTGCGTCGGCATGACATCTTCCGCTTCCGGCTCGAAAAAAGTGAGTCGCACATCCTGAGCAGTCGCCTGATAAGTCGCCGCGACGCCCTGGTGAAAAGCTGCCTGATCGGAGGATGCGCCGCGCAGACTGGTCGCCCGCGCAGCCGCCTCCTGCCCTAGTGTCTCCCAGCGGTCTGCGAGCTGTGCCAGCGCGTCGGCAAGCTGCGCCGGGTAATCATCGGCGTCGTCAGCAATCGGTTCTGCACCGCTCAAAATGGTTTCGATGCGCGCGCCTACCTGCCGGGCACTGGCGATGCGCTTGTCATGTTCCTTTTCCAGCATCCGACGCACCAGCCCGGTAACGGCTTCCGGCACATCGCCGCGATACTGGCGCAGATCGCGCAGGGGTTCCATCATGATGGCTGTGACAATCGAGGCCATGCTGTCGCCGCCAAAAGGCCGCCGCCCCGCCAGCATTTCGTAAAGCAGCACGCCGAACGACCAGATGTCAGCGCGTTCGTCGAGAGTCATACCCCGGCAGGCCTCCGGGCTGAGGTATGCGCCTGTCCCGACGACATAACCGGACTTGGTGAGCTGTGTCCGCCCACCAACCCGCGCAACGCCAAAATCAGTCAGCCGCAGCGTGCCATCCGCCGTGAATAACACATTATCCGGCTTGATATCCCGATGAATAATGCTCACCCGGTGCGCCCGCGTCAGCGCATCGGCCAGATCAAGCGCGATATGCAGCGCCCGTTCCACCGGCAGTTTGCCTTCTTTTTGCAATAAGTCAGCCAGAGAACCGCCGCCCGCGTATTCCATGACGATGTAATAAAGGCCGTTTTCTTTGGCTGTACCCAGCAGCTTGATGATGTTCGGATGTTCCAGCCGCCGCAGCGCATCGACTTCACGGCGAAAACGTTCCACCGCCTCATCGCCTGCACTGGCGAGAATGTCCTGCGACAGCGTTTTAACGGCCACTGTCGCGCCGCTGCGGGTGTCTGTCGCCCGGTATACCGCGCCCATTCCACCCTTGCCAATCATATCGCCCAACTCAAAACGATTTGCGATCAGCTTGCCCTCGGCCATACATCCCCCTGATTGGCGCGGTTACGAACTTTTGAGGCGTTCAATTGCTGCACTGCCGATGATTTCCAGCGCTGTGTCACCCGATGGCGGCTGCATCAAACCCGCCCGTGTATCGCGGAAATAACGCTCCAGCGGCAGATCGCGCGTCAGGCTGGTTCCCCCGGCGATTTGCAGCGCCTTGTCAGTCACGGTGTTGGCGGTTTCGACGGCGAGATGCTTAGCAGCGACAATGCGTGGATACAATGCCTTATCGCTGTCATGTCCTGTCCACTGCCCCGAAACCTCAAAGATGAGCGCCAGCGCGGCCTGCAAGGCGAGATCAATTTCGCCAATCTGTCGCTGAATTTTGGGCAGTGTAGCAATAGGCTTACCGAGGGCGCTCGGCACCCGTTCCAGCGCGAATTGAATGACGGCATCACGCGCCGCTACCGCCGCGCCAAGATACACCGAGGCCATAATCATGGGAAACCAGGCGTTGGGCAGGCGGGCATCGCGCTTGCCCAACTCGACCAGATTTTCCGCCGGGACACGCACATCGTGGAATAACACATCGTGACTGTCACTGGCGCGTAAACTCAATGACTCTTCGCCCCAGGTTTCGCGCCATTCGATGCCCGGCGCATTCCCTGGCACGACGATCACCCCCGGCTCATCCTCGCCCATCAGCCGCAGCAGGATATGTGTCAGATGTTTGCCGCCGGTTGTCCAGGTTTTTTCGCCATTGATGAGCCAGTCACCATTGGCATCCCGAACTGCTCGCGTCTCAAACATGCCGCCGCGTGATGGGCTGCCCAGCGCTGGTTCACTGGCCGCGGTGTTGAAGAGGCCACCGTTTGCCCCCTCTATGCACCAACGGGCAAAAACAGCCTCATCCCAGGAGCGGTTTTCGCTGACGCTGCCAAAGAGATGAATATGCATCCCGGCGACCATCGCGCTGGATGCGCTGCCCTGCGCCAGCTCAAGCTGTGCCGCTACACACTCCCGCAGGGGCAACCCGAAGCCGCCATATTCGCGGGGGATGCTCATCTTCAGGTAGCCGGACTCTTTGAGGGCGGCCACGTCTTGCGGCGGGAGTTTGCCCAAGCGATCGGCATCATCAGCGCGGGATGCAAAATCGCCCGAAAGCTGCCGGGCGATGTCCACTATCGATGTCATCTGCTCAAACTGCATTTGGTACACTCACTGATCACTTTATGGAATGAACAAAAGTGTACCGCTTCCGCTTCAGAATAGCATTAACCCAACAAATACACCGTCTCCAGTGCCCTCTCCACCGAGGAATCACCGTCCTTATCGACGCGATAGCCTTTGGCGTTGGGGCGTGAACTGACGACCTTGTGCAGTGCGCCGTCGATATAATGGGCCGCTGCGCCATCGTCGCAGGCAATCCCCGGTACGAGTACGCCAGCCGCCACCATGCGCTGAAGCGTTGGCCGCCGCTCTACTTCGCCGTCATAATGTGGGGTAAAGCTTCCCGCGT
>CAYUTY010000085.1:0-26450 GCA_964447795.1 uncultured Anaerolineaceae bacterium
TTTCAGTTCATCACCGATGCCCTTCCGCGTATTGATGGAACGCTATCCGCTTTCGATATAGGGGGTGGTTTTAATGCCAACGAAATTGCAGGGGGGCTTGCTTATCTGACGCCGCTGTCTGCCGGGTTGATCGCTTTCCGCAAAGGCTGGCGTATGGCGGCGAGGCTGGTCTTTGGAGGCCTGTTGGCGGCGCTGATGCGGGGACATAGCCGTTTCGCCTGCTTTGGCACCCTGCTGGCACTGGCATTGATGACACCGCTTCTCATCCATCAGTGGCGTGGGCGGGCAGCGGCCTGGGGCGGGTTGCTGGTGCTGTTTATTCTGGAAGTGATGCTGCTGCTCAATCTGATTGGCCCTGTACCGGGGTTAAATGACCGTGATGAATCCAGCTTTAGTACCCGGCTGGATATATGGGGCAGCGCTTTGCATATCATCCAGGATTATCCTTTGACGGGTGCCGGACTCAATATGTTCCGCGATGGGCGGGTACGTGCGCTTTATCCCGTGCCAACTTTTAAGCAGCCGGTGCTTCCCCATGCTCATCACGAATGGCTGCAAATCGGAGCCGATATGGGACTACCGGGGTTGATCGTCTTTGCCGGTCTGCACGCAGCCTTATTTTATATGCTGGTGGTTACTTATAGTCGTGGAGATGCGGCAGCACGGGCAGTTGCGGTTGGCGTTGGCGGCGGGTTACTGGCGCATACAGCTTATGGTATGGGAGATGCCATCGCGCTGTGGGACAGGCTCAGTTTTCTCTTCTGGCTGCTGCTGGCTGTGGGAGCGGCGCAGTATACGCTGACCAGTAGAACATTCGAGCGAGACAGAGGCAGGAACAATTGAACGGCAGACGTTTGTGTGATACAGTTAGAACGTTGATTTCTCGTTAAATCGCAAGGGTTTGTTAAGTCTGTAATATATTAGAATCAATACGGCGTTCAGAATTTTATGCCGAGTGTAATGCCCAATACCAAGCTGACCCCACCGGAAGCTACCCCGCCCCTGCATACCCTGTCCAATTTTCTTATTGGTATCCTGCCGGCGCTGTTAGCGCTGCTGCTGTTCCTGTTTTCTCCGGCAGTCGATCACACCATTGAAAGCCTGGTGGTGTGGGGACTGTGTGTGGGTTTGTTTGCGCTGGCCGATATGCTCTCTGAACCGATTGAACGCGGTTACTGGACAGGGTATGTCAACCTGGCAGGGCTGGTGGCATGGCTGTCACTTGGCCTGCTCCCTGGTTTTAGTGTCATTCTTGTGGGCAGTCTCGGCGGTGCTGCCGCTCGCATCCGTTTTGGTGGGCCGCTGAAACTGCCGCCGATGCGCTGGCGCGGGTTGGCGAGTCATGGCGGAAAACGCTTTCTCATCTCTGGTGCGGCACTGGCAGCCGCAGCGGGCATTTACCGGCTGCTGAATGGACAGCTTCCGCTTCAGGATATCAGCCGGGCGAATGTGCTGCCGCTGCTGGTTGCGCTTGGGGTCAGCCTGTTCGTTAGCCAGATTGTTGGCGTTGGGCTGGCGAGGGCAGCGGGTAACAGCCTGGCCGAAACCTTATGGTCGCCGGGTAAACGCGACCGTCTTTTCTCCGAATTGTCATTGATATTGCTGGCGCTGGTGCTGCCAGTGGTGTTGTTCAAGGCGGGGATCATCGTCTTTGGCGTTATTCTGCTGCTGATCGCCGCACAGGCGGTGCGTTATAGACAGGTGGGGATAGCCGGGCAGGAAAGTGTGCAGCTTTTTCATCAGAGCGCGACCCTGATCGAAAAGCTGTCGCTGGTTAACCGCTCCATTCAAAACGCAATGTTCAATGTGGATCAGCAGGAAGCCATGCGGACGGCGTGTGAAACAGCCATTGCCATCGCCCAGGGAAGCCGCGCCGCTATCTTTCTGATTAACCGTGAAGAAGAAGAACTTAGCCTGATCGCTCAGGTGAACCTGAACACCTACCAGCAGCAGGTGGGGCGTGATATTGCCTACCAGCCAGAACTTTATCCGGTCTATCCGCGTATGGTTTCTGACACAGAACTGGAAAGCACGAACCGCGATCTGCGGGAATTCGCCCGATTGGGGCAGTTTCGGGCATTTGTGGAGATGCCGCTTCGGGCGGGTAATGTCATGTCGGGCTACCTGGCTGTTTATCACGACCAGCCCCATACGCACACAAAAACGGAACTCGACCTGCTGGAAATTCTGGCAAACCAACTCACGGCTGCACTGGATAATACGCAGTTGCTGCGGGCGCTGGAAGTTCACGCCTTCGAGATGACTCACCTGGTTCACCTCTCACGTATTTCGGCGGCCAGTCTCGACCTGAAGCAGGTGGCAGCGGATGTGTCTGCTGTGCTGCGCCAGATGACGGCTACCGATTGGGTGATGATAACGCTTGACCACGATGAGTCTTATACCGAGGTGGTTGGCATCTACAATGGGAATGGCGAAATCAATTCCGCTGCGGCGCAGCCTGCCCCGGATGCCCGCCTTTTGATCACGCCTGATTCACCCCATCTGACTCATTTTAATCAGGAAACTGCCCCGGACACTTTACGGGATTTCATGGCATCCAGCGGGCTGGCTTCGCTGGGCGTACTGCCAATGTTCGCCCATGACAAACCGTTTGGGGCAATTTTCATTGGGACTTTTCGCCAGCGCGATTTTACTGACCGCGAAGGACAACTGCTGGAGACGGCGGCCAACCAGATCGCCATGCAGTTGTACAACCTGCGCGAATATCAGCGGACGCACGAAGCGCTCAACAGCCAGCTTCAGCAGCTTGCACTGATTGAGGACATTGTGCAGCAGATATCCGGTTCGCACGACTTCAATCAGATTATCAGCGATATGTTTGAGGCCGCCTTCAAAACTACCCAGGCAGACGTTGTGGGGCTGGCGCTGTTGACAGAAGTTGACGATATGTGGGTGATCGAGCAGTCATACATCAACGGCCAGCCGCAGCGGAATTATTCCACGCAGCGCAAAGATCAGGGCATCATCGGTTCAGTAGTTGCCAGTGGTGAACTGGTGCTGGTGCGCGATAATCTTGAAGTCAATTATTACCTGCCCGCCTCTACGGGATCATATCGTTCTTCACTGGCCGTGCCGCTTCTGAGAGATGGCCTGGTAACGGGCGTGCTGAATGTCGAAAGCGGAAAAGTTGGTGCGTTCACGCGGGCGCAGGCAAATTTTCTCAAGAATCTGGCCGGTCATGCGGTCATCAGCATTGAAAATGCCCGCCTGCTGGAAGTGCTGCAATATCAGCTTGACACACTTAAGAGCCTGCGGGAATTGTCGCTGTCTGTATCAAGCGCGACGGATACCGCGTCGGTTTCCAGAGCCATTCTGGCAACAGCGCTGACGGTTACTGAAGGCGAATATGCTGCACTTTTTGATTTTGACCTGGCCCATCGACAGGTGATCCCGCTTATTGGCACGGAGCGAGACCGCACCCTGGTTACACCGGCGGAGTCTGAAGCGCTGGAACAACTGGCGCAGGTGGCCGCCATGACGGGCGAAATTCAATCGCTGGAAAGTGTCATCGGCATTCTGCCAGACGATGCACCACTCATCCCTTATTATCAGAGTTTCGTCGCCGTGCCGATTATGCGGGGAGCGCATATACATCAGGTTTTATGTGTGGCTTATACTGAACGCCAGTATTTCGAGTCGCGCGATCTCAACACGTTTAATCTGCTGGCGATTCAGGCTGCCGGGCATCTTGAAAATGCCATGCTGCACGAGCGCATCCATGATGGCAATAATCGGATGCGCGCCATTCTCGACTCGACCCGCGATGGTGTGATTTTGCTGGACAGCGGCGGGCGATTGATTGAAGTTAATCCGTCAGCGGAACGGCTGATGGGACTTAATCTGTCGGAGAGCATTGGCGAGTCATTTGTCGAAACACTGCTGAAGCAGGTTAATGCCGAAGGGCAGCAGCAGGCCGGTTATTCCCGTGATGAACTGACCCGACTGGCGCGGATCGAACGGCTTCAGCCAGAGGGCATCACCCGGCGCGAATTTTCGCGGATGGTGCACTCCAATCAGGTCATCTATGTTGAAGAAGTCGGTTCACCAGTCAATGATGAAAATGATCATCCGGTTGGGCGGCTGCTGGTACTGCGCGACATTACCGAAGAAAAGCTGGTTGAAGCCTACCGTGACGAGATCAGCAGCATGATCGTCCATGATCTGCGTGCGCCGCTGGCTTCGATGATGACTGCGCTCAGCATCGCTCAGGAAAATATCGAGGTTCCAGAGCAGCAGGCCGTTGTTCGCCAGATTATGAAGGCAACCAATGCCCGCGCCAGTGACCTGATGGACTTGGTCAGCAGCCTGCTGGACATTCGCAAGGGTCGGGAGATGAGCCTGGATCGCTCGCCTACATCACTGGAAGAGCTGGCTGAACTGACGCGCCTGACGCTGCTTTCCTCTATCGAAAATGCCAAAGTGAAACTGGTGATCGATATTCCTGCCAGTACCCCGCTGGTTCATGTTGACAGCGACAAAATCCGCCGCGTCCTGCAAAACCTGCTTGACAATGCTATCCGTTATACTCCTACTGGCTCGGAAGTTCGCATCAGCGCCCGCCATGATGCCAGCAGCGGCAAAGTGCTGGTGCGGGTGGCGGACAGCGGCAGAGGCATTCCCCAAAAGGAACGCGAACGCATCTTCAGGCTTTACTGGCAGATGAAGGACAATCCGGCGCAGCGTGGCAGCAAAGGAAGCGGCATCGGCCTTGCTTTTTGCCAGCGCGTGCTGGAAGCACACAACGAACGCATCTGGGTTGAAGATGAAGGCCCACTCCCTGGGGCATCGTTTGCTTTTACCCTGCCTGTCGTCTCTTAATTTTGCCCTGAAGCGGTTAGTTTTCTGCAATGTCCGTAAATATATTGTAACCGTTAAGATTCTGTCTACGTCCCAGTTGGGTGTACACTGGACTCAGACAACATTTCCAGCGATATAACGCACCCCGGACTCTCGCGCCATTGTGCAAGGTGAGGGAGATTCTATACAGTAACGGGGTGATTCAATACTCACTATGCAAGCGAAGTCATGAAACGATCTTCTGTCACCATCCTTATCATCTGGCTGCTGTCCATCATCATGGGTGCAGCGCTCCTGCTCAATCTTCCAGACGCGGGCGCATTATCCATCTATGGCGGGCAGGCGCTGGCTTATGCCTTATTGACCGGATTCACGCTCTATTTTGGCGTGCTGCTGGCAGAAGGCGAATTAAGCCCGGCACATGCTATTGGCATGGTCGCGTATCTGTCGCTGCCGCGTCCAGCGCTGCCGCTCATGCTCTGGGCGACTTTTCTGGGCGGCGTGATGGGTGGTATTGCGCTGGTGCTGCGGCATCAGGATGTAGCGCTGCGGCGGCGTGTCACGGCGCGGACGGCGCGCAGCGTGGTCGCCATCAGCGCCCGCGTCACGCTCAGTCTGCTGGTGGCGGCACAGGTTCATGCCGCTTTTGGTGGCAGTCCACCGATTTATACACCGCTCAGTGATGAAGTGGTGCCGCTGCTGGCTTTTGCGCTGGTTTACTGTCTGATTTATCTGCTGATTTTTATCCTCGAACATTACAGCGATGGCCGCTCCGTGACTCGCCTGCGCGAGAACCGTTTTCTGATCGCCGCGATTTTGCTGCTGCCTGTCCCCTTTGTCATACTGGCTTCGCTGGTGCTGGCGATTTCGTGGGCCTCATTGTTGTTCTTCGCGGTTGGGGCGATGCTGGTGGTGCTGGGCGTTCATGTTCTCAGCCGGGTGCAGTATCAGCTTCGTAAACAGGTTGATGAACTGCGTTCGATTTCGGTTGTGGGGCAGGCGCTCCAGTCCGATCTGAAGCTGAGTTCGCTGCTGCAAACCATTTACAATCAGGTGGCCGAACTGCTGAATGTCAATCATTTCGCAGCAGCCCTTTATGAACCGGGGACGCGCACACTGCGTTTCCCGCTTGTCATTCGGGGCGGGGACGTGGGGCAGGTTGAGGGCGAGCGAAGTCTGCTTCAGCATGTTATGGATACCCAGGCATCGCTGCTCATCGCCGACAATGTGGCCGATACGACTCATGAGCTGGGGTTGCAGTATCCCGGCGCGGATGTTGAGTCGTGGCTGGGTGTGCCGCTGCTGGCGGGGGGCAAGCTGCTGGGCGCATTGGCGGTTTCGTCGCATGATGCACAGCAGCACTTCAGCCCGGATGATTTGCGCTTGCTGACCATCGTCGCTGCCAGCGCGGGCGTCGCCATTGATAACGCCCAGTTGTATGAGCAGCAGACGGCCCGCGCTAACCAGTTGACGACCCTCAACCGTATTCTGGCGCTGCTGACCGGCACACTCTCGCCCGATGAGGTAATTGACGCGGTGCTGTCATCGGCATCGGTCATCTCGGAAGCGACGGGGGCAGCGATTTACCTCTACTGGGATGAGGCGCAGCAAACGCTGGCGCTGGTGCGGAGCGCAGGGTTGAGCGATACCTTTGCCGCCGATCCACCCGAACCGATCCTGACTCGCCCCAGCCAGAAGGCTATTTTTGTCAGCGATGCCGCCCAGGACAGCCGCGCCTATCGCTACCGCAAAATTCTGACCCGCGAGAACAAAAATGCCTGGGCCGAACTGCCGCTGGCGGTGGGCGAAAACGCGCTGGGGACGCTGGTGCTGTACTTCGATACCCCGCAAAATTTCACCGAAGAACAGATTGAAATTCTACGGGCGTTCACCAATCAGGCGGCACAGGCCATCAAAAATGCCCGGCTTTACACCACCACTGACCGGGCGCTGGAACGCCGCGCCGAACAAATGGTGGCGCTGGCGACTCTGGGACGGCAGCTCACGGCGACGATGAATTTGCGCTCAATCTGCAATCTGGTGCTGGCGCGCGCGCTCGAATTGACAGATGCCAGCCAGGGTTTCATCGCCTTACAGGAAAACAACAGCCTCAATATCACGGCGCAGAACGGCTACCCGCCAATGGGACTCAACGATATACAGGTGATGCAGACGATCACCGGGCAGGTGCTTGGCACGGGACAGACCATCCGTTATGACGATGTGCGGACGCAGAATCGCCTTCCGCCGCTGCTGGTCACCACCCGTTCGCAGCTATCGGTGCCGATTTTGCGGAGCGGGCAAACGCTGGGCGTCATCACCCTGGAAAGTGACCGTTCTGGCGCGTTCAGCGAAGAAGACGGCAATTTCGTGACTCAGCTTGCCAGCCAGACGATCATCGCCATCGACAGCGCCCGTCTGTTCGAGCGCATCGCCGAAGCGCGTGACCGGATGCAGGTCATCCTCAATGCGATGACGGACGCTATTGTTCTGGTGGATAAAAACGGCGTGATCGCGCTGGCGAACCCCCGCGTTGACCTGCTCGGCCTGCACCCGCGCCAGCTTGTCAACCACAATATTGACGACCTGCTGGAACGCCCGGAACTCGATCTGGCGGAACGGATGGGTTTCCAGTCTGACCAGAAGGTGCGAAAGCTGCTCAAGGCGCTGCGGACACCCGGCGGCTGGGCAGAGGTTGATGCCGCTTCCTTCACCATCGATGCCGATCAGGGATCGATTTACATCAAACGTGAGGTTATCCCGGTGGGCGGCGACAACGGCGAACCACTGGGGATGCTGCTGGTCTTTTATGATGAAACCGAAGAGCGCGAACTGGGACAGATGCGCGACGACCTCTCCAATATGATCGTCCATGACCTCCGCAGCCCGCTGACCGCCGTGACGACCGGCCTGAAACTGCTGCGCGATTATGTCCCGGCGGACAGCCCGTTTCGCCCGCTGGTGCTGTCCACAACCGAGACCAGCCAGCGTGCCATCCGCAAGCTGTTAAGCCGCGTTGATTCGCTGCTCGACATTTCGCGCATGGAGAGTGGACAGCTCAACCTGGAAACTGAGCCGACTGAACTGGCGACGCTGGCCGACAGTGTGTGCATGGAATTGAGTCCGCTGGCGCATGAACTGGATGTGACGGTCACTTCGCAGATCAATGGCGAACTGCCGCTGCTGGACATTGACGCGGATAAAGTGGAGCGGGTGCTGCAAAATCTGGTTGATAACGCGCTGAAATTCTGCCCCTCGAAAGGTTCGGTGACGATTCGCGCCTACCGGCCTGCTACCAGCGGTGCGCCGGATGGCTTCGCCCGAATCGATGTGGTGGATACCGGGCCGGGCGTGCCGGACGATTACAAGACGCGGCTGTTTGAGCGTTTTGTGCAGGTCAAAGGACGGCGGGGGGCGCGGCGCGGCATTGGCCTGGGGCTGACCTTCTGCCGACTGGTGACGGAAGCGCACGGCGGCAAAATCTGGGTCGAGGACAACCCGGCAGGCGGCAGCATTTTCGCGTTCACGCTGCCGGTGGTGCAGGTGAGGACTGAGGACTGAATAAAAACGGTTTGATGGGGACATTGTTTCCAAATAGCGCTTGTGGTTGTAGAGCTGTCTAAAGCGCAGGGCCATATAATTACCTGGTTGGAAGATGATGATCTGCTTTGGCCGATTATCATTAGGACTTACGCAGTTGAGCGGAGAAACAAGGGGTTTAAACCCCTTGTCCGAACGAGAAATATTCTGAAGTGCGTAACTTCCAATCATATCAAATAGCCGCTCAACTGATAATGACGATTAAATCCGGCGGTGTTCGTCTGTAAAATAGACACGGATGGTTATAGTTTGAGTGAGGTAGCCAATGAACAACTTTCAACTCAACCCGGAGCAATTCGCGTTTATGCAGGCCCAGCATGAGCGTATCGAACGTGCGTACGACGCTGCGCGGCGCGGTCACGACGATGAACTGCTCAACCTCGTTCAGCAAGTGACTACTTCAGATGTGTATCGCCAGATTATCGGCGCGATGGGCTGGGATGATGCTTATGACCGTTATGAAGATACTCCCGGCTACAATCCACAACTACGGCAAGCGCTCATTGAGCAATTTCAACGTGATATAGAAGCTGAATCAACAGCAAAAAGTCACTTCACAAACGGCGACTCAGAGTTGGAGAGGATGAAAGAATATCATCTTGTGAAACTCAAGGATATTCTGGATGACGAATGAGCTGATTTTTAAGATTGACCGAGAAAACACGCTGGTTGATACTCGTCTTACCGAGCCAGAAATCCGCCTGGCTTTACAGGAACTTAAAAGACTGGCTGCAATGGAATGGCCGAATGCAGATGCCACCGTTTTGCCGATAACTTTAAACGCACAATGAATGGCATCGTCAGAAAATCCCCGGCCAGCGCTTCCCCACCATCTTCAAAATCATTCGAGAAGCTAAAGTTTTGACTCTCATCGCCATCCTTATGCGAGATGACGAAACCTACCAAAAAATCGTCAAGAAGCTCTATTTGGGTGAGGACTAAATTAATTTCACCCCGGCGCGGGTTCACGCGGGGGGAGTTCGCCGATGAAGATTAGCGCATAGTCGCCATAGGTTGCCCCGGCACGGCTGCTGACCTCTACCGGAACGGGGTCGAGGCTGCCGGGTGGGAGCAGCAATCCGGCGTCGGAGCGATCCCCGATCAATTCCGTCACTTTGCCACCTTCGTTTAACACTGCACCCGCGCCAGTGAAGGCCAGCACATCCTTGCAGCCACGCCGTCCGGCATCATCGCAGGACTGTTGGGTATCGAAGCGGGTGATGAAAGGATCGAGGCGGCTGCCGGGGGCGGCGACCATATAGATGCTCATGCTGGTGCGTTCCGCCGCCAGCGGGCCGATGCGGGCTTCGATGCCGTCCAGATCATCGGCTGTGTCGAGCGTCAGCCCTTCGATGATTGCCATGTAGCGCCCTGGCGTTTCGCCTTCGCTGCCGATGACCAGTGTAATGACGCCGACTTCTTCCGCGCCACGTATCAAAAACTGTGACATATTGGGTAGGTCGGCCTCGCTGACGGTGCGCGTTTCCTCGCCGGGGAGGGTGAACTGGTCGCCAATCATCAGGTCGGCGTTGGTGTTGCAGGCTTCAAAAGGCTCCTGCGCCGTGAAGTTGATTTTGATGACCGGGCGGAAGCCGTCCAGTCCGTAGACGGTCATGCGGTAGAGCATTCCCTCGCGGGCATCGTCGCCAAAGCGGATGGTAGCGGCGGTGGCGATGTCGCCCTGCACATCGGGACAGCGGAAAACTACTGCCTGATAATCTGCGGATGCGATGGTCGTTGGCTGGTTCGCCAGCGCCAGGCGCAGGATGTAGCTGCCGGTGCTGCTGCCAGCTTCGTTACCAGCGCGGGTGGCGACGATGATGTACTGGCCGCTGCTGGGTACGGTGTAATCGAGCAGAATGGTGCTGTCTGCCGCGCCTTCTTCGCTGCGCGTCACCAGCGTGCCGGTGGGGTCGAGGATGCCGAGGAGGGGTTCGAGTCCGCCAGCGGCGGCCATGCTGATTCGCATCTGGTCGCCTTCCACCGCTTCCACCGTCCACCAGTCATAAAAGGCGCGCTGGGTGATAGTGTCTTCGACCATCGTGCCATAGAGGATTTCTTCAACGGTTTCCGGCGGCGGTTCATTCTGCGCCAGCGCGGGCAGGGCAGTGGTCAGCAGCAGGGCAATCAGAGCGAGGCGTTTCATCAGCATGAAGTGTTACTCCATCGGCGGACAAGCTGAGTCTATTATAGTCGATAGTTGTGTCCGAATGGCGGCGGCGGCGGTGGCGGCAATGAGAATTTTGCTATTTATCTCACTGCCACCGCCACCTTTTTGCGACAATTGCGACCATTGGAAACTGGATTTTAGTCGCTAATTTCCAGAAAAGGCAGTCTCAGCAGTGAGTCAGCAGTAGACCGTTTCAGTCGTCAGCAAAGACAAAATGCAAGTGTTATAGGATCAGTTTAGCAGAGAAAGTGGGTGGTGGGTGAAACATTTGTCATGACATTTGTTTCGATTTTGAGGGGAGATTGGGGCGTTAAAAGGCGAAAACAACGCCGCAGGCTAAAGCCATGCGGCTAATAATTCCGGCGGGAAGTCGGCTTCAGCCGACTCAAACCCGCCGGGATATACTCGCCAGGTGTGAGAGTTAACTTATCAACAGCCGAGCAATGAAACAAAAGAAAAGACCATGACAAAAAGCAATCAAACTCGTCAGCAACTTGAAAACGCTATTCTTGATGTCAGCAGAAAAGTTTCCGTAAATTCCGAAACTGGGTGCTTTGACGAAGCTGTTTTGATGGCATTTGGGGAAGCATGGCATCATCTAGCTTCATACTTTAAAGACTACAGCCATAATGATACAGACATAGGTGTCGAAGTGATTCACGACTACTTAGAAAAGATCAATCTCTTTTGGGCGATATCAAAACGTGAGGACTTAAGCGAAAGGTGTAAAGAGCGGGCCGAAGAGGCGCTTTACGAACTGGAAGCCAGTCTGGATTATATTATGCAAGCGGTAGAGAGCAGAATATATCCGAATGGTTTTCGAGAATAGGAAGGGATTACTGCTCATCAATCGTGTGTGGGCGCTTGACGATTAGCAATTCCCTGATTGCGTCATCTGGTTGGCGGAGTCGTGATATTCGACACTCCCTGAGGTGACAGGCAGAGGCGCATAGTAAAGAGAGTTCTCGCTCATCGTTGATTCATGCTGCCTGCTGGCTGTGAAGCGGATGAGCGAGATCAGAGGCGTAGTGAGGGAGTTATGCAAATGGTCGCTGTCATATCCAAGCATGAGGCAGTTGCGGACGCTGTTCAATCGGGCGCGGGATCAGCCGTTGTTGGGGAAGAACATCTGGCGGGATTACCGGCAGCGGTGCAGCGTTATCTGACTTACAGCGGTATCGTCGGCAAGCCCTGGGTAGATACTGTTCGCCTGAAATACAGGGGGCAGTTCCGGTTGGCTGCCGATAAACCCTGGCTGGGTGTTGAGGCCGATCAGGTTTACCGCACCAATCCACCCGGTTTTCAATGGAAAGCACGTTTTAAGGTGGCTGGCCTGCCATTGATGTACGGGCAGGACACTTACAAGGATGGTCAGGGGCATATGGTCGGCAAGCTGGCCGGTCTGTTCACGCTGTTTGACGCGCAGGGTGACGAGATGATGCAGGGGACGATGCTGCGCTACCTGCAAGAGATGAGCTGGTTTCCGGCGGGATACCTGAACGATTATATTCGCTGGCAGGCGGTGGACGATCACGCGGCTGATGTGACCTACACTTATGGTGGCAAGAGCGTCACAGGACGCATGTTCTTTGATGATCGAGGTCGCCTGCTCAACTTCATCGCTCAGCGTTACCGCGAACATCAGGGCAGCTACAGCCTGGATACGTGGTCAACGCCGACTGTGGAATATGCCACTATTGGCGGGGTGAATTTGCCAGTCGCGGGAGCAGGGGTGTGGCAGCTTCCGCAGGGTGATCTGTCCTACATCAAGGTACAGCTCACGAGTATTGTTTATAACCAGCCGCTTGATGCTTTTTGAGACAGTGGCTCGGTGAATTAAAAGGGCGAACCAGCGGTTCGCCCTTGCAAAGTGCGTTCAGCGTCGCGCTTACTTGACTTCGACTTTCGCGCCTTCGGCTTCGAGCTTGGCCTTGGCGTCCTGCGCGGCTTCCTTGTTGACGGCTTCCAGCAGCGTGTGCGGCGCGCCTTCAACAGCGTCTTTCGCTTCCTTCAGGCCGAGGCTGGTGAGGGTACGAACGACCTTAATAACGTTGATTTTCTTGGGGCCGCCATCGACGAGGATGACGTTGAACTCGGTCTGTTCTTCTTCCGGCTCGGCGGCGGCGGCAGCGGCGGGCGCGGCGGCCATCATCATCGGCGCGGCGGAAGCAGCGGTCACGCCCCACTTTTCTTCGAGCAGGGTCTTCAGTTCGGCGGCTTCCAGAACGGTGAGCGCGCTCAGATCGTCAACAATTTTGGCGAGGTCTGCCATGTTGGTTTTCCTTTTACTTACGCTTGCAGCGTTGATTTTCGATTACTTACCAATGATCTTCAGCTAAAATCCCGTGAACCCAGCGACTGTCTCAGGCGGCTTCGCCTTCTTTGCTGGCGACATAAGCCTGCAATACCTGGGCGATGGATGCCACGCCCGAATTAAGCACGCTGACCAGCCCGGTGGCCGGCTGCACGATAAGACCGGCGAGCTGGGCGCGCAGTTCGTCCAGCGACGGCAGGTTAGAGACGGCTTCGACCTGCTTGGGGCTGAGAATCTGCCCCGCCATGACGCCGCCCTTGATCCTGACGATTTCTTCGTAGTCCTTCAACAGACCGACAACGACTTTCGCCACTGCCGGGAAGTTGGCTTCGCCGAATGCGACCGCAACCGGCCCAACCAGCAGTTCTTCCGGCACAGGCCAGCCGCCATCTTTCAGGGCGCGGGTGAACAGTGTGTTTTTGGTGATGATGTATTTGCCGTTGACGTCGGCCAGGCGAGTACGGATGTCATTGACGTTCTTGACCGTCATCTTTTTGTATTCGGTGACGACAAAACCGCCGGTGTTGGTCAGAATGTCGCTGTACTGTGCGACCAGTTCTTCCTTACGTTCCCGTGTGATTGCCAAGCGCTTTTCCTCCTTTCTTGAGAAGTTTCTAGTTACTAGCTGCTAGTTTTTAGTTGAAGGAAACAGCTTTGATCTGTTCACTAGCAACTATTGACTAACAACTTGTAACTCAAACAAAAAAGCGGCTTCGCACATGGCAAGGCCGCCCTTGAGAGGTCAATGGGTTAGTGGCACTCGCCTCGGCAGGGAATTAAGCGCGAACGCACCTGCTGTCTGTGGCAAAAGATACTCTTTTGTTGGGTGCATTATAGCGGCGGGGGCGTGGCGTGGTCAAGTCTCAACCCTGCGGGCCGTCCCTTTGGCTAGGATGGCGTTGGAGTCGCCGTCAGCAATTGTTTCACGCGATTTTCCGCCTGGAACGAAGGGTTATCACCCGCAAGCTGGATATAACGCTGATAGCTGCTGAGGGAATCGGCATAGTTGCCCATCTCATAATAAATATGGCCGAGATACAGATAGGGATAACTATCATCCGGCGCAATCTCCAGCGCTGCCATGAAATCCTGCATCGCCAATTGTAGTTCGTCGCTCCTGAAGTAGACATCACCACGCCCGACCAGCGCGCCGAAGCTATCAGGGTTGATGGCGAGCACGTGATTGTAATCTGCGATAGCCAATTCGAACTCGCCCAGGTTTTGGCTGTAAAAGTCCCCTCGATGGAGCAGGGGCAATATGGTTTCAGAGAGCAGGTCAACCGCCCGGTTAAAATCCGCCAACGCCAATTCATGTTCACCCATGTGGAAATAGGCATAGGCGCGATTCATATAGGCCAGCGCGTAGAATGGATCAATGCCAAGCGCTTCGTTGTATTCGGCAACGGCTTTTTCATAATCCCCGCGATCATAATAGATCACGCCGCGATTGTTATAAAGCTGATCAGCATGAGCGGAGTCTAAAGCGATGGCGCGATCATAAGCATCCAAGGCAGCCTCATTATCACCCTGAGCGCTATAAAGTACCCCTAGACCACGGAGGGCGTGTGCCGAGTCCGGGTTGATTTCCAGTGCTTTGTTATAATCGGCCTCTGCCTCAGCCAGATTGCCCGCCCGCCGCGCAATATCCGCCCGGCCAACATAGGCATCACCCAGATTGGCGTCGAGTTCCAGCGCACGATTAAAATCCTCCAGCGCGAGCGCGTAAAGCTGAGGATCGCTCTCCTGATAAAAGCCAAGCAGGGAATAGGCTTCGCCGCGATAGAGATAGGACAAAGCATCATCAGGGGCAAGCTCAATCGCTGCGCTGAGATTCTCAATCGCCTCCAGGAAGCGTGAATCGTTGTATAGATCGCGCCCAATCGTCCGGTAAAGGTCTGCTGTCAATGTGCCTGTTGGGCTGGCTGTTGCTGTAGCGGTTGGAGTCGATGTTCCTACCGGCGTAGCTGTACCGATGACACGGATTAATTCCTGGCTGACCCAACCTTCCAGCCCGGTTTCCGATTGAATTCTGAGCCAACCTCTGGCATCAGTTTCCAGCACTCTGACGACAGTCCCGCGTGTTACTGTACCTAAGGTAGTAAAATTTTCGCCGGGGCCGCTGCGAACATTGAGATTGCGTTCTGCTTGAACCAGGGCCATCAGCGCATTGGGTGTGATATTCTGTGCGGTGGGCGTAGAAACCTGGCTGATATTTTGACGGAATGATGACTCCGTATTATGGTTTGGCAGAAATGCAATTGTGGTTGGTATCAGGCGGGCGTTGGCTGTGCCTTCGATGTTTTGTTCACTGAAGCGAATCTTCTCGTTACCGGCCAACAGCAGAAAGGTCATGATTAACAATAGCCCAATGCTGCCAGCAATTGTTAGCGTCCGGCGGTAGCTGATGAAAATGCGCGGCACAGGGCGTCTCCTCATGATGGGTCGCAACACTATAAGCGCATTATACTGCGGTCAGGTTGCATTTGCCGAAATCATCCCCTATGATTCGGTAACAAATGATAGGCAGGTACAGCATGGTTGATTTTAATCAGAATCGGGAACATCAGGCGGAAGATGCGATTAAATCGCTGGAGAATGTGCTGCTGGCGCGGCGGGAGCAGCGCGATTTTCTGGCGCGGCAGGTGAGCGCTTTTTCCGAAGGGTTGTTCGCCTCGCTGCAAGCGGTTGTCCTTGAATGCCGTGAGCGCGGCCTGACAGAGCTGGGGGAACCACGTCTGCTGGAACATCCGGCGGGCGGGGGACGGCGGGCGCTGCAAATCCCTATCGAGGACTGGAGCGTGATGTTTGTGCCGCTGGTGGGGACGGCCTGGCCCAACGTGCGCGATGAGGCGCAGATTCCCGGTCAGGCGTTCAAGGAATTGTGCGGGCGTGTCGCTGTTTTCATTGGCACCGAGCCGGATGCAGTGTCGTTCTACGATTTTCTGATTTTGCCCAACGGCTCATGGTTCGCCTGGGGGTTTGGCTGGCCGCGTCAGGCTTCCACGATTGCGGAAACCAACTTCAGGATGCTGTCTTATGAACTGCTGGCGAGCTTCGTGCGCGACATTCATACGACCTGGCGTCCGCGCGGTGGCACCACGCTGGGCGCGGCGATGGATGCCCGCAAACGCGCTTATATGTTTGGTCTGCCGGGGGATGAATAGCAGTGATGAGTGATGAGTAAAGAGTGAAAAGCGGAAATGGCATACACTCCCCTTCAACTGGCGGATGCGTTCATTCGCGCTGGTGAGTTAGCGGATGCGCTGGATGCGCTGGCGCAGCATCTTGCCGATCATCCTGAAGATGAGGCGGCGCGACGGCTGCGAATCGAGGTATTGCAGCGGCAAAATCCAGCCGATGCGCTGGCGGAATTTGAGCAGTTGGCGGCATTGTCGGCGGCGGATTATGTGCGGAAGTCGATTTTGCTGGCGGCGCTGGGACGCGACTCTGAGGCGCTGGCGGCGATGACTCAGGCTCATGCCCTGCGCCCGGATGATGAACGTATCGCTGAGCGCTATTTCGATATGCTGGTAGCGGATGGTCAGCTCGATGCCGCCCGCGATCTGCTCAAAGGGCAACCGCAAAGCTGGCGCTGGCTGGAACGGGCAGGCGATGTGGAAGCCGAAAGCGACAGCGGACGATCTGCCGCTTTGTACGCCGCTGCCCTTGAAAATCTTGAGCAGCAGATGGACACCGACAATAATGATTTCGCCCGCAGCCTGCGCCAGTTGATCGAGGCGAAATACACTCGCGCTATGTCGGCCTCTTGAAGACGCAGAAGTAATTATTCGTCCAACCGGCTACGTCCGCTAAAACATCGGCGTTGCGCCTGACCATCACGGGCTGCATGTGTACCAGTTCCCATCCCTCTTTGCCGAGGAAATCCAGCCGGGGAATCATGGATTCTGGCGTATTACGGGGAATGCCCTCTTTCCAGTCCCAGCGTTCTTCCAGATAATCCATCACCGGGTCGGCATCTGCCTTGACGAATATACTCAGATATTCCCACTGCTGCCGCTCAGCCATCCTATGCTCCTTTGCATTGTCGATCTGTCAAGCATTACGCCAAGCCGGAAGGGCAGGTTTCAGCGGGCGATCAGGGTTCGTCCAGTTCATCGCTAAGGGTTTGCAGAAATGTGCCGGGGACATCATCCTGATCGGTTTTGGCATAGATAAAAAGCAAAACAGCATACACGGTTTTTTCGTCTGTTATCAATTTATATAACAGACGAAAGCCGCCACTTTTGCCTCGCTGCATGTCACTGCTGGCAATGCGCAATTTGCGGATAGAGAAATCATCTGGGATTACGTCTCCCATATCAGGGGCTTTCTCAATAGTTTCAAAAACTGTTGCCAGATCAATTTTGAGTTTGGGATAGCGCTTTTGAAGTCGGCGAATGGCACGGTCAAAACGGGGCGTGCGCTTAAAGTGTATCAAGATAGGCGCGCCAATCGTCTATTAACTCGGCCTCATCAATTTCATCGTTCATTTTTTCCAGTTCGCCTGAAGCGAGCAGCCACAATTCTTCCGCCTCGACAGCGGTGTTGTCATCGTGGGCTGTTAATAATTCCAGCCATCGTACAACGGTGGGCAACTGTCGTTCGGATAATTGGTTAAGAGCGGTTTGACCACGTTCGCGCATACTGTCAGCCATATACTATCATTCCTGGAGCTTGATCGTTGCTCAGATTGTAGCATCTTTCGATACCGATCGAGATATGATAGGGTATAGATATGTTTCAAGAGACTGCTCGCCTGATAGGACGCATTTCTTCAACCAGCCTGGTTTTGCTGGCCGGTTTGCTCATCAGCATCGCCTGCATGGTGTTTTTCGCTGATCTGGCGGAAGATGTGCAGGAAAATGACCGCATCGTGGAGTTTGACTCGGCGCTGGCGGAGGAACTGTACAGCCGCGCTACGCCCGGCAGCGTTCGCTTTTTTCAATTCATCAGCTTTTTAGGCTCGCCCTTTATTCCGGTTATCGGCGTGCTGATGGGCATTGTGCTGGCACGGCGGCGGGAATGGACGCGCCTTACTCTATGGATTACAGCCGTTGCAGTTGGTGAACTGCTCAATCTGATTCTCAAACAGATTTTTGCCCGCGCTCGACCCGTTTTTGCCAGTCCACTAGCAGTGGCGCAGTTTTTCAGTTTTCCCAGCGGCCACGCCATGATGTCGATTATCACTTATGGAATGATGGCGTATCTGCTGTGGCGCATGGTGAAAAATCACCGCCTGCGAATACTGATTGTGTTCACAACAGTGCTGCTCGTGGCTGTTATCGGCATCAGCCGCCTGTATCTGGGCGTGCATTATTTCAGCGATGTGGTGGGCGGTTTTGCCGCTGGCGCTGCCTGGCTCGGCACCTGCATCATCGCGCTGGAATTATTCGAGCGGCGGGCTAAATATCGACGTAATCCGCCCGATCCCATTCCATCGCCTCCATAAGCTGCTGTTCAGGCGTTTTTTCGACGGCAACACAGGCTTCAAACTGCTGGCGCAGTGTTTCGCCATTCACGCCGCCGTGAGTACCAATGACGACAATTTCGGTGCGCGGTTTTTCGTCACTCCAGACTGCGCCAAGCGTCAGGCTGGCCCGCCGCCCGACAATATGCAGCACCGTCCGCCGCTCCGGGAAATCGGACAGTGAGACGATACCTTTAGCGCGGTAGATCGTCGGGGGCAGGTGGTTGATGGCGTCGCGGAAAAGGCCCAACGCCAGCGGTTTATCGCTCGTCCAGCTAAAGGTGTTGAAAACCAGACTGTGGTCGTGATGATGCTCGTGTTCACTTTCTGCACCATCCTCATGCACATGCACATCTTTTGCCGCTCGATTTGCCAGCTTTTCCGGCGCATAGGCTCCGACGCCGATTACCAGTTCCAGCGGCACATCGGCATAAGTCGTCTCCAGTATACGAGCGTCCGGCGCGATGCCGCCGATGTAGCCCCGCACCCGCGACAACTGTCCCAGTGTCACCCGGTCAACCTTATTGAGGATGATGATGTCAGCCACGTCGATCTGCGCGGCGGCCAGTTCCGCTAATTCATCATCCAGCGTCAGCAGATGTTCGGCGTCGGCCACTGTCAGGATGCTGTCCACGCTGATATACGGTGAAAGTTCCGGCATGAGGAAGGTATCCGCCACCGCGCCGGGGGCGGAGACACCGCTGGTTTCGACGATGATATATTCCGGCGGTTCAGGCCGTTTCAGCAGGCGCACGGTTTCCTGAAGCAGATCGTCGCGGATGGTGCAGCAGATGCAGCCGTTGGAGAGGTTGATGCTTTCGCCTTCCACGCCGACAACCAACTGCGAGTCGATGTTGATCGCGCCGAAGTCGTTGACCAGCACGGCGATGCGCCTGCCATGATCGCCATGCAGGATGTGGTTGAGCAGGGTGGTTTTCCCCGCGCCGAGGAAACCCGTCAGAATGGTCAGCGGGACGGGGAAACGGGATGCATCAGGCATAATCGACCTCTTGGATACCCGGTAACTTGCAGTTGATGATCGGTGATTTTGATGAGTCTGACAAGCGCTATCTTTCGTGCTATGCTGAGCTAGAAGCCTGAATGCTAGAAGTTGGAAATTTTGATGATACTCAAACCTGCCCGTCTTTCCCCCGGCGATACCGTCGCTACGATCAGCCTGTCATGGGGCGGGGCGGGTTTGTTCCCGCACCGTTACGAAGCGGGTGTACACCAGCTTGAAGCCGAGTTCGATGTGCGGGTTGTGCCAACGCGCCACGCACTGCGCGACTCCGATTGGCTGTGGCGCAATCCGCAGGCGCGGGCGGATGACCTGATGGAAGCCTTCGCTGATTCGTCGATCAAGGCGATTTTCTCCAACATCGGCGGCGAAGATTCGATCCGCACGCTACCGTTCATCGACCTTGATGTCATCCGCGCCAATCCCAAAATTTTTATGGGCTACTCGGATACGACGGTGACGCATCTCACCTGCTGGAAAGCCGGATTATCGTCGTTTTACGGGCCTTCGATCATGGCAGGTTTCGCGGAAAATACCGGCCTGTTCCCCTATATGGTCGAGTCGGTGCGGCGGACGTTATTCAGCGCCGAACCTATCGGCGAAATCCGCCCCAACACCGATGGCTGGACGGTGGAGATGCTCGATTGGGCAGACCCGACGCTGCAAACACGCAAGCGGGCGCTCAATTCTTCGACGGGCTGGCGCTGGCTGCAAGGCGCGGGCGTGCGGCGGGGTAGGCTGCTCGGCGGCTGTCTGGAAGTGATGGTTCGGCTGCGCGGGACTTAGGTTTTCCCGCCGCGCGATGATTGGCAGGATGCGGTGCTGTTCCTCGAAACCTCGGAAGATGCGCCTTCGCCAGCGCAGGTATCGTCTATGCTGCGTTCGTTGGCGGCGTTGGGTGTCATCGAGCGTGTGGCGGCGATTCTCTATGCGCGCCCCGGCGGGGATATTCCGCCGGAACAATTCAGCGACTACGATGAGGCACTGCTGCGAATTGTGCGCGATGAATGTGGCCGCGACGATTTGCCGATTGTGGCGGGGATGGACTTCGGCCACACTGACCCGATGTTCGTGCTGCCGTATGGGGCACTGGCGGAGGTGGATTGCGCGCGGCAGGTGTTCCGAGTGGTGGAAAGTGGGGTGGTGTAGACAATATCCGTCCCTAAAGATGCTATCGGCCCGGAATATTTTGACGATCCGGGCTAATATTGCTGTTATTCATTGACCTTTACTGCGATTTTATGCAGGTAATCGCCTGCAGCATACTCGGCCACACCATCGAAAATATCTGCTTCGAGCGTATAAGACAGTGAGAGGACAACGTCATTACCTGCCTCCCACCCGCTGAGAACAGTATCCCAGATGCGGCATGTACTAGAGTCTGTTTGAAGCAGTGATGAGGATGGGATAGCAATTTCATCAATCTGGATACTAAAAATCAGAGGCTCAAGAATTTGTTGCAACCGATTTGTGTTATCGGCGCACCAGGTAAAAGACAGGAGCAATGCTTCATCGCTATCTATCGTTAATTGATATTCCTGTATTCCTGGTGAGAGCATGTCACGAAATTGCAGTGTATCCCACACACTGCGATACTGCCGTGCCATCTCCCGGTTAAGGGGGGCACGGGCAATTATTCTCTGCGACTCCGGCTGGACGGCAAGTGCTGCGTTTGGCTTCACTTCTTGATCTTCGCAAGCCCTGAAGGAAATATTGTCGAATTGATTTTTCGTTTCAAGCCCATCGCCCCAGATGTAGCCCGAATTGTCTTCGACGAGGATGATTGTTTCATCTGTATCAATGCCATCGTCAACAGTCATCCAGAGCTGCCCCAGATCATCGGTTTTGACTGACCACGAGTGCAGCGTATCGGCTAGTTGGATCAACGGATCGGCTTCGATATAAATATACTCACTGCTCTGCGAGACGAACTCTATCTTTAGCGTTTCTCCTGGCTGAAAACCATCTAACACCAGTGTCCTGGTTGGGCCATCACAGATGGCTTTTATCATGGGTTCAATGTTAGGGGTTAGAAAAACTGAATAGCTGGCCGTAGTGCCACTTGCGCCCTCCATGTTAATTAACCATTCCCCGGCGGGTTCGGTAACCTTAAAATCAATATATGGGATGATAACTGTACCTGCTTTGCATCCCAGCGATCCCCCACTTTCAAGTGCCTGGCTCTCTTCTTCAAGATAAATGGTGCCGTTTGGTCGATAAATTGTGATTTGAACATTCTCCCCTGGAGAGAAATGTTCTGTGTCCCCCAGTGGGGAAAATTGACTTCCTATTGTTTCACCAAAGTGATACCAGGAACGACTGATCTGATTGGGGCAGAACTCACCACCGCCGCCAGCACCCATATCAAACTTTACCTGCCTTTGTGCATCGAGGATTGGTGCAGCCTCGCTCAACACTATCCGCGTCTCAAAGCTGGTATTGGCCGGGAAGCGGATATTCACCTGTGGCACACCACCGACGGATTCAGGTATCCAGCCATGCGGTGTGTCAGCACCATGTTTTTCGATATACCACCACGCGACTCCATCTTCACATACTGGCTCAGCCAATATAAGAAACGGCGTATTCAGTGTAAGCGTTGAGATCAGGCGTCCACCGGGGGTGTCGTGCAGGGGCAGATCAATCACAGCCGCCTTGCCCACATCGCCAATATGAAGTATCTCACCACATTCCTGCGCGTAGAGAGGGGTAATCTGTGAGAAAAAAATGGTTTGAATAAATAAGAGTACGATGACTGGCGTCACCACACGATATGGATATGTGACCACGTAAGCCTCAATCTATCTGGTTGTATGTTACAATTCTTCCAGTATTATACTCTCACTCAAACCCAACAGGACAAACGAACCCATGACCTAAGCGACTGGACGCCGATCATCCTCTCCACCACCGGACAGGCGGAAAACATTTTGCTTTTGGTCAGCAGTTCGGCATAGACTTCTACTGTTAGTGAGCTGACGAACAGCCTCACCCCGCTTCTAATCTCGTTAGTCCGCGCCTATCGCGTCAAGGCAGGCGACGGCTTCATAATCCACGAAATCCACGTAATCGGTGAAACGGCCAACCGGCGTTGCTGCCCCGCTGGTTGGGTCAACGCGCCACAGCCGGTCAAAGTTATCCGGCGTGTTGCTGTTGTTGGTGGAGATCGAGAACAATACCCCGTCCGGCGTGAAGGACAGCGCTTCCATATCGCGGATGGGTTGGTTATCAACCGCGCTGGTTAGGGGGGCGACGGGCGTCACCATGATTGTCCCGCTGTCGAGGTCGAGCGTCTCAAAATCGACCCTGCCGAGGAAGCTGTCGAAGGCATCATTACCCGCCACGACGTAAAAACTGCCGCTGCCGGGGTCAACCGCCATATCCTTGACATTAATATAACCGGGGGCAGGCAGGCTGCTCAAATCCAGCTTGAGGTAATCATAGCCTTCGCCAAAAGCATCGCGCACGACGGTGCCGGTTTCGGTGTCAAGCTGGAACAGGTAATTTTCCTCGTCCTGATGCACACCCCAGATGATGCCGGTGGACGGTTCGAGCGCGAGGCTGTCCACATCTTTCAACAGGCTTTCGCCAAACAGCGGATTATTCGCCGGGTTATCGACTGTGGCGATGCCTTCACCCAGCGGGCTAAAGATGCCCGTTTGTGGGTCGATCACGCCGAACAGGCCAACATCGTCGCGCTCATCGATCACGTAGAGCAGGCTGTGATCGGCGTTGAAAGTCACGCCTTCGGTTTTTACCGTCCCCGGTTGAGCGATTTCGGTGGCCTCGCCGGTTTCGGTGTTCATCATCACCAGCGTGTCGGACTCCAAACCGTTGAGCGAATTGGAATCCGAGAGCGCGTAACATAAGCCGGGGCGCTGCCGTGCCAGAGCCGCCTCAACTTCCGGGTCGGGCGCGTAATTGACCGTTCCGAGGAAAATGCTGTTGTTGGCGACTGGCTGCCCGCTTTGATCGATCACCGTCGCTCGTTCCAGCGTGATCGGGTCGTACAACCCGGTGTAAACATCATACTGTCCGGCTGGTACATCCTCCGGCAGTCGCAGCGTCCATTGATCAGTGAAGCGCTGGTTCGCAGGCCAGTCACGAGTGGGGAGACGCCCGCTAAAAGGCTGCTGGTCGAAGGCAAAAGGTTCGCTGCCGCCCTGCGGAATGAGATGGAAAAACTGCGTCAAATCACGGGTGGGATGGGTACTAGTCGCCCATGAAAATTCAATATCGAGATCATGGGTTTGCACGGTTTCGGCTGGAAGGGCAGTGCCTTCCAGCGAGAAATTGTCCGTCGTGAACCGGTAGCTGCTGCCCCCTGCCGCTGGCTGTGCTTCGCCTGGCAGCGCCGGAAAACTGCTGACAATTACGCTGTCATCGCTGATAAGTTGGTGATTGTCGGCGTTGGAAATTGGCAGGCCAGTGGTATCCGTCCATGGGCGTCCGAACGGCCAGGGGCCAGACCAGACGCGCAGCATCAACCAATAACTGGCCGGGACGGGCAGATTGCGCGGCAGTTTGACGTACAGCGTCCGGCTGCTGACGATGCCGGGGAACCATGCCGTGCTGGGGATCGCGCCTAAGTGCAGGTCGTCGGATTGGGCGACGGAATCGACTTCCGGGTGGCTCAGAATGTGGAGCGAGACGCTGTAATCGGTGGAAATTGGCTGGTTGGCTTTCCAATACAGCGTCAGCGCGACTTCTTCGCCCGGCTTCAATACGTCCGGTGTAATGCGATAACCGACGAGCGACATCAGGCCGTTGTCGTAATCAATTTGTACCGGCGTGCCGACTGTGCGCGCCAGCAGCGCTTCCAGAAACAGCAGTGAGAAGAATAACCATATTGCCCAAGCGAAACCGCCTGCCGTCACCAGCCGTTTACCTCGCTGCCAGAGGCCGTTGACGAGGTGTTCGTTGGCGTAGGATAACATGCCGATCAGGACGACTGTCGCGCCGATCATCTCGAACGTTTCTTCAAAGACGAACATCCAGCGCAGGGTTCGATCTTCTTCGACGAAACCGTCGCGCACGAATTTTTCCATCAGCACCGCGCCAGTCGCCAGCAGGATGATGCCGACCAGCATTAGGCTGAACAGTTTTTTTTCCTTGCGAAAGCCGAACCAGAAAGCTGCCGCCGAAATCAGGAACAGGATGCCCCCGCCGATGGCATAGGGAATCTCCCAATCAGAAGTCGGGACGCGCCCGCCGAAGGTTTCGTGAAAGGCGTAGAATTCATCGAAGCTCAGGTAAATGAAGGTGACGACCAATAGCAGCCAATAAAGGCGCTGGCTGAGCTTCAGGTTCGGCGTGAACAGCATATTCGCCCCGGCAACGAAAGCGATCACCATCAGTTGCAGCGAAGAAAAGATCGCGCCGAGGTTACGCTCATATTGGAGGTCGAAAAACCAGTTCCAGTAAGTGGGGAATCGATCCTGCGCTGCCAGCAGGTGCATGACTGCCAGAAATACTTCTATGAGGACAATGCCGATCAGCAGATTGCGGGCGAACGGCTTGAGCGGCTTTTGGCGGATGCCGCGCACGATGATGAAAGCGATGACAGCCGTCGCCAGAATGACCGCCAGAAACAGAATCTTATAAATCATCTCGCCTGCAACCTCTGCTAACCGGGTATCTCAAAAGGGGAACACTATAATTCTTAACAATTCGATTGTAAAGCGCGGTGGACTCAGGGAGAGGATGGCTGGACGTTGTTTTAGCGGCGGTTAAATGGTTGAAAGTGGCAATTCAAATCGCGAATTTGGGGCATAAATGAATTGGCTTTTTCTGTGCGATCTTCTATGATATTACGGAATATTTAATTGGATACTGCTTTCGGAGTCTGTATGTCAGATGTTTTCATCTCCTATTCACGTTTGGACAGGGAATTTGTCGGGCAGCTTCGGGAAGCGCTGGTGACTGAGGCGCAGGAAGTGTGGATCGATTGGGAATCGATTCCACCCTCGCAGGCGTGGTGGAATGAAATCCAGAAGGGCATCGCCAGAGCCAATAATTTCGTCGTCGTCTTATCTCCACACAGCATGGCCTCGCCCATCTGCCAGATGGAAATCGAATATGCTCGCCAACTCAAAAAGCGCATCATTCCGGTTTTGCATGTTGAATACGACCGGGAAGAAAGCCTGACGAACATCAGCCAGCGCCTGGCAAAGAAAGAGGAATCGACCACCCGCGAAATCTGGGGGACACGCCAGCCGCACGATGTTTTCGACGCCAACGATTCCGAACTCAAACACATTAATTATTTTTTCTTCAAAAGTGACACGGATTTTCAAGCCCGCTTCAATCAACTGTTTGCCATCATTCGCACCGATTACGCCCACAAGGAACAGCATACGACGCTCGAACTGCGGGCGCTGGAATGGGATCGGCGCGGGCGCGATGTCAGCTTTCTGCTGATCGATAATGAGTTAGGGCAAGCGCAGGCGTGGCTGGCAGCGGCAGCGGATAAAGAACCGGCTGTCACCGACCTGCATCGCGCTTATATTGAAGCCAGCAAAAAACGTACACGTCAGCTTCGCAACATTCGCCGTGCCAGTGTCATTGGCTCAGTCGCAGCAGTGGTTGCTATCATTTTTGCTGTAGGCGCATCGTTACTGGGCGTTCAGGCGACGAACAGCGCCAACCTTGCCAGCACCCGTGAATCCGCTGCTGGAACGCGGGTGACCGTTGCGAACATCGCGCTCACTGCCGTCCCTCCCACGCTTAATGCTATTGCTACCGAAGTGCAGTCCGCACAAAATTTTGCCGATTCTCTTCAGCTTGCTGCTCGCGCTCAGGATGCCTACAACAAAGGCGATCAGCCTCTTGGGTTAGCGTTGGCGCTGGAAGCAAGCCGGATTGACAATTCCGTCCAGACGGAGCGTATTCTCAGCGATTTAGCTTACCAACCCGGTTTTCGCCGCCGCTTCGATGGTCACACCGAACCTGTGTGGGGAGTGGCTTTTAGCCCCGATGGGCGGTCTATTCTATCTGCTTCCGGTGATAAGATTTTAATGCTGTGGGATGCAGCCACAGGCAATATCATCCGCCGCTTTGAAGG
>CAYUTY010000086.1:0-25852 GCA_964447795.1 uncultured Anaerolineaceae bacterium
TTCTGCAATCAACCACAACATAAAACGCCCCCTGGCGTGAATTTATAGTAAATTCAGTATAACATCTTTGTTGTTGTCGGATAAGTTTGCTTAATTGGCGTAGGAAAATTATAGTATAGTGGGTAGAGAATTGGTTAGAACACAACCCGGTACAAAGCAAGGAGCGAGCGCGTTGTCTACCTGGATGGTGGTTGAAGACGAGCCGGATATTTACGAAGTCCTGCTGGCAATGTTTGAAATGTGGGGAATTGAGGGCGTGGCTTTCGTCGATGGCGAAGAGGCTGTGTCCTGGATTGATGATGTAGACGCCGGGCGCTTCCAGGGTGAACTACCGGAACTGGCCCTGCTGGACATCCGCCTCCCAGGGCAGATCAGCGGCCCGGCGGTTGGCGAACGCCTGCGGAAAAGCCCGCAGTTGGGGCAGGTGGCGATTGTGCTGAGTACCGCTTACCGCCTCAGTCCGGAAGAAGAGAAAAAAGTGAGCGACCTGGCTGGCGCGGATAAGCTGATGTACAAGCCGCTGCCGCGTTTTACTGAGCTTCAGCAGGTGCTAGAAGATGTAATCGCGCAGCGCCGCGCCAAACTGCCGCCCAAACCACAAAAGATGTAGGCTTATGGAAAATACTGCACCCGTTCGCGCCCTGAACCGCCGCTCGACACAACTGCTCCAGCTTGGCTTCATTGTCCTCGCCGTCGGTGTGTTTTTAGCAATCGTTGGCGCGGTCATCAGCACGATCCTGCTCATTCCGCGCACCCATCCGCTTTTCGGCCTGTACAGTTTTGCCGGTGGGGCGCTGATTTTTATCGGCCTGATCGGGATTATCGGCGGCATCGCCCTGGCTGTCCGCGCCCTGACTCGCCGCCGTGAAAATGACCTGGCTGCCCTCACAGGTGATTTTCTGGGGCGCGCTTTTGATGGTCGTTACACCTTTATCCGCAATATCAACCGCCCCGGACTTGGCTACATTGATGCCGTGCTGATCGGCCCACCGGGGGCGCTGGTTTTCCGCATCATCGACAATGTGGGCAGCTTTGCCAACGAAGCCGCTAACTGGATGATCTATCGTAATGGCGATTGGGTGCCGTTCCGCTTCAGCCCGACTAAAGAAGCCGTTGATGATGTTCAACATCTGCGCCAGTATCTTGCCAAGCATAATATGGCTGAAGTGCCGGTTTTTGGCGTTGTCGTGCTGACCCAGGACCCGTCGCGCATTACCGTTGCTGACCGCCAGGGTGTTGTGCCTGTCAGCCACCTTGTCAACCTGCCCGAAGATTTGCGCCGTGATTACCTCTCGAAAGAAGATCGCATCCATCAGAATGCGGTGACGGCCATCCGCCGCCTGCTGCTTGAAGGCTGACGGGATGCCCACCGAACTGCTGCTTGCGCCTGTCGGCGCGGGCAAGACAACCTGGGCGCTTGAACAACTGGTGGAGACAACCCGGCGTGATGCCTTCGCCCGTATCTGGGTGCTGCTGCCGGGCCGCCGTCAGGAAGATGCTTTTCGCCAGCGGCTTATTGATTATCAATCTGAGCAGCAGTCAGCCAGCCGTGTTTATTTCAACGTCGAATTTTTCAGCTTTTATACCCTCTATGCCCGTTTGCTGGACATCGCCGGGATTCCCCAGCGAGAGTTAGAAGCCGCTGCCCGCGTTCGCCTGCTGCGTGAAATTCTGATTGATATGCAGGCGGCCAATCAACTGGAAGTCTACGGCAAAATCGCGGACAAGGCCGGATTTGCTGAAATCGTGGCTTCCTTCATCTATGAACTCAAGCAGAATGTCATCCAGCCGAGTTTTTTCGAGATCAATGCTCAAACTGGTAAAGACCGCGACCTCTCCCGAATTTACAGCGCTTATCAGGATAAACTGACACAGCATCATCTGGTCGATGTCGAGGGGGAAGGCTGGCTGGCGCTGCATGTCATGCAGGACCCGGATAAGGAATATCCGGGCAGTGAAAAAATCGCCACCAGTGTCGATTTGCTGCTGGTTGATGGCTTCGACCACTTCAACCTACTGCAGGCGCGTTTGCTGGCGCTGCTGACGGTTCGTACCCGTCGTGCCATCATCGCTCTGCCTACCGTGCCGGGGCGCGAGAACACCATTGGCAGGCGCTTTCGTGAAGCGCTGAATCGCCTTTTGAGCGAACATGAAAAAATCGGGCAGTCCGTCGTGCGGGTTACAGCGCCGCCGCCACAGCGTCCGGTTCGCCATGTGTGTTTGCAGCACATTCTCGACAACAGTTTTCGCAGCGCTGTCCCGAAACGCGCTTCCGATGGCTGTCTGACACTGCTGGAAGCGCCCGATCCCGCCGCCGAAGTGGCATCAGTTTTACGCCGTGTCAAACGTCTGCTGCTGGATGGCTGCCCGCCCGATGAAATCCTGATCGCCGTCCGCGACTGGCCGCGCTACAGCGGTTTGTTCGCCGCGCTGGGCCGCGCTTATGGCCTGCCGCTTTCGCTGCATTATGGCGAACCGCTGGCGGAAAATCCGGCGCTGATTACCCTGCTTGATCTGCTTGATCTGGCGGCGGGCGGTTTCCGGCGGCGCGAAGTGCTGGATGTGCTGTACTCCCCCTATTTTCAGGTGGATGGGCTGGCTGGCGCGGCGCTGGAACTGCTGGAACGCATCAGCGTCGAGCGGCTGGTGGTTGCCGGACGCGATGAATGGCTGGCGGCGATTGAACAGGCGGCGCGACCTTCCCCGCGTGGCGACGAAGCGAAGGAACTGCTGCAAATCACGCCGGAAGTGGCGGCGGAATTATATGCTCGCCTCTCTGCTTTTTTCGATACAGTGACACCCCCGGCGCAGGCACAGATTATTGATTATGTGCGCTGGCTTGAAAACCTAATCGGCCCCGACCTGCTGGCTGACCCGGACGATGAGGCTGACCTGCTGCCGGGCGGCTTGCGGATGCTGCCGCGCCTGCGGACGACCACTGAAGACCAGGCCATCATTGACCGTGACCTGCACGCCCTTCAGATGTTTAAACGGGTGCTGCGGAATTTTCTCGCCGCCCAGAATTTGTTTGCCGCGCTCGGTCTGGTGGATAAAGCGGCACAGGAATGGCCGCGCTTTTTTGCTGACCTCAGGACTGCGCTGGGCAGTGCTGCCATCAACCGCGATTCGAACCGCGCTGGCAAGGTGCTGGTGACGCTCGTTACCGACGCACGCGGCCTGCCGCACCGCCATGTTTTCATCCCCGGTCTGTCAGAAGGGGTTTTCCCCGCACCAGTGGCGGAAGACCCGCTTTATCTGGACAGCGAACGGGCGGCGCTGGCGGCGGCTGGTGTCGCGCTTGAAACCAGCGCTGAACGGGCGGCGGATGAAGGGCTGTTTTACGAAATTATCAGCCAGGCGCGTGACTCGCTTACGCTTTCGCGCCCGACGGTACAGAATGGCGCAATCTGGCCGGAAAGCCATCTCTGGCGTGCCGTGCGCGATCTTTTTGATGATGCCGCTCAGGTCATCGAAACCCATCGCGTCAGACTCGGCGGGGTGGTCGCACCAGACGATGCCGCCTCACGCGGGGAAGCGGCGCTGGCGGTTGCGGCGGCGCTGGAAGATGAGCGTAAACTGCCCGATGCGGTTGGCCTGTACAACTGGCTGGTGACGGCTGATGCGCCTTACTGGTCGCGGGTGCGGCTGGGGCGTTCGATTGACCTGAACCGCATCGCCGGGGTGGGCGATCATTACGCGGGCCGCCTGCATGATGCGCGATTGGTGGAACAGATCGCCCGCGACCTTGGCCCGGCCCGCCGCTGGAGCGCGACGCAGTTCAGCGATTACGGCATGTGCGGCTTCCGCTTTTTTGCCAAGCGACTGCTGAAGCTGGAAGCGCTGGAAGAACCGGAAGAAGGCATGGATGCTGCTCAGCGCGGCACCATTATTCATGCCATCCTCGAAGAAACCTACCGCCGCCTGACAGGTGTGCAGATCATGCCGGAAAATATGGATACGGCGCTGGCAACTTTGCGAACAGTTGCGGATGAAATCTTGCCGAATGCGCCTGCGCGCTATGGTTTTCGCGCTTCACCCCTCTGGACGCAGGAGAGCGCCGTCCTGCTGCGGAAGCTGATGAAGCTGGTCGCGCTTGACTTCTCCGGTGAGAATCCGCTGACGAAAAAATTTGGCGCAGAAGCCCGCCGCGCCTTCCAGCTTGAAATGCCCTTCAGCATTGATGGCGCGCCCTTCCTCGAACTGGATATTCCAGCGGCGGGCAGGCTGCGCGTCACCGGAAAGATTGACCGGATTGACCTGGTGGAAGACCGCGCCGTCATCATTGATTACAAATCCGGCAGCACCGAAATTCCGACCAAAGAAATGACACGCGGGCGCAACTTTCAGATGATGCTGTATCTGCTGGCCTCGCGGCGGGTGCTGAAGGCGGAATTTGGCGAGTCGGTGCGCGTGGCCGGGGGCATATTCTGGCATGTGCAAAACCAGAAGGCCAGCGGCCAGTTCGATTGGGATGAGCCGGACGATCAGGCAGCACTCGATGATGCGCTTGAAAAATTAGGCAAAAATATCCAGCGGGGCAGGGAAGGGGACTTCACTGTCGAACCCAACAAGCTCGAAGAAGGCCGCTGCGCCCGCTACTGCGAATTCAGCCAGTTCTGTCGTGTCAGCCTGTCCGGGCGGCGGTGATACAGCCGGGCATCCTGCTATAATTGGAAAGAAGTCAGTGGGAGGATATGATGGCTGTGCAGGAAATTCTGGAGGAAATTCGAGCGCTCTCACTTGAGGAGCGTAAGCAGTTAATGAAGTTAATGGTCGATACACTCACTGAATCTGAACCACCGCCAAAAAAACGCAATCTGCTGGAACTGGCCGGACTTGGTGCAGAAATCTGGGAAGGCATCGACCCGCAGGAATACATCAATCAACTTCGCAGCGAGTGGGATCATCGCCCATGAAGGTGTCTGAAGCGCTGCGGGGAGTGGTTTTATTAGGAATAGATACTGCTCCTCTGATTTATTTAGTCGAAAAACATCCCCGCTATTTTGACTGTATGGTTTTCATCCTAAAGCACATTACCAGCGGCCCAATGAGTGCAGTCAGTTCTATGATGACGCTAACTGAAGTCCTGACGCAGCCCTTGCGCCTGAAGAATATGGCATTGGTCGAGGAGTATGAGGATATTTTACAAAATAGTACTGGCTTTAAATTAGTCGCATTAGATGCCAGAATTGCCCGAAAAGCGGCTGATTTGAGATCTCAGCACAATCTAAAAACACCGGATGCCATCCAGATTGCAACCTGCATGGTAATGGGCTGCCACGCTTTTCTCACCAACGATCTGGGCCTGAAACGGGTGACAGACTTACCCATTCTGATACTGGATGAATTGGAATTTGATTCATCTGCGGAACGTTCATTAGACAGCGAATAGTTATGAATCAAACCTCCTCTCAGATTACCGCCATCACCATCCACGATCAAAACCTGATCGTCGTCGCGGGCGCGGGTTCGGGCAAAACCTATGTGCTGGTCAACCGCTACCTCGCCCTGCTGGACGCCCATCAGGATTGGCCGCTTAATGCCCTCGTCGCCATCACCTTCACCCGCAAGGCCGCTCAGGAAATGCGAGAGCGCGTTCGTCTCGCACTGGAAAAACGTCTCTATGATGCCGTTAATGAGCGCGAGCGCGACTGTTGGGCCGGGCGCATCGGCGCGATGGACAGCGCCCGCATCGATACCATTCACGGCCTGTGCGCCTCGATTTTACGGGCGAACGCGGCTGAGGTGGGCGTAGACCCGCGCTTTGAAGTGCTGGACGAGGTTGATGCCCGGCTGCTGCTGGACGATGTGCTGGACGATGTACTGAAAGCGGTGGTCGTGCAAAATGACCCCGCCCTGCGCCTGCTCACGGAGTATGAGTCCTATCAGGTTCGCAAAACCTTAGCGCAGCTCATGGAAGCTGAACTTCCCGCCGCGCCCCCTGACGATTTGCTGGCACACTGGCGTGATCTGTGGGGGCAAAAATGCGCTCTTGTTTTTGACGACTTAGCTGCCACTGAGCAGTTCCACAGCGTTATCGATGAGCAGTTCGACGGTTATCAGCCTGGTACCGATAAGCTCGCCGACTCATGGGTGGAATCGCAGCGCCTGCTGCATCATTTTCAGAGCCAGGGCGATCTGGAAACGCGCTTTTCCCTGCTGTCTGATGTCCGCAATAAAATTAAACTGACTGTAGGTTCGGCGAAATTCTGGGGTAGTACCGATGATGTCGCCACCGCAAAAGCTTTACTGGGTGCGTTTCGCAACGCTCTTGATGCTGCCTTTAAAGAAATTGGTGCACCGCTGACAGCGCTTGATGCCCGCGCCGCCGAGTTCGTCCCTCTCTGGCATCATCTCGCCCGCCGCACGAAGGAGGCCTACCAGGCAGCCAAAGAGCGGGATGCGCTGCTGGACTTTGGCGACCTGGAAACGCTCACCCGCAGTCTGCTGCTGGATAACCCGGCTGTCCGCGCCCGCTACAGCGCGGCTGAATTTCAGCATGTCCTGGTGGATGAATTTCAGGACACCAATGCCGCCCAGTGGGACATTGTGCGGATGCTGGCGGAACCGGATCGCCCCGGCAGCCTCTTTGTTGTTGGCGATGCCAAACAGAGTATCTATGCCTTTCGCGGTGCAGATGTCAGCGTTTTTCAGCATGTTCGCGCTGAAATTGTGAAGCGTGGGGGACGGGATGTGCCGCTGGCTCGTTCCTTCCGCACCCATAAGCCGCTGGTGGATGGCTTCAATCATGTCTTTGGCCGGCTGCTGGTCAAAACGCCTTCCAGCCCGGTCAGCGATTATGAAATTGAACTGGACGGCGGTATGGAAGCTGAGCGCATTCAGCCGCCCGCTGGCGAACTGCCGCCGCTGGAACTGCTGCTGATTGACGCTGGTTATTATGAGAAAGGTGATGATGACCGTTCGACAAAATGCCGCCAGTGGGAAGCGGCTGCCATCGCCGAGCGCATTCACCAGATGGTCAGTGAAGGGCGTCCGGTTTACGACAAAAAGCTGAACATCGTCCGCCCCATGCGTTACGACGATGTAGCGCTGCTGTTCCAGTCGATGAAGCAGGTTACGCTCTACGAAGATGTTTTCAAAGCGCGGGCGCTGCCCTTTGTCACCGTCGCCGGGCGGGGTTATTATGGCAGGCAGGAAGTATGGGACCTGCTCAACCTCCTCAAGGCGCTGCATAACCCGGCGGATAATCTGGCGCTGGCTTCCGCCCTGCGTTCGCCCCTGTTCAGCTTCAGCGACGAGATGCTGCTCGCGCTTCGCCTCCAGCGTGATGCCAATAATAATCGCCTTTCCCTGTGGGACGCGCTCCAGCAGGCAGCAGCTTCCCCATCAGCGGAAGCTGCTAGCGACTGGGGGGATGCCCACCGCATTCTGACGCGCCTGCATGGGTTGGCGGGGCGCGTCACCATCGCTGAACTCATCAGCCTTGCTCTGGAAGAAACCGGTTATCTGGCTGTGCTGACTGGCCTGCCTGATGGTGCGCGGCGGCGTGGCAATGTCGAAAAACTGCTCGATAAAGCCCGCCTCGGTGGACAGGTCACGCTGGGTGCTTTCACCCGCTATTTGCAGGATTTGAGCGATAGCGAAGTCCGCGAAGGTGAAGCGCTGGTTGAGGTCGAAGGGGCGGTCACCATTATGACCGTTCACGCCAGCAAAGGCCTGGAATTCCCGGTGGTGGTGATCGCTGATGCTTCATGGACAAAGGGCGGCGGTCAGGCGTCGCCTGCTGCCATTTGCGACCCGGTATCCGGGCTGGCCTGCAAAGTCTATGATGCTGATGAAGATAAACTCGTTCCGTCCTGGCTTTACAACCGGCTAAACACGCTGAACACCCTGCGTGAAGAAGCGGAGAGCAAGCGCAGACTTTATGTCGCTGCCACCCGCGCCCAGGATTATCTGCTCATCAGCGGCCAGATCAAGGAAAAGGAAAGCGGCTGGAAGCTTTCGGGTTGGCTCGGCCTGCTGTGGCAGGGGCTTGAACTGGAAGAGCGCGATTTTTCGCCTCAGCCGGGCGCATGGTCGCTGGCTTACGATTGGGGTTCGCTGGCGATTACCATCCCGGCGCAGCCACCTGACGATGATGATTTGCTGCCACATCCGCCCTCAAGTTCTGCCTGGGATGATGCTGCTGTGCTGGCTGCTCAGCCGCTTTCCGGCGCACCGGCTGAACCGGCGCTGCTTCGCCCGGTGCGGGTGGATCGTTCCAATATCGCCCGCCACCTGACCGCCACTCAGCTTGCCGATCTCGGCAGTGTTGAATATGACCCCTTCTATCGTGATCGTTTTCGCCGCAGTGTCCTGCGCGATGCGCCCGCCCGCGTTGAGGATGTCAGCAGCCGCGTGTCTGGCGTTTCTTCGCGCATTATTGGCGAAATCGTCCATCAGGCTTTGAATAGCTGGCGTTTCCCCACCGAAAGCGCTAACTTAGAGGCGGCGCTGCTGAGTTATGCGTGGGAGCAGGGCGTCATTGACGAGGATCAGCAGCATTACGCTGTGCAGGAAGCGCGTAAATTGATTCAGCGTTTCATGACCAGCCAGACGTATCACTGGCTGAATGAGGCGGCCCGTGTGCTGCGTGAACTTCCCTTTGTTTTCCGTACTGAAGCGCGCACTATTCACGGTGTGCTGGATGTGTTGTTTGAACGCATGGACGGCTCATGGGCGGTGCTGGATTACAAAAGCAGCCTGGTTCGTGGCTACGACGGGTCGCTGCGAGCGCTTGAAGACCATGCCCGCCGCTATCATTTGCAGGTCGGTGTTTACGCCGCTGCCGTCCGTGAGCAGCTTGGCAGCGCGCCAGATGTCTATATTCATTATATCCGTTACGGGCAGACGGTTCATATCCGTTCTGGCGAATGGGAACTGGCACTGGGTAAAATAGAAAGTTATATTGGTAATCTGCTGGCTGAGTCGGATTGGGTGACGTGAGTTATGATGCAGCGCTTTGTCATGCAGTTGCCGGAGTGGGCGCGCCCCGACCATCCTGTCCTACGTTACGAGTTGGGTCAGGCTGACCGGCTCCCACGCCGGACACGGTATATTCGCATCGCAGGATTTGCCGCTTTTCTGGTGCTGCTCTACTGGGGCGGTTATGCGCTTGCCACCGGCTTTTTCCAGAATCCGCCCGGCCAGAATCTAACCGAAAGCGCCATTGCGGTTGTCTTCTGGCCGACTCTTATCCTTCAGGTGCTGATGCAGGTTGCCGCGCTGGCGCTCACGGTAAACACTGTTGGCGAGCAAAAGCGCCGTCAGACCTGGGATAATCTTCGCGCCACCGAAGGCGGGGTCGCGCTGGCTTTTCGCACCCGTTGGGCCACTGTTTTTTACCGCCTCCGCCCGCTGCTGCTGGTGGTGCTGGCCGTTCGGGTGCTGCTCATCGCCGGTATTCTCATCGACCTCACGGCCTTTCAGGGGCGTTACATTGACCTCCTCATCAATGGCATTATGCCGGATATTTCGCCGGTTGTTGGTGCGCTGCTGCTGGCCTTTCTGATGACTTCCAGCCTCCTGCTTCCCCTCACCAGTGTTGGTCTGGAAGCCGCGCTTGGATTGCTGGTTTCGGTCACACTCCAGCAGCGCATTTACAGTGTCATCGCACAGGTAATCGTCATCGTTTTTCGCCTGCTGCTGGTCATCGGCCTGACCACCGCCGCTTATCAATTCACGCGCGGTGAATTGACCTCACTCTCAGATGGCACCTCCTGGCTGCTCATGGGCGGGTTTGCCGCTTTTGCTGACTGGGGGCTGTCATTTCTCCATCTCGGTTTTTACAGCGAAATCTGGGCCACCATTCCTTTCGGCATCCTTCTCGGCATCGGCCTGCTGATTTTCTCGATGGCCCAATCCGCTCTTGCTGAATGGGTGCTGGCGCTTGCCATTCGTCGCGCCGAACGGGGCGGCTAAATCAGCGTTTCTCTGGAACTTTTATTCCCGCTCAGTCGTCCTTGTATGCGTGAAGCGCTGGCGTATGCCTTACGCGGGATGCAGTGCCGCTTTTCGTAGGTCAAACGGCGGAGACTGGCACAGCAATCAGCCGGATGCGTCGGGCGGGATTTTCCTTATAATTAAAAATGCGAACACCACAAGGGGATTATGTTACGATGACAAAAAAGCGACCTATATTGATTGTCGTGCTGCTGGCGCTGCTGAGTCTGTCAGCGCTGGCAGCACCCGCTGCACTCGCCGGGAACAGCGCCGAGACAGTCTCTGTTCCGGCTGCTGAACACAATGCAGAAGTTCTCGTCAAATGGATGCAACTGCTCTATGACCGTGTAGAGGCGGAAAAGGTTTCTGCGCCGGGTGCATCCCGTCTCTATGCCTATGCGGGTGTGGCGGCCTACCAATCGGTTGTCCCCGGCATTCCCGGCGGCTATTCAATGGCGGGGCAGCTCACCGATTTGCCCGAATCACCTCGAATCGATGCTGATCTCGAATATGATTGGCCGTCTTCTGCTAATGGTGCGCTGTCTACGGTCATCGCCGGTTTGTTCCCGCAAGCCCCTGATACCGCCCGCGCCGTCACATCGCTGCGTAACAGCCAGACTGCCGCCCGCGCCCGCGTCGTTGATGAGGCGGTGGTTGAGCGTTCAGTGGCTTATGGTGACAGTGTGGGTGAAGTCATCCTCGAATGGATGTCTGGTGATTACTTCGCTGAAACCCGTGAGATGAACGCCGATTTCGTGCCGGTCAGTGGGGATCCATCTTATTGGGTTTATACTGCCGATGGCATGAAAGCTGCTGAACCCTACTGGGGGCAAATTCGTCCCTTCGCCCTTTATTATGCCGATGCCTGCGCGGTTCAATCCAAGCTTGAGTTCAGCACTGAGCCGGACTCGACCTTTTATGCTCAGGCGATGGAAGTCAAACAAACTGGTGATAACCTCAGCCGGGAGCAGCGCGAAACCGCTCTCTATTGGGTCGATACGCCCGGCGAAACCGGTACACCTGCCGGTCACTGGGTATTGATCGAAAACCAACTGGTCGATCAACTGGATTTGAATCTGGAACGCGCCGCCATGATGTACGGCCTGGTCAATGTCGCGCTCGGTGATTCGTTTATCTCTGCCTGGTCACTCAAATATCAGGTCAACCTGCTGCGCCCAATCACCTACATCAACGAGCATATCGACCCGTCGTGGCAGTCCCTGGTGGCTTCGCCCGGCTTCCCTGAATACCCATCCGGTCATTCTGTAGTATCCGGCGCGGCGGCAGAAGTGCTGACTGGTATGTTTGGCACAGTGGCTTTTACCGATGCATCGGGCCGTCGTCGTGGTTTCGACCCGCGCAGCTTCACCTCTTTTGAGGCAGCCGCCAGCGAAGCCGCCATCTCCCGCCTTTATGGTGGCATCCACTTTCGCGCTGCCATTGAGAATGGTCTGCGGCAGGGACGCTGTATTGGCAAAAACGTCCTCGATTACGTCCTGCTGCGCTCTGTCCCGCAGGGCGAGTAAGCGCAGTCAGTCAACTGCTTAGCCTTTTCTGAAACCTGGAGAAGGCTAAGCATAGGTCATAAGGCCAGTAAAGTCCCTTCCTGCGCTGCGGGGAGGGGACTTACAGTGCTTTCGTCGAGATGATGTAGCTGGCCGTCGCCGCGTTCGTCGCCAGCGGCACATTATGCACGTTGCAGATTCGGAGTAAGCCCTGAATGTCCGGGTCGTGCGGGTGCTTCCCCAGGGGATCGACGAAGAAGAACACCGCCTCGATATAACCTTCCGCGACCTTCGCCGCAATCTGCGCGTCGCCCCCCAGTGGGCCGGACAGCATCAACTGCACATTCAGGCCGCACTTGTCGCGCAGCAGGCTTCCTGTCGTGCTGGTCGCCACCAGTTCGTATCGCTCCAGCACATCCTTATGCGATAGGGCAAAGGCCACCATATCCGCCTTTTTGCCATCATGCGAAATCAGCGCCAGTGTTTTTCGTTCCTCTGCCATCGCGTGTCCTTTTGTTGTGTTCTGCTCTCTACCCGGTGGAGAGAGTGCCAGGGGATGAAATTAGCCAGAACTATACCGCGCCTTCCCCTTTTTCACATGTTGGGTTCATCTGCCCCAGGGCAGCGGCACGCGCAACCCCCCTACCGGGAAGAAGCGCCGGAAGCGGCTGTTCATCCGGGTCGCCTCGCGGTAATACCCCTCAAGCTGCCCCATGATGGCGCTCCAGGGATGCCGCTCTGCCTCCTGCCGCGCTGTGTTGGACATGCGCCGCAGCAGCGCCCGGTCATCGCGCAGCAAACGCGCCGCCTCGGCGAAGGCCATCGGGTCATCCGGGCAGAGGAAACCGGTTTCGCCATGTGCCACCAGGTCGCCCACACCACCCTGATTGACCACCACGGCAGGCAGGCCGGACGCCATCGCCTCCTGCACCACCTGTCCGAATGTCTCGCATGGGCCGGTGAACGTGAAGACATCGGCGCTGGCATACGCCCGTGCCAGGTCTTTGCCGTACAGGTAGCCCATGAAATGCGTGCCTGTCCCGGCGAACTGCCGCTCCAGATCATCACGCAGCGCTCCATCACCGATGATGGTCAGCGCTACGCCTGGCGTGCGTGCTGCTTCCAGCAGCAGGTCAACCCGCTTTTCGTTCGCCAGCCGACCCACGTAGAGGCACAGCAGCGAATCCGGGTCGCGTCCGTTCAGCAGTTTCTCGCGCCAGCCGTTCGAGCGGTGTTTCGGATTAAACTTCTGCCCATTCACCCCCCGTACCCAGCGCCGCAGCCGGTGATAGCCCCACGAGCGAAGCTGCCGCAGGGTGTAGTTCGATGGAACCAGCGTCGCGTGGCAGCCATTGTGAATGTAACGCAGCCAGTCTCTCGTCGGCTGTGCCAGAAAGTGATAGCCGTAATGATGGGCGTAAGTGGGCAGGTCAGTCTGATAATTGGCGATCACCGGAATGCCGCGCTGTCTGCCCGCCAGCATCCCCGTCATCGAAAGCAGCGCCGGGCTAAACAGATGAATGATATCCGGTTTGAATTCGTCCAGGTACTCGCCGACCAGCAGTGTCGGCAGCGCGACTCGTGTTTCCGGGGCGGCGGGTATGCCCAGCGAGGGCAGGGGGATGACCTGAGAGCTGCCAACCGAAAAAGGGGCAGTATCCGGCGCGAAGACCATCACTTCGCGCCCGGTCGCTTGCAGATAACGCAGTGTCAGATAAGCCGTTTTCGAGACACCATCGACCTTCGGCAGGAACGACTCAGCGAACATCGCCACCCGTTCCACCGGCGCACGTTTTACAGACGCCGGAGCTGCCGTATCGGGCGTGAACTCATCATCAAAAATTTGTTCAGCTTTCTGACAATCGAACTGGGTGAGAGCTTCAAGTAATCGATTATGGGCCATGATGCCCCTTCTGCTGCCGTTTGTCCCGCCAGCAGCGCCCGGCGGAAGTCGGCGGCTGTGCGACCATTAAACCGTGTGACTCCGCAGCCAATGGCGCTCAGGGTGTGGGCATCACTGTTGCCGACCACTGGCAGCGGTAGTTGGCTGCAAATCCGCTGCGCCAGGATGTTGTTGCCGGGTGTAATCGACCCGGCGTTGAAGGCTTCTATACCATCAATGTCCCATGTTAATAACACATTCGGCTGGCGCAGGTAACGCGCCAGGTGGATTCCGGCGATACACGGTTCACCCGGATGTGCCAGTATAGCGACACCACCCTGCTCATGAATCGCGGCGGCTGTCTCCTTGACTGACATGCCTTTGGCTATCGGTTCTGTCACCCACAGCGCCAGCACATGCCCCTCGCGCGCGGTTACTTCCACGCCGGGGATGATGTCGAAAGGGTAACGATCACGCTGGCTGTAGGCCCACAGGCTGGCGTCCAGCACATCATGGTCGGTGATGGCAATCACATCTAATACCCCTCTACGCTCGACGTAGTTGAGGAGTTGCTTCGCCGTTGGCAGGCCATCGCTGGCTCTGGTATGCATGTGAATATCGGCGATTCCTGTGAGTGGTTGCTGGCTCAAAATAGGCGCTCCTGGTCGAAATCGACTGCTAGGCATTATGTTGAGGGTATCCTGAAATCTGTCAATTTGCATAGGGATTTGGCTAAAGTCAGGTTAAAAAACCATGACATTCCGTTAGCAGCCTTTCTTCACGGCGCGGCGATGAGACCTGCTGTACAATCCCATTTATGCGCCGCTTCTTCGCCTTCATCAAACGCTACATCCTGTTTATCCCGCTCCTGATTCTCGTGATGATTCTGGTCGGGTTAGCGGCCTGGCTGGCTGGGTGGCTGGGTGCGGGGCAGGGCGGGACACAGATTATACCAGCCGACGTTGCCGTGACTTCTCAGCCTCCCCCGCCGCCTCCCATCGCGCCTTTTGCCGGGGTAGACCCTGCCATTCTTCCCTACCTCGAAGGGGGGCAGCCTGATTATGGTGTCACCCCGCTCGAAGTGCTGGGTGCCAATGTGCCGCCGGTGGGTGCTTATCTGCCGCGTTCGGGCAATACGCAGTTCGCTTTTCCAACCGTTACCCCGCAGCCGACGCCGCTCCCGACGATGCCACCTGTTCTGACGCCGACCCTGCCGCCTTATCCCACCTCGCCACCGCTTCCCACCCAGCCGCCTACGCCAACTTATGACATCAGCGCTGATCTGGTAGCGACCGCGCTGGCTTTTGACGCCCAGATTGCCCTGACACCCTTTTTTGTCGATGTGAATGCCATCTGTGCGCCATCCGGTTTTCCGGTTCCCGGTTATCTCACGCAGCGCTTTCATGGCGGACACAGCGGCGTCGATCTGACGGCTTCGCTGGGGACGCCGGTTATCGCCGCTCACAGCGCGACTGTGACCTGGGCGGAATGGAACGAGTTTGGCTATGGCGAACTCGTCATCCTCCAGAACACGCGCTACATCACTTACTACGCCCACCTCACATCATACAACGTCATTTCAGGTCAGTTTGTTCAGAAAGGGTCGATCATTGGCTTCAGCGGCAGCACCGGCAACAGCAGCGGCCCACATGTTCACTACGAAACCCGCATTGACGATGTGCCGGTTGACCCCAGCACCTTCGAGGCGCGTGGGCTGGGAACCTGCTAGTACAATCTGTGGACTGTCAAAATTTGAACCTGTTCTATAATAAACTTATCAGGCTGCACTTACTGAAAGATTGATTGCAATGGCCGTAACGGCTTTTCAGCCGCAACCACGTTTTATCTCGCTGCGCTGGCGCTTCCTCCTGCCACTGTTTGTTGTTGTCCTCGCCGGGGCAATGGCCGGGGCTTACTTTCTCGGCGGCCGGCTGACCGGGAGCATGGAAGTTCCACAGGTCAACATGCTGCTGGAAAGCACTCGCGCCATCTCCGCCAGCGCCGCTGACCTGTACCAGCGTGACCGGGGCGATGCCCAGGCTTTCGCTTATACACGCGGCCTGCCCGCTTTGATCGAAGCCCGCGATGCCGAGGCGCTGGCTGTCGAATTAAAAGTCCGCGCCCGTCTTTCCGGGTTAGACAGCGCTGTTCTGACCGATGCAACGGGCGCGGAAATCGTTGGCCTGCTGCGGGTGGATGACGATTACGCGCTCAGTCGAGAGACTGATTTGAGCGCTGAGGCGGTGGTGCGGGCGGTGCTGGATGATGCCTATATCGGCGCGACCGGGCTGGTCAGCACGCCGCAGGGGTATCTCCTCTATACGGCTGTCCCGGTTTACGATGGCCGTAAACTGGTGGGCGTGATGCTGGCCGGGAGGCGTCTGCATGATGTGCTGTCTGCCTTCGGGCGTATCGCTGATCTCGCCTTGTATGGGCAGGATGGGGCGCTGCTGCAAACCTCCTTTGAGACAACGACTCCGGCAGTTGCTGGCCTTGCCCTCGATCAGCAGGCTTTCACCGCCGCGCTGACGGCCTCCGGCGGCGTGACGCTGCGTTCACTTGATCTCGGCGGTACGGCTTACCGTTCTGCCTATGTGCCGTTCGTTTATGGCCCAAACACAGTAGGTTTATTCGCCGTGCTGCTGCCGGATAACAGTCCGTTCATGAATGCGATGGGGCGGCAGCTCACCGGCCTGACGATGGCTTCTCTGGCCGGGCTGGTCGTCATGGGCGCGTTTGTCGGCATTAATCTGATGGTGGTCAGCCGCGTCAACCGTGTGACCAGAACTGCTCAAACGCTGGCGGCGGGCAATCCGCTGGCTCGTACCGCCATGAAAGCAGCCGACGAGATCGGGGCGATGGGCCGCGCTCTTGACCAGTATGCTGATTATGTCCAGGAACGGCAGGATACCCTGCGCGTCTCGCTGCGTCGGCAGCGCCGGGAGGCCGAGCATCTGCTGGCTGTGCTCGAATCGATGCCCGATGGGATCGTCGTGCAGGATAATGATGGCCGTGTAATCGTGATGAACGATCAGGCCAAGCGTTTGATCGGCTCAGATCGGGTATTTCGTGAGAGCGCCTTAGGCGACCTGACGGCAGTTGTCACCGATGCCTTGGGAGCCGCGCTCGCCCCCGGTTTATATGCTCTGGGCGACCCAACCCGCGTTGAACTCGATGGGCGGATGCTGAGCGCCGTTGCAGCGGCGGTGACGGATATTTCCAACCAGCGCGTCGGCACGGTCATTGTCCTGCGAGACATCACCAGCGATATACGGCGCGAACGGGCCTATGATGCCATGCTGCACCGGGTTGAGCGCGATGTGCAGAAACCAATGGCGGCGGCAGCGCAGCGCGAGGCGGCTGGTTCAATGGACAGCGTTGCCCGCGAACTCACGCGCCATGCTGTCGCGCTGCAAAAGCTGGTGGTTGAAATGCGCGAGCTGACGATGGCTGGCGCGCCCGAAGTCCGCGAGGAACAGCGCCCGCTCCATCTGGAAACCCTGCTGTGGACGGTTGCTAACGAATGGCGGCAGGTGGCGACGGCGGCTAATCTCTCGATGGAAGTGATTATTGAGCGAAAAGGGCTGCATGTGCTGGGTGACGAACGCCGCCTGCGCTGGGCAATGGGCAACATTGTCGATAATGCCATCAAATACACGCCGCCCGGCGGTAAACTGACGCTGGAAATTCAGGGGGACAGCAGTGGCCGGGCGAATCTGCGCGTGCGCGATAACGGCGTCGGTATCACAGCCGATGATCTGCCGCACATTTTCACCCGTTTTTATCGCGGCAAACCGGTGACGGAAGCCGGGCGTATGCTTAATACGCCGGGGACGGGGCAGGGGCTTTCAACGGCCCGCCAGATTATCGAAGCGCACGGCGGGCAGATTCAGATCAAAAGCAAACCGGGCGTTGGCACGGCGGTCTACTTCAGCCTGCCGCTCACGTCCCATGTCAGTTACGAACTGCCGCAGCTTCCGGCTGATCTGGATGGCGAAACCGTCCGTATTGACGATAAACGCCGCTCGTGACCAGGCGGCAGGGACGCGAATGGTCACGTCCCTGTCTGCTCACACTACTTCAGCGTATACAGATACGCGATGATGTCATTGATCTCTTCTTCAGTGAAAATTTCCCCGTACACCTGCGGCATCAGCCCATCCGGGTAGCCCTCTACCACATAGGCGCTGGGATGGACAATCGAGTTGTGAATGTACTCGTAGGCGCTCTCGCCTTCAACCCGTGTTTCAGCATGAACGCTGATGTTCAGCAGGCCAGGGCCGATGAGCTGTCCTTCCTGATCGACATAATGGCAGGTGGCGCAGGCGAAATTGGTCTGTTCGTAGAAGGTGGTGAACAATACCTGTCCGTTCGCCGCATCGCCCTCCGCTGCGCCCGCCGCGACCGATGCTTCTTCAGTCGCTTCCACCGTTGGAACGGGCGTAAAGGTAGCCGGTTCAGTGGTGGGCGTTGGCGGTTCGCTCGTGGGTGTCGCTGTTGGCGGAATTGATGTGGGCGTGCTGGTTGGCGGAAGCGGAGTCGCCGTCGGCGCAATGCTGGTTTCGTAGTCGGACGTAACGGCCAGTGCGGCGCGGGGTTCCTGGGCTCCAGCGGCCCATTCCGGCGTGGCAACCGTGCCGCAGGCGGCGACGAGCAGGGCGGCGAAAACAGGTAAACAGCGGAACAACGATTTCATGGGCATAACCCTCTGCGGATGTAGACTTGTGAGGAATGGCACAATGCTTGCCAGTATAACATAGGCTGCGGAGGGCTTCAACGGGATTGAAAGAATGAGAAAGGTGGATTGCTTTCCTGCATTGATTAGGAGTCGCTAACGTGTAAACCTGGATACATCACTCTATCGCCTGAATGTTGGCTTTCACCGCTTTCGAGCAGATACAAAGGGGGCAGGGCATACCGCCGCGCCCCCAGAATATTAAAAAATCAGAAGACCACAATCAGATAACGAACTGGCCGTTTTCGTAGCACAGGTCGCCGTCGGCATAAACCTTTCCTTCGCGCAGGTTGCATACCATGTCCCAGTGCAGTCCCGACTCGTTGACGCCACCTACTGTGCCATAGGATTGGCCGAGTGCCATATGCATCGTCCCGCCGATTTTTTCGTCAAACAGCAGTTCGCGGGTGAAACGCTGGATGCCGTAATTCGTGCCAAAAGCGACTTCGCCCAGGTAACGCGAGCCTGCATCCATATCGAGCATGGCATTCAGGAAATCCAGCCCTTTGCTGGCGCTGGCTTCAACGACTTTGCCATTCTCAAACACCAGCCGTACATCCTCCACTTCGTTGCCTGCGTACAGCGCCGGATAGCTGAAGCGGACATACCCGTTGACCGAATTTTCAATTGGTGCGCTGAAAACTTCGCCGTCCGGGAAGTTGACCCTGCCATCACAGTTTTCCCATTTGCGCCCGCCGACGCGGTAGCGGATGTCTGTGTCGGGTGTGACGATATGGATTTCGTCATGTCGTTCCAGATATTCGCAGATGCGCTGCTGCTCGGCGCGGGTGCGCTGCCACCCGGCTACCGGGTCATCCTCGTTGAGCAGGCCAGCCTCGTACACAAAGTTTTCGTAATCTGTCAGCGACATATTCGCGTCCTGGGCGTAAGCCTGCGTTGGGAACAGGGTCAGACACCAGCGGTACTCCCCGGCCACTTCGCGTGTGTCCAGCCGTTTGTTCAGTTCCCGGCGGGAACTGCCGAAAGCTGCCAGTCGCGCCGGGTCAATGCTGCTCAGGCCGCGTGTGTTCTGATCGGCCATGATGTAAAGCGACGCATCGAAATAGTCAGTTTCTGCCCAGTCAAGCGCGGAAACATGGGTCAACTGCTCATCGCTGGCGTTCTTCATCAGAATTTCGCGCAGGCCGTCGAGCGTGATGCGCGGCGTGACAATCGCCCCCGCCTGAATTGCCTCACGGTAAGCCTCGCGGATCAGCGGTGCTGCATCCGCCGGGCCGGATATGCGGAGTTTGTCGCCCGGTTTAATCGCCAGCGAGTAGTGAATCAGAACCTGTGCCAGTTTTTGATGGCGTGGATCAGCCACAATGTTGCTCCAGTTGTAGTAAAAAACAGCGAGAAAATTTTACCTGTGTGCGTTCTACTCAGGATCGGTTCAATGGGTTTAAAAAGTCGTCTCGTTTCCCTCAAAATCGAAACAAATGTCATGACAAATGTTTCACCTGCCCCATCATTTCTCTGCTAAACTCATCTTTATGACACCTGCATTTCATCTTTTACTCAGAACCCGGAACTTGTCTGCTTCCACTTTACGCCGCCACTGCCGCGCCACGCTCGCGTGCTGCCGCCACAAAAGTGTCAGATTATCACAGCGGCGCTTGCCCCGGCTGTTGTCGCGGCACGATTGCCACTGCCGCGCTTCCGCTGCCTGCTGCCGCCGTTTTTTGTGGCGGAAAATTCTCATAACGGTGGCACTCCCGCTGCTTTCCGCGTCGCATTTCCGCGACAATTTTGCCACAGGGAGAGCCGCCTAAAACCCCGTCGTTTCCGGGCGGCGGTAATGCACCAGCCGTTGCAGCGCCTTCAGTTCATAGGGCCAGTCATAATATTCCAGCCGGTAGCGCCACCCGCTCAACATCTGTAACCAGCGTCGCCACTGTCCTTGCAGGCGGATGTCGGTCACGGTTGGGTAGTAAGCATTAATGACCGACTCAAAGTTGCGGACGCGCCGCCGCGTCGTGTCACGGAACCAGGGGGTGCTGGGGTCGCGCCGCATCGAGAATTTAGCCCATTCCGGGCTGGCCCATTCTTCCAGCGTTTGTGGGAAACGGAAGCCCAGTTTGGTGGCTTCCTCCAGCATGATGCTGCCTTCTTGCGGCACCGGGGTATAGATGTACAGCACCAGCTCTGTCGCCGGGTTAATCTGCTTCACCTTGCGGATGAACTGAATCGTCGATTCGATGTCGTCGGCTGGGTCGGGCGGGTTGCCCAGCACGAAGGAGAGTTCCGGCACAATGCCGTAATGTTTCATGCGCTCGACCAGTGCCAGCGTCAGGCTGGTGCTGGCCTTGCCGCCTTTGTTCATCTGCTTCAGGGTTTCGTCTGAACCGCTCTCCGCGCCCATAAAAATCATCTTCGCGCCGGAGCGCTTCATTTTCTCCCAGGTGTCGTCGCTGTATCCCATCAGCGTATCGACCCGTCCCAACCCCCACCAGCTAATGCCTTTGCCGGTGATGCGGTCAGCAAAATCCGCTGTGCGATCCTGCCGGACGAAGAAATCCATATCGTGAAATTCGAGGCCGTTAATCTGCCACTTATCGTGCAGATGGGCGACAATATCGCCCACTCGTTCGCCGCTCTCCGGCAGCCAGCGCTTGTTACTCAGCGCGACCACAGCGCAGAAGGAACAGCTAAACGGGCAGCCGAACGAGGTGTTGTGATTCAGCACCCGTGTCCCCAGGTAGCTGCGCCCGACATAACGCCCTACATCAATTTTGTCGTAGGGAAACCAGGGAAGCGTATCCAATGGGATGTTTGGTGCGCGGGGGTTGTTCCTGATCTCGCCATTTTCGCGGTAGCCGAGCGCGGGTACTTCGGCCAGCGAACCGCCGTGATGAATCGTATCAACCAGTCGGCGGAATGGCCCTTCGCCCTGTCCGCCGATGGTGTAATCGACAAAATCGCTCTTGAGAATGACATCGCTGTGCTGCGTTGGGAAGTAACCGCCCCACAGAATTTTCAGATCGGGCAGGGCGGCTTTCACCTGCTGGCAGACCGGCACAGCCTGCCGAAGCTGCGGCCCTGGCATACAGGTGACAGCCAGCAGTTTGGCTTTCGTCGCCTGCGCCCGTTGGATAATAGCCGCCGCCGGGTCGTCGATCAGGTTGCCGTCGATGAATTCAATATCATAGTCATTCTGAATCACTGCCGCGACCGACATCAGCGACAGAGGAAGCCGCTGTTTGCCCTTGCTGGTGCTGACCGGGTTATAGAATAAAACCGTGTGCCGCATAATCACCCTGCCTCATTCGGCTAGCCAATAGGTTGAAGTATAGGCGCTGAAATTGAAACCGCAATTGATGGCTGATTACTCAGCTTTGGGTTCCAGCCTGAGCGACACCGAATTCATGCAGTAGCGCAGGCCAGTCGTCTCGCGTGGGCCGTCGTCAAACAGATGACCGAGGTGCGAGCCGCAGCGGCTGCACAGCACTTCCACACGGCGCATTCCATGACTGTTGTCCTCGCGCAGTTCGACATTGCCTTTGTCAATCACATCCCAGAAACTCGGCCAGCCCGTGCCGGATTCAAATTTAGTTTCAGAGGAAAATAAGACCTGTCCGCAGGCCGCGCAGTGATAGGTGCCATCCAGTTTGGTGCGGACATATTCGCCGGTGAAAGGCCGCTCCGTCCCATGCTCGCGCAGCACCGCATATTGTTCCGGGGTTAAAATGGCCTTCCATTCCGCTTCGGTTCTGGTGATTTTCTCGCTCATCGTACATCCTTTGTCTGTTACAGTGAAACCTGGTGACGGTATCATTATAGCGCGTTGACGCTAATTGGCAGGAATGAACCGATGAACCGTACTGATCGCCTCCTCGCTATCGTCCTTGAATTGCAGGCTAAAGGCTGGCAGCGGGCTGAAGATTTAGCCGCCACCTTTGAAATCAGCAAACGTACCATTTACAGCGATATGATGGCGCTGATGGAATCAGGTGAGCCGGAGGAGTACTCACCTAGACAGAGCTCTTCGCAGGATGAGGGCTACTTCATGCCTCCGCTCAGCTTCAGCAGCGATGAGGCGGTGATGCTGCTGCTTGGCGCGGATTACATGGCCCAGAATTTTGATGCTGAATATCGCCGTGCGTCCGCGTCCGCCGCCAGCAAAATTCAGGCGGTGCTGCCAGAGAAACGGCGCATCGAAGTGGACGATCTGCGAGCCAGTATGCAGTTCATCGCTCTGTCCCCTCTGGATGCTTCAGTGAAGCCCGAACTCCTGCCTCAAATTCGCCGGGCAATCTTTGAGCGGAAGACCATTCGCATGGTTTATCACACCCGTTACAGCGGTGATACCAGGGGCGAAGTCAACAGGCGTGATGCTGACCCCTATGGACTGATTCATGTGGACAAGTTCTGGCATTTGGCAGCTTACTGTCACTTACGAAAAGCGATGCGCTACTTTCGCCTTGACCGGATTGATGGCCTGCAAGTGCTGGCAACCACCTTCACCCGTCCGGCGGATTATGCGCCCCTTCATGCATTCATTGAGGACAGGCCAATTGTGGTTCGGGCGCTGTTCAGCCCGGCGGTGACGCGCTGGGTACAGGAGGAGCCTTCTTATTACACGGTTGCTGAAGAAGACACTGCCGACGGTCTGCTGATGACATTTCACGTGCGGCACGAATCGCTGTTGTTAAACTGGCTGCTGATGTGGGGACAGCATGTTCGCGTCCTTGAACCGGACTCGCTTCGGCAGCAGATCGCTGATGAAGCTGCTGCGCTGCTGCGTCATCATCAATTACCCTCACAAGTGCCTGTTGTGAGCCAGTGGTAACTGGCATCTGACAAGTCAAATTTGCTGTTGCCATAATGCTGTCACAGGCGTGATGTATTGTGAAAACATCCGTTTATTTCAAGGAGATGTCTCACAATGCACGCAGCTACCTGGTTTGAAATCCCTGTCTCTGATCTGACCCGTGCCACCAGCTTTTACGAAACTGTCCTCGGTCAACCGTTAAAACAGGTGGAATTCATGGGCGGGCTGCAAGCCTTTTTCCCAAATGAGGGTGAGACAGCCGTCGGTGGTGCGCTGGTTCCGGGGGAACACTACCAGCCTGTCAACGGCGGGGCGGTGGTTTACCTCAATGCCGGGCGCGACCTGGACGCGATGTTAAACCGTGTCTCACTCGCTGGTGGCAAAATCGTCCTGCCAAAAACCGACATCAGTCCTAATGGTTTTTTCGCCTGGATTCAGGATAGCGAAGGCAACCGCGTCGGGCTACATCAGCCGGGCTAATCATTGTCATCAGGCGTTTCGTGCAGCAGGGGCGGACTCATCGTCTGCCCCTTTTATCTTCCTGAAGGAGAACAACTATGACGAAGTCACAGACTTTACGCGGCGTTGCCACCGTCAACATTTTCGCGGATGACGTAAAAGCGGCGCGGCAGTGGTACAGCGACCTGTTGGGCATCGAAGCGTACTTCCAGCGACCGGATGCGGAAAACCCGGCCTATGTTGAATTTCGCCTGGGTGACTATCAGCACGAACTCGGCATCATTGACCGGAAGTATTTGCCCACCGGGGCGGCTGCCGGGCCAGGCGGCGCGATTGTCCTGTGGCATGTAGATGATATTGAAGCCATGCTGGAAAAAGTCAAAGCGATGGGCGCGACCGAATACGACCCTCTCACACCGCGAGAAGCGGGCTTCATCACGGCCTCGGTCGTTGACCCTTTCGGCAACATCCTCGGCCTGATGTACAATCCACACTATCTGGAAATCCTCAGCGCGACCAAAAAAGTATAATCCCTGCCGCGTGTGAATGGGAGCAGGTTGGGTGCCTGCTCCTTCTCCTGTGTTATAATCCCCAGCATGAACAACCTGTTCCCAATCATTCTTCACCCTGCCGCTGCTACGGAATTACCTGCCCAGTACGAATTTCGCTTCGATCTGCCGCCGATGACTGACCAGTGTTTGCGCTACTGGCTGCACATTGAACCTGCGCCAGCGCAAGCCGTTGTTTCACTGAATGATTATCTTCTTGAGGCGCAAACAGGCAAAAGTTTCAGCGCCGACGTGACCGATTTTGTCACACTGGATGATAATGTGCTGCGTGTCGGGGAGATACAGCGGGAGTTAAGGCGCGTCTGGTTACAGCCTGTGCCATGCGGATGAAGTGAGCGGGCGCATTGACGCTGTTTTTCCCTTCATATACAATAAAGCCTATCTTAAGCGATATGTTGGTACCTGTGTGATGAAATACTTTATCCAGAGTTATGGCTGCCAGATGAATAGTGCTGATACGCAGCACCTGGCTTCCGAACTGGAGAAAATGGGCCACCGCGCCACTGACGATATGAACGAAGCAGATATCATGCTCGTGAATACCTGCGTCGTGCGGCAGCAGGCCGAAGATAAAGCCTTCAGCAAACTATCTGAATTCAACCATCTCAAAAAACAGAATCCCGACAAGATCATCGGTGTCATGGGCTGTATGGTTGGCGTGCAGGACGCGCTTAAACTGCGAAAGCGTGCGCCATTCATTGATGTGTTCATGCCGCCGAGTAATCCGGGGCCGATGGTTGAGTTTCTCCACAGCCGCATGAGTGAGTCAGAAATTCTGCAACTGGAAGCGGAGTCTCGCCTCCACCGCGATGCATTACAGGATGGCGACATTCTGCTCCCCGCGCACGAGCAGGGCAGCCTCATCAGCGCTCACGTGCCGGTGGTCTATGGCTGTTCTCATAGCTGCGCCTTTTGTATCATCCCCCGGCGGCGCGGCGTGGAGCGCAGTCGCAGCGTCGGCGAGATTGTGGCGCATGTTCGCAGCCTGGCCCGGCAGGGCGTGAAGGAAGTCACGCTGCTGGGGCAGATCGTTGACCGCTATGGTAAGGACATTCCTGACGGCCCTGATCTGGCCGATTTGCTGCGGATTGTGCATGATGCCGCTGAAGAAACCGGTGTGGAGCGTATTCGTTTTCTGACGAGTCATCCCAACTGGATGACGACTAAACTGCTGGATACCGTAGCGGAACTGCCGCGTGTGATGCCGGTCATCGAAGTGCCGGTGCAGGCGGGTGACGACGAGGTGCTGGAGCGTATGAAACGCGGCTATACCCGCGACCAGTACCGCGCCCTGATCGCCGACATCCGCGAACGCATCCCCGGTGTGGCGATTCATACAGACATCATCGTCGGTTTCCCCGGCGAAACCGAAGCGCAGTTTCAGCAGACCTATGATCTGCTGGCCGAACTGAAGCTGGATAAGGCTCATCTGGCACGTTATAGCCCTCGCCCCCATACCCTGAGCGCGCGCACCATGCCGGACGATGTGCCAGAGGATGAGAAGCACCGCCGCCTGTATGCGATTGACGAACTACAGGCGCAAATCCTGAGCGACATCAACAGCCGTTTCCTCGGCCAGCGCGTCGAGGTATTGGTTGAAGAACTGCACAAGGGGAAATGGCGCGGGCGCACGCCGCAGAATAAACTGGTATTCTTTGAGGATGCGGCGGAATGGCGCGGGCGGCTGGCCGAGGTTGAGATTACCTGGACGGGACCCTGGAGTATGCAGGGCAGGCTGCCGAATGCGGAAACCGAAGCATTGTCATTTTCCAGCGCAAACGACAATGCACATCAGCCGAACGTTGCGTTACAATAGCGGTTGGGCTTAAGGCAGATTTTGACGTATACTTCTAGCGGCAGCCGCGACGATATGAACAAGGCTGCACCGCAGCAGTCGATCACGGTTGTTTTTCTCACCGATTGGAGGATCAGGCACAATGCCACCTGAGAAGAGCGGATACTACTATCCAAACAAGTTCGCGCGCATCT
>CAYUTY010000087.1:0-25719 GCA_964447795.1 uncultured Anaerolineaceae bacterium
GTGTCCCTCAAAAGACACGCCGTCTTGCCTGAAGTTAGAAGCCCCCACGTTTACGCGTGGGGAGTATGTCACTTGTACACGAAAGGGAAAGGCTAGTCTCGCTGCCTGACATCTGATGACTAAAGCAATCACCAACGATTACTTTACAAACGTAGGGAAAGAGGTTGAGTCTGCGCCAGTCGATGATTGGAGACAGTTCGACGAAAATGATCCGGTTCCTGCATACTTCCAATTCGACTGGTTCAGTTCTCGCCATCCCGACCTGTACCATAAGTTTGCCCTATCCACCGAAGGACTAATGGACGAGCTTGAGCGAATTGTCGATTTATCTGGATTGATCGTGGCGGATATTGGGGCAGGTACCGGTCGCAGCACACTCCGGGTGGCTAGGAAAGCAAAGCAGGTATTCGCCGTTGATGCCTTCAAATCTGTCCTGGATTTTAACAGGCGGCTCACTGACCGCGCCGGGATAAAGAATGTAATCTATAGGATTGAAGACTGCGCTCACATGTCACTGCCCGATAATTCGGTTGATGCGTCCATCAGCGCTTGGGCAGTCATGAACTTTGCCGAAGCCTACCGGATTACCAAGCCAGGCGGGTATCTGATCTTCATGGCGTGTGCCCCCGGTGCCTTATGCGGTGAATTGACCGCCGCGCTTGCCTCCGAATATCCAAGCATAATTGATGCTGTTGCACCTGCTGAAGTCTTCGATCCGACCTATCCCTCAGGGGAGGTTGAGGTTGAGGGGGGTACGTGGAACAATGTGCCGATTGCTGCTCCACTGCGAGTCCGCGATTTTACTTATGTGGTGGACTATGGAAATGTGGCAGAAGCTGCTGCTATTCTTGGACGGCTCTATGGTCCAAAGGCGAAGGCGTATGTTCAAGAACGAGCCCAGTCTACAATAAGCTGGCGCTTGCGCATCGAGTACTGCCGTATCACTAAATAGGCTCACTGAATCATGATTTGTCCTAGCGAGAATAAATCGAGATAGCCCTGCGCTTCACCCATGACATATAGGCTTACAACGCCTCGGTGATTCACTGAAATTGAGCGATCACAGCGGGATCAATTCAATCTGTGTGGCGTAGTGTTCGACATCGGCACGGCGGCATTCGGCTGTACCAGGCATGGCGACAACCGCCGTCGCTGCGCCGAATCCTAACCGCAGGCCATCTTCAATAGGTTGGCCGCGTTCGATGCTGGCGGCTAACCCGGCTAAAATAGCGTCGCCCGCTCCAGCGGTGTTAACTACGGCAACTTGCAGCGGCGGAATACGATAGGTCTTTTCAGCCAGGACGGCCAGCCCACCCTCCGCACCGAGGGAAATGATCGATGCAGTGCCGTAGCGCTCGAAAATTTCCCGCCCGGCACGGTGGGCATCATCAACCGTTTCGATGGTATGCCCGGTGAGCGCAGCCAGTTCATCACGGTTGGGTTTGATGTAAGTGGGAGCAGCGCCCAACCCTGCGCTTAAATACGGTTCGCTGGCGTCAAAAATAGTTGGCACATTGTGCGCCCGCGCCATTTCAATCAAATCCACATAAAAATCAGGTAGCATACCTGATGGCAGTGTCCCACCTAGCACGATACAGCTCGCTGTTTTCAAGACCGTTTCGTAGCGTGTTCGCAGCGCAGCGATGTGTCTTTCATCAACTTCCAGGGTTGTGGCGGTGATGGTGGTCTGGCCGCTTCCATCTTCAGCGATGATGACCAGATTGCGCCGGGACTCGCCCCTCACGCTGATAAAATCGGTTGTCACCCCTTTGGCCTGAAGGATCGCCTCTACCCGCTGGCCGTTCATCCCGGCGGCGAAGCCCAATGCCAGACTCGGCAGTCCCATTTCGCCGAGCACCCAGGCCGCATCGGTTGGTTTGCCGCCGATGCACTCCAGCGCCTGGCTGGCGCGGATGGTCTGATTCAGCCTGAATTCTGGGACGAACACAACCTGATCGAGGGATGTATTGGCGGTGACGGTGACAATCATGTGACAGCAAATTCAATGGCTGGTGAAGCGGCTCATGGCTTCGGACATCGCTGCTCGCTGGTCAGCCATCAGGTCGCGTGCGCCGAGCGCCTGCTGTGCCATCAGCAGAATATAGGCATTGGTGTCAAAACGTTCCACTGCGTCAAAAGCGGCTTCAATATTTTTGCCGATCAAAAAAACACCGTGCCAGGGCGCGATGATACCCGCCGCGTGTTTGGCGATCCGGCTTTCCTGCCCACGCAGTGCCGCTTCGATATTATCTGCCAGTTCGACACTGTGCGCCGGAGCATAATCAATACATTGTATTTCGCCAAATTTGAGATTGGCTTCCAATACCTGCGGCATCGACAGTCCCATCGCGGCGAAAACCAGCAGGTTGCGCGGGTGAGCGTGCATGACGCCGGTTCCATATGCTCCGAATACGTTGTGCAGCCGGAAGTGAACATTTGACTCGCGGGAAATGCTGCCCGTGCCTTCCAGGATATTGCCTTCCAGATCGGTCACCAGTACATCTTCCGGGTTAAGCTGCCACTGGTGGCGGTGGCCGCTGTAGCTCGGCGACATGCAGACCACATCACCCACACGGGCGCTGATGTTGCCCCCTGCGGCATCGGTTAAATGGCGATCAAATAACATCTGTCCCAGTTCAGCGATGCGTTCCCGCATTTTTTCTACATTTTCGCTGATTTTTATCACATCATCCTCCCTTGTACGACCATGACTTAATGATACGCCGTAACTTGCCCCGACCGCTACTGGCGCGGTCTGAAAGGCCTCGTTAACATCATTGAATTATTTTATTGATGAATGAGAGTACATGATGCAGCAGTTTTTTTCGCTGGAAGGTCGCTCGGCGTTGGTGACAGGAGCAGGGCGCGGCATGGGCGCGGCCATTGCGCGGTCGTTCGCGGAGATGGGCGCGGATGTGGCGCTGGTCAGCCGCACCGAAACTGAACTCACTGAAACCGCTGAAACTATTCGGGGTTTGGGACGGCAGGTTTTCACGTTTCCGGCGGATTTGCGCCAGCGCGGCGCGGCGGAAACAGTCGTCAGGGAAGCGGCGGATGCGCTGGGCAAGCTTGATATTCTCGTCACATCGTCCGGCACCATCATTCGCAAGCCTTCGCTGGAATTCACTGAAGATGAATGGGATACAGTCGTCGATCTCAATCTCAAGGCGCGGTTTTTCTTAGCAAAAGCTGCCGCCGCACAGATGCAGAGCAACGGCGGTGCCATCATTCATATCGCCTCGCTGTCAACCTTTTTCGGCATCCCCAATCAGGCAGCCTATGCGGCGGGCAACGGCGGCATTGGCGCGATGACGCGGGCGCAGGCCGTTGATTGGGCGGATGTGAACATCCGCGTCAATGCCATCGCCCCCGGTTCGATTTTGACCCGCCAGACCGAAGGCTTACTGTCCAACCCGGATATGCTGGCAAGTCGTTTGGCGAAGATTCCGCTTAACCGCATCGGTGACCCGCTGGATGTGGCAGGTGCGGCAGTTTTCCTTGCTTCGAATGCGGCGGCTTATATCACCGGGCATATCCTGGTGGTAGACGGTGGCTGGCTGGCTTCCGGCGGCGGACTCAAAGGATAAAGTCCATCACATCGCCGGTCACGAGCTGCATCGCCTCAACAGGGTTCGAGAAAATTAGCTTTAATGGCTATGATGGCTCGCCCACTGGCAAACCGGCCAGCCGCATGATCGCCAGCGCGTTGGTACTGGGGGAAGGCCCGGAATGCAGTACATAATCGAATGTCATGCGCCCATCTTCTACACGGTCTGTGAAATGGTAGTTCAGGATGTTCCCGCCCGCCAGCGCTGTCAGTTCCAGATCATGTGTCGAAATCAGTCCCGTGCCGCTTCTACCTGATGTCGCCAGCCGCTGGATATAGGCACGGCTGCCGATCAAGCGTTCGCGGTTATTCGTCCCGCGGAAGATTTCGTCAATCAGGAAAAACAGCGGGTAGGAATCGGTGCTTTCCAGCGCATCCAGCAGCGCTTTCAGGCGGCGCACTTCGGCATAGAAATAGGAAAATCCATCCGCCAGCGAGTCGCTGACGCGAATGCAGGTGAAGGGGCGATAGGGCGAGATGCGCAGGCTTTCCGCCAGAACCACGCTCCCGGCATAGGCCAGCACCATGTTGACCCCCACCGCCCGCAGAAATGAACTCTTGCCAGACATGTTCGAGCCAGTGATGAGTGCCACTTCGCCAGGATGGATGCTGAAATCATTGCTGATTCGTACTGCTGCCGGAATGAGCGGATGTCCGAGCGCCCGCGCTTCCCAGATTGTCGCATCTGTCACAATTTCCGGGAAGGTTGTTTCATCTGGATTGAGATAAGCGAAGGTTGCCAGCGAACTCAGTGCTTCCAGCTCATACCAGGTGTCCAGCCATGCCGGGAGCAGTCCCGCCAGCGCGACTCGCTGCCGCCGCAGTTGCCAGGCGAAGAATAAATCCCAGGGCAGGGCGGCGTTCAACAGCGCCCATAAAATGATATTCGCCTGAATACTGGCGGCGGAAACCACCCGCGTCACCCGCCGCAGCCGTGTCGAAGGGCGGTCAGGGGTCAGGAAGGGGGCGCAGATGCCGCGCAGATGAATATTTGTCCCATAGCGATAATTTTCCAGAAAGCTGAAGACATCCACCAGACCAGCCAGTGCGTTTTGCAGGCTCAGCGCTTCCCCAAACAGGCTGGTGAAATCGCGGATGCGTGTCAGTGACAGGGCGAAGTAAGCCAGAAATGAAAATGCCCAGATCGGGGGAAGTATCGCGGCGGCATGAAGCATAGCCAGAGTCAGGGTGATGATTGCGATACCACCAAGTATCGCGACGGTGCGACCCAGGCCATCATCCGGGGCAGGTGATTCCAGCCACTTACGAAGTTTGGCATCATCCCAGTGGCGCTCATTTCGGGCAGTCAGCTTGCTGCTCAAAGTCAGTTTGTCGCGGAAGGTTGTCAGACGGATGAGTTCATTCACAACATCCCTGCGCCGGGCGATAGCTGCCGGATCAGGCCGTATTGCCAGCAGCCAGCCGCGCAGCCGGTTACTGCCTCCCATCGAAACGGCTGTGTCCAGCAGATGATGCAGCGAGCGTTCTCCGCTGATGTCAAGATCAATTTCAAAAGGGTGATCGACAATCGCCGTATGGAGTGGGGGCAGGGGAATATTCGTCCAGTCGAGCTTCATCCTTGCCCGATGGGTTTGTTTTATTCGCAGGTAAAGGCGTTTTTGTTTAAGGGTATGTTCGGCGCTGCGGTGCGCAATTACAGCTACCATGAATCCCAGAAAAGTGAAGCCGGCCCACAACCAGCCCGCCGGATTGATGAACACCCCTCCGAATATACCCGCCAACAGCCCCAAAAATGTCCACAACCGCGCCCACGAATAGAGGCTGCTCGTGGCACGATTGATGGCACTGTTATGTTTCAGGCGGTTGATCTGGTGTATAAGTGCGGCGTGGCGGTTGGGCATGGTGAAATGAGCATATCATACAAATAAGATTGCCTGAAGGTTCAGTATTTATGCAGAATTGCCAAAAAAACCGCTTGAACGGGTAGTAATCTGCACGAATGGCTTGCAGTTGTAAGGCGTATATGGTAACTTTCACTCCCGGTTAACGTTTCAGGGATTGGCGCAGGTGTGGTCTGCGTGCAACATCCCGTTAATGAACGTTGCAATCAGTAACCGTACTATGGAGGAATTAAAGTCTTATGTTCAGCACGAGAAACTTTTATCGTTTCTTGAGCCTGACGCTGGTGCTTGCCCTGCTGCTGACCGTAGCGGGCGCGACTCTGGCACAGGACAGGAAGGTTCTGGTTACCGGTGTTAGCATGGTCGGCGGCGACATCCCCACCATTGACCCTGGTATCGCGGAAACCAGCTCTTCAATTGAAGTCATTAATCAGATTTTTGTTGGTCTCATGGCTCAGGAAGGCACCACTGGTGATCCAGAGCTGGGCATCGCGGAAAGCTACAGCGTTTCTGAAGATGGTCTGACCTATACCTTCGTACTTCGCCAGGATATCCCCTGGGTTCACTACAATCCCGAAACCGACGCTGTTGAGCAGATCATGGATGAAAGCGGCGCGCCGCGCATGGTCACTGCCAATGACGTTGTTTACGGGATGCTGCGTTCGCTGAACCCGGAGACGGCTTCGCCCTATTCGTATGTCCTCGTGCCTTACATCGTTGGCGCGGCGGAATTCAATGCGGGTGAAGGTGCGGCGGAAGATGTTGCACTGACGGCGGTCGATGACTACACCCTCGAAATTGTCGCGCCGGATTCGGTGTCGTTTGCCCCCAGCATTTATGGTCTGTGGATGGCGCGTCCGGTTCCCCAGTGGGCAATTGATGAAGGCGGCGATAGCTGGACGGAAATTGAATACATCGCCACCAATGGCCCCTTCACCCTGAAGGAATGGGCGCACGAAGAAAGCATCACCATCGTCAAGAACCCCTTCTGGCCTGGCACCGACAGCATTCCGCAGGCCAAAATTGACGAAGTGCAGTTCAAGTTCCTGGAATCGACCGCTCAGTTCGATGAATACCAGGCCGGTTCTATGGACGCAATCTCCCTGCCGTTGGAGCAGATTGATTTCGTCAAGGCCGACCCGACCCTGAGCGCCGAATATGTCGTCGGTACCAACCCCTGCACCTACTACCTGGGCTTTGACAATACCGAAGATCCCGTCACTAATGTGAACCTTCGCCGTGCGCTGTCACTGTCGATTGATCGTGAAGCGATCGTCACCAACGTGACACGTGGTGGTCAGATTCCGGCGCAGTGGTTCTCACGCCCTGGCCTGGCTGCTGCCCCGACTCTGGAAACCAATCCTGATCTGGGTGTCATCTACGATGCCGAAGCTGCCAAAGCTGCGCTGGAAGTCGCGCTGAGTGAACTCGGTACGACCGCTGATGCGCTGCAACTGACGCTGTCCTACAATGACTCGTCCAATCATGGGGCGATTATGCAGGCCATTCAGCAGATGTGGACGGACACCCTCGGTATCACCGTTCAGCTTACCCCGCTGGATCCCTCGACCTACTTCGCTTCAGTTAGCGAAGATGCGCCGATGATCTGGCGTTCGGGCTGGTGCCAGGACTACGCTGACGCCAATAATTTCCTCTATGATGTGTTCTACAGCAAGTCGTCGCAGAATGATCCCGGCTTCAACAGCCCGGAATATGATGCACTGGTTGAGCAGGCTCGCCTGGAAACCGATGTCGATACCCGTCGTGATCTGTACGCCCAGGCTGAAGAAATCCTGGTTGACGAATTCGCGGCTATCGCCCCGATTTACTGGTACACCACCAATCAGCTCGTCAAGCCGTATGTCGAAGCACCCGCTTCGGTCACCGGCAACCAGTCCTACTATGACTGGGATGTCAACCGCTAACGCAGGCGGCTGAATAAAGCTTTTTCAGGGGCAACGAGTTTATCCGGTTGCCCCTCCTTTTATCTGCTGCTGGTGATGCGACGGACGGATCGTAATGGCTAAGTTTATCTTTCGCCGCTTTCTATGGATGACACTGGTTTTATTTGTCATTTCGATAATGACTTTTTTATTGATGCGTTCTGTTCCGGGTGGCCCCTTCGCACGGGAGAAACCGCTGCCTGAAGCGACCATCGCGCTTCTTAATGAAATGTATAATCTGGATGCTTCTCTGCCTGAGCAGTATATAAAATATATCAGTGACATCCTCATCCCGACGGTGACCACTGGCAGGCAGCGGCCTTCCTCTGCACGCGATTTTCTGATTGTCATACCGCTCGCCCCGGATGAAAATGGTGAGGAACGGGCGCTGCGCTGGATTAATTTCGGCCCGACTTACAGCTCTCGCAGCCGTTCCGTCAACGACATTTTCCGCGAAAATCTCCCTGTTTCATTTCAGCTTGGACTGGCGGCGCTGGCCGTTGCGCTGGCAATCGGTATGCCGCTTGGGATCATGTCCGCGCTCAAACGTAATTCATTCTATGATTACTTAGGGATGGGAACAGCCATTTTGGGTGTGGCGGTGCCGGTCATCATTACCGCGCCGCTGCTGCGTTATCTGTTTGGTGTGCAATTCAAGGTGCTGCCTGTGACCGGGTGGGGGACGGTGCAGAATGCCATTCTGCCCGCACTGGCCTTAGGATTTGTCAATGCGGCGCTGATTGCCCGCCTGACCCGCGCCAGCCTGCTGCAAGTGCTGGGTGAGGATTACATCCGCACCGCCCGCGCTAAAGGCTTGCCTGAACGCGCCGTGGTTATTTTTCATGCCCTCAAAAACAGCCTGATTCCGGTTGTGACGATCATTGGCCCGTTATTTGCCGCACTCGTCACCGGGACGTTCGTGGTTGAGACCGTTTTTGGCATCCCTGGCATGGGGCGCTTTTTTGTCACCAGCATCACCGGGCGCGATTACACGGTTATTATGGGGACAATCCTGCTGTATGCCTTCTTCTTGGTGTTCATGAATATGTTGGTAGACGTAGCTTACGCGTGGCTCGATCCGCGCATCCGCTACGATTGAGGGTAAGATCATGGCGGAAATTGCACAACCAACCCCTGCTGGCAACATTGTCCAGCTAAAAGAAAGTCAAAAGGGTGAAAGCCTGTGGCAGGAGTCCTGGCGGCGGCTGCGGCGTAATCGGCTGGCCGTTATTGGTGGAATCATTATTCTCATCAATATTTTTATGGCGATTTTTGCGCCTGTTCTTGCACCCCGCGCTTATGACCGGCAAACCCTGGTGGATAACAACGCTGTTCCCCGTTGGGTGACTTCCGTTTTCCCCAGCATGACCCCCAGGGATGAGGGCGGCTATGTCACCATCAGCAGTGACTATACCCTCGGCGCGGATAATCTGGGCCGTGATATCTGGAGCCGTATTATCTACGGTTCGCGTGTGGCGCTGCTGGTGGCTTTCATCGGCCCATTGGTCAGCATTCTGGTCGGGCTGCTGGTGGGTCTGGTTGCCGGGTATTTCGGCGGCATCGCTGATAATGTGCTGATGCGTATGGTGGATGTCATGTACGCTTTCCCGACGCTCTTGTTCATCATCCTTTTAATGACGTTTTTCCGCACCAGTTTTGCCAAACCCGAACCCGGCACTTTTCAGGCTGCCATCGGGCAGATTGACCAGGCCAGCGGTGGCATGATTTTCATTTTCATTGGCATCGGTCTGACGTCGTGGATGCAGATGGCCCGGCTGGTGCGGGGGCAGGTGCTCTCGGTACGTGAGCAGGAATATGTGGAAGCGGCGCGCTCCATTGGCGCCAAAACACCCAAAATTATGTTCGCACACATCCTGCCTAATATCCTCGGCCCCCTGATCGTCGCCGAAACACTCACCATCCCCACTTACATTTCCTATGAGGCATTCCTCAGCTTCATCGGCCTCGGCGTCAATCCACCAACCCCAAGCTGGGGCGGCATGATCTCTGAAGGCTCACGCGCTATCAGCACCTATCCTAATCAGGCGCTTTTCCCAGCGGTGGCGCTGTTCCTTATCATGTTTGCCTTCAATTTCCTGGGTGATGGTCTGCGCGACGCCCTTGATCCCCGGATGCGCGGACGCGAATAAGCACAATCAAAAAGGCGAGCCATCTGGCTCGCCTTTTCGAATCATGGTGTAGGGGAGGGTTTCAAACTCTCCCCTACGGGTTTCCTGGCCTTAATTCTGTGACTGAAGCTGTTTGCCGCCATTGGCTTTGATGGCAATCTGCTTCGGCTGCGCTTCCGGGAGCTTCGGCAGGTTCAGCGTCAGCACACCATTCTCATAGTGCGCTTCTGCATGTTCTGCGTCGATGAGCTGCGGCAGCCGGATGCTGCGTTCGTATTTACCGTAGGTGCGTTCCTGAAGCAGCAGGCGGCCATTTTCTGGAGCCACTGTCTGTTCAATTTCGGCGCTGATAGTCAGGACGCCGTCATCAAACTTGATATTGATATCATCAGCATTCACGCCGGGCAGATTCACGACGGCAGTATAACCATTGTCGGTTTCATGCACATCGAATGCCAGTGCATTTCCTGCGAATGTTGCCGAAGGCCACACAGAGCGCCAGCTTTCATCCAACAGCCGGTCAAATGCTCCCTGCATTGCGGCCATTTCACGAAATGGATTCCAGCGTACAATCGTAGCCATTGTAAAACCTCCACACTTGCTCTATCAATCTTCAATGGTTTGCTTCGTCTATGAATATACTCGTGCTGTATAAGAAAAATATATGCGAATCATTGGAAGTATATAAATGCTGGATAGTGGCCTGATTGCGCGGCTGAAAAGGGCGGGGTAAAATAGACTATGAGAGCGCTTACATATAGAACGAAAGAAGAATTTTTGAGCGTATTTTCCCCGTAACTGAGCCAGCCCGGCACTTTTGGCGCTGGTTCTTTTTTGTCCATTTATTGATGCCAGAAAGAGGTTTTTTATGGCACTCCCGTTAGCAGTACAACTGTATACCCTGCGCGACGATATGGCGACGGACTTTGAAGGCACTATTCGCAAAGTTGCCGACATCGGTTATGCCGGGGTTGAGACAGCCGGCATGTTTGGTGCAGGTGTAAAGGAAGCCGCCGCGCTGTTCAGCGATCTTGGCCTGAAGGTAGCCGGGGCGCATAGCCCGCTGCCCCTTGGCGATAAAAAGAATGAAGTGCTGGATACGATGGGTACTCTCGGCTGCAAGAAGGTCATTTGCCCCTGGATGGATCCATCGCGCTTTGCTTCCGCCGACGCCATCAAAGCGGCCTGTGACGATCTCAATGCAGCCAGTGAAGTCGCACAGGCGAACGGCCTCACACTGCTCTATCACAATCATTGGTTTGAGTACGAAACAGTGGAGGGAAAGCCAGCCTACAAATACATGCTCGAATATTTATCGCCATCGGTAGGCCTGGAAATCGACACTTACTGGGTGAAGGTCGGCGGTTGTGACCCGGCGGCGGTCATTGAAGAAATCGGTGGACGCGCTCCGCTGCTGCACATCAAGGACGGCCCGGCGGTCAACCGCGAAGACCCAATGGTCGCGGCGGGTGACGGCGCGATGGATTGGGATGGTATTTTCGCAGCCGCAGCCGGTTCTGCGGCTGAATGGGCAATTGTTGAACTTGACCGCAGTGCGACTGATATGCTCCAGGCGGTTTCTCGCAGCTATGCTTATCTGACTGGTAAGGGGTTCGCTCATGGTCGATAAAGTCAAAGTCGGTATCATTGGGGTTGGCAACATCAGCCCAGCCTATATCAACGGGATTCGTCAGTTTGAAATTCTTGATCTGGTCGCGCTGGCTGACCTGGATGTTGAACGGGCGAAAGCACGCGCGAAAGAATTCAGCGTGCCGCAGGCGCTCTCGGTTGAAGAACTACTGGCCCACCCTGAAGTGGAAATCATCGTCAATCTGACCGTGCCGCAGGCGCACGCTGCTGTCAGCCTGGCCGCACTCACCGCTGGTAAAAATGTCCATGCGGAAAAACCCTTTGCTCTCAGCCGCGAAGAAGGGCTGCCGGTCATTGAGCTGGCGAAAGCCAAAGGGCTGCTGGTTGGCTGCGCGCCGGATACCTTCCTCGGTGGCGGCATTCAGACTGCTCGCAAGCTGATCGATGACGGCGCGATTGGCACACCGGTTTCGGCAGTGGCCTATATGTGCAGTCATGGGCCGGAATCGTGGCATCCCAACCCGGAGTTTTACTACAAACAGGGGGGAGGGCCGCTCTTTGACATGGGGCCGTATTACCTCACCGCGCTTATTAATCTGCTCGGCCCGGTCAAACGGACTACGGCTTCTGCGGGTATTTCCTTCCCGGAACGTACCGCCACCAGCAAAGAAAAGTACGGTCTGAAAATCGCCGTTGAAGTGCCAACCCATGTCGCTGGCATCCTCGATTTTGCCTCCGGCGCGATTGGCAATATCATCATGAGCTTTGATACCTGGGCGCACAACCTGCCGCTCATTCAGATTTTTGGCTCGGAAGGCTCATTGAGCGTGCCAGACCCGAACACGTTTGGCGGCAGCGTGCTGCTGAACAGCAATGATGGCAAGGGTTGGGTCGATGTGCCGCTGACACACGGTTATACCGATAATATGCGTGGAATCGGCGTGGCGGATATGGCTTATGCTTTACGCTATAACCGTCCAAACCGGGTCAGCGGTCAACTGGCCTATCATGTGCTGGACATCATGCAAAGCCTGCACGAAGCCTCTGCCGAAGGGCGGCACATCAATATTCAAAGTACAGCTTCACGCCCTGCGCCATTCCCCACTGGCCTCAAACACGGCGAACTTGATCAGTAGTGTTTTTAGTAGGGGTGTGATACATCATCGTACCCCTACCCAAATTCTGCTCACCGTACCCCGAAAAACAGCACCATTCCGATCAGCACGCCCGCCAGCGTCACCAGCGTCATACCCAATCCCACCTTGAAGAAGTCGCGGAACTGGTAGCCGCCCGGCCCCATCATCAGCACATTGACCGGGTGGGCAATCGGCGTCAGAAAGGCGGTAGAGCAGGCGATTGCGACTGCTACGCCCATTGCCTGCGGGTTGCCTCCTGTTGCTATAGCGGCACTGATGGCAATCGGCCCAATGACCAGCGAGGCCACCTGCCCGCCAATGATCTGTGTCACCAGCATGGTGAGCATAAACATCCCGCCGATTAAACCCAGTGGCCCAAGCGGCTGTGCTGCCGCGATCAGCGCCGCGCCCAGACGTTCCGCCAGGCCTGTGCTGACCATGGCGATGCTTAAGGGCATCATCCCAGCGATCAGAAACACCACGCGCCATTCAATCGCCCGATAAGCCTCATCCATACTTAAACAGCCGCACAGCACCATCGCCGCGCCCCCGGCCAGCATCACCAACGGCAGCGGCACGACATCGAATACCGCCACCAGCAGCACTAAGGCTGTAATCAACAGTGCGAAAGGCGCTTTTTGTGGCGCGGGCGGCTGGTAGATATGGCTGCTCTGCATCACAATAAAATCGCGCTCTTTTTCCAGCGTTTTTATTTTGCCCGCCGGGCCAACCATCAGGATGGCATCACCTACGCGCAGGGGCATGGTGCCAACATCCGTGCGGTAACTCCACCCCTCACGCCACAGCGCCACACCTGTGACGCTGTATTTATTGCGGAAATTCAGTTCTTTCATCGACTTGCCGATGACAGATGAGCGCGGCGGGATAATAATTTCGGTCAGGTCAACGGCGTAATCATGCTCGCTGCGGTTATCGCTGCCACGTCCTACCAGCACCCCCCAGTCGATCATTTTGTCGATGCGTTCCTTACGCCCCAGCAGCAGCAGGTAATCATTAGCCTCGATCACTTCCAGCGGTGACGGCGCGAGAATGGCATTGTTGTCTCGCCAGATAGCGATCACAGTAACGCCCAGTTCCTCTCCAATATGGCTGTGGCTGATGGGTGTGTTCACCAGTCGTGATCCCGGTGGCACCCGTACTTCCCATAACCGTTCTTCCAGCCAGTAGGCTTCCGACAGGCTGCGGGACAGGCTGCGCGGGCTGACATTCTGACCAACCGACTCGCGGTCTGGCAGCAGACGCCGCCCGATGGACGCCATGAAAGCCATCCCGCCCAGCACAATCAAACCGCCTGTCAGTACGAAGTCCCCCATATCCAGTCCGGCCTTAGCCTGTTCCTGCAAAATCCCGCTGATGATGATGTTGGCGGTGGTGAAATAGGTTGCCATCCCGCCAATCAGCGTTCCGAAGGAGAGCGGAATCAGCAGCTTCGACAGGCGCACATTCGAGTCGCGTCCGACCTGAATCGCGGCGGGCAGCAGCACCGCTCCGGCGGCGATGTTGTTCATCACCAGTGACAGCAGCGCCCCCGTACCCATGAACAGCAGTACCAGCCGCAGCTCTGATCCCGCGCCCATCTGCCGCAGACGGTTTGCGATGCGCTGAACAATACCAGCATTGTCCAGACCTTCAGTGATGATGAACAGGCCAATGATGGTGATGACTGCCGAGCGGCTGAAACCCGAAATTGCTTCCTGCGAATCGACAATGCCGGAAATTGCCAGCGCCAGTAGTACCATCAGTGCGACCAGGTCGGCTCGGATTCGGTTGGAGACGATCAGCACCAGGGCGGTGAGGATGATGGCGATTAAAATGCTTTCCTGAGGCGAGAACATAGTATTTTCAATGAAGTAAGCCGGGATGTTTCATCGCCATTGTAACACCCCGGCTCGAATCGGCAATTATTTTTTCACTTTAAAAAATAGATTGATCGGCTTCGTAAGCCGCATCCACCACATCCCCCGGCGCAAATAACTGCTGAAAGCCGCGCAGCGAATCGGAAAGGGTTTCCTCTCCTGCGTTCTGTGTCACAAAAACGCGCTCACCATAATCGCCGATTTCCTGCACTACCCACTCGTAGTGATAATAGGCCAGCGCCAGCGGGTCAATCCGGGTTTGCCCATACCCTTCCAGGACAAAGGCTGTGTGGTCGCTGCCGACAACGAACATCAGGTCGCGTTCTTTCGGCGCAAAAATCGGCTGATCCCAATCGACGATGTGTAATCCACCATCCGCTGTGACCAGCACATTCGCGCCGTGAATATCGGCATGACACAATACAAAAGCCAGCATTTTTTGGCGAAGTGTCCTCCCTAACACCGCTGCCCGTTCGACAATGTGCCGGATTTCATCGCCCCTCGCTCGCCAGAAATCAGCCAGTTCATTTTTGTAAGGGGCATCAAATGAGATCGTTTCGTGGATGGTCTTATCCAATCGTTCAACCATCGCCTGCCAGGCTGGTACGAAGGTTTCCCGGCTTGTGACTTGCTCAACTGAGGCTGGAAGTTGGGCTATATGAAGCTGTTTCAGAATGCGCCCTAATTCAATCCACTGGCTTTTTGAGAGACCGGCATCCATCCCGTTTTCACCCTCAATGAAGGGATACAGAATCAGATTAAACTCCCCCGTGTTTACCCAGAGGTGTCCGTTTTGCGTCGGCAGCGGCGCGACGACGGCCTCAATCCCGTTGTCCTTCAGATAACGTGGGACGAGTAAGGCAGGCGGATAAACCGCTCCCCGCTTCACTTTCAGGAAATAATCTGCGCCGTCATCTACCCGAACACGATACACCCAGGCTGTCGCGTCGTTGCCAATCGGCAAAAATTCCAGCCCACCCACGAAAATCTCATATTTCTCGCGCAGCCGGGTGATAATGATTTCATCGGGGAGATTGGGTTTTTCGAGCAATTCAATCTCCCACCACCGTTGCCATCTCCTGCTTACTGCGCTCCAGCCACGAAACGGTCAGCGTCCACAGCGCCAGCGGGATGATGCTGATAACCCCTGATCCGATCACAATCCAGCGCACATTTTCCGCGCCCAGTGTGTCGATCAATACCCCCGTAATCAGTGTGCTGATGGTCGTCGCCAGATAAAAACCTGCCCAGTCCAGCGAGAAGATACGGCCTAAATATTCATTCGCCGTACTGATTTGCAGAATTGTCGAGCTGTATGTCCACGTCACTGAACCACCTGCTGCCCGTACCAGCAGTGCCAGCGATGCGATCAGCAGGGTTGGTGCGCTGCCGAACAAAAACCATCCTACTGTCACCAGCGCGAAGCTGACAATCAGCAGGCGTCGCATCGTCCGGGCGCTTTCATCATTGAAGCGGTTGAGAATCAGCGGGCCAAGAATCGACCCCAGCCCGAAGGCGCTGTACAGGATGCCCAGCGAGCCAGTGCCATTTTCGCCAATCACAAATAGCGAGGTGGCATAGGCGATCATTACCGAGTCCACGTTGCCGAGGCTCAAGCCCAGCTTGACGAACAGCACCGCTGCTACGCCGGGGTTCCGCGCTGCATAGCGCACCCCTTCGCGGAAACTGCCGCTGCCTCCTGTTTTAGCTTCTGGCGTTGCAATTGGTTCTGCGCTTGCAGGTACTTGATTCCGGCCGATGAACCAGTCCGACATTGCAAATGTAGCCGCATCCAGCAGCAGCGCCGTTTGTGTGCCGAAGAATGTTGCCACCACACCACCGATGATTGCCCCCACCGCCAGCATCACCGACCAGGTAACATTGCTCAGTGTATTGGCTTCCAGCAGTTGTTCCGGCGCGACCAGGCTGGGCATAATCGCCGCCCGCGCTGGCTCAAACAATGCTGACAGGCAGAATTGCAGCACTGTCGTCAGGTAAATCAACCACAGCATCTCTGGCCCGCGCACCAGCAGCAGCGCCAGCACGATCACAGCCCGCAGGGCATCGCTCAGCATCAGCAGCCGCTTGCGGTCAAAGCGGTCAACCAGCACCCCCGCCGTTGGGCTGATTAGCAGCGGCGGCAAAAAGCGGGCGATTAACAGGCCGCTCACCGCCAGCCCTGAACCGCCCGTATACTCTGAAACCAGCGCCGACAGCGCGATAACATTGAACCAGTCTCCCAGCAGGCTGACGACCTGTGCCAGCCATAACTTGGCGAATTCTGGCTGTTCGCGCAGCAGCCGGACGTATGCAGCCATGCAGTCCTCATCATGAAAGGTGGATGTAACTTTGCACAGGCTACCATAAAATCCGGTGCGCGTCATGGTGCCACCGGACAGGCCATAACCTGTACACCAGTACAGCATCCTGTCTGTTGACTCCGCGTGTGACCGTCATTATCATGCGCCCCTTTACCTGGCGCTACTCACCCACAGAGGATTTATGCCCGACTGGTTAAAAGTCATTTTGCTCGGCATTGTCGAAGGCGTGACCGAGTTTTTACCCATTTCTTCCACTGGACATTTGATTGTCGCCGCTGCCATGCTGGATTTTGGTGGTGCGGTAGAAGGCACTTTTGAAATCTTCATTCAGATTGGTGCGGTGGTCGCCGTCATGTTTTATTATCGCGCTCAACTGCTGGAACAGGTTATTCGCTTTCCCTCCGATGCGGCTATCCGCCGTTTCTGGCTCTGTGTTGCTATCGCTTTTGTCCCCAGCGGTCTGATCGGATTTCTCTTTCTTAAGCAGATTGAAGCAGTTCTTTTTAATCCGACTACCGTGGCGCTGGCGCTGATCGTCGGCGGTATCATCTTTCTGATTATGGAACGCCCCGGCGTCATGCCGCCGCCTCGAACACGTGAGGCGTTAGCGATCACCCCTGCGCAGGCGCTCTTTATTGGCCTGGCGCAGATCACGGCTCTCGTCCCCGGTGTCTCACGTTCCGGCTCATCCATCATCGGCGGGATGCTGGCGGGGCTCGACCGTGCTGCTGCCACCCAGTTTTCCTTTTTCCTCGCTATTCCGACGCTGGGCATTGCTACAGTCTACAAGCTGCTTACCAGCCTCGACCAGATTCAGCCTTCTGATCTTTTCAATCTCATTCTTGGCGCGGTGGTTGCGGGTATGGTCGCCTGGGCGTCAATAGCCTGGCTGCTGCGCTATGTTGCCCGCAATAATTTTGTCATGTTTGGCTATTATCGCATCCTTGCTGGGGTCATCATTCTGCTGCTGGTTGCCGCCCGGATGTTGTGAAACATTAAGGTTTGTTTCCTGTTACAGGGTGTACCATTGAATTAGGCGCGTCAGATGCACCATCAGCCGGATCATCGAATCCGGCGCGAGATTCGTCATATTGGCTCTGGCGCTGGGATGATTGTGCTATCACCTGAATTGAGACGAGATGAAAAACCCCTGCGGGAAAACAGCGAATTGCTGCGTGTCCTCTTCGAAAGTTGCCCCGATGCGGTCTTGCTGCTCGATGTAGAAACCGGCATTATTCTGGATTGCAATGAGGCTGCCTGCCGCATGAATGGTTATGAACGGCATGAACTGGTGGGGCAGTCCATTTCTATGCTCAACGTCGAAGATGGCGATAACAGCCATCTTGATGACCAGCTTCAGGGCATGGATTACATTGCTTATCTTTATCAGTACCGCCAGCTAAAATTCGAAACTCTGCATCGTCACAAAGATGGCACGATTTTCCCCATAGAAGTTGCGACCAATCTGATTACAGTTGATGGCCGTGATATTCTCCTCGGCATCGATCGTGATATCAGTGATCGTAAAGCCGCTGAACTCGCCCTCCGTGCCAGTGAAGCACGTTATCGTCTGCTCGCCCAGTATGCCACCGACATCATCTCGCGTCACGCGGCGGATGGTTCAGTGCTGTATGCTTCCCCTTCACTGACGACCATCATGGGTTATACCCTTGATGATCTGAAGGGTATTCATCCCGGCTCATTGATCCACCCGGATGATTTTGTTGAGTTTCAACGCCAAATCCGCGCCAATCGTGAGATCTATATTTCTGCCTATCGGATGCGCCGTAAGGATGGTCGCTATATCTGGTTGGAGACAAGCTGGCGTTATAAGTATCATGCAGAAACGGGCGCGATTCAGGAAGTCATTTGCGTCTCACGCGATATTTCTGATCGAAAACGTGCTGAGGCGGCTGCTCAGGAAAAAAGTGCGCTGGTAGAGGCGCTCCAGGATGCCGCCACCGCCATCAAAAGCTCCCTCAGAATGAATGAGGTGCTGGATAGAATTCTGGTGCAGGCGGCGCGTGTTGTGCCACACGATACCTCCAGCATCACCCTCATTGATGGGGATGAAGCGTGTGTCGTCCGCTGTCGGGGTTTTGGCAGCTCTGAAGAAGCCTATGTCCTTTCGCAGCGTTTTTCTATGAAAGGGTCGAGCAAACATCGTCAGCTAATTGAAAAGCGCGCCCCGATTGTGATCGAAGATGTCCGCCAGTATGAAGGATGGACACAAACACCAGGGACAAGCTGGATTCGGGGTCATGTCGCTGCGCCGATTGTCGTGCGCGATCAGGTCATTGGCTTTCTGCATCTGGATAGCGCCGTAGTCGCTGCATTCACCCCGGAGCAGGCACATCACCTGCAAACGTTCGCCGACCAGGTTGCCCTTGCTATCTACACCGCCCAGATGGTGGATGAAATTCAGGCCACCTATCATGCTACCTCCTTCCTCTTTGCACCTTTTTCTTCGGATAATCTGCCTGATCTTGGCTACCAGATTGCCAATATCCTGCGCCAGCACTACGATACCGCCGAATGCAGTGTCCTCCTGCTGGAAGGTGACAGCGGACGTATCACCCGTATCGCCCATGCTGGCGGTGAGATGGTTGTGCCATTCCCCCCCTTGACTTTCGATGGCCCCGGTCTGATACCGGCGGCCATGCGTGCCCGTCAGCTTCTTTATGCGCCCGATGTCATGCAGGATCAGTATTATGTCGCCGGTATCCGGGCGACTCGCTCCGAGCTGGTTATACCCTTGCAAGCGCGTGATGGAATAATTGGTGCGCTTGATCTGCAAAGTCCCAGCCCCAATGGCTTTACCCCCAATGATGAGCGAATTCTGCGTGTTTTTGCCGAACGGGCTGCCATCGCTATCGAGAATCTGCGTTATGCCGAGGAACTCGAACGGCGCGTTGCTTCGCGGGCAGCAGATGCCTTTCGCGTCAAAGAAGAATTGGAAGCCATCCTTCGCAGCAGCAGCGATGCCTTGATTGTCACCAACACCGATGGCACTATGCGACAGATTAACCCGGCCTTCGGCAGCTTATTCGGTTGTCCGGGCGATGATTGGCGTGGAAAATCATTCGTTGATTTTGCCCTTCAGGATGGTGATTTGCTTAAAAAAGCGCTGAATGCCGCCATTAGCCATAATACGCCGCAACGGATTGAACTTGTGCTGCGGCGGCGCGATACCACTAATTTTGATGCTGATGTTGCCATTTCTGCCATCCGCGAAGGTCACACGGTTATTGGCCTGGTATGCAGTGTGCGGGACATCACCGACCGGAAACGTATGGAAATCGAGCTGCGACGGGCATTGGAGCTGGAGCGTGAATTTGGTGAGCTGAAAACGCGCTTTGTCGCCACTACTTCTCATGAGTTCCGCACCCCGCTGGCCGTCATTATGACCGCCTCGGAACTGTTGCTTACCTATAATGATCGGATGACCGCCGAACAGAAAACTGAAAAACTGATGCGCATTCAGGAGCAGGTGAAACACATGGCTCACCTGCTGGACGATGTGCTGACGGTCAACAAGACTGTAGGCGGCAATATGCTCGACTTTGACCCGCTTCCGGTTGATATAGTCGCTTTTTGCAGCGACCTGGTGAACGAAATGGAAACCAGTCTCGCTGAAGCGCGTTTCTCGTTTGCGGCTGATGGCGCTTATATCTGGGGTAATTTTGACCCCCACCTTTTGCGGGACATCCTCACCAATCTGCTCGCCAATGCCGTCAAATACAGTCCATCAGCTCAGAAAATTGATGTGCGTCTGTGGTGCGATGAAGCTCAGACGCGCATCCAGATTCAGGATTATGGCATCGGCATCTCAGACGACGATCAGAAGCGCCTCTTTGATGCCTTTCATCGCGGGCGCAATGTTGGCAATGTGCCAGGAACCGGTCTGGGACTAACAATTGTTAAGCACGCGGTTGAAGCGCATGGTGGAACAATTCAGGTGTGGAGTAAAGTTGGGGTTGGTACGACTTTTTCAGTAATGCTGCCGAATGTGCTTGTTGAGGGAAAAATATATGATTCCTAAAATCCTGGTCGTTGAGGATTCAACCGCTCTGCGGAAAGACATCGTAGAGATGCTGACCTTTGAGGGGTTCGATGTCCTCGGCGCAGAAAATGGTCTGATAGGTATTCAAATTGCACGTGATTATCGCCCCGATTTGATTATCTGCGACATCATGATGCCGGAAATGGATGGCATTGGTGTCATCAGAGAATTGCAGAATGATATTCAGGAAGCCACTATTCCCTTCATTTTTCTGACGGCCAAGACAGATAAAGTCGATATTCGCACGGGTATGGAACTGGGTGCGAGTGACTACCTCACCAAGCCTTTCACCGCGCCCGAACTCATCGCTACCGTTCGTACACAGTTGAAGAAACGTGAAATTTTCGACGTGCTGGCGGAAGAAAAGCTGGATGATCTGCGCGATAATATCATCCTCTCCCTGCCACATGAAATCCGCACGCCCCTGACAGGCATTCTCGGTTTTGCTGATCTGCTCATGAGTGATAGTCACGTCATGAGCCGGGACAAAATTGCGGAGATGGCCGGTTTCATTCACACGTCTGCCCGGCGGCTCTACCGCCTGACGGAAAATTATCTGGCTTATGCTCAGCTACAGGTGATGATGCAGGACGCCGAACGCATGGCGGCCATGCGTGAATTTGTGACCGAAGACCCGCATATCATCATTGAACACAAAATCATTGAAAAAGCTCAGGAATTTCACCGCGAAGCTGATCTGACACTCAATATTGAAGCGACAGCCGCCGTTAACTTTCTTGAAGAAAATCTGACCAAGCTGGTCGAAGAACTGGCCGACAACGCCTTCAAATTCTCTGAACCCGGTACGCCTGTGACCATAACCGGCGCGCTGGTCGGCAGCAGTTATCGTCTGACCGTTGCGGATAAGGGCAGGGGTATCCCGGCGGATAAACTGCGCCGTATTGGTGCTTATATTCAGTTTGGCCGCGAGTGGCACGAACAGCAGGGTTCCGGTTTTGGCCTGACCATTGCCATTCGCCTCGCGCAGATGCACGGTGGTTCGCTCGATGTCCAGAGCAAATCTGGCGAAGGCACAACCATCATGATTAACTTTCGCTTGCCCCAGGTCAGTGCCGACCCCCTCGTCATTTCAACCGAGGCCGGGTCGCTGGCGAACTGATTGGCGTATGCCGCTTGCCGGGATTACGGCCTGATGGTAGACTGTGAGAGGTATCACAGGATTTCATTCGCGGGCCGGGCAGGCGGGAGGCGTCATCCATGCACCACAGAACTAAATTGGGCGCGCTGGCAGGCAGCATCGCCATCTTGCTGCTGGCGAGCGGCTGTTTCCAGCAGGCTGGCACAGGGCCGGACGGCCTTGCTGTCGCCGAAAATCTGAATCCCACTTTTACCGTTGCCCCTAGCGAAACCCCGTTTCCAACGGTGGAATTTGATCTCCCGACCGATACACCGGAGGGGCTGGAAACGGAAGAATTTGGCATCGGCGGCGCATTTCCCACGCCCAGCCCGACCGATTTCATCATTGCCCAGGCCCCAACGGAAGACCCGCTTTTATTCCAGGAAGATCAGCCTCCGGTTGATGCTCAGGCGGGTATTGACCCTATCTATATCACCGCCACCTTCATCGTCGAGCGGGCGACCCAGACTGAGGCTTTCATCCAGACAGCGACGGCGGGTGGCCCCTTTGTGACCGATACGCCATTTATTTTTGAGACGGCGACGCCCGATTTTGGACAGGGTGGTGGAGAGGTTACCCAGCCTATTACTGGCGCGGATTGCCCCTATACGGTCAAACAGGGTGACAATCTGTTCCGCATCGCGTTGAATTACAACATGGATGTTTATTCGCTGGCGGCCTATAACAATATCACCAATCCGGCGCTCATTCTCATCAACCAGCAGATCACCATCCCCAACTGCGGCGGCACTGGCACGAACCCCAACCCAGGGCCGGGTACGGGCGGTACTTACATCGTCCAGCAGGGGGATACACTCTTCAAGATTTCGCTGCGCTATGGTGTGCCGGTTATGTCCATCGCCAACGCCAATGGCATTCAGAATATCAACCTGATTCTCATCGGCCAGCAGTTGACCATCCCCGCTGCTTAAAGCCGTTCACATTTTCCATCTTCACCCCCTCCTTGCCAGGCTGGGAGGGGGTAGGGGACGGGGACTGCCATGACCGAAACCATCCTCGCTTCCCGCCGTCTCTATGCCGGAAAAATCGTCACACTTGACCTGCTCGATGTGCGCCTGCCTGACGGGCAGGAAGGCCTGCGTGAGGTGATTCAGCACCCCGGTGCGGCGGCAGTCGTCCCGCTGGACGACGATGGCAATGTACTGCTGGTGCGCCAGTTTCGCAGTGCTTCCCGAACCTTCATGCTCGAAATTCCGGCGGGCGTCCTTAATCCCGGCGAAAACCCCGCCGCCGCTGCTGCCCGCGAACTGCGTGAAGAAACCGGCTACGCTCCGCGCCACATTGAATCCCTCGGTGGCCTGCATACTGCTCCCGGCTATACTAGCGAGTTTATTCACCTGTTTCTCGCGCGTGGCCTGGACGATGCGCCCCTCGCCCGCGATGTCGATGAATTTATCGAACTTGTTCGCCTCCCGCTGGCGGAAGCGCTCGCGCTCGTCAAAAACGGTACGATCACCGATGCTAAAACCGTCATTGGCCTGCTGCGTACTGCCCTATAACCCCCACTCCTGCGGGGTTGACCCCTAACCCGCTTTGCCCGCACAATCATTCCTATCATGAGCCTTCAAAATCCAGACAATTTCCTGACTTGACGCACTAACTGTTTACCTGTATATTGGGGTCATGAGGGTTCAATAAAGACCATAAGCCAGGGTAGCTCAGCGGTAGAGCGCGAATAACGCTCTGGGCGGTGTTCTCCGCGTAAGCGGTAGTGAGCATCAGAGATACTTCCCTTCAGGTGGACGAGGTCGCGGGTTCGAATCCCGTCCCTGGCTTTGCGGGGCAGTGAGTGCAGCGGATACTTCGGTCTATTCAGTTCGACTCTGAAAGCCAGCCCGGTTTCGGCCCAAGCTGGTTAAAAACCGCCGCCGGTGTTCTCCCCGCAGCCCTTTTTACGGGCATCAGGGTAGGGGCGGTGCAGTGTCTCCGCCCAATCAGGAAGGGCTCAGGTCGTTATGCAGGGCAGTGAGTGTGCCGGATACTTCTAATCATTGGGTTGCGGGTTCGAGGCCCGTTATCTGCTTCGGCAGGTGTAGCTCAATCGGCAGAGCAAATGGACAAAAACGCCGGTGACAGTATTCTCCCTGCATCTTAAAACAGACAGCCTGAGCGGGCAGTGAGCCGGACGGTTACTTCCTGAAAAGAAAAAACACCGCTGGCAGCGTTCTCCCGCTCACTGTTGTCTGTCTGCCAAATGTCGGTTTCGTTTTTCACGCGACAATATTGATGAGTGTATTTCCCGGCGGGTTTGAGTTGGCTTCAGCCGGCTTCCCGCCGGAATAGGTAGTCGGATGGCTTTAGCCTCCGGCGGATAAGTTATGAGGAGGGTTTGCCGATGGGATACCTGAACCGCAACAAAGGCGATAAGGTTCGTGCGAAGGCCCATCTCAACTGGATGGGCGGGCCGTCTTACGATGTCACCAATCCGCTGCTGCGGCTGCGTTTGGCCGCCTCGTCCTGCTTCTTCGGCGAACCGATGTATTACCAGCGCGACGTGGCCGATAAGCGTCCCATGCGCGCCCGCCCGACTTTCGCGCTCACCGACGAGGACGTGACTCGCCTGCGCGATCTGCTTAATGCGGTTGACCCGCGTGAATGGCGCGGCAAGTCCCCGGCGGAACTGATGGAATCGGCCATTGATGCTGCGCTAGATCACGACCCGGAGGCCACCCTGCGCGAAGCCGTGCGCCTGCGTCAGGAAGATCACATCCGCACGACGCCGCAGGTCATTCTGGTGCGTGCGGCCAATCATCCGGCGGTGCGTGGCACCGGGTTGGTGCGGAAGTATGCGCCGGACATCATCGCCCGTACTGACGAACCGGCTGTCGGTCTGGCTTATCAGATGGCACGTTTTGGCAAGCCTGTTCCGAACGCGCTCAAGAAGGCCTGGCGCGATGCGCTGACGAAGGCCAGTGACTACAATCTGGCGAAGTATCGTCTGGACGAACGCGAGGTTAAGACCGTCGATGTGGTCAACCTCGTCCATCCGAAGAGCGACGCGGTGGATAAGCTGGCGAAGGGCGACCTGCGCCTTGACGAGCAGACCTGGGAGTCGCTGATTTCAGCGAAGGGTTCGACCCGCGAAACCTGGCTGGCAGCCCTGGATGTCATGGGACATATGGCCTTGATGCGTAACCTGCGTAATCTGCTTGAAAAGGGCGTCGAACCGGAACACTTCGTTAGCAAGCTGGTCGATGGCGCTGCGAAGGGCAGGCAGCTTCCTTTCCGCTACTACAGCGCCTATCGTTCTGTAGAGAAGATCGCGCCGCCGGCAGTCCTCGATGCGGTTGAAGAATCGCTCATGATCGCGCTTGGTAATCTGCCGCGTTTCAAGGGGCGCGTCATGAGCCTGTGCGACAACTCCGGTTCGGCGCGTGGGACGATGACCTCTGCGATGGGGACGATCCAGATCAGCACCATCGCCAACCTGACAGCGGTGTTGACTGCCATGCAGTCCAATGATGGCTATGTCGGCATTTTTGGTGATCGGCTGGAAACCTTTGCCGTTCGCAAGCGTGCCTCAGTTTTCGACCAGCTCAAGCGGGCCGATGCGCTCGGCGCGGGCGTTGGTGGTGGCACGGAAAACGGTGTCTGGTTGTTCTGGGATGCTGCTATTCGTGAACAGCAGCATTGGGATATGGTCTTTGTCTATTCCGATATGCAGGCCGGTCATGGTGGACTCTACGGCACTGACCCGCACGCCTACCGCGATTTCATCTGGCAGGGGCGCGGTGATCGTTATATCGACGTGCCGAAGCTGGTGGCTGAATATCGGCGTCGTGTCAACCCCGATGTGCTGGTTTTCCTGGTGCAGTGTGCTGGTTATCAGGACACCATCATACCGGAGTTCTACGATAAGACCTATATCCTCGGCGGCTGGAGCGAAGGAGTGCTGCGCTTCGCTGCACAAATGGCTGGCCTGAACAGCGCGCAGTAAACAGCATCATGCAAGGCAGGGACGGTGGCTATACCGCCGTCCCTGGAGTTTGGCGGTATTTGCAAAAAGAAAGACCTTTGGAGAAGCTTGAGTTG
>CAYUTY010000088.1:0-25089 GCA_964447795.1 uncultured Anaerolineaceae bacterium
CAAAAAAGCCGCTGTCTCTCGACAACGACTTGCTTTAATCTGCCAAACTCCAGAAGCTATTTTGAATAAAATAGCTCCACTTGCGCCGAGGAGAATCCACACGCATTCGTGAGGACGAATCAGTCCCTCTAAAGGGTTCTGATTACCAAGTGTCTCTGGCGTGGTTAAAAACTCAACATTGAGTTTGCAAATGCATTATTATTTTGCATTTGCTTTCACAGACTAACTATCAAAGTAGCATAGAAATATTTAAGATGTCAATTGATTGTTAGAAGAATGGAACGCAAGTACATTTCAATTCAGGGCGAGCGAACTTCGGTCTGAAATCAAAAATTCTGAATTGAGGCAGGTTGCCACTGCTCGGTGATGTACTTTCCGTAAACTGGCGGGGTGAGGCCTGTTTCGCCCTGGCCTGATTCGGGTTATGCTTAAGAGATGAAATGCCATTCCTGCCCCCCTAGGCTCACTTGAGCAGTAGGCGAACACACAGGTTCGCCCCTACTCGTTCTCAAGCCCTTCTCTGCATTAAGGAAGAGGCTGCGAACGATACAAGCAAACGTGGGTGAGGATTGTCAATATCAACCGCAGTAAATTAGAGCAAATGTGCTAGAATAGGTGTTGAGTTTTTCACTCGACACTGACAGGGAGAAATCTATGCCCTTTATAGAAGCACCTACTACGTTTTATCTGGGTCGGCGTTATGACCCCAACAGCCGAAAACTGACCGAGGAAGTGGTCTATTATGACGCGCGCGACCTGACGACGCACGCGGTTGTGGTGGGGATGACGGGCAGCGGCAAGACCGGCCTGTGCATCAACCTGCTGGAAGAAGCCATCCTCGACAACATCCCGGCCATCATCATTGACCCGAAAGGCGACATCACCAACCTGCTGCTGACGTTCCCGGATTTCAAGCCAGAGGATTTCATCCCCTGGGTGAACCAGGATGACGCGGCGCGGGCCGGTCTGGATGTGCCATCGTATGCGGCAGATATAGCCGGGCGCTGGCGTGATGGGCTGGCGGGCTGGGGTATCGTGTCTGACCGGGTGCGCTGGCTGAAGTCCATCGCGCAGTACAGCATTTATACGCCGGGTTCGGATGCCGGTTTGCCGATCAGCATTCTGGCATCGCTGGCGGCCCCGCGTGAGGGCTGGGCAGGCAACGAGGAAGCGCTGCGCGAGAAAATCAGCGGCATTGTGACGGCGTTGCTGGCGCTGATTGGCATGAACGCCGAGCCGGTCAAAAGCAAGGAACACGTCATCATCTCCAACATCTTCGAGTATGCCTGGCAGCGCGGACAAAGCCTGACGCTGGAAGATGTGATTTTGCAGGTACAGAAGCCGCCGTTCAATAAGCTGGGCGTGCTGCCGATTGACGATTACATGAGTGAGAAGGCGCGTTTCAAGCTGTCGATGGATCTGAATAACATCATTGCCGCGCCATCGTTCCAGTCATGGCTTCAGGGTGAGCCGCTCAATATTCAGAGTTTGCTGTACCAGCCGAATGGCCGCGCCCGCGTTTCGGTATTTTATATCGCGCATCTGAATGATGCCGAGCGGCAGTTCATGATTACGCTGCTGCTGGAAAATATCCTCGGCTGGATGCGGACGCAAAGCGGCACCAGCAGCCTGCGGGCGCTTTTGTATGTGGACGAGATGTTCGGCTATTTCCCGCCCTATCCCGCCAACCCGCCAACCAAGAATCCGATGCTGCGCTTGCTGAAACAGGCACGCGCTTTTGGTCTTGGTCTGATTCTGGCGACACAAAATCCCGGCGATCTGGATTATAAGGGTCTGTCGAACGCGGGGACGTGGTTCATCGGGCGGCTGCAATCGGAGAATGATAAGCAGCGCGTCATGACCGGTCTGGAATCGCTGGCAACGGCGGAGAGCGGCATGAACATGCAGGATGTGCAGCGTTTGATCGCTGACCTCGAACCGCGCGTCTTTCTGATGCACAATGTGCATGATACGGGCGGGCCGATGCTGGTGCATACCCGCTGGGCAATGAGCTATCTGCGCGGGCCGCTGACACGGCAGCAGGTTCAACTGCTGATGGCGGGGCAGAAGCAGGAATTGTATAACCGGCTTGGCGTGCAGCCACCGGGTTATATGCAGGGACAAACCGGGGCTTTCCCTCCCATGCCACCCGTGCCGGGCGGGGCAACGGGCGCGTTTCCGCCGATGCCGCCAGAGACGGGCGCATTTGGCGCGCAGGCCGCCCCACCGCCGACTGTGCCGGGGTTCACCCAGCCGATTCAGCCGGGCTTTTCGCAGCAGGTGACTGTGCCGCCGAGCCAGGCCAACCTGACGGGTATGATGACCCAGAATACGCAGGCGACTGTGCGCGGCCCGGCAGCGCCAGCCGGTTTCAATGCCAACCCGCCGCCGATACAATCGACCACCACACAGTATTTTCTGCCTGCCACGCTTTCCAGCGAACAGGCCGTGACCGCCTATGCACGGCAGATGCAGTTCGCGCTGACGGCTTACCCCGGCGCAGTGCTGGCTTACCAGCCGGTGCTGCTGGCGCAGGCGATTGTGCGCTATCAGGATAAGAAAACACAGCTTTATACCGCCCGCATCTACAACTACCGTGTGCCTAATCTGGACAAAACCGGACTGGTACATTGGGATGAATTCGCCGGGCCAGCCATCGAAGCACGGCGGGTTTCGGGTGAGCCATTTGGCGCGGCGATTTATGGCGATCTGCCGCCCGGCCTGACCGATGCCCGGCGGATGACGGCGCTGCGTAGCGAACTGATCGACATGCTGTATAACACTGCCCGCCTGAACCTGCCGTATAACCCTGTGCTGGGTATTTATGCCAGCCCGGACGCCGAGCCGAGCGCATTCTGGGCGCAGGTGCAGCAGTCGGCGCATGAACGCCGCGATGCCGAGGTGGATAAACTGGCGGCGGCGTATGAAAAGGTGCTGGATAAACTGGAAGACCAGCTTCGTAAGAAAGAGCGCGAACTGGGCGCGGAACGCAAGGAACTGGCTGACCGGAAGCGGGAAGAACTGTTCACCAAAGGTGAGGCGCTGCTGAGTCTGTTCAAGGGGCGGACGACTTATACGCTGTCCCGCACCAGCCGCGCTACCCGTTTCCGGCGGCAGGCCGGCGAAGACCTCACCGAGAGCGAACAGGTGATTGCCGAACTGGAAAATGAGATCGAGCTGACCCAGCAGAAGTTTGAGCAGGAGCTGGCTGTCATCAACGACAAATGGGCGAAGGTGGCCGCCGAGTCGCAGGAATATGTCATCTCGGCCTACAAGAAGGATATTCAGATCGAAATGTTTGGCATTGGCTGGCTGCCAAATTATTTCACGGAGTTTGCCGGGCAGCCGATTCTGCTGGCGGCTTTGTAGTCACTACAGGTTATCCCGCAGCGCTGCCAGACGTTAAAACGTCCGGCTACATGTTCCGACGGGAAGCGCACTGAAGGCGCTCTGACCCGCCGGGAAATGCTTTGGTGCGAATGACTGGCCGGCCTTCAGCAGCGGTTTACGAATCGACTTTGAACAGCTCTGCTTCAGACAAATCAACTTCTCTGCGTCATCCGTAGGGGAGAGTTCCAATCCCTCCCCTACACAATGCCCGGCGGATGAGGTAACTTCCAATCTTTCATCTACGGGTAATAAATCATATCAAAGCCTTGACACATTGATGAATGTCGATATAATAAGGTTATGATTGACTTGCAACATTTCCGCAAAGCGCTGGCTGATGATACCCGGTATGAGATCATGCAGATGTTGTGCTGCGTGTGGCTCAACGTCAATGACGTGGTCGAAAAGCTGAATGGCCGCGTCAACCAGCCGACGGTCAGCCATCACCTGAAGGTGTTGGAGGAGGCCGGGCTGGCGATGGTTCGGCAGGAGGGGCGGCAGCGCTTTTATACGCTCAACCAGGAGCAGTACAACTGGTGCTGTGGACAGCTTTTCCAGCGGGGCAATCCGGGGATGGATATGCAGGTCATCCGGCTGGAGGATATTGGCGGCGGCAGCTTATCCTAGCTGCCTTTTTTTGGTTTTATTCATTGATATTCATCAATATATAGAGGGTGACATGTTCGATGTTCTGGTGATTGGTGGCGGGCAGGCCGGGTTAGCGGCAGGTTATCATCTGGAGAAAGCCGGGCTGGATTTCCGTATTCTGGAAGCGAGCGATGAGACGGCAGGATCATGGCCGCGTTATTACGACAGTCTGAAGCTGTTTTCGCCCGCGCGATTTTCGTCCCTGCCGGGGCGAGCGTTTCCCGGCGACCCTGATCGCTATGCGACGCGCGATGAAGTAATCGCTTATCTGACGGACTATGCTGATTATTTTCACCTGCCTATCCTGATGAAAACCCGCGTCGCACAGGTGGAGAGGCTGTCGGAGGGTTTCCGGGTGGTGACGGGAAATGGACAGGTGCATACTGCCCGAACGCTGATCGCGGCGACGGGTTCTTTCAGCCGTCCCTATGTACCTGAATTAGCGGGGCGTGACTTATTCAAAGGCGAGGTGCTGCACGCCTCGTCCTACCGGAATGCCGTGCCATTCGTTGGTAAGCGGGTGGTGGTGGTAGGGGCTGGCAACTCGGCAGTACAGATCGCGGCGGAACTGGGCAAGACTGCCCATGTGACTTTGGCGACACGGCAGCCCTTGAACTTCGTGAAGCAGCGTGTATTCGGTAAGGATATTCATTTCTGGTGGAATTTGAGCGGCTTTGACCGGCTGCCGATCACATCAGCCGAACGCGCTTCCAACGGTGGCCCCCGTGTGCTGGACAGCGGGATTTACCGCCGGGCCGTTGCCGCCGGAAACCCAGACCGACAGCCGATGTTTGAGGCTTTCACCGAAACGGGCGTGCGCTGGGCAAATGGGCAGGAAGAACCAGTCGATAGTGTCATTCTGGCAACCGGCTATCGCCCCAATCTGGATTATCTGAGCAACCTCAGCGCGCTGGATGCAAACGGCGGCGCACTGCATAAGGGCGGTGTCAGCAGCGTGCGGGGTTTGTATTATGTCGGGTTGAGTAATCAGCGCACTTTAGCATCTGCCAGCCTGCGCGGTGTGGGACGCGATGCGGAGTTTATCACCCATCATCTGATGCAGCATGTGCTTCGTCCGGCCCCAACTTCGCCCGTTTGCTGCGCGAAGCTGGCGACTGGTTCGTAAAAATTTTGATGGTTATATCGACAGGTATCAATAAGAAGGAGCAGAGATCATGTCTCAGGACAGCAGTCAAATTCATGAAGTGGTCAGGGAACGTTACGGCGCGATTGCCAGCACACAGGCGAATTCATGCTGTAACGATAGCTGTGGTTGTTCGAGCGAGTCGAAACTTTATGACAGCGCCTTATTGGAAGGCCTGCCAGCGGAAGTCACCAACATTTCGCTGGGCTGTGGCGACCCGGTGACGATTGCCGGATTGAAGGCGGGGGAAACTGTGCTTGACCTGGGCAGCGGCGGCGGGATTGACTGTTTTCTGGCGGCGCGGCAGGTGGGCGAAACGGGGTATGTCATTGGCGTGGATATGACGCCCGATATGCTGATGCAAGCCAATGCCAACAAAGTAAAGCTGGGCGCACATAATGTTGAATTCCGCCGGGGGCAGATTGAGGCGCTGCCAGTCACGGACAACAGCGTTGATGTGGTGATGTCGAACTGTGTCATCAACCTCTCACCGGACAAGGCGGCAGTCTTTAGCGAGGCTTTCCGCGTCCTGAAACCGGGCGGGCGGGTTTCCGTCAGCGATATTGTGACCGAGGGCGAGTTCAGCCCGGAACTGCGCGCCGATATGGATAAATGGGCGGAATGCGTCACCGGGGCGATTGATGTGGCGGTCTACACAGGTTTGATGCGCGAAGCAGGGTTCGGCGATATTCAGGTGATTGACAAGTCGGATGCTGACGAAATCATTGAACGCCAGCCGGGGATGCCGCGCATTTACAGCGCGCGTATCACAGCCGTGAAACCGTAGTCTAATCGTCCAAAAGACGGAGGTCAAAATCCGCCTCCCGCAAGACGCCCTTTTTCCAGCAGCGGTTACAATAGCGACACGTTGTAGGTAGGTCTAACAGGGCGGGAGGTTGATTTTGGCGCGGTGGTTCACTTTACTGATTATTATCTTCGCGGCGGGTGTGCTGCCGGTGCTGGCGCAGATTCGGCTGGAGCCGATCACCCCGGATACTATTGGCCGGCTGGAACAGGTCGGCTACATTCGACAGCCAACCCGCAACCAAATGCTGGAAATGGCCTGGTCGCCGGATGGGGCGCACCTGGCGCTGGCAATTGATACAGGGGTGCTGATTTATGATTTCATGCCGCAGGGTTTCAGACAGGGGCTGCACATCCGCCAGAGCTGGATGCGAACACTGGGGTGGTCGCCAGATGGGAAGATGCTGGCGTCGGGCGACAGTGACGGCGCGGTGTGGCTGTGGGATGCGGAGAGCGGCGAACGGCTGGCGACGCTGACTACCGGACACACGACCGCCATCGAACATATTGATTTCAGCCCGGACAACACGCGGCTGGCGATCAGCTTTTTTGGCGGCAGCCGAGGCAGCGAAATCTGGGGCGTTTGGGCGAATGGCAGCTTGCAGCCTTTCAGCCGCGCTAATGCCTATAAAGTCAACCGCATTTTAAGGCTGGAATACAACACATATCCGCTGGGGCAGGATTACAAACCGGATGGCACTGCTTTGGCGACCGGTGGCGCGGATGGTTCGCTGCGCGTGTGGGATGTGGAAAGCGGCGACCTGACTTATGAGCAGCGTTTTGGCGACGGGATGGGCGGCGTGCGCGGCGTGTCGTACAGCGCGGATGGACGCTTCCTCGGCCTGGCGCACCAACGAACGATTGAAGTGCTGGACGCGGATACGTTCGAATCGTATACGGTCATCCCCGACAGTGACCCGGAATGGGATCCCAACAACCTGACCTTCAGCCCGGATGGACAGTTGATTGTCGCAACCTATACCGGCGGTGCGGTAAGGGTTTTCGACACCCGCAGCGGGGCGCAGGTGGCGGCTTTTTACGACCATCCGCATATCGTCTGGGTGCCAGCCTTCAGGCCGGACGGGCGTGTGCTGGCGACCCTGGGCTGGAACGACGGCGTGCGTTTGTGGGGGCTGGGCAGCGCACTGGAACTGCTGCCAACTGCAACAGCGATTCCGCTGCCAACCGCTACGCCAACGCCTGTACCAGTGCTGACAATTGGCAGCAACGCCACCGTGACCACCACCGACGGTGACTCGCTCAATATGCGGGGCGGCGCGGGGCGCGCTTTCGACATCGTGGCGAAACTGCCGGATGGCACGCCCGTTACACTGATCGATGGGCCGCAGGATGCCGATGGTTTTACGTGGTGGAAAGTTCGCACGGCAGATGGCAGCGAAGGCTGGGTGGTGGAAGCGGCTGAGGATGAGCGGACGTTAATCCCGGTGTGAAGTTACGCCGCAGGCTCAAGCCGTGCGGCTACCGATAAATCAAGCCCACTGAAGAGGCTAGAAACAAAGCTAGCCCTTTGAAACCTATGGTTTACAAATAGATATTCAGGTCTTTTCCTGAATCATCTCCGAATAAATCTCGACTTTGTAGTTGAGCAGTTTGAGATGTTCGTTCAGTTCGTCGATGCGGTCTTCGACTTTGCAGCGCAGCGCCCTGAGCATTTCAACGCGCTCTGGCAGCGAGGAGTCGCCCTCGCGCTGTAAAGCGGCATAGCGCTGCATTTCCTGAATGGTCATACCGGTAGCACGCAGTTTCATCAGGAAGTCGATCCAGCCGATGTCGCTGCTGGCATAGCGGCGGTGGCCGTTATCCGCCCGGTTGATGGGGTGAATCAGGCCGATGCGTTCGTAGTAACGCAGGGTGTGTTCGCTGAGGCGGGTGGCCTCCGCGACCTGCTGGATGGTGAGGGAGTCATCATTCATGAGCATGAGTGTAGCGCAAAATCGTCAAAAGGTGAACGGGAAAAGGTAAGGGGAGCGGGGGTTGTTTCCATTGTGGTGTGGGGAATTCAGAGGTGACGAGTTCTGTACAGGGAATTTGTTTAATCATACAAAATTCTAACTAATACAGTCTGAAATGCAATTTTCATCAGGCATTTAGGTTATTGCAATTCAATATGGTGTAAATCCATTAATGTAATATAAATATATCAGTACCATCCATTTCTTCTGTCACTAGTGTGGGGCGTGCATGAAACCCTTATTCAAAAAAATAGGTTTAATTCTGTTTCCAGTGATTTTTGCCTTAATCTTATTGAGTGTTTATTCACCCTCGACAGCTCAAGTCGCCTCCACAAATACACCCTTTCTAACAGAAACACTCCCTCCAACAATTTCACACGAAACATTGATTTTGTTTACAAGCCCATACTCACTCACGCTGCTGGTATCTGCTCCCTATTCAATAAGCTTACTGGATTTACAATTTGTTTATAATGGAAGAGAAAACCTCATATTCAAAGAACTGAAAACGCTTTTTTCAGATTTAACACTGACTAACGGCGTTATGGCAGCAGGTACGTGTATTGTTTTAACAAGAGCGACAAATCCAGAACCACCGCCCAGTGATTGCAAAAATCTGATATTCAGGGTAATTCTTCCTGAAGCTGATGCTTTTTGGTATGATTCGGTAAGTAACGGATTGCGAAATTTTAATGTTAACGCCAATGTGGTTTACATACGAACCTGCTCGACAACACCACCCAATTGCTCAATACCTTACCCCACGATGACGCCATCGCCGACGCCCATGGTGTTCGTATCCAATACACCAACAGTGACACCTACACCTACACCTACACCTACGGCGTCTGACACGCCCACACCTACCCCTACCTCTGCCCCAGGCACGTCATGTGCTGCGAAACGAATTCAAGGAACTACCATAGCCATCAACGACTCACGCATTGCAAATGGGGAAAAATTTTATATTTATCCCGGCAGAAGAGTAGGCGGTGATGCTGTGTATGAAATTAGCAATGGCGATGTTGTGCGTGTAGATGAAGTGGTCTGTAACTCAGGAGAGCCACTATTTAGGCTGACCGTGACAAGCTACACTTCGGCCAGGTTGATAAAACCCAATGAGGTTAACAGACAAGGGCAGCCGATTGGCTGGACAGACCAGCGCTGGTATCTGGGGCTGAATTAGCAGGAATCAGATTTCCACATGTAACATCCACGTAACCTTTTGCGTCTATAGTGATAGTTGATGGGATGCGGCGGCAGGCTGCATCCCGCTTTCCCCGCTTAACTCATTCATCACCACGAGGTTTACTGTCATGAATAACGCGAATTCCGCCCGCACCGAAGTTGCCACGCTGGCTGGCGGCTGTTTCTGGTGTCTGGAAGCGGTCTACGACCAGTTGAAGGGTGTGCAGTCCGTCGAGTCCGGCTACATGGGCGGCCAGGTCAAAAATCCATCGTATCAGGCGGTTTGCACCGGGCAGACCGGCCATGCCGAAGTGGTGCAGATCACCTATGATCCGCAGGTGGTCACTTTCAAAGACCTGCTGGATGTGTTCTTCACCATCCACGACCCGACCACCCTCAACCGGCAGGGCAATGATGTCGGCACACAGTACCGCTCCGCCATCTACTACCATACGCCAGAGCAGAAAACGACTGCCGAAGCAGTGATCGCGGCGGTCAACGCCTCGCGGGTGTGGGATGCGCCGGTTGTCACCGAGGTCACGGCGGCGGATACCTTTTACATCGCTGAGGATTATCATCAGGAATACTTCGTCAATAACCCAACCCAGGGGTACTGCCGCGTGATCGTCGCGCCGAAGGTCGCCAAGTTCCGCAAGCAGTATCTTGACCGGCTGAAGGCATAACATCAGCAGACGGCTAACAGCGGGGAGGGTTTGACGCCCTCCTCTGCAACGGCTGTACAGCCGCGCCTCAGACCGGGTTACTGGCGGCGAGGCGCAGGTGCAAAATGGGATAGGGCTTGCCGGTACCGTCCAGCTCCGAACGCCCGACGACTTCAAAACCCATCCGCAGATAAAAGCCGACAGCCTGTTCATTCTGTTCGTTGACATCGACTGTGGTCGCGGCCAGCGACTCGACGGCGTGCGTCAGCAGCAGACGCCCGATTCCCTGCCCGCGCCCGTCGGGATGGATGAACAGCATATCGACATTCCTTTCGGATACGGCGATGAACCCGGCTACCGCGCCATCGACAGCCCGGACGCAGGCCAGCGTCAGATGGGGCAGCACATCGCGTACCATCGGCCTGAAAATCTCAATATCGGATTCTTTGACAAAATGATGGGTGGCGCGGACGGAGGCTTCCCACACCTCGACCAGGCGCGGATAATCCTCCGGTTTTACCGGCGAAATCCCCTGCTGTAACTGTATCATGCTTCGTTCCTCGTTTTGCTTTCCAGTTTATCCAAACTTTTGGGACAGCGCGGCTGGCCTGATGCGGACGTTGGGTGGCGGCGGATATTCCGTTACAATCATCAAAAATATCGCAGGGGACGATTTAATAATCCTCCCCTGCACAGTCGTTTGGTGAGGAGCATATCCACTATGAGTACAACCGCTGAGATTATCGAAAAAAATAAAGATTACACCCTGACAAGCTGGACGGCACAGAATAGCTGGCAGCCGATCATTATGGATCATGCCGAGGGGGTCTATTTCTGGGACACGGACGGCAAGCGCTACCTGGACTGGTCATCGCAGCTTGTGAATGTCAACGTCGGTCACAGCCACCCGCATGTCATCAAGGCGATTCAGGATCATGTCGGCAAAATTTCCTATGCTTTCCCCAGCATCGCCACCGAAGCACGGGGCCAGCTCGGTGAACTGCTGTCGGAAGTGACGCCGGGCAGCCTGAGCAAAGCCTTTTTCACCAACGGCGGGACGGACGCGATTGAGAATGCCATCAAAATTGCGCGGCTGTACAGCGGGCGCTCGAAGATTCTGACGCGCTACCGCTCTTATCATGGGGCGACCTTCGGCGCGGCGACTGCTGGCGGCGATCCCCGGCGGCACGGACATGGCCCCGGCATCCCCGATATTATTCGCCTTCCAGACCCCTACGCTTACCGCAGCCCGGTTTACCGGGGACGGACGCAGGAAGAAGGCGACGCCATCATGGCGGACATGGTGGAAGAAATCGTGCAGATGGAAGACCCGAAACAGGTGGCGGCCATCCTGATTGAAGGCTACAGCGGCACCAGCGGCATCATCCAGCCGAGCGCGGTCTACTGGAACCGGCTGCGCGAAATCTGCGACCAGTACGGCATTCTGCTGATGGTGGACGAGGTGATGAGCGGTTTCGGGCGCACGGGCGAATGGTTCGGCGTTGACCATTACCCGGATGTGCAGCCGGACATCATGGCGATGGCGAAGGGCATCACCAGCGGTTATGTCCCGCTGGGGGCGACGGTGGTGAGCGAAGCAATCGCTGAGTATTTTGGCGATCATGTCCTCTCCACCGGGTTGACCTACAGCGCGCATCCGCTGGCGATGGCGGCAGGCGTGGCGAACATCGAGGTCTACCGCAGCGAAAACCTGATCGAACGCTCGCGCGAGATGGGCAAGGCACTGCGGCGCGGCCTGATGGACTTAGCCGAGAAGCACCCGGTCATCGGCGATATTCGCGGGGCGGGTTTGCATCAGGTGATCGAGCTGGTGAAAAACCGGGACACGCGCGAAGCGATGACTCCCTGGCAGGGGCCGACCAGCGAGCCGATGGCGATTGTGGCGAAGACGCTGAAGGAAGAAGGCATGAGTACCTTCGTGCGCTGGAATATGGTTTTCAACTGCCCGCCGCTGGTCATCAGTGAGGCGCAGCTTGAGGAAGGGCTGTCGATCCTTGACCACGCGCTGACCAGGATCGACGGGTATTACGAGGGGTAGGCCTCACGCCTTGACTCCTCTCCAGTCCGTAGCCTGACGGGAAAAATGCGGTGTTCGTGCCGTAGGGGAGGGTTTCAAACCCTCCCTGCACAGCTCAGTTAAACTGCCCCCGGCAGCAGCGGTTTTTCGGTGACGAGATCGACGCCGAGCATTTCGCTGGTGGCCTGCGCCTGTTTGCTGATGAGTTTGGCGACTTCCCAGACAATTTCCATCGCCTGAAACAGCAGGACGGTTTCGGCCTGACCGAGCTTGACCGCTGAGAGGCGTTCGGCGAGGCGGGTATAGATGAGCGCGAATTCGCCAAAATGATCGCGCGGGTTTTGCTGCGGCGTCAGATTGAGTTCGCCGCGCAGTTGGGCGGTAGTGCGCTTCCACAGGCCGCTGTAAATTTTCTCAGTCGCCCCGGCGTACATGGTCGGCGCAGCGTCGATGACGGCAAGGCGCAGCGCTTCGACAAACTGCTTGCGGGTGACAATGCCTTCGATACGGGCTTCAATCCAGCTATTGCTTTTGCCATCGAGTTTGTATTTTTCGGCGGCGTGGTCGAGCGAGCGAAAGAGGCCGAGTTCGGGGTCTTCGCTTTCTTCGAGGCGTTCCGCGCCGACCTGCGCCAGCCAATTTTTGACATAATCAGTTTTCGCGCCGGGAATCTCCTGCAATAAACGTAATCCCTGCTCGACATTCACTACTTCTGTTTTTCGCATCCTCCCATCAAGTGCTGGAAGCTTCAAAGCGTCTAATTTTGTGACGGTTTGATTACCTTCCTTTTTAGACGATTGCGAAGTTTGCGCCAATATTCTGTTGCAGCGGCCTGATCGCGTCCTGAAGACTCTGCGATGATGTCTACGACGCTGAAATACCATTCGCCATTGTGCCAGACCTTGCGGATATTGTCGCCGTTGATCGGTGCGTCGGGTAAAAAATTCTGCTGAGTCATCGTAAATCCTCCGAATATTCGATGTACCATAATTTACACCTGAAACTACCGCAGGTCAACTAAGTGAAACTTTTTGTCAGTAAAGTGAAAGGCGGGTAATTTCTTCTCATCATGATGGGAGGATTTTATGCCCAAACTGCGAAGCCGTTTGCGGATTTTGATGGCGGAAAAAGGCGTGCGCGAAAGACGCCGAATCACTATGTTGATCGTCGCTGAAGAAACCAATCTCGCTAAACCGACCGTGATGAAAATGGCGCGGGATGAAATTGCTCAGATTAAGGGCGAGACGATAGCGATTTTGTGTACCTATTTCGGGTGTGGGGTGGGTGATTTGTTGTATGTGGAGGAGTGAGGGCGCGTGTGGAGTTCCCGCCGCAGGCTGAAGCCGTGCGGCTAACGGGAAATCAAGCGCACTGAAGGCGCTGGAAATGCGGTTTAGTGAGCCTCCGAATGTCGCGCTGATAGATCGTGTTTTGCGGCAGGCAGGGTGTAAGGCGCACTTACACTTTCGTTGATGTGGTTTTTGCCTTTAGCCCCTTTCAGTGGGCTTGGCTTTTTGTAGCCGCATGGCTTTAGCCTGCGGCGCTTTCCCCGTGCGGCGGATTCGGCCTAGAATAACGTTATGTGACAGCGGCGGTGTTGGGGGGCGACGTGAGCAAAGCGGCGGAACTTCAGGCGCTAATCGAGCAGTTGCGAAGTGGGGATAGGGATGTTGTATCGCAAGCGGTGAAGGTATTGCGTGAGAAGGGATGGCTTCAGGATGGATCACTAAGAAATGTGGATTTGCGTGACGCAGATTTAAGTGATTTCCCTCTGCACGGATCAGATTTGCAAGGATCAAAACTGAACGGCACAGATTTAGCTTTAGCAGACTTGACTTATATAGAATTAAGCAGAGCAAATCTGAGCAGGGCAGACTTGAGTGAAACAAATCTGAGTAATGCGAATCTGAAAGGTGCAAATCTGACGGGAACAGATTTACGAGGGGCAATTCTGAATGGGACAAATTTATATGCAGCAAATTTTCACAATGCTGAATGCTGTTATACTGTTTTTGCTGATGTTGATCTATCTTCTGTAATAGGGCTTGAAACTGTTCAGCATGATGGCCCAAGCTACATCGACATTTCCACTCTTTACAAATCCAAAGGCAAAATACCGGAAGTATTCTTGCGGGGGTGCGGTGTGCCGGAGGATTTTATCACCTACATACCCCCACTGACCGGGAAGGCGATTGAATTTTATTCGTGCTTCATCAGCTACAGCCACGCCGACAAGAGCTTTGCACGGCGGCTGCACGATACGCTGCAAGGGCGCGGCATCCGCTGCTGGCTGGACGAGAAACAGATGAATCCCGGCGATGATATTTACGAGGAAATTGATCGCGGCATTCGCTACTGGGACAAAATCCTGCTGTGCTGTTCGCAGAGCGCCCTGAGCGAAAAATGGTGGGTTGACCACGAGATTGATAAGGCGTTTCAGAAAGAGCGCGACCTGATGAAAGCGCGGGAGAAAAAGGTGCTGTCGCTGATTCCGCTCGATCTGGACGGTTATTTATTTAACCCAGCATACGAAAGCGGCAAGGTGCAGCAGATTCGTTCGCGGATTGCGGCGGATTTCAAAGGGTGGGAAGGCGACAATGCGATTTTCGAGCGCGAAGTCGAGCGGGTCATCAAGGCGCTGCGGACGGATGGGGGGAAGGAAACGCCGCCGAAGCCGCTGCTGTGAGGCGGGTGGGGTTTTATTAACCCTGCCCTTTCGCAGCGGGCGCTGCATGGTTGGCCGCCTGCTGCTATAATCCCGGCTTATGAGTGGCACACTGTATATCGTCCCAACGCCGATTGGCAACCTGGAAGACATCACGCTGCGGGCGCTGCGCGTGCTGAAGGAAGCCGCGCTGATCGCTGCCGAAGATACGCGCACGACGCGCATTCTGCTCCAGCATTACGCTATTGGCACGCCGCTCACCAGCTATCACGAACACAATAAACTGGCGAAACTGGACGCCATTTTCGCGGCGCTGGCGGCGGGCGATGTGGCGCTGGTGTCTGACGCGGGAACGCCGGGCATCTCCGACCCTGGTTATGAGCTGATCGGAGCGGCCATTGCGCGGGGCGTGCGCGTCGAGCCGCTGCCGGGGGCGAACGCGGTCATCACGGCGCTGGTGGCCTCTGGCCTGCCGACGGACGGCTTCGTCTATCTGGGTTTTCTGCCGCGCAAGGCCGGGGAACTGCGGGCGCTGCTGGAGTCGGTGGCCGCCGAGCCGCGCACGCTGGTGGCCTATGAAAGCCCGAACCGGGTCATCGCCGCGCTGGAAGCTGTGCTGGAAACGCTGGGGGATCGTCCGCTGTGCGCGGCGCGTGAGCTGACCAAAAAGTTCGAGGAATTTCAGCGGGGGACGGCCAGCACGGTGCTGGCGCACTTCCGCGAAAAGCCGCCGCGCGGGGAGTTCACGCTGGTGATCGGCGGCGCTCCGCCACCGGTGCAGGTTGAATGGGATGAGGCGCAGGTACGAGCCGCCCTGCAAGCCCGCCTCGATGCCGGAGAAGCGCTCAAAACCGCCGCTAAAGCCATCGCCGCCGAATCGGGCTGGGAACGGCGGGCGGTGTATGGTCTGGGCAGCAGCCTGGATTAACCTTCCAGCACATCCGGCTCGAAATGCAGGGTGGCGAGGTAATCATCCAGCGTTTCGGCGCGGCGGATGCGTTCGACAGTTCCAGCAGGTGTCAGCAGTAATTCCTGCGGGCGCAGGCGGCCATTGTAGTTAAAGCCCATCGAATGCCCGTGTGCGCCGGTGTCGTGGATGACCAGCAGGTCGCCCTGCTCGATGTGCGGCAGCGGGCGCTGAATGGCAAATTTGTCGTTGTTCTCGCAGAGCGCACCGGCGACATCGACCACTTCCAGCGGGCGGCCTTCCGCTCCGGGGACAGTAATGTGATGATAAGCGCCGTACATGCCGGGGCGCATCAGGGCGCTCATATTGGCATCCACGCCGATGTAGCGCCGATAGGTATCCTTGTGGTTGATGGCCTGCGTCACCAGGACGCCGTGCGGCCCGGTCATGTAGCGCCCACTTTCGGCATACAGCGCCGGAGCGAATCCCTGTTGAGCTTCAAACTCGCGCAGCAAAAGGGCGACTTCCTGACCCAAACGCTCTATATCCAGTGGGGCGTCATTGGGGTGATAGGGGATGCCGAGGCCGCCGCCAATGTTGATGAATTCCAGCCGAATGTTCAGCTCATCCTTCAGGCAGGCCGCCAGCTCCAGCAGCGCCCGCGTCGTCTCGACCATCGCCGTGTAATTCCGCTCGTTGGAGATGACCATCGCGTGCAGGCCAAAGCGATGAATACCCAATGCCTGGGCGGCGCGGTAGGCCGGGATAACCTGCTCGTGAGTGATGCCATATTTGGCTTCAACCGGGTTGCCGATGATGGCGTTACCGGTGCGGCGCGGGCCGGGGTTATAGCGAAAGCAGATCACGTCCGGCCTTTGCGGCAGTTTCGGCAGCAGGCTGATGTCGTCAAGGTTGACGATACTGCCGCCCTGTGCCAGCGCCGCCTCGAATTCCGCCGGGCTGGTGTTGTTGGAGGTGAAGGTGATGTCACCAGCGCGCGCGCCGACGCTCCGGCTGACGACCAGCTCCGGTATCGAACTGCAATCGAAGCCAAAGCCCATCTCGCGCATGATGGTCAATATACGCGGGTTGGGCAGGGCTTTGACGGCAAAATATTCACGGAAGCCGCGCACCCCGGCGAAGGCGGTTTGCAGACGCAGGCCGGTGTCGCGGATGCCAGTTTCGTCATAGAGGTGAAAGGGCGTGCCAAAATGGGCGGCGATCCGCGACAAACGCGGATACAGCCGCGCCTCAAAAGCGGTTGAAATGGGCATGAGTGTTTAGTTGAGGTTGGGCAGGGGCATGATGCATCACGCCCCTGTCGAAAATACGTCGTGAATTAGCTGGTCGCTTGCGTCGGCGTCGGCACGAAGGTGGGCGTGGCGGTGGGCGCTGCGGCGACGGGTTCAACCCAGTACGTGCCGCCTGTGCCTTCCGTCACCCAGCCGGTGACACCACGGAAGTTGACCTGATACCAGTTGTACGGCCCATGAGCGCAGCTTGGCCCGCTGAGTACCTGGAAGGTATCGCCATAGGCGCGGTACATCACGGTGATGATTCCGCTGCTGTTGGGCGAGTGCCAGAGGGTGCTGTAAACCTGTGATGGGCGGGCGGTGTTGCCGACGCTCAACCGGGCGACGGGCGCACCAGGGCAGCCTGCGCCGGGGATGGGCGTCACCGGGGGCAGCGGCGTGACCGGTGGCAGTGTCGGGACAAGCGTGGTCGGGATGATCGGCGTCGGCGTGACGATGCCACCCGTGACCGCTTCAACCCAGTAAGTGCTGTCGGTGCCTTCTGTCACCCAGCCCGCTACGCCGCGATAATTGACCTGATACCAGTTGTAAGGGCCAACCGCGCACTGCGGCCCGCTGGTGATCTGGAAGGTATCGCCGTAAGCGCGGTAGGCTACGGTGATGGCGGCGCTGTCGTAGGGCGAATACCAGATGGTGCTGTAGACCTGCGCCGGGCGTGCGGTTGTGCCAGCCGTCAGACGCGGGGCGGGCGCACCGGGGCAGCCCGCAGGCAAGGTGACCTGCGCCAGCACAGCCATCGGCACCAGCGCGGCCAGCACGACGCAAATCAACACGGCAGTGATGAGCAATGTTTTACGCATGGTTAACTATCCCCTTAGCTTGAAAGAAACCCCCGAACGCAAGGTCTTTGTAGACCAAACAAAGATTAAAGTCGAGTATAACACTATCGTGATATTCGCGCTTGCAGCCGCGCAAGTGGGGTTAACAGAGACTTAACTGGCAGACAGAGAGGGGCGTGTATATCATTTGCCGTTTCCTTTTCGGGTTATAAGAGCATTATGACGATCAGCGACAGTACATCCCCCACCCGTATTTCCTACAATGAGTTAGCCCGTTTTTTCCTGCGTCTGGGACTGGTCGCTTTTGGCGGGCCAGCCGCGCACATCGCCCTGGGCGAAACCGAAATTGTCGAGCGTAAAAAATGGCTTTCCCGCCAGCATTACCTTGACCTGATCGCCGCCACCAACCTGATTCCCGGCCCCAATTCCACCGAAGTCATGATTCATGTTGGCTATGAACTGCGCGGCATTCCGGGGGCGATTGTGAGCGGGACGTGCTTCATCCTGCCGTCATTCCTGCTGGCGACGGCGCTGGCGGTGGTCTATGTCAACAGCGGTTCACTGCCCCAGGTGGCCGAAATTTTATGGGGCATCACGCCGGTGATTGTCGCCATCATCGCCAACGCGGGCTACCGGCTGGCGCGGGCGGCTTTACAGGATGGGCTGCTGTGGCTGTTGTTCATCGCTGCGGCGCTGGCAGCCAGCGGGGTAACGGGTGTGGATGTGCCGGAAGCGGTTATCATGCTGGCCGCCGGTCTGGTTTACGCGCTTTATAAAACTGCTCGTCCGGCTATCCCCGCGCTGCTTTTTTTCTCTCTGGCTGAAATCCCCAGGCGCTTAGAGTCTTTGCTGGAGTCGTCCGTACTCAATCTGCGGCATTTCGCTTCCGCCATGCCCCCTGCCACCTATCTTCAGCTTGCCGCCAGCGCTGCACCTTCTGTCCTCGATCTGTTCTGGTATTTCCTGAAAATCGGCGCGGTGCTGTTCGGCAGCGGGTACGTCCTGATCGCCTATATTCAGCAGGATGTGGTGAACACCTTTGGCTGGCTGACGACGCAGCAGCTTCTCGATACCGTTGCCATCGGGCAGGTGACGCCCGGCCCGGTTTCGACCACCGCCTCGGTCATCGGTTACATTTTGCAGGGGCTGCCAGGGGCAGTCGCCGCGACAGTCGCCATTTTCCTGCCTGCTTTTGTGCTGGTGATTCTGACCGCGCCGCTCATCCCCCGGATGCGGAATAACCCGTTTTTCAGCGCCTTTCTGACCGGGGCCAATGCCGGTGTGGTGGCGGCGATTCTGGTGACGCTGATTGATCTGACGCAGGCTTCCATTCGGGTTCTGAAGGGCGATGCCATCAGCCCGGTTGCCATTCTGCTGCTGCTGGGCGCATTGTTCGCACTGGTGCGGACGAAAATCAACCCGACCTGGCTGATTGTGATGGGGGCGCTCGTGGGATTGCTTTACAACACGCTGGCCGGATAATTTCACGCCCGGAAAATGGTCAAACCCAGATCAGTATAGGGGCGCAGCGTCTCATCCGAAACTGACTGTTCCACCACCAGAGCGCTGACCTCGCTCAGGGCGGTGATGACATACTGCGAGGCCGCGCCCAGTTTTTCCCCTGATGCCAGCACAATCGTTTCGGCGGCGCTTTTGTGCAGCGCATACTTGACATAGGCTTCTTCCAGATCGCCGGTGCTGAGTCCGGCTTCAGGGTGAATCCCGGTCACGCCCATAAAATACATATCAGCACGAATATGGCTGATGGCTTCCAGCGCCACCGCGCCGACTGACACAATGGAATGTTTGAACAAGCGCCCACCGATGAGGATGATTTCAATGTCGGGATGCTCCACCAGTTCGAGGGCGGTGCGGGCGCTGTGGGTGACGATGGTGGCTCGCAGGCTGCGCGGCAGGTGGCGGGCGATCTGTAGCGCCGTCGTGCCGCCGTCCAGGATCACCACCTGTCCGGGCTTGATGAGCTGCGCCGCCGCCCGGCCAATAACTGCTTTTTCATCGGCGTAAATCTCCTGCCGGACGCTGAAGTCGGCAACAGCCGGGGAGGCCGGTAACGCGCCGCCGTGTACCCGCTGTAACAAGCCTTCCGCCGCCAGTTCGCGCAAATCCCGGCGAATGGTGTCTTCTGACAGGCCCAATTCCTGGCTCACCTGTTTGGCGATCACCTGCCCCTCGCGTTTGAGAACATCGAGAATGTGCTGTTTGCGTTGACTGGTCAGCATAACAAACCTCTGCTGCGTAAATTTGCGTGAAAAATCTTGACTTTGCACGAATTTTCGTGGTAAGCTGCATAAACATGTAAAATCGTGCAGGTTCGTGAGCGAAAGCTGCACAACCTATTGTACTCAGGAATTGAGAAGGACAAACCATGACCCACGCCACTAAACGCATGTTGATTCTGATCGCCGGGCCGTATCGCAGCGGCACTGGCGATGACCCGCAGAAGATGGCCGACAATCTGCGCCGCCTGGAAGCAGCCTCGTGGCCGATTTTTCAGGCCGGACATGTGCCGATGATCGGTGAATGGGTCGCGCTGCCGATCTGGCAGACCGCGGGAGGTAAGGAAGTTGGGGACGCGCTCTACGATGAAATTCTGCACCCAACCGCTGGCCGACTGATCGAGCGCTGCGACGCGATTTTGCGGCTGCCGGGGGAGTCGAAAGGGGCAGATAACGATGTTCGCCTGGCGGGTGAACGCGGCATCCCGGTGTACTACGACATCAGCGAGATTCCGGTTTACAGCGGGGTATAACTTCAGTCACCTGTGACCGTTCGCCGCCGTGACTCATCATGGCGGCGAAATGTTTAGATGATTTTCTGCTGACACTGCTGCGTCATATAGGCCAGCGCGGCGTCTTCAGTGGCGAACCAGTAGACATTGCTGCGGCCTGACACCGATTTCAACGTGCGTTCAATCAGCCGGGCGAGTGGGTTGCCGCCGACAATCAGCCAGGATTGCAGACGCTCATCGCGGTAAGGGCCAAACAAAGCGCCATTAATGGTAGCAGTCAGGGGGAACTGGGGATTTGCGAGCAGGTCAACCACAACGCAAACGGGCGGCTGCATTTCGCCCAGCAGCCGCGTAATTTCGTGAAAAGCGGCCAGCACATCACGCGCTTCCACCTGCCGGTTCCATGTCATTTTAATGGCCTGGTGGTCAGTGTAGGGTTCAACCTGAACCGTTAATTTCTGATCGGACATTTACGATAAACCTTCCTGATGAGGAATAGGAAAACTGATTTCTTTTAAGCTTAGCAGAAATCCGTCTGCAAGGTCGTAAAATTATTACGAAAAATTCCTTACAGAAATTACTTTTTGCTAAGCACTTTCATAAACCGGCAGGTTTTTAGGGGATTGTAAGACAGCATAACTCACATTTTACCCCGCCCTAAATCCCTCCCCGCACGCAGGGAGGGACTTGAAGCCGTGTACATCTCCTGTTTTCACCCTTTTCTCTTTACGGCAGCGGGGTCGGGGGATGGAGTAAGTGCGTAACATCAGAGAATAATTCACCAGGGAATCGGTTTGCGATCGCGGAAGAAGCCCCCGCTTGGCCCATCGGCGGGCAGGGTTGCCAGCCAGATGATGGTATCCGCGCCCTGCTGTACTGAACGCGGCGCACCGGGGCCACCCATATCTGTCCGCACCCAACCGGGACAGACACTGTTCACTTTGATGTCGCCTGCCCCACGCAGTTCCGCCGCCACGATGCAGGTCAGGGCATTGAGGGCCGCTTTCGACATGGCATAGCTGGCGGTGCGCCCGCCCATCGAATTCAACTGACCGGAAGTGGACGACACATTGACGATGCGCCCGTAGCGCTGCGCCCGCATCATCGGCGCGAAAGCCCGGCACAAATGAAACGGGCCGTAGAGATTGGTTTCGATGGTGGTATGCAGCGTGCTTTCGTCGATGTCGAAAACACTCACGCCCTCATCGAGATACACCGCCGCGTTATTGACCAGCACGTCCAGCCTGCCGTATTGTGACCGCACCACCTGCGCCAGTTGAGCAGCGCTGGCAGCGTCGGTCACATCCAGCGGCAGAAAATCAACGGTCTTTCCCGCGCCGCGCAGGGTTTTCGCCGCCGCCTCCCCTTTGGCCGGGTCGCGGCTGGTGAGGATGACCTGAAAACCCTGGTCGGCAAGCTGGCGGCAGGTTTCGTAACCGATGCCCCGGTTGGCCCCGGTGACGAGCGCGATGGGTGAAGTCATCAGGTCAGCAGCACCTCGTACTGCACATCGCCGCCGGTGTAATCGGTGATTTCGACATTGATCGCGCCATCTTCAGGAATGACGAAGGAGAAGGTCAGGTCGCCGATGTTGCTGGCGTTGGCTGTCGCCACGGTCACACCGGCCTGGGTGACGGTCACATAAGGCGCGTTGTTCGGCCCGGTCAGCGCCCGCAGCGTCAGCGTGGCTGTCTGACCGGCGCTGCCGCTGAAGGTCAGCACCTCGGTAACACGCTGGCTGTTCAGGCGCACGCTCTGTATTCCCGCGCTCAATGACCGCAGCGCCGCTTTTTCGACTATCAGCGTCACCGTCCCGCCTGAACCCGGCGCGAACGGCTGAAGGACAAGGGTGTATGTCCCACTGGTGTCAAGCGATTGGCGGCTGATCTCCGGGTCGAAGTCCGGCCCGCCGTCATCGTCGCTGATGACTTCATAACCGTTGGGGTCGCGCAGGGTCAGCGAGGTATCGACCGTGCCGCCGCTGTTGACGCGCACGTTGATGACATCACCAGCGCTGGCCTCAAAGCTGAAATAGCTGACACCGGTGTTCTCGCCAATTTCGACGCTGATTTCCTCATCGATTGTCACTTCGGTGAAATCAGCCCGGTCAAGCGAGAGGGTATACTCGCCAGCGCCATCGCTGTAGGCGCGGACACTGATGATGTAATCGCCGGTTTCCGGCAGGGTGAACGGCCCGATCAGGCTGTTGGAGTCACTGCCACCGTCGTCATCGCTGGCGAGGGCATTGCCGCCACCGGCCAGAGAGAGCGTCAGCACCGTGTCGAAGCTGGAAGACGACGCAGCGATAACCACACTGTCTCCGGCCTGACCGGTGAAGCGGAATGCGGTGGCATCTTCCAGCGCGGCAGTGATGGTCTGGGTGTATTCCATCAGCCGCACCGCGACCTCGCTGACGGTCAGCAGATAGTCGCCGCTTTCGCCGTCCAGACTTTCGGCGCTGATGGTGTAGTCGCCGTCCTGGGGCAGATTGTAGAGGATGATACGGGCATTGAGGCTGCCCGCACTGTCGTCATCAACCGCCAGTTCAGTGCCATCCGGCCCTGTGACGCGCAGATAAGCGTCGAATGCCTCGGAACGCAGTTCGATGCTGATGTTCTGTCCGGCCTCGCCAGCCAGGGTATAGGTGTTGGGCGCACCACCAATCAGCGTTCCCTGGGCTGACTGGCCGAGGGTGATGCTGCTGCCGGTTTCCACGACGGGCGGCTCGATCTGGGCTGCATCAATACGCAGGGTGAATGCGCCGCCGCTTCCGCCGCCCGCGCTGCTGACGAGGATACTGTATTCAGCGGCAGTCGGCAGGACAAAACTGCTGATGCGGGCATTGAGGCTGCCCGCGCTGTCGTCGTCGCTTGCCAGTTCGGTTCCGCTTGCATCCAGCAGCGCGACGACGGGATCAAAGTCGCTCGATGTGAGCGTGATGGTCACAATCTGGCCGCCCCCTCCGCTGAAGGTGTAACGGGCCGTATCCGCGCTGGAAGCCAGCATCCCGCTGACCGGCAGACTGAGGCCGATCTGGTTCCCACTGGCGAGAATCTCCGGCGTCGGCTCGGTGATGGCTGTGGGACTGGGCTGCGGCGTAACGGCAGAGGCCGCACCACTTTCCAGCGTCAGGGTGAAACGCCCATCGGCGATGAGGGCGAAGCTCGATACCACAATGGTATAAGTGCCATCCTCCGGCAGGGCAAAATTTTCGATGCGCGCGTTCAGATTACCGGCGCTGTCGTCGTCAGTCGCCAGATTGAAGCCGACCTCATCACGCAGGTAAATATAGGTGTCAAAATCGTTGGACTCCGCTGTGATCGTCACAGCCTGTCCGGCTGTGCCGCTGAAAATGTAGTGGATTTCCGGCACAGCGGCGGAGATTGCACCGCTCACGCTGTCGCCGGGTTCAATGCGTTCGCCGTCCAGCGCCACAGCGGGAGCAGGCGTCGAGGTGACAGGCGACGGATCGGGCGTTGAGGTTGCCGCAGGCGTCCAGGTGGGGAGGGCGAAACCGGGCGTGCTGGCGGGCTGGTCGCTGGATTCAAGCGTGATGATGAACGCGCCTGCCGCGCCGGGGCTGTAGCTGCTGACGAGGATGGTATAGCGGCCATCCGCCGGGAGCCTGAAATTTTTAATGCTGGCGTTGAGGTTGCCAGCGCTGTCGTCGTCAGTTGCCAGCACGACGCCGCTTTCGCTGCGGAGGGTCAGGTAGCTGTCGAAGTCGCTTGATGTGGCGGTGATCGTCACCGTCTCGCCTGCCTGTCCCTCAAAGGCATAGACGAAGGCGCTGGCGTCGGCGGTCAGGGTGGAATTGATGCTCTGGCCGTAGCTGAGGCCGGAGTCAAAAACTTCATTGACAAAAGGCACTGGCGAGGGAATAGGCGTTGGGGCGAGGATGCCTTCCAGCGACAATGTATAGTCGCCGGTCGCCAGCCGGTTGTAGCTGTCAACGACGATGGTATATTCGCCCGCTTCGGGCAGGCTGAAATTGGCGATTCGGGCGTCACCATCGCCTGCGCTGTCGTCGTCGGTGATGAGTTCGTCACCATCCGGCCCACGCAGCGTGAGGAAGGCGTCGAAGGCGTCCGATTCCAGCGTGATGGTGACGGTATCGCCCTGGCCCCCAGAGAAGGTATAGACGGCGCTGAGGCCGTCGGCGCGCAGCGTGCCTTCGGCGCTTTCGCCCAGGGCGATGGTGTTGTTCTGCGCCAGGGCCGGGAGCAGAGCGGCCAGCAGGGCGATCATGAGCAGGGTTAGCAGCAGGGCTTTCCGCATGGCGGCGACCTTTCTGTTTATCTTCCGCGTAACTATGCCCATTGTAGCCCGTTTCGTTTTTTTCGGCAGGCCGCCCCGTTAAAAATGGGTAAATGTTGTGGCGGCGGCGGCGGCGGTGATGGTGATACTGTTTTTCCTGATATTCCGCCGCCATTCCCCGGCTGGTTAGTGGCGGCGGCGGCGGTGGAAATGGTGAAAATGGTGAAAATGAGAATCGGACATTTTTATCATTACCAGGTCGATAGTCAGTAGTCGCTAGTCAAAGGCAGATTTCACCGCAACGTACACAGCAAACACCGAGAAAGACAACGCCATAGACAGAGTTTAGCAGGGAAATGGGGCGAGCGGTGAAACATTTGTCATAACATTTGTTTCGATTTTGAGGGGAGAAATGCGGTGAAATGTTATCCGTTGGGCAGCTATTTCCGTTATAATCGACGTGTGCTTCAGTTTGCCCGCCAGTGGCTAAAGCCGACTGGCTACCTGAAATCAAGCACACTTGTATGTTTGAAAAAGGATGAGGCATTCGGTAAAACGGTGGCATCATCCCG
>CAYUTY010000089.1:0-24965 GCA_964447795.1 uncultured Anaerolineaceae bacterium
TGATCCCCATGCGGTTGGAGGGCTGGTGGGAATTGCTCTTCCGCGACCAGCATTCGCATTATAGCCAACTATCCTTCCCTATACAACCAGAACCGCGCCTTATATCCCCAAACCTAAAGGTTGGGGTTTTACGGCGTTTTTTCGATAAGCATCGGCATCACGATCTATTGTGACCCGCTAAAAACCTATTATATCCGATTCAACATCATGCGCATAAGGCTGAGTTTTCTTCAGAAATAGTCTCCGCCTATTACAGGTTGAGCGGATTCAGCACTCAACCTTACCTCGTCGCACCAGCAGGATTGTTGAGGTTTGTCGGCAGCCTTTCGATTACCTTGCCAAATCTGTGATTCACTGAATTTAATTTATAACGTGAGTTTTACAGAATTTGCGCAACACTTCTGGCAGAGTTGATGTTACGAAGTGCATTTTGGGTTCCAGTTTAGTCGAATAAGGATTTGGGTTATGGCAACGATCGGTTATCACTGTTCGCATGAGCGTTTTAAGCCAAGTGAACTCCTCAATTTCATTCGTCTGGCTGAAGATACTGGCTTTGAGGCAGGGATGTGTTCCGATCATTTTCATCCCTGGAATAATGAACAGGGGCAAAGCGGCTACACCTGGTCGTGGCTGGGCGCGGCGATGCAGGCTACGAGCCTGTCCTTTGGCATGGTTTGTGCGCCGGGACAGCGCTATAACCCGGCCATCATCGCTCAGGCAGCAGCGACATTGGCGGAAATGTTCCCTGGCCGCCTGTGGTGTTCGTTCGGCACAGGACAATTTCTCAACGAACATATCACTGGGGATGCCTGGCCGCCGAAGCCAGAACGTCAGGCTCGTTTAAAAGAAGCCGTTGCAGTTATCCGTGCGTTATGGGCAGGTGAAACCGTCACCCACCGGGGTCATTTCACAGTTGAAGAAGCGATCTTATACACCCGTCCAGAGCAAAAGCCGCTTGTCCTCGGTGCGGCGCTCAGCAACGAAACCGCAGAATGGGTCGGAAGCTGGGCTGATGGCGTGATTACTGCCGCCAAGCCGCGCGCCGATCAGGAAAAATTCATCGAGGCTTTTCGACGTGGCGGCGGTGCAGGCAAGCCGATGTATTTGCAGGCACTTCATGCCTATGCACCTGATTACGAAACAGCACTACAAGGAGCATGGCGGGAGTGGCGCACCAATCTCTTTGGCAGCGATATTCAATCCGATCTGAAAATGCCCGCCCATTTTGAGGCTGTCGCAGGGCTGGTGCGCCCTGAAGATATGACGAAGGCAGCTCGTGTGTCAGCCAATCTTGAGGATCATATTCGCTGGTTACAGGAAGACATTGAACTCGGCTTTGACCATATATTTGTTCACAACGCCGCTGCTGATCAGGAAGGCTTTATCCGCGTATTCGCTCGTGAAGTACTGCCCGCGCTCAAAAGAGAAGGAGCCATCGTATGACAGCCTCAAATACTGCCCGGCAGAAAGTCGGCGCAATGACCGATGACGGCGTGCGCTTTAGTTTATTTGCGCCGCGCGTCAAACAGGTCGCCATTCAGGGTAGCTGGAATGATTTTGAATCTGTACCAATGGCACAGGCCACCGATGGCGTATGGTGGATTTCCTTCCCGCTGGACGATGGTGAGCATCAATATCGCTTCGAAGTTACCCCAGCAGGCGGCAGAAAAAAACACCTGGTCGCTGACCCAACAGCTATTCAATTTGCAGGCGGTGATTTTGATTGTTCGGTTATCAGAATCGTCAACGGTCAGCCCGTTTATTTTCAGCATGAATGGCAGCATAATGACGTTGAACTCATTCCGAACGAAAAACTGGTCATCTATGAAATTCACATCGGCGATTTTCGCGGTGGACCCGGTGACGATAGTGATGCGTCAGGGACATTCCCTCGCATCATAGAAAAGCTGGATTATCTGGTGGACTTAGGCATTACAGCGCTGGAATTAATGCCCGTCACCCAGGCCAAACCGGATGATAACTGGGGCTATTCTCAGCACAGCCTCTATGCAGTAGATCACTCACTAGGAACACCTGACGAATTAGCATGGCTGATTGACGAATGCCACAAACGCGGCCTGCGTGTGTTTCATGATGGCGTCTACAATCATTTACACGAAAATGCTCCCCTTGCGCTGATTGATTACTCATACTGGTTTTATAAAGTCAATCCTGATAAGCCCGAACTGCACTTTGGGCCCAAATTCAATTACGAGTACCGCGATAAAAAACTGGATGTGTATCCCGCCCGTGAACATGCGCTGGGTGCAATTCATCGCTGGATCGGCACCTTTCACATGGATGGCCTGCGCTTTGACAGCACCCGCGCCCTCAAAAATTTTGATGTCATTGGCTGGTTGAATGATGAAGCCCACCAGCGTACCGGCTTTAAACCCTTTTTCACCATCGCTGAGCATCTGCCACAAGACCCGGCTATCACCGGCCCGGATGGCCCAATTGATGCCGCCTGGCATGACAATTTTTACCGCCAGTTGAACTGCACTGTCCTGGGTGTACCACACGACGATCATGAGCCGTTCAACACTACTGAGCTTCTGCGAGTGCTGAACGCTAAGACTGATGGGTTTGTATCGAACTACAAAACGGTGCGATACCTCAACAAACACGATCAGGAGCGCACTAAGCATCTACTCAGAAGCGTTGGCGGCCTGAAAGGCAAAGCAGCTTTCCAGCGCAACAAACTGGGCGCGACGCTGCTGCTAACAGCGCCGGGCATCCCGATGCTGTGGATGGGCGAGGAGTTCGGGCAGGCTACCGAACGCGGTGAACATACCGAAGAAAAGCCGCTGGACTGGTCGCTGCTGAATAATGATGACAACCGCGACCTGTGGGAGCATTATCGCCAGTTGATCGCTCTGCGAAAAGCCAATATGGCTCTGTGCAGTGATAACTTTGAAGTGCTTGCTGACCTGCCCGAAGCGGGGGTTATTGCCTACAAACGCTGGAGCGATGAGGGTGATATGGTGATCGTTGTCGCCAACATACATCTTGAGGCAAGAAAGGATATTCGGATTAAGCTGCCAGAAGCCAATGGCAACTGGCAGGATTTTTTCCACAATCAGACGACTGCTTCCGTCAACGATAGTTCAATGACTGTTTCGCTGGAATCAAGCGAAGCTAAAGTGATGGTTTTGAAGCACCGCTAAACACCTTACGGTTTCAACCACTGTTTGTAAAAGTCAGTGATGGCGTTGTAGCAGGTAACGCGGTTTTCATATTTCAGCACATCATGACCTTCGTTCTCAAACATCAGATAATCGACCTGCCGCCCCTTTGCCCGCAGCCCTTCGACAACCTCGCGCGATTCCTGCTCAATCACGCGGGGGTCATTTTTACCCTGAATGACCAGCATCGGACAGGCAAGCTGGTCAATATAGGTGCTGGGTGAACGTTCTACCAGAAAATCATGGTCTTTTTCCGGGTCGCCCACCGCCGCCGCGAAATACGGTTTCCATGTTTCCGGGATGCGATCCATAAAGGTGAAAAGATTGTACGGGCCAAACATATCCACCGCAGCCGCCCACAATTCCGGGTGGCGGGTCGCCAGCGTCAGCGTCATATAGCCGCCATAAGACCGCCCAACTACCCCGGAGCGTTTGACATCAATACGGGGATCGTCAGGCAAAACCTGTGTCATGGCATGAACATGGTCGAGCCGGTCATTGCCGCCCCAATCATGATCGACATGTTTGGTATAGCTCAGGCCGTAACCGGTACTGCCGCGCGCATTCGGGACAAAAACGGCAAATCCGTTCAGCGTCAGGAATTGAATCAGCGGCATGGAAAACCAGGCGAAATTCGGGCGTTCCTGGCTCTGGGGGCCGCCGTGAATGTAGTATACCAGCGGGCGAGCGCCTTCATAACCGAGCTCCGGGGCAGGCAGATACAAACGTGCCGAAATCCGCGTGCCATCGAAGGAAGTGAATGAAGCATCTTCGCCGGGTGCGAGCAGCGCCGTCGGAATACCTAATACGCGCTCATTGGTCTGGCGTTCCAGCGCACTGCCCCGGCGGATATAAATCTGCGTCGGTGATACTGCGCTGCAAAAGGAGAGCGCATAGCGGTCATGCTTTTTGTCATAATAAAAGGCTTCCAGCACGCCATTCGCCAGTTAACACTGGCCGCAAATCACCGCATCCAGTGCCATTGTGTGAGCAGCTTCGTTAAATTCGCCTTCATATAACCACGAACAGCCATCAATATTATAGGAAACAGCATAGCGATCATCACGCAGGTGACGCAGTCCAGTCATCTCACCAGCACCGCTGTGCACGATGCCGATGATGGTCACCTGATGTACAACGTCAGGGTTAGCCAAGCTCAGATAGCCAAGACCATAACTGTCTTCGTGAAGCGAGGTTATCATAAGCACACCCTGCTCGCTGCCGCAAAAATGGGTAGCATTGAACGAAGTCAGCGGGACATTTTCGTCCGCCGTCCGCAGTTCCAGCGGCTTGCCATTCAGCGGCTTGACCTTACCATCGTAGAGATACAGCACATTGTCACCCACCGTGTAACCTTCGTTCAAAATGACCTGGCTGTGATCGGCAGTGTGCGCCTCTGCCCAGCGCGGCCACTGTCCTTCGGTGAGTTTTTCCAGCGCCAGTGTTTTCAGGTCAGCCCGCCAGGTAGAGGTCATCGCTTCCTTAAGCGAATCAACCACGAAATAAACAATCTCCTTGTCCGGGTCGATCTTGACACAATAAGCGCGGCTTTCCGCGACCATCTCCTGCAAAATAGGTTCCGGGAAACCGCCATCGAGCGGCAGCAGATGTGGCAGATAACGCTCGTCGCCATCGGTGTCGAGCATCAAGAGAATTTTGTCTTTGAAAACATAATACAGATACCCGCCCATCAGTTCCGGGTTTTGCAGCGCCAGATGCGGTGGCAGCAGCGGCTCCGGCACGCTCCCGCCAACGCGCATCACATACAGATTGAGGTGGCCGGACAGGTTACTGACGAAATAGAGGCGGTCATCGACAAGCTGTGGCGCGACGAACAAACGCGCAGCCAGCAGGGATTCAATACGGTGCATAGGTGGTTACCTTTCGTGGGTGACTTGACGACCAATAGTTTACACGAATATAACGCGAACTCCGCTCCATAGTTCAGAATTTACACCAGCGCGTTATAGTTGAGATGGGTAATGATCGAAACAGGATTTTGCATGACGGCGCTCAAATATGTTAGCCAAATAAGCGCAGGGATAGCAGGGATTTTTACCCTGCTGGTTGTTGGAGCATTCGCCACAGGCACAGCTATAACCACCAGACAGATTGCCTTCCAATCAAACCGGAATGGCAATTGGGACATCTACCGACTGGACATCAGCAGAGGCATTACTTTCAATCTGCCGCGCAGCCCCAGCGACGATCTTGGCCCGGCCTATTCCCCTGAAACACAGCAAATTGCTTTTTACTCAGATCGACTTGGTAATACAGGCACCGAAATTTATATCATGGATGTGAACGGCGGCAACCAGCATCCTGTCAAAAGCGACCCGCTCAATCATGCCTGGCGGCCCACCTGGTCGCCTGATGGCCGCGAGATCGCTTATCTGCTTGGTTATAACAGCATCAGGGTACTGGATGCCCTGAATGGAAAAGAACGCGAACTGACCTATGGATTTGGCCCGGCCTGGTCGCCTACCGGGCAGGGCGTTGCCTATTACGCCGACTACATTGGCGAACTGATTTCAACGATCTACGTCGTCAATACCGATGGCAGCAACCCGCGCAATTTAAGTGAGATGCGAACGAGCAGTTGGGACCCGGCCTGGTCGCCCGATGGCACGCAGATCGCCTTTGTTTCGTCGCGCACGGGCAACCCGGAAATTTATGTTATGGATGTTAGCTGTGACCAGGCTGCTGCCTGCGACGGCGCTGCTCGCCGGCTGACATTCTCTCCGACAACTGAGCTTTCGCCCGCTTGGTCACCGGATGGATCGCAAATCGCCTTTGTCTCTGACCGGGACGGCCACCCCCAGCTTTACCTGATGGACGCCAATGGCGATAATCCGCACGCCCTCACCGCTGGCAATTTCGACAACCTGTTCCCGGCATGGGTCTGGTGAAGACACGGATGAACAAAAAGCGTGCAGGTTGAGCCAGTGGCTTCCCTGCACCCTCACAGTGAAGTATTCCTATGCCATCGTCGGCCCATCATACAGGTAGCAGCGTACCCAGCGTGACTCAGCCAATTTCGTCTTGGGTGGCATGGCAGCACGGCACTTGTCCATAACGTGCGGACAGCGGGCAGCAAAAGGACATCCCTCGTCCAGATCAGCAAGACTGGGAATCTCACCCTTCACCTCGATATCCTGCGTCCGCAAGCCACGTGCCGGGTCTGGCACAGCAGACAGCAGCAGTTGTGTATAGGGATGTTTTGGATCGGTGATGAGTTCTTCGCTGTCTGCCCCCTCAACAATATGCCCGGCGTACATCACCAGAATATCGTTGGCAAAATAACGGGCGCTGGCGATATCGTGGGTGACATAGAGAAAGGCGATATTCTGCTCATCGCGGAGCTGTGCCATCAGGTTAAGGATGCCGAGTCGAATCGACACATCCAGCATCGATACCGGCTCATCAGCCAGCATCACATGCGGCTCAACCGCCAGTGCGCGGGCAATAGCGACCCGCTGCCGCTGCCCACCGCTCAATTGATGCGGATATTTGACGGCAAATTCTTCCACTGGTGTCAGCGAGACACGGCGCAGCAGCAGGTGAATTTGCTCGCGTGCGGCCTTGCCCCGCGCTGCCTTGCCATGAATCCGCAGCGAACGCTCCAGGTGATAATTGACTTTATGCACCGGGTTGAGCGAACTGAACGGATCCTGAAAAATCATCTGCACCTGACTGCGATAATCCAGCAGCGCTTTTCGGCTTTTTTGTGGGGCGACATCCTTTCCGCGAAACAGGATTTCGCCGCCAGTGGGGTCATACAGCCGCGCCAGCATCCGAATAATGGTGCTTTTGCCGCTGCCGCTCTCCCCCACCAGCGCCGTCACTCTGCCGCGAAAGAGTTTGATCGAAGCTTCCTGAACCGCTTTCACCACTTTGCGGGAAATGGCATTACCGGTGATGAAGTGTTTGGTCAGGTTGCGCGTTTCGAGAATGGGTTGTTCCGTCATGAGATTTTTTCTTCATCCATCAGATGGCAGGCGACACTGTGCCTGGGCGAAATTTCCTGCAAGCGGGGGCGGATTTCATAACATTTGCCCGGTATAGCGAACTCGCAGCGGGGGTTAAAACGGCATCCACCGGGCGGATCAATCAAATCCGGTGGCGAACCGGGAATACCCAGTAATTCCTGGCGCGGCCCGCTCACTGTCGGAAACGAATTCATCAGTTTATAGGTGTAGGGATGCTTCGGATTCTGGAAAATTTCCTGCGAGGGGCTGACCTCCACCAGTTCTCCAGCGTACATAATGCCAATACGATCCGAAAATTCCACCAGCAGTGACAAATCATGGGTGATGAACAAAATTGAGAAGCCAAATTTTTCTTTCAGATGACGAATCTCCTGAATAATCTGCTTCTGCACCACTACATCCAGCGCGGTTGTTGGCTCATCCATGATGATGAGTTCCGGCTTGAGCGCCAGCGCAATAGCGATCACCGCCCGCTGGCGCATCCCCCCGCTGAGCTGGTGTGGGTAACTGTCCACGCGCTCAGCCTGGATGCCGACGGTTTCCAGCAGTTCTTTGGCCCGTTCGCGTGCTTCTTTTTTGCTGACGCTGATATGCGACTGAATAGCGTCCATGATCTGTTCGCCAACCGTGATAATCGGGTTCAGGGCATTCATCGCGCTCTGGAACACAATCGACATATGTTCCCAGCGGAAACCGCGCAGATTAGCCTCATCCAGCCCAAGAATATCCACACCCCGACACATGATTGAGCCGCCTGTGATATACGCAGGGGGTTTCAGGATGCGGGTGACGGCGTGGGCAATGGTTGATTTACCACAACCGGACTCGCCCGCCAGACCCAGCACTTCATTCGGCCAGATGTCGAACGAGACATGATCGGCAGCGCGTACCACACCGCGTTGTGTTCGGTATTCCACCACCAGATCACGCACCTGTAGCAACGGCTGATCGGGCTTTTGCTCCGGCAGGACAAAGCCGGATGAAGTTGTTTTAGTTGCAGCGACCATCAGTTATGCTCCACTTTGCAGACGCGGATTGGTAATTTCGTCTATAGAATAGTTAATCAGGGTCAGGCTCAGACCAACCAATGCGATGCACAATCCCGGTGGGATGAATGTCCACCACGCGCCGACCAGCAGTGCCTGATTTTGCTGTGCCCAATAGAGGATTGTTCCCCAGGATACGGTATTGGCATCGCCCAGACCGATGAATGACAAACCCGCCTCGGTCAAAATGGCGAACAGCACCGAGCCAATCCAGGCAGAGGCAACCAGCGAAACCATGTTCGGCAGAATTTCAAAAATGATGATTCGCAGTGACGATTCACCGGAGACTTTGGCCGCCGCCACGAATTCACTGTTCCGCAGCGATAAGGCCTGCGAACGCAGCACACGCGCACCATAAGCCCAATTGACCAGGCCCAGCACCAGCACTACAGTTCCGGGGCCGGGCTGTCGCAGCCAGGCTGCCAGCACAATAATGAGCGGCAGTCCGGGTAAAATCAGAAAGACATTCATGATGAATGAAAGCACTTCATCCACAATGCCGCCGAAATAACCGGCTGTGACGCCGACACCAATAGCAATCAGGATAATCATCGTCCCAGCTACAAAGCCGACATAAAGGGTGGTACGCGCTCCCCACACAATCTGCGCCACCATATCCTGCCCCTGTCTGGTGCTGCCCATCAGATAAGTCTTGTCGCCCACAACCGACCCAGGAGGTAGATGGGAGCGGGTGACAAAGCGGTTGGGCTGCATGGTGCCGCTGATTTGCGGCGCGAATACACCCATAATGATGAAGATAAACAGAATACTCAGACCGACAACAGCCTTACGATTTTTCAGGACAAGGCGCAGCCATTCCGGGAGATGTATGCGTGAAGAGCGGCGCGGTGCGGCATTGTCGGAGACTACGGATTGAATGACCGGTTGACTTTGATCCATGAGATTCTCCTATGAACGCGCACGTGGGTCGAGAAAAACGTAAAACAGATCGACCAGAAAATTAGCGATCAGGACGGACAGGGTAATCATCAGGAAGATCGCCTGCATCAGCGGATAATCCCGCTGGTTGACCGCCGACAGCAGCAGAAAACCCATGCCCGGATAGGAATACACCACTTCCACCAGCAGCGCCCCGCCGAGGATGAAGCCCAGGCTCATGGCAAAACCGGTCAGGCTGGGCAGAATAGCGTTGCGGGCGGCGTAAGTGAAGACAACCCGACGTTCCGGCAGCCCTTTGGCCTGCGCCATGACGATGTAATCCTGCGAGAGAACGCCGATCATATTGTTCCGCATTCCCAGCATCCACCCGCCTACAGAAGTAATGACGATGGTGAATGACGGCAGGATGGCATGTGTCGCCACACTCTGGATGAAAGCCCACGAACCCCAGTCCACTGGAATATCGGTATCAAAGGCATGGCTGATGGGAAACCAGCGCAGGTTCATCCCAAAAAAGTAGAGCAAAACCAGCGCGATCCAGAAAAATGGAAACGCACCTAAAACACTGGCAATTGGCAGAACAGCACTGTCCAGCGTTTTACCCCGTCGCCATGCCGCAAAAATACCTAAGATCATGCCCAGCAGGAAGGAAATAATAGTTGAAAGACCTACCAACCGCAGCGTCCACGCCAACCCGGAGCCAATCACATCACGCACCGGCGTCGGAAAGCGTGACACGGAGATACCAAAATTGCCCTGAGCAACATTTGCCAGATAGGTGATGTATTGTTCATGGAGTGGGCCATCGACAAAGCCGAAACTGGCTTTCAATGAATCCATCGCACGAGGGTCCAGGCGGCCCTGAAACTGGGCGAAGATGATGCTGGCGGGGTCGCCGGGCATTAATCGCGGTATAAAAAAATTCAGGGTAATAGCGGCAAATGCGGCAATTAAGTAAAAGCCACCGCGACGGAGTAAGAAACGCATAGTAAACCCTCACCAAAAAATACAATTTTGCAAAAAGGGCTGGCAGACAGGCCGCCAGCCCCGTTATTTACTATGTGAGCGGCTTATTATAGCGCCTCACATAGTCTATGCCATTATTGGCCGCAGCTCGTCGCATCCACGCAGTGGATTGTCAGGGCGGTAATCAGGCTGCCCGGCGCATTCCAGGGGCTGCCCTGTGCATAGTAATTATCCGGTTTCGGGAAACCGACGAAGCGTCGTTCATTCCACTCATACCACTGTGGGTTGGCGAACAGGGGGATGTTGACCACATTCTCGACGAACGCCAACTGAAGCTGGCCGGCAATCGCCTTCTGTTCATCCAGATCAGCCGTCAGTGTGAAATCCTTGAGCAGTTGGTCAGTTTCATCGCTGAACCAGCGCGCCCATGTTGTGCCATTGGCAACAGTGTTACCATCCGCGCCTGTGGACAACAGCGTACTGTCCATGACATTACGATAGTAATCCCATGGGGTGCGGTTGTAATTCGACCAGCCCATCGAGGCGTCATAGGTGCCACCCTGAAGGGCGCTGAACCATGCGCCGAATTCTGGTGTCTCAATCGACACTTCGAGGCCAAGATCCTGGAGATTCTGTGCCACGTACTGCGCCGAATTCGTCCAATCCGTCCAGCCATTGACGGTCTGGATGCGGAAGCTGATACGGGTACCATCTGGCAGGGTGCGGATACCGTCACCGCCTACTGCATAACCCGCTTCGTCCAGCAGGGCGTTCGCGCCCTCCGGGTTGTAGGTGCCGAGGCCAAGTTCAGCCGCTTTGTCGAGCGCCGCCTGGTCGAGCCAGTCGGCATAACGGCCAGAGCTGAGGCCAGTCGGATTCATCGGGGCAGAATAGCCAGGGCCGTAGACATTATCAACCATGTTTTGGTAATCAATTGCCATGCTGACAGCCTGACGGAATTTGACATCGCTGAAAGGCGGCTTGGTGGTGTTCAGATACAGCACAACCGGGCCAGCGCCTTCCGGCCAGAAGTAATAGCCGAAGTGTTCCGGGTCTTTTTCAACGAATGTCCGCTGAATTTCCGGGATGAAGTTACCTGCCCAGTCAATATCGCCATTGATGAGCGCGTTATTGACCGAGTCATTGCCGGAATACGCCGGATAGCGCACACCGTCAATATAGGGCTTACCTTCCTGCCAGTAATTCGGGTTGCGGAGAATGGTATAAACCGTCTCGCTGAAATCAGTCACTTCGGTGAATGGGCCAGTACCAACCGGGGTTTCATTGAGGAATGTCACCGGGTCTTCAATCGCCGACCAGATGTGTTCCGGCAGCGGACGGAACCCGCCAATAACCGTATCAGCCTGCGTGTAAACTGCGTTGAGGCCGAAACTAACGGTCAGATCATCAACTTTTTCAACACCGGTGATGATCTGCCACATGGCAAGGTTATCCAATGCTGGATATTCTTTCAACAGATTGGCGGTGAACACGACATCATCAGCGTTAAAAGCCTCGCCATCGCTCCACTTAACGCCATCACGCAGGGTGAAGGTCAACGACAGCAGGTCTTCGCTGTACTGCGCGTCGGTTGCCAGCCACCAGGTGGGCAGGCCGCCATCCGCCGGGTTGAAGACAATCAGTGGTTCGTAAACGAAGTTAGTGGTGCCATGACGCGGGCTGGGGGAATAAGGATTGAAGTTCGGGCCAGCCCAGTTACCCTGGGGCGACTCGTTGATGACGACAATACCGCCACGCGGAGTGTCATCCTGCGCGGTGATCGGGGCGATGCTGAAGGCGAGTAATGCGATCAGCGCCAGCACAAAAACCATTTTGCGGGACATGAATGAAATCTCCTTCGCTCAAAATATCTGTCTGTCTTTAAAGCCGTGTTCATTATTTCGCTCTCGACCAGCAGTACCTCCTTCTCAGTCTAATCCTGACGTTATACTGTCTCTCGCTCAGTGAGAAAACAGGAAATAATCCATCTTTAGTTAACAGCCACCGTAGAGCCGCGAATCACCAGTTCGGTCGGCAAAATGAAAAGGCGCGGGCTTTTCTGTATGCCTTCAAGCGTATCCAGCAGCAAAACGACAGCTTCCGCTCCTTTTTGCTGAATCGGCTGGCGAATAGTGCTGATCTGCGGCATCACACTGATCGATGTCGGCAGATCATCAAAGCCGATCAGGGCAATCGCTTCCGGGACACACACACCTGCTTCGTTAATTGCCCGCAGCGCACCCACTGCCGTGATGTCAGTTCCTGCGAAAACTGCATCAACGCCCCGCTCCAGCAGCAGTTTCATACCGCGATAACCACACTCCAGGCCAAAATCACCTTCAACGACCAGTTCAGGGTCAAAGGGAATGCCGCAGGCCGCTAATGCCTGACGATAGCCTTCCAGTCGATCCTGTCCATCCGGGTGATTCATCGCGCCCGTGATCGTGCCAATTTTCCGCCGACCCAAGAAGATAAAAAGAAAGGTGACATCGCGCGCAGCCGCAACATTATCGACGGTCACATAGCTGATCTGATCGGCAAACTCAATGGGGCGTTCGACCATTACAAAAGGCATTTTGAGGTCGAGTAATTGACGTTGCAAGGGATCATCTGCCGGAATAGAGGCCAGAATCAACCCATCCATCAGCCGGTTCTGGGTAATGCGTTTATAAAACTGGTTTTTGCTGTCTCCCGGCTGCCCCAGCCACAGCAGCACTCCATAATCACGCGCCTGAGCGATTTCAGTGATGCCTTGCAGCAGTGCCGAAAAATAACGCGCTTCATCAAATAGGGTGACTGGAAGATAAGGGATGACAACCCCAATCGTGCGTGTCTGTCGTGTAACCAGCATCCGAGCGGCGGGATTAGGGGTGAAGCCCTCGCGCTCGATCACTTCCATAACGCGCAGGCGGGTAACTTCGTTTACATAAGCCTTATTGTTGATGACCCGCGATACCGTTGCGCGGGAGACACCAGCTTTTCTGGCAATATCATCGAGGTTCATAAAATATTTTAGTGTTTAAAACACAATATTATGAGAGCGCTTCCAGAAATTTTGCATAGTGTATAGCGGATAAGTCTGCCTTGTCAAGCAATCAGAATAACGATCTGTATAAATTGCCTGAAACTATCTACCCTGCGAAGCAGAAAGTGTTAGCCTAAATGTTTGGACTATGGCGATTTCAACAAAAAGGCTTTGCTAAATGCCCCTCAGGAAGCATCTCGCCCATCCCCTTGCCATTACGATGTGGGACTTCTCCTGGCTGGAACGGCGCTGGCCCGGCGCTGGCTATGAAGATTGGGATACCGCGTTAGATGAACTCAAAATGCGCGGCTACGACGCAGTTCGTATAGATGCCTATCCGCATCTCATCGCCGCTGACCCAGAACGTGAGTGGGAACTGCTGCCCTGCTGGAATCAACAGGATTGGGGCAGCCCGGCGCTCAATCGTGTTCATATACAGCCCTATCTCAACCAGTTCATCGAGAAGTGTGCTGAACGCGGAATGCTGGTTGGCCTCTCCACCTGGTTCCGCGAAGACCGCGACAATACCCGCATGAACATCCACACTGCCGCCGACATGGCTGCTATCTGGAAAGCGACCATCGACAGCATCGAGTCTGCCGGGCTGCTTGACTCCATTCTGTATGTTGACCTGTGCAATGAATTTCCGCTGTCGGTATGGGCACCTTTCCTGAAGGATGAGGAGTATCGCCGCCACTCGCCGGAAGGCGCAGCCTGGATGCGCGATTCTATCGCCCCACTGCGGGCAGCCTATCCCCAACTGGACTACTGCTACTCGTTCACCACCGAATACGAAAGCTGGCAGTCGGAAGATGTGTCCATGCATGACCTGCTGGAACTGCATATATGGATGACACCGGGCGAATTTTACGAAACCGTTGGCTACAATTTTGAGCGCTTTGACTCAAAAGGCTACGAGAACCTCGCGCTGTACGCCGAAAAGCTCTACTACAGCAAACCGGATTACTGGCAGAAGCAGCTTGCAGAACGTATTGATATGCTGGCGGCCTGGGGCAAAGCCTCCGGCAAAGCGCTCATCACGACGGAATGCTGGGCGATTGTCGATTACAAGGACTGGCCACTGCTGGATTGGGAATGGGTGAAGGAACTCTGTGCCTTTGGGACGCGCCGCGCCGCCGCAACCGGGTTGTGGTCAGCCATCGCCACCAGCAACTTTTGCGGGCCGCAGTTCGTCGGCATGTGGCGTGATGTGAGCTGGCACCGCGAACTGACCGACCTGATTCACAGCAGCAGCCTGCCGGGATAACTAACCCTTCCGCAGGCGGGGATCAAGAAGATCGCGCAGACCATCGCCAATGAAGTTAAATGCCAGCACCAGACTGGCAATAGCCAGACCGGGGTAAAGCCACATCCACCACTGGTCAAAGAAATCAATGCCGATGGACACCATACGCCCCCACTCCGGTGAGGAGGGGTCTGGCCCTAAGCCGAGGAAACTCAACCCGGCGAAGGTCAGAATCGCGTTGCCCACATCCAGCGTAGCGAGGACAATGGCCGATGAAATGCAGTTCGGCAGCACTGTCCGAAACAGAATATACCAGCTCGGCGCACCGATACAGCGCGCACCTTCTACAAATTCCTTCGATTTAATTTCCAGCACCAAGCTGCGTACCACCCGCGCATAACTCGGCCACCACACAATCACCAGCGCGATGATCGCATTGCGGATGTCTGGCCCCAGAGCAGCGGTAATCGCCAGCGCCAGAATAATGGTTGGAAAGGCCATGAACAGTTCGCTGGTTCGCATCAGGAGTTCATCCCACCTGCCCCCCAGATACCCGGCCACTGCCCCGACCAATACCCCAATTATGCTGCCAACCACAATCACCGCCAGCCCTGCCGGAATGGTGATCCGTGCGCCATATAATACGCGGCTGAACATATCGCGGCCCAATTCGTCCGTACCAAAACGGTAAGTTTCGCTCGGCGCTTGCAGACGAACATTCACATTTTGTTTGAGCGGGTCAGCAGGCGCGATCAGCGGCCCAATCAGCACAATCACCAGCCAGAAGGCGACGATCACCGCGCCGATTAATACCAATGGATTGTGCCGCAGCAAACGCAGCACATCACTCCGCCGCTCAACCGAGGCGGATACGGGGGTCAAGGAAATAGTAGAGGATGTCAACGACGAAATTCACTCCGATGTAAATACAGGCAATCAAAATGCTCACACCCATAATCGCCGGGAAATCCTGTGATGTGGACGCTCGAAACATATAGCGGCCAATCCCCGGCCAGGCAAAAATCGATTCCGTCAGCACCGCACCAGAGAGCAGATTGCCATATGACAGGCCAATGACCGTCACGACCGGAATCAGCGCATTGGACAGGCCATGCCGCAAAATGACCACCCGTTCCCCCAGCCCTTTGGAGCGGGCAGTCCGAATGTAGTCCATGCTCAGCACTTCCAGCAGTGATGCGCGAGTGATGCGGGCAATCGTGCCGGAAATATAACAACCGAGGATGAAACACGGCAGAATGAGGTGCGACAGGGCATCTCCCAGTGCCCGCCAGTTCCCCGCCAGTATGCTGTCAATCGTCACCAATCCGGTCACAACCGGCGGCGGACGCAGGGCAACAGTCAAGCGTCCTGGCCCGGCTACGACACCCCATTGGGCATATAACACCTGTAGGCCGATCAGCGCCAGTAGAAAGACAGGAAAACTCACGCCGATTAAGGCGAAGATTCTCACAAAATAATCAACCGGGCTGTTGCGCCACACCGCCGAAATGACGCCGAAGCCAATGCCCATCACCATACCGAAAATGATGCCGAAGGTCGCCAGTTCAAATGTCGCCGGGAGATACTGGCCGATGTCCTCAATGACCGGTTTGCGCGTCTTGATCGATATGCCAAAGTCGCCGCGCAGCAGGTTTTGCAGATAAGTGAGATACTGCTCGACCAGCGGCTTATCCAGCCCCCAGCGCTGGCGGAAAGCATTGACCAGTTCTTCATTATTGAGTGCGCTCTGCGGCAGGTTAGCAGTCACCGGGTCGGCAGGCACAGCATTGGCGATGAAGAATGCCACTACGGTAATGCCCAGAACGGTTGGAATAACGAATACCAGTCGGCGCAGAAAATAGAGATGAAAAGGCATTACGTCAAAAGGCTTTCATAAGGAAATTACAGGGGTCAGCCAGTGGTTCACCCCTGTAGGTAAAACAGAATGGAGTAATGCTATTCAGCGCGGCTCAACAGCGCCACATCGATCAACCACTGCGGATGCCAGATGTAGCCTTGCAGGTTGGCGCGGAAAGCAGTCTGAATATCAGGCTGGTTGAAGGGGGCAAATGCGCCGCTTTCCTGAGCATAAGCCTGAAGCTGACCATACAGATCAAGGCGTGCGTCCTGATCTGTTTCCGTTCTGGCCTGGTCAATCAGCTCCAGCAGATCGGCGTCAGCATTGGCTGCCAGCCACTTGGCGCGTTCTTCCGCCACCTTGCCGCCCGGCAGGAACGACAGGAAATCAACGGGATCGAGCTTATCCGGGCCCCAGAACCAGTACCCAAAACCCTGTAAGCCATTGCGATATTCTTCCAGCGATACCTGAAGTTCGCCAACATTCAGTGTGACCGTGATGCCAACCTCAGCCAGGTCAGACTGAATCTTCTGGGCGTTGGTATTCATGTTCACGCCCTGGAAGGAAAAGTCAGGATAGCTCAGCGTGATTTCAAAACCATCGGGATAACCGGCTTCAGCCAGCAGCGCCTTTGCTGCATCCAGATCGCGGGTCAACGCCTGTTCGGGGCCGAATGCACCCGCGATGCCATAAGCCAGATTCGAGCCGGGTGCAATGCCACCCCACAGGGTTTTGTAGCCTTCGTAATCCAGCGCCAGCCGAATTGCTTTTTGTACCAGCGGGTTAGAAACCGGGCCGCCGATTTCCGGGTCGGCGTTCATCAGCAGGAAGTGGGTGATGTTGGCCGGGCCGCTGTAGATGGCGATGTCCGCATTGCCTTCCAGCGGCGCAATCTGATCAGCCGTCAGGTCGAGCGCGATGTCGATGTCGCCCGCTTCCAGCGCGATTTTCTGCGTGGCCGCTTCTGGGATATTGGTGACAATCACACGATCAAAATAGGGCGCGTCACCCTGATAATTGGGGTTACGAACCAGCACCGTTTCAACCAGCGGCTGCCAGCTTTCCAGCAGATAGGGGCCACTTCCTGCCGACGTGTTGTTGAGGAAACTCTCAGCAGTGTCAGTAGTTTCCGCATCTGCCGCGTCTGTGCCACCGTTTTCACGAATCAGAACTGAGTCCGTCACCTGAAAAGCGCTGTTTGGCAGAATCGACAGGAACGACGGATCGGGCGCGGTCAGGGTGAAAACCACCGTGCTGGCGTCCGTCGCTTCGACGCTGGTAATCGTGTCCGCCAGGAAAGCCGGGCTGCTCTTGAGGTTTTTCAGCCGGTTGATTGAGAATACGACATCATCCGCCGTAACCGGGTTGCCGCTGGCGAAAACCGCGCCTTCGCGCAGTGTGAAGGTATAGGTCAGACCATCTTCCGAAACTGTCCAGTCTGCAGCCAGCAGGGGATCAATAGAGCTGGCATCAGCATCCGGGAAAGTAACGAGCGTTTCATAAGTGGCGCGGAAGATAAACCCTGAAGTCTGGGTATAGCCGCGAGCCGGGTCAAGCGAGTCGGTGCTTTCAGCATGGCCGATGACCAGAACCTTTTCGTCCTGCGCGGCGGCAAAGCCGGACAGCAGCAGCGAAATCATCATAATAGTCAACAAGGCCATCAGGCGACGCACATGTAACAATCGAAGCATATAAACAATCCCTTCTATACTGACACCGTGTAATTATCTTTCCGATGAGGGCATATTGTAGACATAGAAATGGTCTTAAGCAAACCAGATGGCTGCATGTCCGTACAAACTTTCCGTGCTATAGTTTGGGCGATTTTGACGAAGGCGTATTGGTTCACAAAAGGCGAAAGTAAACGATGGCAATTTCCTATGATGAACATATAGCCCGTTTCCAGGCTGCCATTGAAGGTGTGGCGGATGTGGTGTTTTTCCCGATTTCATCCGATCTGGAATATCTGATTGGCATCCCGCGCGATGTCCCCAATTATGGACGCACCATTCATCCGGGGGCGTGGCTGGAAGGAGCCTGGCTGACGCCGAAAAACGCCCCCGTGCTGCCTCTTCCCCGTATGACAGCAGAGTTCGGCGGTCTTAACCGGCTGACCGGCGTGGACATCCGCGTATTGGGTGATTGGGATGACCCTGCAACGCTGGTCAGCGATATTCTGAAAAAATTCAATTTACCTGCTAATCCGCGCGTTGCTATTGGTGAACTGGCGTTTGGCGAAACTGTCGTTCATTTACAGAAAATTCTGCCGGATGCTGTCTTCATTAATGCTACTGAACTCATTCGCCCCCTGCGTGTCATGAAATCCGAAGATGAAATCGCCGTCATGCGCCGCGCCGGCGAAATTACTGAGTCTGCTTTTGCTGATGTTCTGAAACAGCTCAGGCATGGTATGACGGAACTCGACATCGTTGCTGAAGTCGATTATCAATTACGGCGGCATGGGTCGCTGGGGCCGTCCTTTACCACCTCACTTTACAACTCCGGCCCGAACCACCCTCTGCGCTTTGGTGACCGGCTTGGTACGTGGCCCCGTGTCCTGACGGCTCCTGTCTCCATTCTGTTTGACTTTGGTGCCGTGCATGATGGCTGGTGTTACGACTATGGGCGCACAGTCTCGTTTGGAGAACCGGATGCCGAATTCCAGCGAGTCTATAGATTGGTGATGGAGTCGCAGGCAGCAGGAGTGGCTGCTATGAAAGCGGGCGCGGTCACAACAACTCAGGTTGAAGCAGCAGCGCGTGCCGTTATAGAGGCGGCAGGCTATGGCGACACCTTCCGTCACCGCCTTGGTCATGGCATCGGCATGGATGTTCATGAACCACCCTTTTTAACCAAAGGCGACGAGACACTGATTCAGGAAGGTATGATGTTTACCGTTGAACCCAGTATCACACAGTTCAACAGTTTTTCATCCCGCGTGGAAGATGTGGTGGTTGCCCGTGTTAGTGGTGGCGAAAAGCTAACCAACGGCTTTCAATCGCTTATTGTAATTGATTAGTGGAGTGTCTTATATGACTACACGACAAAACATTCCCTCCGGCACTAAATGGGAGAGCATCGTTGGCTATTCGCGGGCAGTGCGCGTGGGCAATACTGTTCATGTCTCCGGCACAACTGCCACCGACGAAAACGGTGAAGTGGTTGGCCTCAACGACCCTTATGCCCAAACCGTTTATATCATCCAGAAGATCGAACGCGCCCTGAAGCAGGCAGGCGCATCTCTGACCGATGTCGTTCGTACCCGCATTTACGTGACAAACGCCAATGACTGGGAAGCCGTCGGGCGGGCGCACGGCGAGTTTTTTATGGATGTGCGTCCCGCCAATACGCTGGTCGAAGTCAGCGCCCTGATTGGCGAAGGCTATCTGGTCGAGATGGAAGCTGAAGCGATTATTGCCTCATGAAGTTTAGTCTGCGTCTGAATAATGATCTGCCCGTTCATGACTACGTGAAATTGGCAAAGCTGGCTGAAAATGCTGGCTTTGACCAATTCTGGGTGAGTAACGATCTGTTTTTGCGGAGTGCAGCCGTCATCCTGACCGCTGTCGCTGCCGCCACTGAACGTATCGAAATCGGCACTTGCATCCTCAATCCCTATACCATCAATCCGGCAGAAATCGCCATGTTCGCCGCGACGCTCGATGAATTTTCCGGCGGGCGCTTTAACCTTGGCTTATCCTCAGGCGCGGAGGACTTCCTCGGCTGGGTCGGCATCAGACCAGAAAAGCCCCGCACCGCCATCATCGAAACTGTCACTGCCGTTAACCGGCTGCTCTCTGGCGAACATGCCACTGCTGAAGGTGACTTTTTACGCTGGACAGATGAATCTTACCTGCGCTTCGAGCCACGCCGTCGTGTGCTTGTTTACCTCGGCGCGATGAGTCCCAGAATGCTGGCCGAAATTGGCCGTATCGCTGATGGCGGATTACCGCTGCTTTTTCCGCCAGAACATTACCGCAATATTCTGCCACACATCCAGGCCGGCGCGGCCGATGCCGGACGCGATCTGTCCACCCTTGATATAGCCGCCTGTGTCTGGTGTTCCCTCAGCGATAATCCCGACGCCGCTAAAGAGGCCCTTAAGGAAAAAATTGCTTATTACGGCCACGCCCTCAGTGAGACCATCCTGACAGAACTCGGCCTGACTCGCAGCGATTTTAAGGTTATCGAACAGGCTGTCATGAGCGAAAATGATATGCAAAAAGCCAAATCGCTGGTCACCCCGCCCATGATGCGAATTGGCATCGCTGGCACAAGTGCTGACCTGATTGCCCGGCTGGAAATGCTGGCGGCTGAGGGCGTCAAACATATCAGCCTCGGCCCACCGCTCGGCCCGGACATCCCACAAGCGCTGGCAATGATTGGAACAGATGTGATCCCCCATTTTCGAGGCGGTTTATGAGCCGCCCCTTTGAACTTTATGATCTGCGTGTCACTGTCGAAAAAATTGAAGGCCGCTCGGTCTGCGGCCTCCGTGTCGGCGATTATTTTGAGCTGACCGAGAGCAGCAAACTCCGTATTCCGCCGGGCCAGCACTTCTGCATCTATGCTTTGAGTGCTGTCCTGCCGCTGCTGGCCGCCAAACAACGTGAACTTGCTGCCAATGACTGGCTTGAATCGGACTCGCTGGTCGCCTGCCCCGACCCGGACGAACGCCTCATCATGCGGATTAGCCGCATCGAAAAACGCACCATGAATGCTGATGAGCTGACCTGATGAAACAACTCAGCATCGCCTTTCAGACCGACAAACGCGCCGCTGATTACATCACACTGGCGAAGCTGGTCAACCAGTACGATTTTGATGTCGTCACCTGCTACTGTGACCTGCCCTATCATCCACCATTCGCCCCATTGATGCTGATGGCGCCGCACATCGAGCGCGCCCGCCTCGGTATCGCCGCCCTCTCGCCAGCGCGTATTCATCCGCTCGACATCGCCGCCCAGACCGCTCTGTTAGCCGATATAGCCCAGGCAGGCATTTACCTCGGCCTGGCACGTGGGGCATGGCTGGCGGAACACGGCATCAGCGAAAGCAGGCAGCCTATTCAGGCCATCCGTGAATCCGCTGAAATTGTCAGCCAGATTTTGACCACTGGAAGTGCAGCCTATAGCGGGAATATCTATCAGATTGCCGACCACATTCGCGCACCCTATCCCCTGCCCACTGAGCCTATTCCACTGCTGATCGGCACCTGGGGAAAGCAGTTAGCTGCCCTCGCTGGCGAGATCGCTGATGAAGTGAAGGTTGGCGGTTCAACCAACCCGGCGTTTGTACCCGTCATGCGCGGCTATGTAGCTCCCGGTGAAATGAATGCGGATCGCCCTGCGGGGACAGTTGGCATCGTTATGGGGGCGGTGTGCGTGGTCGATGATGACCGTGAAGAGGCGCGCCGGGCTGCCAGGGAATCGGTCGCCCTCTATCTGACCGTTGTCGCCGCCCTCGACCCGACTGTTACCCTCGAATCCGATTTTGTCGAGCGCATCACCACTTTCGTCAACCGGGGTGAGATTACCGCCGCAGCAAACATGATTTCCGATGATCTGCTGCTGCGTTTCGCCTTCGCCGGAAATGCTGCTGACTTAATTGAACAAGCGAATCGGCTGTTCTCAGCGGGCGCAAGCCGAGTCGAATTTGGCACACCGCATGGACTTACCAATGCCATGACCGGTATCCGCATCCTCGGCGAAAAAGTGATACCAGCCCTGCGCCAGACTTGGACATAAAGTAATTTTGAAAGCGTGATAAAACTCTTATAATCACATTAATGGGTTAAGTGAATGCAGACCATTAGAAGCTGCCGGCCTGTGTCTTTTACTGCTATTGCAGCGATTTCAATGTTTGCCGAGAGGATTTTATGCAGAATGAAGAGGGAAATACAGATCACGGCTTAATTGATGAACTGCGTCAGCAGATCGCGGCATCAAAAGCCAGAGAAAATGAACTGGAAGAAACGCTTCGCCAGCGTGAAAATGAAATCCTCGCCCTGCTCGGCATGACTCCTCAACCGGTAATCGCACGTTATGATCGTCACCTGCGTCATACCTACATCCATACCAGCGTTCGACTTGCTACCGGCATTCCGCCTGAAGCTTATCTCGGTAAAACCAGCCGCGAGATGGGAATGCCCGATACCGTTATCGAAATTTGGGAAGCTGCGCTGCGCCGCGTTTTTGCGACCAACAATGCGGAGACAATCGACTATAGTGTTGTCGTCCGGGATCGTACCTGGACATTTCAGTCTCGTATTGTGCCGGAACTGGATAGCAGTGGCGCAGTTGAAAGTATCATCACGATCACCCGCAACATCACAGATGAGAAAGAATCTCAGGCTGCTCTGAAGGAGCATACGGAAATCCTCGAAACCGTGCAAACGCTGGGGCGGTTGCTTTCAGCCGAATTGGATTTACACAGTCTGGTTCAGAAGGTGACAGACGCAGCAACCGAGCTAACGGGGGCGGAATTCGGCGCATTTTTTTACAACCTCACCGATGAAGAGGGCGAATCCTATACCCTATATACCCTGTCTGGTGTACCGCATTCGGCCTTTTCTAAATTTCCTATGCCGCGTAACACCCATCTGTTTGGCCCGACATTTCGCGGGGAAGCAACCATCCGAATCGAAGATGTAAAACAAGATGAGCGTTACGGGAAAAACGATCCCTATTTCGGAATGCCAGCCGGTCATTTGCCCGTGACCAGTTACCTGGCAGTCCCGGTTGTTTCCCGTTCCGGTGAAGTGCTGGGTGGCCTCTTTTTCGGTCATTCGCAGCCAGGGATTTTCACCAACCGCGATGAACGTGTCATTGAAGGCATAGCTTCCCAGACTGCCATTGCGATGGATAATGCTCGGCTCTACCGTGAAGCGCGTGACCAACAGGAGCAATTACGCATTACACTGGCCGGGATCGGTGATGCAGTCATTGCAACCAATGCGCGCGGGCAAATCACTTTTATGAATGCTGTCGCCCAAAATCTGACTGGCTGGCTGGAAACCGAGGCTTCCGGAAAGCCGCTCGAACAGGTCTTTCGCATCATTAATGAATTTACCCGCACAGCAGCCGAAAATCCCGTCACCAAAGTGCTGCGTGAAGGCAAAATCGTTGGATTAGCCAATCACACACTCCTGCTCTCCCATGATGGCCGGGAAATACCTATTGATGACAGTGGTGCGCCTATTTTTGATGATAAGCATACCCTTGTCGGCGTCATCCTGGTTTTTCGGGATATTACAGAACGGCGAAAAAGTGAACAGCGCCTCAACCTCCTGCTGGAACTTTCAGCCGCTTTTTCCCAGGCGCTCACCTCAAACCAGATCGCCGAGGTTATTGTTGAAAAAGCGCTGAAGGCTCTAGGCGCAAGTATAGGCACTGTATCGGTTCTGGTCGAAAACGGAACCATAATGGAAATCCTCAATCTGAATGGTTTATCAGCGGAAGTGATCGAAAAATATCGTCACACCCCCTTGGAATATCCGGGGCCGCTGAATGATGCTGTTCGTACCGGTAAAATGATCTGGATTGAAAATTACGACCAGTACGTGACCCGTTATCCGCATTTTGCAGATACCATCCGACAAAATGGAACGCACTCGACAGTCGGCATTCCAATTCAGGTCAACGAAAAAATCATTGGCGGTTTCAATCTGAGTTTTAGAACGAACAGACCCTACGATGCTGACGAAGCGGCATTTTTCACTGCCCTCGCGCAGCAGTGCGCCCAGTCTTTGGAACGCGCACGCTATTATGAGGAAGGGAAAGAAATAGCCGCCATGCAGGAGCGGCAGCGGTTAGCGCGAGACCTTCACGATGCCGTAAGCCAGGTACTATTCTCATCGACCTCTCTGGCTGAAACAGTTTCAATGATCTGGGAGCGCAATCCACAGAAAGCAGTGGAACAGTTGCAGCAGGTTGTGACGCTAAACCGCGCTGCCATGGCCGAAATGCGGAGTCTTCTGCTGGAACTTCGTCCCGAAACCATCATCAGAACCGATCTCAGCCAGTTGGTTGAGCAGCTTCTTAAGGCTGTCAAAGGGCGAAAAGTCATCGAGACGGAACTGCGGATGGATGGGGCTGAATATAAACTACCGCCCGACGTACATGTCAGTTTCTACCGCATCGCCCAGGAAGCCTTTAACAATATTGTGAAACATAGTCAGGCTACCCGCCTTGAACTTCACCTTCACTGGCACCCAAGCATGGTCACACTCACTATTCAGGATAACGGACAAGGATTTGATGCTCACCAGGTCTCCAGCGGCATGGGACAAAGCATGATGCGGGAGCGCGCCAAAGCCGTTGAAGCAGTCCTGCACATCGAAAGTTTCCCAGGCAAAGGCACACTGATTAGACTGACCTGGCAGCCAGCTTTTTTGTCAAACGACTGACCCATCAGGCGATGAACTAGCGGCTCTCGGTTGTCATGTCTTTTGGCTTCTCCGCCGTCAGCAGAATAGCGCCACCTTCCACCCGCTGGTTCTGCACCACCGCCACACGTGGATCAATAATCAGCCGCCGGACGAGGATGCTGAGGCCACCGAAAATCGGCACGGCAATCACAGCGCCAATCACGCCGTAAAGCGTCAGGCCGATGAATACCGCCAGGAAAATCAACAGTGGTTCAACCCCCACGCTGCGCGACATGGTACGCGGCGTCAGCACATTAGTTTCAATCGCTTGTATGCCCAGGAAAGTCGCCAGCGTCGCCACCCCATGCAGCGGCGAACTCAG
>CAYUTY010000090.1:0-24604 GCA_964447795.1 uncultured Anaerolineaceae bacterium
GGATCTGCACACGTAGATCGCCTTTGGCGCGACGTTCAAGCCCTTTGTGAACGAACAGGCATTCAAACTGGATGAACGCACAATGGGTTCAGAGGACGTTGGGCTGTTCATGGATGATATTCCTGGTACATATTTTTTCCTGGGTGCGGGGATTGCCAACCGGACAGAATATTACGGCCATCATCACCCTCGTTTTGACTTCGATGAAGATGCATTGCCGCTGGGCGTTGCCCTGATGTCAGCGGCTGTCGCCTCGTATGTAATGCCCGACTGATAAAAGGTGCGCGCGGCTCAATGATGGATTACAAAGCACAGGCGCTGACGCTGCGCGAAGAATTGGTTGAACGGCGGCGGGATTTCCATCGTTACCCGGAAATTGGGTTTGAGGAAATCCGTACTGCCGGGATTGTGGCTCAGGAATTAAGCCGCCTCGGCCTGGAAGTGCGAACTGGAGTCGCCAAGACAGGTGTGGTCGCCATGCTGGAAGGTGCCACCGAGGGGCCGACAGTGCTGGTGCGCTCCGATATGGATGCGCTGCCCATTCATGAAGAAAACAAAGTTGATTATGCCTCGACTGTCTCTGGCAGGATGCACGCCTGTGGACACGATGGGCATATTTCTATTCTGCTGGGGGTTGCCAAACTCCTGTCACAACACCGTGATAAAATCGCCGGTCGGGTAAAGTTTGTTTTTCAGCCTGCGGAAGAAGGATTGGGCGGTGCGTTGGCAATGCTGTCTGAAGGTATCCTGGCAGACCCGAGGCCGGACGTAGTGCTGGGACTGCATTTGTGGACTGGTCTGCCAGTGGGAACAATTGGCGTGGCGGATGGGGCAGTGATGTCTGGTTCGTCAATTTTCCGGCTGATTGTGAAAGGAAAGGGCGGTCACGCGGCCATGCCGTACACAACAATTGACCCCGTTGCCTGCGCCGGACAGCTTATCACAGCGCTTCACACAATTGTTGGTCGTAAGATGGATGCGATGGCAGGCGCTGTTGTCCTCTCTGTAACCAGTGTGCGAACTAATACTGACGCTTATAATGCCATCCCGCAGGAAGTGGAAATTCGCGGCACTTTCCGTACCTTCAATGCCTTCACGAGTGAAATGCTGGAGCAGCATATTCGTACTCTGAGTAACTCGGTGTGTGAGTCGGTGGGGTGCACCTGTGATGTGATGATTAAACATCTGACGATTCCTGTAGTCAATGATCCTGATGTTGCCACACGACTGCGTGGTGTTTTCTCTCGTGTGGTGAATGCGGATGATCTGGATGACGAATTTCGTACAATGGCCTCGGAAGATTTTTCATATTTACTGGATGAAGTTCCGGGAATGTTTTTCTTTGTTGGCGCGGGTAACAAAAGTCGAGGCCTGGATTTCACACATCATCATCCACGCTTCGATTTTGATGAGGATGCACTGCCGCTGGGGGTTTCGTTAATGCTGGCGGCGGTAGCTGATTATGTAATGCCGGGGAATACTGATGGCAAACAATAATGTGCTGCGCTGGCTGGATGGGCGCGGATGGCTCATTTTATCCGGTGGTGATTCGAGCGATGTGCGGGCGCAGGCGTTAGGGCGCGCAGCCGCAGATGGTGGTGTGGCTTATGTCGATCTGGGTGGGCAGATAGGTTCCGGCGAAAGTGCATTGGCCGATATGGAAGACCTGGGCGCGCCGTCCGGTTATCTGGTTAATGTAATGACAGAGGATGACCAGACAATTCATTCCAAGCTGGCCGATGCTGGCGTTGTGGTAGTCGCTGGTGGCTCTGATGTATCTGAGTTACGGTCAAGTCTCATGGGCGCGGCAGCTGCCGGGATTCAGACAGCTTTCGAGAATGGGGCAGTGGTGCTGGTGGAGGGGCAGGCAGCAATGCTTGCTGGAGCATGGGTATTGACGGAAGACGATCGTTTGTTAGGTGGTTTGGAATGGGTTGAAAATGCCCTTATTGTCCCAGGTTTAACCAGCGCAGAAGAATCAGCACAGGTACAGACTATCTTGACCGCTCAGCCCGCTGCACTGGGTATTAGTGTCGGGGCGGGATCGGCGCTGGCGTTAGGGCCGGATGGTGAGGTAGAAACCTGGGGGCAAAAACAGGTGACCATTGCGCTGGGACCAAATTATGGGGTGTAAGATAGATGTTCTCCGATTTTTATTGTGATGAAGTGTTGAGTGGTCGCACACCTGTCAAAAAGCTTTTTGAAAGTGATAGAGTCCTGGCATTTCATCACACCCGACCATTTTACCCGACTCATATTATTGTTATTCCGAAACAGCATATCGCATCGCTTTTGGAATTAGATGATGATGTTTTGCTGGCTGAATTGTTCCATGTCATCCGGCAGCTCGCGGCTCAGATAATGGCAGAGCAGGGCGCGTGCCGGGTCATCACTAACCTCGGCAGCTATCAGGATTCAAAACATTTACACTGGCATGTGATTTCCGGCGCTCCATTGCGGTAGAATAGAACAGCAAGGCACTCCTTGCATAATAACCTGTTTTCAGAAAGGTCTGGAACTGTGCCTGCTACAATTTTGATTGGCGCTCAGTGGGGAGACGAGGGCAAAGGCCGCGCTGCTGACTGGCTGGCGAGTGAGTCGGAAGTTGTTGCCCGTTATGCCGGAGGTGATAACGCTGGGCATACGGTGGTTGTCGGCAAAAAAATCTTTAAGCTGCATCTTGTTCCCTCCGGTATTTTGCATCCTCATGTCATTTGTGTTCTGGGCAACGGCATGGTGATTAACCCGCTTAATCTACTGAAGGAAATGGACAGCCTGCAAGAGATGGGCATTAATGTTTCCCCTGAACGCCTCATCATTAGCACCAGAGCGCACATTATCTCGCCCGCTCACATTGCTTTGGATTCGGCTCAGGAGAAAGCACGTGGTGAAGGGGCCATTGGCACGACATTACGCGGTATTGGCCCGGCTTATCTGGACAAAACAGCTCGGCAAGGGATTCGGACAGGTCAGATGGCCGATCTAGAAGGATTTGCCGATGCATTGCATGAAGCAGTTCAACGAACAAATCATACATTGGAACAGATGGGCAGCGAACGTCTGGATCCCCAAACCGCAGCACTTGATTATCTGGAAGCAGCCCGTCGTCTAAAGCCTTATCTGCGTGATACAGCGGTATATCTGAATGAGCGCCTGAAGGCCGGAGCGCGGGTGCTGTGCGAAGGAGCACAGGGGACACTGTTGGATGTCGATCATGGTGATTATCCATTTGTCACCAGCTCATCGCCAACATCGGGTGGGGCGCTGACAGGGCTTGGTTTTGGCCCGTGTTATGTGGACAAAGTGCTGGGTGTTGCAAAAGTCTTCAGCACACGAGTAGGCGGTGGGCCGATGCCAACTGAACTGGATGGGCCATTGGGTGACAGGCTGCGCGGCACTGGCGAAAATTTCTGGGATGAGTTTGGCACGACGACAGGCCGGCCACGCCGCTGTGGCTGGTTGGACGCGGTGGTGCTGCGTTACGCAGCGCAGGTCAACGGGTTCACCGATCTGCTGCTGACCAAGCTGGATATTCTGAGTGGTTTTGACGAACTCAAAATTGCTGTTGCCTACAAAATTGATGGCATTGAACGTAATTTCCCTCCCAGCACTGTTCTTGAATTGCAGCGAGCTGAACCGATATACGAGACTTTGCCCGGTTGGCATGAGGATTTGACAGGCGTTCGCGGCCCATACGAGTTGCCGGAAGCGGCGCGGCGGTATATTCAACGAGTTGCCGAACTGTGCGATGTGCCGATACAGGCGGTGAGCGTTGGGCCAGAGCGTGACCAGCTCGTTTATTTGTAAGGGGTTGGCATGGATGACAATAGCTATGTCTATCAGATGGACTCCCCGGTAACAAAACCGCCGGAGCGAGTTGTCTCGCTGGTGCCGAGCATCACGGAATCGTTGTTTGATCTTAATCTTGGTAATCGCCTGGTCGCTATTACCGATTATTGCATCTATCCGGCGGAAGGGACATCGCGGTTGCCACATATTGGTGGTACCAAAAACCCGGATGTCAACCGTATCATCGAACTCGCCCCTGATCTGGTGATTGCTAATCAGGAAGAAAACCGCAAAGAAGATGTCCTGGCGTTGCAAGCGGCAGGAATTTCTGTATGGGTGACATTTCCGCGCACAGTGGCAGATGCATTCAACATATTGTGGAATATCATGCATATGTTTGATGAGCCAGTGATGGTGCCGCGTGTACGTTTGATCGAGCAGACAATGGATTGGGTGTGGCGTATCAGCGAGAAGAAGCTGGAAGATAATCCTTGCCGTGTTTTTGTTCCAATCTGGTTGGATCCATTGATGACGTTCAATGCCGATACTTATATCCATGATCTGCTGCGAATTTGTGGCGCGATCAACGTATTTGGTGAACGCGAACGACTGTATCCACTGAAAGCCGACCAGGGATTGTCTGAATCTTATCCACATGATGACCCTCGCACAACGGGGCGTGACACGCGCTATCCACGTGTTACAATGAATGAGGTTATCGCCGCACAGCCAGATATGATTTTGCTGCCGAGTGAACCCTTCCTTTTTACCGATGAACATATCTCACTGTTTGCAGCGCTGGATATTCCGGCAGCGAAAAATGGCGGCATAAAACTGGTGGATGGCTCACTGCTGACCTGGCACGGGACACGGTTAGCTTATGCCTTAAATGACCTTCCTGCTTTACTCTGTCCTTGACTGGGGGCTGATGAGGATGTCGCAGCGCGATTTGAGTGCTGACTGGTTAAACACAGTCGCTCATGATTTAAAGACGCCGATTAATTCTGTGCGGGGGTGTATTTTGCTGGTACAGCAGCTTGGGCCGCTGACGGAAAAACAGCAGCAGTTCACCCAAAAAGCGCTGAATGGATTGCAGCGCATGGAACATCTGGTATCGCGGTTGCTGGATATTTCGTGGGTCGATGCAGATGCCGAGCTTGATTTAACCGAAATTCCACTACGGGTAGTAGTTGATGAGGCAATTGAGCCGCTGCGCGAGATCGCGGAGCAGCGTGATATTATGATTGGCGTTGAATTTGATCCACGCATTCGCTCAGTAGTGGCAGATGCTCGTCGGGTGGGGCAGGTGATCGACAATCTGGTGAGTAACGCCATCAAATATAACCGAGATGGCGGCAGTGTGTTTGTCAAGGTTGCCTATGAGCCGGACGCGGTACATATTCAGGTACAGGATACGGGTATTGGCATATCCGATAGTGACCAGGTACGGGTTTTTGAACGTTTTTTTCGGGCGCGCGAGGGTGTAGCGCTGCGAATCGAGGGCAGCGGCCTGGGGTTGGCGATCACTAAAGCGATTGTGCAGAAGCACGGTGGGCGCATCTGGTTTCAGAGCAAACAGGGTGAGGGCGCGTCGTTTTTTTTCACATTACCTTTACGTCCTGACAGAGGAGATGGCTCGGATAGTTCAGATGAATCATCGCAGGATTTGGGGGAGGGAAATGATGGCCGTTTAGCGCGACGAACCAGCCTCGCCAGTGAAGAACGTGATGTTGTCAATGACAATATGCAGGAAAAACGTCATCAGGAGTTCAACGATTCCAGCAGCGATGAAAAATAAGAAATCTTGTCACATGTTGTGATAAATAGTACAATCTTTGCGCTTATCCCCTATGGGAGGTACAACGTGAAACGCCTCGGCATTTTGATTGCATTGACTCTATTGTTGATTGTTGGCGGCGGGTTGACTGCACAACTTGCAGCGCGGCAGGGTAGTATTCAACTGCCGGTTATACGGGACACCGATAACCCGGATGCATCTGCTTTGGATATGACACCCTGGAAAGCGGAACAACTGCTGCTGGTAATTATGTTTATCCTGTTCAGTCCCATGCCACCCGGTATTATTCCGTTGGCAATTGGAATTATGGCACTGATGTGGTTCCTGGACTGGCAGGTGAAAAGTGTGCGCGCCAAGAAGGGCGTATTGTCTCAAAGCACGCCGGCCACGACGGAGGAGTCCTGAGGTTTATCGTTATGCAGTCTGCTGATCGCGTTCGCTGGTTTACCCGTCTTGCGCTAATTACGGCTTTGCTGACACTGGGTTTGATTGTTTTTGGTGCGGTTGTCCGTGTGACCGATTCAGGTTTGGGTTGCGGCAATCACTGGCCTCTGTGCAACGGTACTATTATTCCTCCGCTGGATAATCTGACCGCCTGGATTGAATGGCTTCATCGGCTTTTCGCGCTGTTGATAGGTCTGTTTGGGCTGGCGACACTGGTGATAGCGATACGCGCTTACCGGCAGCGGAATAAAGCTGTACTCGTGGCAACCGTTACGGCAGCACTACTTTTCCTGGTGCAGAGCGCATTGGGTGCGATTGTCGTAATCTTTGACTTGCCACCCACATTTGTGACACTTCACCTCGGTACAGCGATGCTGTTGTTTGGCGCACTGCTGCTGATGACGATTTTATCATCCTATGAGCGTCAGATTGTTTATAAAACGGATGGCGTGACGACTCTCATGTATATTACGGCAGCGTTGTCTTTTGTGATTATTTTAACCGGGGCGCTGGTGCGTGGTAGCGGGGCGACACTGGCTTGCACGGACTGGCCTTTATGCAACGGACAGATCATCCCGGCGGGGCAGGGGCAGCTTGCGATGATCCATATGCTGCACCGTTTCGCTGTGATTGCGCTGGGCATTAGCCTTACCTTGCTGGTTTGGCAGGTTTACCACACCCGTACAGATGGTCAGATGCGCGTGCTGGCAGCATTGGCGCTGGTCGTTTATTTGATGCAGGCAGGTGTTGGCGCGATGTTTGTTATCAGTGCAGCAGCTCCGTTATGGGGGGCAGCTCATGTTGGGCTGGCCGCCACGACCTGGGGAATACTGGTGATTTTATGCGTACGTGAATGGCTGAACAGCCGGGAGCATGAGGGCGAACACGCCGAGAACTTATGGAAAGCACAATCCAATCCCACCCTCTAGACTGGCGCGTACTGGCACGCACCTATCTTGAATTAACGAAATTGCGTATTGTCCTGCTGTTGCTGTTCACAACCGTTACAGCTATGGTGATTGCTGCTAATGGCATTCCGTCGCTGGCTGTGCTGGTACCAACGATTATTGGCGGCGCCTTCGCGGCTGCCGGGGCGAGTGCCATCAACCAGTACCTTGATCGTGATATGGACGCAATGATGTCACGTACGGCACGACGTCCAATTCCGTCTGGGAGGGTTACACCGGTCAATGCGCTCCTGTTCGGGATGGGGTTGCTGGCCTGGTCAGTGCTGGTATTGGGCATCTGCGTGAACTGGGTTGCGGCTGGTTTGGCATTTTTCGGTGGGATTTATTATGTCATTCTGTACACCGTCATCCTAAAGCGCAACACTGTTGTCAACATCCTGATTGGCGGTGGGGCTGGGGCTGTTCCTGTACTGGTAGGCTGGGCAGCAGTGACCGGAAGCGTCTCTTTTGAGGCACTCATCTTGTTTGCCATTGTATTTTACTGGACACCGCCTCATAGCTGGGCGCTGGCCTTGCTGGTGAACAAGGACTATACCCTCGCCAATGTCCCAATGATGCCTGTCGCACGTGGTGAAGAAGCTACGCGGACGCAAATCCTGCTGTACTCTATTCAACTCTTCATCATAGCGCTCCTGCCTGCGCCGTTTCAATTCCTCGGTTGGGTGTATCTGATAACGGCAGTGGTGCTGGGTTTGGGATTAATTCGCAAATCAATCCTGCTCATCCAGAAAGCTGATGGCGCGGCGGCGCGGAGCATGTATAAGTATTCAACGGCTTATCTGGCATTTCTATTTCTGGCGATGATTTTTGATCGTCTGATATTGTAAAGGCCCTGACATTGACCACGAATCCAAATTCAAAAGCAGCACGCTGGCCCGTTATCATAGCTTTGACGCTGTTCGCCGTTGTCACAGCCGTTTTTCTGATTGCTTTCGTGTCGGAGACGGGCAGCGAGATGGCCGTCCCACAGGCAACAGCCGAACTTTCGGCAGATTTATATATGGATGTAGTAGCGCCGCTGCTGGAGGACGCAGACCCGGCTAACGGTGCAAAACTGATACAGGCACAAATCTGTGCCGCCTGCCACCTGCTCGCTCCAGAGAGTCCAATCGCCCCGAATTTTGCTGAACTGGCTGTCGCCGCTCATATACGCCGTCCACCACTGACTGCTGCTGCTTACATTTATGAATCAATCGTTGACCCATTGGCTTATGTGGTTGAAGGTTACGGTCCTTCAATGCCACAGGATTACCGCGAAAAACTCTCTGATAAAGAAATAGGCGATATAATCGCTTATCTGCTGACTCTTATGCCCGAATGATTTTTGCGCCTCATGACAGGACAAAATCAAGGCGGAGATTTTGTCCTGCTCAATCCCCCAATTTGATTGATAACATCAGGTTACTGATATACTAGAGCAAAGTTCAAATCAGGGATAACCTGCTGGTTATTTGATAAGCATCATGTATCTCGATGTTTTTACGCTGTCAGCATTGGTAGATGAATTTTTAGACACGCTCGCAGGGGGGCGTATTCAGGATGTCCTGGATGTTGATTCGACCGGCATTGGGCTGGAAATTTATTCGGAACGCAAACGCCGTTATCTTTATCTGAGTGCCGACCAGGCACAACCGCGTATCCAACTGCTGGATGATAAACTGCGGCGAGGTCTGGTTAAACCAACACAACTTGGGTTGATGTTCCGGCGATTTGTCGAAGGCGGGATTATCACACACATCAGCCAGCCGCTTTGGGAGCGCATTATCCAGTTCGATGTGCTTGGGCCGGAAGGCGAAGTCAGTGTTTATGTTGAGCCAATGGAACGACGCAGCAATCTGCTGCTGGTGCAGAAGGGTATCATCCTCGATTGTATGCGGCGGGTCGGGCCAGATGAAAATCGCTACCGTCTGAGCCTGCCCGCACATGAATATAAACTGCCGCCGCCACAGGTTGGTAAATATGATCCCTTGAAGCTGACATTTAACGACTTGACCGGTATGTTTGAGCAGAATGATGACCCAAAACGCAAGACAGCTCAGGTGCTGTCGGCGCGGATTTTAGGCATCAGTCCGCTGCTGGCGAAAGAAATCATCTACAGGACTGGAGGGGAAGCCGGACAAAAAGCGAACGATGCAGACCCCGAAGCTTTACACATAGCCCTTCAGCAAGTGGTTGCGCCACTTTCAAAACGGCAGTGGCAGCCAGGCATAGCTGAATCAGAATATGGTGTCGAAGCTTACAGTGTGTACCCGCTGGAAAGCATAGCGGGCTGGCATCCGGTTGAAACTGTGAGTGCAGCTTTGACAGCCTTTTATGGCGCACCCGTCGGTGATGACGCATATCGTGCAGCTAAAATTCCTGTTAAAGCCGGAATAGCGGAAGGGCTGGCTAAACTCCGGGCGAAATTGGCATCGCTTGAGCGCTCGCTGACGGACGAGCCGGAACGGGAAGTGCTGCGGCAGAGCGGTGAACTCATTCTTGCCTATCAATATATGCTTCAACCGGGGCAAAACGAACTGAAGGCGCAATATGATCCCGATCAGCCTGAACTTGTTATCAGGCTAAACCCGGACTTATCCCCGCTGGAAAATGCCCAGGCATATTTTGCTCGCTATGACAAAGCGAAACGAGCATTGGGCGATGTGCCGAGGTTGATTAAAGATACGAAAAATGAATTAACTTTCCTCCAGCAACTGGAAACCGATCTGGAATTTGCTGCGAGCTGGCCGGAAATTGATGAAGTTCAACAGATTTTACAGGCGAAAGGTTTGTGGCAGGGCAAGCCGACTAAGCGTGTCGCCGGGAGCGGCCAGAGCGCACCGCTGCGGGTCGTCACCAAAGATGGCTGCATTATCTGGGTTGGACGTAACAGCCGCCAGAACGAACAGGTGACATTTGGCAAGGGTGGCGGGCAGGATTACTGGCTGCACGCGCGTGGTGTTCCTGGCGCTCATGTCGTTATCAAGATTGACGGGCGTAAAATTCCGGAGTCGGTTATTGAACAGGCCGCTTCACTGGCGGCATATTACAGCGCCAGCCGGAATGAGGGCAAGGTATTGGTGGATGTGACGCGCTGCATGTATGTTCGCAAAATTAAAGGTGCTGCGCCGGGCATGGTTACATACCGCAATGAAGAAACACGTAGTGTTGTTCCCTCCAGCGAACATGAATTGGAAACCCCCTGAGGAGAGTGCGATGCCTGACAACTATAACTTTATCCCAAAACCAGGGCAAAAGGTCAGCCTGAAAGATTATGACCCGGATTATCGCGGTGATTACGATAAAGAGCGGGCAAAAGCCGAAACCGCCCTCTTACAGGAAAAGATGCACGATTTGCAGGAACGCCTTTATGCCGAGGGTAAACAGGCGCTGTTAATTGTTCTGCAAGCAATGGACACTGGTGGCAAGGATGGCGCGATTGAGAAAGTGTTCGAAGGTATTAATCCGCAGGGGGTGCGCGTGGCGGCTTTCAAAGCGCCAACTCCGGCAGAGCTATCGCAGGATTTTTTATGGAGAGTACACCAGCAGACACCTCCAAAAGGGTATATCGGTATTTTCAATCGCAGCCATTATGAAGATGTGCTGGTGGTAAGGGTGAATAACCTGGCACCAAAGCATGTCTGGGAAAAGCGCTACGACCATATCAACAATTTTGAGCGCTTGCTGGCGGACAGCGGCACGCGCATCCTGAAGTTTTATCTGCATATCAGCAAGCAGGAACAGAAGGAAAGATTAGAGGCGCGGCTGGCTGATCCCCAAAAACATTGGAAGTTTTCGCTTGGTGATTTACCTGTACGTGAGCAGTGGGACGATTACATGAAAGCCTACGAGTCGGTTCTTACCCGCTGTAACACAGATTATGCACCGTGGTTGATTGTGCCAGCCAACCGCAAATGGTATCGAGACTGGTTCATCGTGCATCATATTGTGAAGACGCTGGAATCCATGAATCCTCAGTTTCCACAGCCGCAGGCAGGATTGGAAAAGGTGGTGATTCCCGATTAGGTTGAATTAACGACCCGGCGGGCAGCTTCCAGCACGCGCCCCACCGTTATTTCATGGACGCAGGGGTGCAGGGTGATGCTCTCATTCCCCCAATCCAGTACGCGGCACGGCCTGCATCCAATCTCACTGGTGAGGGCAATATGTTTGTCCGGTATTCCCCAGGGGCCAAATTCCAGTGGATCAGCAGGGCCGTAGAGGGCGACAGTCGGTGTGCCAACGGCGGCTGCCAGATGGAGTGGGCCACTGTCTGGCCCCAGCACCACCTTGGCCCTTTCAAATAAGGCGCCAAGCTGGCGTACGCGGGTGTCACCGGCCATGATACAGGCGCGCTTCTTCATTTGCCCGGCAATCGCCTGCGCTAATGGCAGTTCGTGGACACCACCGGTTAAAACAATCTGGGCTTCAAGCTGTTCTGCCAGCGTATCAGCGACAGAGGCCCATTTGCCTTCCTGCCAGTGCTTAACCCGTGTCCCCGTGCCAGCGTGGATGCAAATGATGGCCTGTTCGCGTCCTATTCCCCAGGTTTCGAGATAGCTATCGACATAGACACGATCAAATGGGTCAGTGGGAAAATGATACACAATCTCTTCGTGTTTGATTTTTTTCGTCCAATTTTCGATCAGACATAGATTTTGTAAAACTGCGTGCTGGTGTTGATGGGGTATAGCGTCAGTCAAAAAGGGTTTGACCTGCGGCAGATCATAGCCAATGCGCTGGGGAATCCCTGCAAGCTTGACCATCATTGCCCCCCACCAGTGATCGGGACGGAGGATGACAGCACTACTGTAGCCGTTCTGTCGCAGGTGGCGGGCAGAACTAATGGCAAGCTGGTAGGGTGATCGCCAGCTCACTTTAGGTGTTCGGCTAAAGGCCGGGAATGCTAATGTCAGTACTGCGTCAATTTCGGGGTAGCTGGCAACAACATCAGCAGACCATGGGCCAACCAGAATGTGAATTTCTGCATGGGGACGCCTGGCACGCAGGGCCTGGATGGCTGGAGTTGTGAGCAGGACATCACCTAGATGGTCAGGCCGGATGAGCAATATGCGCTCCCGCGAGGGCTTCTTGCCTGCTGGCAGTGGCAGGCGAGCAATAATTTCCAGCACCGCCCGCCGCACCTGATGCTTGAGCGATGTTCGGTGGAATGCCTCGGTCATGAGGCGATTACGCAAAACCAGTGCTTCTCTATCCAACGCCCATGCCTTTGTAAATCTCCAGCAGACCAGGAATCAATACCGACCAGTCGTAATGTGCGCGTACAAATGCTGAAGCTTTTTCACCCAGATGCTTGCGCTGATCAATGTTGTTCAATAAATTTATGGTGGCTTTCGCTAGTGATTCCGGTTCATCGGCCACAATTATCGCGTCATGCGTTTCCTGCTTCATGCCGCTCATGGCAATACCGGTGGCAACAACGGCACACCCAGACGCCATCGCTTCCAGGAGTTTCAGGCGAGTACCGCTACCCATACGGAGGGGGGCTACATAGACCTGCGCTGCCTGCAAATAGGGTTGAACATCGCGCACCCATCCGGTGATGCTGATGTGGTCATGTTCCCGCAGCTTTTCGAGTCGCGGGTGAGGTTTCTGACCGACGATATACAGGTGTGTGTCTGGTATTTCGGCCTGCACTAACGGGAAAATTGCCTCTGCAAACCATGTCATGGCATCGACATTGGGTCGATAGTCCATTTTGCCTGTGAAAACCAGCGCATGATCGCCGAGATCAAGTTGTTCGGTTGCTTCAACGTAATCATCGACAAAAATGCCATTGGTGACAACAGGAATATAATGGTCAGGACGGTGTTTTGAGAGGATGGCTGCATCTTCCGCTGAAACCGCAATCACGCCATCGGCTGCACGACAGAGGTCACGCTCAAAGCGGGCGATACGATGCGACTGAATCAACGAATAAGCTGCGGCGGGCAGGCGCCGCCAGTCATCTCGATCAACTTCAAAGATGACACGCTGTAAAGCAGCCTCAGCATTGAAGGCATCATAAATCAGTTTGGCTTTGGTGCCGTGTTGTTGAAGTGGTATGAGATAGGGAGCGACTTCAATTCCTTCAAACTGAATAACATCGAAGTTCTGCTCGCGGACCAGGGTTTTCAGGCAGTTGAAAAAAGTTTCATCCCATAGGCGTCGTGCGATGTCCGGGTGATTGCTCAATAAGAGATCGCGTAGGCGATCTTTTTTTGAACGATCCGGCATTGCCACAATCTGAATAGTTTTACAGAACTGTGCCAGCGGGGTGTCACGCCAGGATTCGGGATTATCAGAGTCATGGAAACTCAGCAGGCTGACTTCATGACCGCTTTGTGCCAGCCCGTGCAAAATGCCATAACTGCGGAGTGCGCCACCCTGCTGTGATGGGTAGGGCAGGCTGGCAGTCAGCATCAGAATTCGCATGATTTCTTACACCACGGCCTGATAGGCAGATAAAACAATCGAAGCTGTTTGTTTCCATGTGAATAACTTTGCCCGCGCCACCCCGGCACGCTGCTGCCCCGCGCGCCAGGCATTATCGGTCAGGACATGGTTGATGGCGGCAGCCATCGCCTGTGTATCATCTGGCTCAAACAGGATGCCGACTTCACCAACTACTTCTGGCAGCGATGAGCGATTGCTTACGACGGGGACGGTTCCACAGGCCATTGCTTCCAGTGCGGGAAAGCCGAAGCCCTCATAAAATGACGGCAATACCAGTACACCCGCGAGGCTGTACACAGCCGGCAGCATATCATCGCTGATGTCATCTCGCCATATAACGCGCTCTGTGAGCTTAAGGGTTTGTATTTTGTGCAGAGTCTGGTCGAAAAGCCAGCCTTTTCTGCCGATAAGGAGTAGCGGCGGGACATCAGCTATTTGATCGACCAGCAAGCGATAGGCATCCAATAGACCAGCGATATTTTTGCGCGGCTCCAGCGTGCCGACGAACAGGATATAGTTCTCTGGCAAAGAGAGCCTGGTACGGACGGATTCGTAGAGAGAGGGAGAAAGTGGCTGGAAGCGCTCCTCGACACCGAGCATATGAACGCTGATTTTCTCTTTATTTACGCCGAGCATCGTCACGATGTCGCTTTTAGTAGCTTCGCTGTCGGCAAGAATATGGTCTGCCTGACGGACGGCGGTCTGAATCTGGTCATTATAATAACGGCGGCTGTCGGCGGTGAGATACTCAGGATAATGCAGAAAGGTCAGATCATGAACTGTGATGATGTGGCGTTTTCCACCGCGTAGAGGTGGGATGAAGTCTGGGCTATGGAGTATATCCAGATTGAAGCGGGCTAGTTCGACAGAAAGTGCCAGCCGTTCTAGCCGGTGATGGCAGGGTGTCCATAAGGCTGCATGGGGAAAACGTTCGGCAATTTTTTCCATCGCTTTACGACTTTGGAAGATCGTATAGCGATTATTTATATCAAGCTTTTCCAGCGCTCGCACCAGGTGGAGCATGTAGGTGCTGATGCCACCGGTGCGATAAGAGGTGAGGCGGGTGTCGATGCCAATATGCATAAGGTGAAAGTATAGCGGTTGGCGACTGAACAATCCAGCCTGGGTAGGTTATAATTGATACCTTCATTTATTCATGTATAGGCGGCCCCATGACGCGGATTCTTGTGGTGGCTAACCAGAAGGGCGGAGTGGGTAAAACCACAACGATGCTCAATCTGGGCGCATTATTAGCGCGGCAGGGGCGGGTTTTGCTGGTTGACCTTGACCCACAGGCAAATTTAACTGCTGGGTGTGGTTTTGATCCCTATCGCGTGGAGCGCAGCAGTTACTCGATACTGCTATATGACGGTATAACTCTGTCGCGGGTGCTGCGTCCAGTGCGCCCAAATCTGGCGCTTGTTCCGGGGAGCGTTGACTTAGCAGCAGCAGCATTCAAGCTTGTTCAGGAAGCACACCCACTTGATAGGTTGCGGGGAGCATTGCGTGAGAGCCGTGTGAACTTTGATTTTATTCTGATTGATACACCCCCTGGGTTGAATGTCTTGATGGTTGCAGGAATGTTGGCCGCCGATGAGGTGCTAATTCCCGCTCAGTGCAACCATATGGCGATATTAGGTATTCGGGCGGTGCAGGATGTTGTGCGGCAGGTACGTGATAAAATGGATAATCCTGCATTACACCTTGCAGGTGTGTTGCCGACATTTTATGACCTGAATATAGCTTCTGCCCCTGCGGTGCTGGACGAGATGCGGGCGCTGCTGCCAGAGCAGCTATTGAATACGGTCGTCCCTTATGATCCCCAAATTGCTGATGCAGCCTTTAAGGGCAAAGCGATTGTGGATTTTGCGCCAGAAAGTCCCGGCGCGCTGGCTTACCATCAACTTGCTGAGGAATGGTTGGGGCAAACAGCTTCATAACCATTTTTGAAGCAGGATTTGAATTGTGCCGTCCTCAAAAAGCGCTTCGATGGAACGATTAATAGCTTCCCAGGTTTGTCCCCGATCGAGTCGCACTGCAACCGCGTAGAGGGCATCACTGACCTGAAGATATTTTGCCGCCCAATCACTATGTTCACGCAGGTACAGGCGGGCGCTGGTGGCATCAACTAATGCGGCATTTGCCTCATTAAGGCGGACAGCGGTCAATGCATCATGTGGTACTTCGTAGGGACGAGTTTCAAACGGCGGAATGCGGCGCAGCCACAACCGTGCTTCCAGATCAGCCTGTGAACCAAATTCATAAGCCAGCGCTTGCCCGCTCAAGTCACTCATACTATAGATGTCACTATGCTCATCTGTCACCAGTACCAGTCCGGCATTGAAATAGGGGTTGGTATATAAGACATCTCCAAAACGGGTCGGGTCAATGAGCAGGGCGGAGATGATGACATCGACCTGATCGGCACGGAGTGAGTCGTAGAGGCCATCGAAACCCATATTCACGAATCGTACCGGCACACCGATGTGGTTGCCAATCGCTCGCCCCAGGTCAATATCCAGGCCGAATAAGTCATCAGCGGTGGCGACAGCGAAAGGGGGATAGCTGGCATCCACGCCAATTCGCATTTCACCGTAGGGAAAAAGTGTTTTGATGGGTGGGCCAGGACGCTCAAATGAATTCCACCGCAGCAGGAACAGGGCGTAAGCCAGTGTCCATATCCATATAACAGCGGTCAGTATCAGAGTGACTTGAGTTATTCTCCAGGGGCGGGAAGCCATAAATCCTCATTCGCATTCCAGCCGCGCGCATAAGCTTGGATGGCTGCATAAATTGGTTTGATCTGGAAATCCGGCGTGATGAGCGTGAAATTATCAGGATAGCTCTGAGTGGAGGTTGGGTAGCGCAATGCCCAGATACACAACTTGTCGAGCCAGGGCCAATTGGATTCTGCCCACTTAAAAGAGTCAACAGTATAGGCTGCTCGCTGCGATGGGCGCACGGCTTTTGTCCAGCGCGGATGATCATTCCAGCCGCTTTCCGTGATATAAACGGGAGTCGCTGGATCATCGTAGTGCAGCATGATGTCATGCAATAATTCGGCACGCCGAAAGTTGAGATGCTCGTTTCCAGGCATGGCTTCGGGCGGTTCGGTAAAACCATAGGTGTGCATTGCCAGCGCGTCAAAATAGTCACCACCGCCTGCTTCATACATGGCTTGCAGATACAACAGATCATTCAAGCCGTTGGGACTTCCCGGCGGTTCTAAAGTTGGTGCCAGCGGTGCGGCCAAGATGATAACGCTAGGATTGGCAGCATGAGCTTTATCATAGACAGATTTTAGCAGACGGACATAGCCCGCAGGATCAACCGGACGGTAACCCCACTCGAACGATAGATTGGGTTCATTCCAGATAATGATCTGGTCGATCACGCCAGCATAGCGTGTGGCAAAAGTTGCGACAAAATCAGCAAAATCATCGAACGACTCATCTGGTAAATAATTGAGGGTGGTATTGGCTTCATCTATTCTATTCCGCGCCCAGCCCGGCACCAGCCCCATGCGGGCGATGATATGCAACCCCTGATTGCGGGCGTGTTTCACAATTCGATCAAAAGATGACCAATTGTAATTATCTTTCTGTGGTTCAGCATAAGCCCAAGGGAAAAATTCGACAATGGTATCTGCGCCCATTTCGCGTGTAAGTTGCAGTGAACGCTGAATTTTCCACTCAAAAACTTCATCAATCAGGCGAGTATGCACACAAACAATTCTTTTGCTCGTCTCAACACGTTGTTCGGCTTCCAGAGCCGCACGCGGCGGGACAGGTGCAAGGGATCCCAAAATCGAAAGTGTAACATAGAATCGGACTAACCAGGGGGAAATCCAGCGTAGGAGTAGGGAAGTATAGCTTAACATACTCATCAATCATAGCGCTTTAGACAGGAGATGCAATAAAGGGAAAACTACCCTTGTATCTGAATGATATATATAGATCGTGTGAATTTCCCGTAATGTTAATTCATTTTCGATGAAAAATTAATTATACTGGTAAATGGATAAACCAAATCTTAACCTCGTTCTATCTTTTCAGAATGACTTTAGCTTTGCGCTAAAACTGCTTTGCGGTTGGGGTCTGTTATGCAAATCTTTGTTAGCTATGCGCGTGTAGACAAACCTTTATGCAAGCAAATTGTACGGACGATGGATGTTCATCAGGTCTGGTACGATGAGCGTTTACATGCAGGGCAGAAATGGTGGGATCAGATAAGCAAGCGTCTTGAGTGGTGTGAGGGTTTTGTTTATCTGCTCTCTCCCAATTCTGTTCAATCAGAATACTGCCGCCGGGAATTAGAAATTGCGCGCAGCCTTGGAAAACATATCTTTCCGGTCGTCATTCAAGCACGCACAGTGCTGCCAGAAATACTCCGACCTTATCAATATATTGATTTGAGCGAGGGTTTGACTAATGATTCGGTTAAAGCGCTGCTAGACGCAATTTATATTACTGAACGTGATGAATATTATAGTATCCCTGCACCAGCACGCACAGCCGCTATAGCTACTGCACCATTTCTCCTCGAAGAAACGCTCCCTGATGATGTTGCTTCAACAATTGCTGAAGCGGCGGAAGCATTAGAAGCCAGCCTATATGAACGTGCTGTTTTTCTACTGCGTCACACCAAAGATAGCGGTTATACATCTCGGTTTATTGATATTGACGCTATGCTGCGTGAAGCGGAAACTGCGCTCAACCGGCAGAATTATCTGCGTGAGGCAGAGCGCGAATATGCTCCCATTGTTGCGCTTATCAGGCGAGACCGTACCCGCGCGCTTGGATTTGAAGCTTTCCGCGCTTTTCGCCATGATTATCCGGAATATGATCCAGATAATATTGCTGCACTCTGCAACATTGCCTCATGCTATGTTGAGCTGGAGTGGTGCGAAATCCCGGAAGGTTTAGTGCAGTTAGAGCGTGAAAGCAAATTGACAACCAGCCGCTTGCCCGGTTTTCTGATGAGCAAGTACCCAATTACTAACGCTCAATATCAGGCTTTCATCAATGCTGCTAACGGCTATGCGCTTGATCAGTGGTGGAATTATTCGCCCTATGCCTGGGAATGGCATCGTCAGCATCAAGAGCCAATACCTTTTTCGCCCGGTAATGAGGACTGTCCGCGTGTCAACATCTGCTGGCATGAGGCTGTTGCTTATTGTCTGTGGTTGAGTCATGAGGTAGGACGGGATATTATGCTGCCAACAGAGGGACAGTGGCAGCACGCGGCTCAGGGGGGAGAGGGAAGGCTTTATCCCTGGGGTGACAAATTTTCTGATTCATTTTGCAACACGCGTGAAGGCCGCCTGAATCATCTGACACCAGTTAATGCTTATCCACTGGGTGCCAGCGTTTTTGGGGTGATGGACATGGCTGGAAATGCCTGGGAATGGTGCATGAATACACAGGGTAGCCTTACCGAACGGCATGATTTCATCAGCCGCGCCAAACGCTCAGTGCGCGGTGGTTCCTTCATCAGCCCTGCCAATCGGGCATTAACCAATTTCACTTTTCAGCTCAATCCACGCTGCCGCTACGATACCATTGGATTTCGGATAGTTTGTAATTTGTATTAAGTTCGAGAAGTATTTCAAAATACCTCTATAGAGTGCAAGTTAACTCAATATGCGTTAATATTCTAAATAAAACCCACTGGGGGGGTGGTAAGCATATGAGTGACTTAACCGGCCAGATTATCAAGGGTTATCACCTGCACGAATGCATTGGGGAGGGTGGTTTTGGGGCTGTATATCGTGCATTTCAGCCGGTCATTGAGCGGGAAGTGGCTGTAAAGGTCATTTTGCCCCAGTACGCTAATCAAACTGAATTTATACGCCGTTTTGAGACTGAAGCCCAACTTGTTGCTCGTCTGGAACATCCCCATATTGTGCCGCTATATGACTATTGGCGTGAACCGGACAGCGCTTATCTTGTCATGCGTTATGTTCGAGCCGGAAGTTTGCGTGGCGCTATAAGTCAGAAAGCGCTTGATGACCATCAGGTTCTCTGGATTGTTGAACAAATAGCGGCAGCACTAGCTATCGCACATCGAAATGGGGTTGTCCATCAGGACATTAAGCCTGAGAACATTTTACTCGATGACGATAGTAATGCTTATCTTACTGATTTTGGTATTGCTAAAGTTATTGGGGAGAAACGGGGAGAAGAAGAGGGCGTATCAGGTTCGCCCGCCTATTTTTCTCCTGAACAGATTCGTAGTCAGGAAGTTTCACCTCTGGCAGATATTTACGCCTTGGGTATGGTATTGTATGAGCTGGTCATGCATGAGCATCCATATAGGGGGTTGACCCCACACGAAATGATTACCAAGCACTTGCAAGAACCGCTCCCAGATATTCGCTCTCTTCGTCCGGAACTTCCCGCAGCGCTTAATAACGTCATTCAGAAAGCGACTGCCAAAGACCCAACACAACGTTATTCCGATACCGTAGCGCTTACACTGGAACTCCGCCAATCTCTTATGGGTGGTACATCTGTTCCCTCAGTAAGCGACATTGATCTGACGCCGATAGTTAATCCTTACAAGGGTCTGCGTGCGTTTGAAGAGGCTGATGCGCTCGACTTTTTTGGACGAGAAGCTCTCACAGAGCGCTTGCTGGGACGACTGCATGAGCCGGGAGAATACAAACGTTTTCTGGCTGTAGTTGGGCCGAGCGGTAGCGGCAAGTCGAGTGTGGTTAAAGCAGGGCTGCTGCCAGCGATTCGTGACGAAGCTATCGCTGGTTCCAATCGCTGGTTCCTTGTTGATATGGTACCAGGAAGTACACCGCTCCGTAATCTTGAAACAGTGCTGCGTAGCATAGCGGCTAAACCGCCCAACCGCTTGCTGGAGCAGCTACAGGCCGATACACATGGTTTAGTGTGGGCAGTAGATCGTGTGCTGTCAGATGTAGATGGTGATTTGGTGCTGGTTATCGATCAATTTGAGGAACTTTTTACCCTCGTTGATGACGAACGGGAACGGACTCACTTTCTTGACCTGCTTCATACGACTATCACAGACCCGGACAGTCGACTCTGGGTAATTGTTACTTTACGCGCTGATTTCACGGATCGTCCTTTACAGTATACGGCGTTTGGTGAACTGATGCGTCAGCGCACTGAATTTGTTTTGCCGCTATCAGCCAGCGAAATTGAACAGGCTATTGTTGGCCCTGCAAGCCGGGCAGGGTTGCGCGTTGAACCTGAATTAGTTGCTGCGGTAATCGCTGATGTCAAAAGTGAGCCGGGGGCACTGCCTTTGTTAGAGTATGCCCTGACAGAAGTATTTGAACGCCGAAATGGACGTAGGTTAACACTGGCGGCTTATCAAGCAATTGGGCGATTGGCCGGAGCGCTGGCAAAGCGTGCTGAGGAGGTTTATAACGCGCTGGATACTGTGCAACAGTCAACGGCTCGGCAAGCCTTCCTGCGATTAGTCACTCTGGGGGAAGGAACAGAAGATACCCGGCGTCGGATTTTGCGGAGTGAACTGGTGAGTGTTATCAGTGATACTTCAATGGTCCAAAAGGTGTTGGATGCCTTCGGGCAATTTCGCCTGCTGACATTCGACCAGGACACGTTAACGCGCGAACCCACTGTTGAAGTAGCACACGAAGCCCTGCTGAGAGAATGGGGACGACTACAGGAATGGTTGGATACGAGCCGGGCAGATGTGCGTTTACAGCGGTTACTGACAAATGCCAGTGCTGAATGGCAGCGCATGAAACAGGATGCAAGTTATCTGTTGACTGGTGCGCGTTTATCTCAATATGAGGAATGGGTCAATGTAACCGATCTTGCGCTTACAGGGGCAGAGCAAGCTTATCTTAATGCAAGCATCCAGGAACATGAACGGCGGGAAATGCTGGAGCAGGAACGCCGATCACGCGAAGCGGAACTGGAAAAGCAGGCGCGTAATCGGTTGCGGGTTCTTGCTGCTGCTCTTCTGGTGTTTTTGGTAATAGCGGTCGGTTTAACGGTGTTTGCATTCAACGAGCGCGGAGAAGCAGCTAGTCAGGCGGTCATCGCGAAGCGCAATGCCGAAGAGTCGCGCAGTCTTGCTTTAGCAATTGGCGCACAGCAGGCCTTGACCGATGGACAGCCAGATGAGGCAGTATCACTGGCAATGGAAGCCAATAATATTGACCAACCTCCATCAGAGGCTCAACGGGCTCTTGCAGATGCTGCCGATAATTCGTGGATACGTGATCGTTTTTTCGGTCATCAGGGAACAGTTTGGATTGTGGCCTACAGTCCGGACGGTAAAACAGCTTTGTCTGGCGCAAGCGATGCAACGTTGATTCTGTGGGATGTAGCCACCGGTGGTATTATCCGCCGCTTCGAAGGTGGGCATGACACAGATATTTATGGTGTTGCCTTCAGCCGCGATGGTAAGCTTGCACTCTCAGGCGCTGCTGGCGGTTTGGCCGTTCTGTGGGATGTAGCAACTGGTGAGATTGTCAGGCGTTTTGAGGGACATACAGGCGACATTATTGGTGTGAAATTCAGCCCTGATGGAATCCACGCGCTAACTACTTCAGTGGATAAAAGTTTAATTTTATGGGATGTAGCAACTGGCGAGATTGTCAGGCGTTTTGAGGGACATACGGCGGATGTTTGGAGCGCAGTGTTTAGCTCGGACGGACAGTTTGTTCTGTCTGGGGCAGGTGACATGACGCTCATTTTATGGAATGTAGAAAGTGGTGAGATAGTTCGTCAGTTTGAAAATGGGCATACCGATGTCATCAGTAGTGTAGCACTCAGCCACGATGGCAAAACCGCCCTTTCCGGCTCGTGGGATACAACGCTGGTGCTGTGGGATATCGCTACCGGCGATATTATCAGGCGGTTGCAGGGTCATCAGTCACTGGTTTGGGCTGTGGCATTCAGCCCGGATGGCCGGACGATACTTTCTGGCGCAGACGATACCTATCTGATTCTGTGGGATGTGGCGACCGGTAATATTTTGCGCCGTTCCGCTGGTCATCAGAACGGGGTATTCAGCCTTGCCTTCAGCCCTGATGGAACAACTGCGCTGACCACTTCAGATGATACCACTCCTGTTTTATGGGATTTGACTTCGAATACACTGATTCGGCGTTTTCAGCAGCATACATTCGATGTTGCGAGTGTAGCCTTTAGCGCTGATGGAACCCGTGCTTTGTCTGGTTCGCATGACAGTACCATGAAGTTGTGGGATGTGGAAAGCGGAGAAGTGCTGCGAACTTATGAGGGACACACATCCCATGTTTCAACTGTGGCTTTTAGACCGGGTGACTTACAAGCGCTTACAGGCTCTGACGACAACACCTTAAAATTATGGGACATAGAGAGTGGGACAGTTCTTCGCACCTATGAAGGTCATAGCAATCATGTAACGGGTATCGCTTTTAGTGCTGATGGGAACACTTTTCTGTCAGCATCTGAGGATGGAACTTTGAAATTGTGGGATGCGGAGAGTGGGGCAGTTCTTCGTACCTTTGAAGGCCATAAAGGCAGCGTTCGGAGTGTAGCGCTCAGTCCGGATGGTAAAACGGTACTCTCTGGTTCGGATGACAATACCTTGATCTTGTGGGATTTATCATCAGGTGAACAGGTGCATGTATTGAAGGGGCATATTGCACCGGTTCTTAGCGTGGCCTTCAGCCCCGATGGTGAGATGGCGTTGTCAGGATCACGGGACGCAACAATTCAGTTGTGGGATTTGGCTACGGGACAGACTATACGTAGTTTCAATGGTCACACCAGTGATGTTTCCACTGCCATTTTTAGCCCTGACGGTCAATGGGTACTATCGGGATCGCGTGATGCAACTATATTGTTGTGGGACGTTAATACTGGCACGCTTCTCCGCCGTTTTCAGGGACACCTGTCACAAGTGTTCAGCCTTGCCTTTAGTCCAGATGGGCGGACAGCGTTATCCGGCTCAGATGATTCCACGATGATTTTGTGGAAAATCGAACCCTATGAGGGTGGGGTACTGGCGTGGACACAGAAAAATCGTTATGTGCCAGAGTTAACCTGTATTCAACGCTCTTTCTATCGGATTGAGCCAGAATGTGATGAAGCGGGTATCTTTCCGACACGCACACCGTTTCCTGTAGCGAGTACCTGAATTTCTACTCTCGCAGGTGGCTTTAATTTGCTGAGACAAAAACCGGGCGAACTACATCGTCCGGTTTTTATGAGTTCAGACGAGAATGTATATTTTTTGGCGAATATGTGTGTCTAATGTGCTGCTGCTGTCATCGGCAGTTTCCGTCGTCAGGCGAGTCGCGCCGCTGCCATCCGCATTCATGATATAGACTTTCTTGTCCCCAGCTTGATTGCTGTAGTAGGCGATCCTGCGGGATGACCTGTTTGGGCTGGCTAGGGCTAGACCAGAGCAGCTTCGCCACCGCCTCATCGCCCGCCTCGTAGTATTCCATACGAAGGTTGTAGCGCACACCCGCGCTGAGGCTGATCGTGCCGCTGTTTTCGCGCGTGCCGCCGTTATTCCAGTCGTTGATAAGCTGCTGGCCGTTGACCCACAAACGCACACCATCATCAACTTGCGTATAGAAAGTGTAGGTTTGGCTATACTGTGGCACGACCTGCCCCGTCCAGCGAACGGAATAGCTATCCACACCCATCGAGGGATGTGGCGCGGCTTCTCCCCAGGTGAAATTCACAGTTGCATCCGGGCGGTTGAGCTTAAATCCGGTCAAATTGCTATTGTCGTAATAGCGACCTGCTAAACCTGTTCCTGTTGGGCCAGAGGGCGGTGGGGTTGGTGTTGGTGGCGGTGAGCCTGAAGGGGGTTGGACGATTTGCGGTTCTGTATTTTGAAAATCATTTCTCACACCACCATAAATTATCTTTGTCCCGTCAGGACTCCAAGCAAAAGACAAAATTTTACCAGGAAACTGAAAGCTTCCTAATAGTGATCCAGTATTAGCATCCCAGATCTTCAAAGAACCATCGTCACTTCCTGATGCAATTCTTCCTCCATCAGGGCTCCATGAAATCGCATTTACCGTCTGTGCATGACCCACAATTTGTCGTAGTGAAGTTCCCGTTGTTGCGTCCCAAATGTTAATCTCGCCATCTTGGTGTCTGGTCTTGACCCGTTTTGGTGGAGGGTGAATAAGAGACACTTCAGGATAAATGAT
>CAYUTY010000091.1:0-24465 GCA_964447795.1 uncultured Anaerolineaceae bacterium
GCAGCTATGTACTGCCCCGCCCGCTGCGCGTCTCATGGCTGCCGATTGTAATCGCGGCGCTGATTGCCGCTGTGCTGATAAACTGGCTGGTATTCAAACAGGAGCCGGTGGCCCAAGTGCAATATTTTCTCGATCAAATTAATATCTTTCGGCAAACAGTGACCAACTTTCTCACAGGGCTGGCCTCATGAAAAATGCGGTCATCGCCCGATGGGAGGGCGAAACGCTGACAAGTGCGATCCAATCAGAGACGTTCGTCATCGGGACTGGCGCTGAAGCACATTTACGCCTGACAGGCGAAGATATTCTCGCGGCACACGTCCGGTTGGTAACACTGATGGACGGGGGTGTGCTGTTCATCAACCTCGCGCCAAACGGAAACACGCTGTTCAATGACAAAGCAGCACCTCCTTTCAAACCCCTCCCCTGGCAGAAAGGTATAAAAGCACAGATTGGCGAATACAATCTGGAACTGATAGCTGAAGATATGCAGTTACACGACAGCGACAATCAGGATACCGCCTTCGATGCGCTGGTGAATGAAATAGCGATGGTGCAAAAACCGTTTGATAAACCGCTGGATTTTCATGAGGAGGATAACGGCACCAAACCCCTGTCAGACGAACAGGTCATTCTCCCGGATGAGCCACCCCGCCTGCCTGTACCAGAATTTGCGGAACTGCCTTTGATTGAGGCGCAATCGCCTGATATTCCCATTCATCCTGTCGCTCTGCCCCGATTGGATGAGGGAGAAGTTACACCGGCAACCGGCACACCTGCGATGCCTTTCCCGCCGCCCCTGCCGGAGCTGCCAGCCGATATACCAGATGATGACGCGACACCAGCAGAAAAAGTCTCCCCATCATTTGAAGTAACCCTCTCCGAAAAGGATATGGCAGAAGAAGTCAGCGCCCCTGCCCCGCATGATGACGATGCGACACCCATTGACAATCTTGCGCCAGCACCCATGCTCATCCAGCCAGTCCAACTGGATATGAACGAGAAGACACAGCCTTCCGCGCCCATTCCATTTCCGCCACATGATATACAGCTTACCCCCGCAGACAGCCTAGCAGGTGAATATTTCACCACTGTTTACAATGGTGCTATTCCTGCCACCAATGATTTTCCGACCACGCCAAATCCAGCCATCCGCGATAACGGCGGCGCTTACCTCTCGATGCCACATGACTGGCACAACACAGGTGGGCTCAGCCTTCAGCTTCCGCTGCCAGCCGTTAGCCTGGCCACCCGCGAACGCGCTCGTGTGCCATTTTCAGTGCGAAATGAGAATCCATATCCGGCTGATCTGCAATTGTTCGTGACCGGGCTGCCACACGACTGGGTAACACTGCCACAAGCCAGCATTAAGCTGCTGCCGGGTGAAACAGCACTGACAGACTTCATTATTGAAGCCATACCGCCTATTCAAGCTGAGCAACTTGAAGGGATGATCCGCGTAACCGACATTGCCGGGCCGGAATTGAGCGCAGCACGACCTTTCACTGTCCTCGTCAAAGCCGCACCCAATCTTGTCGGCTGGCTGGAACCGGAACGAACGCCAGCACCGGGAACGACTTATCTGCATCTACAAAATCATACCCTGGCAACGGCACGGACGTTCATCACCGCAGGTGGGGGGAGTGGGCTGGCGGTCATCCCGGCACAGGCTGTAATCGACTTGGCCGCTGGAGGCAGCGCCCAAATTCCGCTGACGCTGCAAAGCCAGCGCTCACTTTTCCGCCGTAAAAAAGTTGATTACTGGGTATCAGCACAGCAGGGAAGCCGCGCCCCGCTGGATTTTAGCGGTCAGGCCATCATCCAGCCACGTCTGCCAATTATATGGCTGATCGTACTGTTATTGCTATTCGTGCTGGTCTGCGGCGCTGTCTCTTTAGGGGGTATTGGAAGCAGCGTCATCAATGCCCTGCGCCCCAGCGAAACACCATCTGCTACCGCTACCACTTCCCCAAGCGCAACATCATCCCTCCCCCCGCCAACCCCTGTGCCCTTCTGCACACCGATACCACCGCCCGCCTCCACCGTGCCACCATTCAATGATCCTAGACCGGCTTCGTGCCAATCCCCTATCCCAGCCAACTGGCGACCTTATGTGGTAAAGGCGGGAGATAACCTGTTTCGATTGGCGATGAACCGGGGGACAACTGTTGAAGAGATTACACGCATTAACTGCCTGGGTGGGACACTACTGGCTGGGGCAATGCTGCTGCTGCCAGGGTAATCAAATCGCGGCACGTTCGACGGCAGCCATTACATCCTTAAGTACCGGCTTGTTAGGAAAATACAGCACTTCCCCCGGCACCTGAAGCAGACGGTCATCTGTCAGATTAACCCCTTCGTAGACCAACAGAATCAGGTCAGTCCGATTAGCAGCGCGTGTTTTTTCGAGCTTACGGTTGAGATATTCGGGATGCCAGAAACCAACAATTTCCACCAGGGCGCGACGTCCATCTTTCTTGTGAATCAGCGCAAAATCAGGAATCATAACGGTATCGCCGAGCAGCAGGACTTCATCTTCGCGGGTAAGCTGCCACGAACCTCGCTCACCACCAAATTTGGCCTGAAACTCAGCAGCGAAATCAGCTTCGAGTCGGCTGTCGAATTCGCCAGCTTTTTTGAAGTGTGAACGGAGTGGGCTGGTGTGGTCAAGATGATATTGCAGCGTTTTTGTTGAGCCAGGCGGGCGCACATCAGCAATCATCGACCAGCGTTCGCAGAGAAAAAGCGCCGGGAGGAAAGCTGCGAACTGCCGTCCATAGCGTGTGGTAGAACGGACAAAAGGGGAAATCGGGCCATCAAGCGCCACCTCATAGCCGCCGTTCGTGACAGGTGTCGCCCAGAACATAAGCTTGAACAGCTTCAGATAACGCCAGAAATCTTTGTAGGTATCGTGAATTTCGATTCGCAGTTCCGTCGCCCAATACAGGACTCCGCGTGCCAGTTCAAGATTATAGCGGGCAATCAGGCCTTCCGGTGTCCATAGCGGGCCTAAATCGAGCAGCAACCATTCAGCAGGTCGGTCAGCAAAAAGGGCTGACTCAATTTGGTCGGGCTGCATTTGGAGTTCGCGGGCAATTTCAGCCACTTTCTCTTCACGCGACTGGCGATGAAAAAGGTCAAGGCGATCGAAAGCCGGGCCGTGTGCGAATAACTGCTGACGCAGTTCAACAGGTGAAAGCCCTGTTTCGATTTGTACAAAAGTGGCACTGTCTTCCAGCACCTTCGCTAATCCTCGGATGACGATGTAATCCGTGCGTGCGCCTTCATAGGATTCCAGCGCTTCATCCCAGGCGCGCATGGGCTGATTGAGAAGCGACGCAAACAGAGCGATCAATTCCGCCGCTGTTTGTAATTCAGCCTTCCCTGCTGGCAGCCATTGAACGCTGAGTTTTCCGCTGCGTGTTCGCAAACGCGGCCTGACAAGATCGCCAGTGAGCATCAGACCGGCTCCTTACGCGGCTGCCTGCGGCGAGATTTGCTTTCCTCAACTGTGTCACGAGCGATAACCTCAAAAAGAAGTGCCTGCCGGTTGCCGACTTTTCGCAGCACCCGCCCAAGCCGCTGGATGTATTCGCGGGCGCTGGAAGTGCCGCCAAGAACGATAGCAATCTTGGCTTCCGGCACATCGACTCCTTCATTCAAAACACGCGAAGTGACAACTGCCTGATACAAGCCCGATTGAAACCCATCGAGAATATGCTTACGTTCAGCAGCTTTGGTTTCATGCGTAAGCGCAGGAACCAAATGGCGGCGGGCGATGGCATAAGCAACCGTATTATTTTCGGTGAATATCAGTGCGCGCTCGTGAGCATACTCGCGCAGAAGATTGTCCAGTACGATAAGTTTAGCTTCGCAGCCTGCCAGCAGGCGGATGAGACGATTGCGGGCAAGTAAGGCGCGGCGAGCATCTTCATCAAAGGCGCTGCGACGCATCATTTCATGTAACCAGTTTGGCCCATACTTTCGCTGTAAATCATGTGAACGAAAATAGGTACTGTAAATCGTGTAATCGGCATCATAGCGAGCGCGTTCCTCAAGAGTCAGATCAACACGTATGCGTTCGGTGCGATATTCGGCAAGACGCTCTCCCACAAGGTCATCAATGCGCTGGGTATAGACAATCGGCCCGATCAGGTCATCCACTCGCCAGCGTCCGTTGGTTTGTTCGTAGTCTTCAGGGTAAGTTGCCGTCAAGCCGAGGCGAAAAGGCGAAGGTGACATCAGTGCAGTTTCACCCCAGTTTGGCGAAGGCAGGTGATGCACCTCATCGAAAATAACCAGTTTAAAAGTATTGCCATAAGCAGCCATTAAATCACCGGCAGAGTGATAGGTGGTCACGGTGATCGACTGAATGTTTTTTTCAGCGCCATAGTAAACACCGATGTCGGTCTGAAAAGCATTGACCAGACGCGCATACCATTGGTGCAGCAGGTCGATAGTAGGCGCGACAATGACTGCGGAACGATTGACACGATGGACAGCATGAACAGCAACAAAAGTCTTGCCCGCACCAGTCGGAAGAACAATACTGCCGCGACGCGACGCCGCATCCCAGGCACTCAGGGCGGCAAGCTGGTAATCATGAGGTTGACGGTCATCATGGAGCGCCAAGTTTAACGTTTCCCAGCGGCGGACATTATCACGGATTGGCTGTTCGCGCAGCCATTCGCTTAACACTGGATAGTGATACGCTTCGCAGCGCCAGCGGGATTTCTCCCAACGGAAACAGGCCGGAACATCAGCAAATTCATCAACGCCGTAAAGAACCAGTGTGCCACCCTGAAAAGCCAGTGATTGACTGGACATTATTACGATCTCCATTGAACGGTGCGCCGGAAAGCGTAACACAGATGTACTATGGAAGCCAATGGACTCCAGGCTGGTTGCGCCACTGATAAAGCGGGTGTTATCTTTAGCTGGCGTAATCAATCAACCGAAAAGGGAGGCATTTTATGCGGCACTCTCCGCACAGAATTGTTCTATTGTTTCTCATTGTGGCAATTTTTTCGGCAAGTCTGACTGTGTCTGCCCAGGATGAGGTATTCGAATGCCCAACAACTGGGGGAACACTTATCACAGCGATTAATGATGACCCCGTTAGCCTGAATGGAATTTATGCCAACGATGGCGCATCCATCGCGGTGCTGTCCTATGTCTTCAACCCGCTGACATTAGGCGGCGAGAACTGGGGAACGGAAATTGCAGGCGATCTGGCTGAAGGCTATTCGGTGAGCGAAGACGGTCTGACGTGGACATTTAATCTGCGGCAGGATGTGGTGTGGCATGATGGCGAACCGCTGACAGCAGATGACGTCATCTACACTTTCCAGACCATTCAGAGCGGCGAAGATGACATCGCCCCCTTCCGCCCACGTTTCCTGCAAAATGACGAGCCAATACTGTTTGAGGCAGCCGACGATTATACCGTTGTCGCTACCCTGACGCAGCCCAATGCTTCATTCTTCACGGATATCAGCGTGCCGATTGTGCCGCGTCACGCACTGGAAGGTCAGGATTTGCGCGAAGGGCCGTTCAACCGCGCACCGATTGGCACAGGGCCGTTCAAAGTGACGGAATGGAACACTGGCGAAAGCATCACACTGGAAGCCAACGAAAATTACTTCCGGGGACGCCCCTGCCTTGACCGCATCATCTTCCGCATCATCCCCGATGACCAGGCACAGGTCAACGCCCTGCTGACCGGCGAACTGGACTTCATCGACAACGTGCCAGGGAGCGCGGTATCACAGTTTGAAGGTAATCCAGATTACAGTGTCACTGTCGCTGATCTGGACTCACTGTTCCAAATGTTCTTCAACCTGGAACGTGAGCAGTACCAGGATCCGAAAGTGCGTCAGGCGTTGATGATCGCCATTGACCGGCAGGCGGTTGTTGATACCGTGCTGCAAGGCTACGGTGCGGTGCATAACTCACACTTCGACTCGGTAGTACCCTTCTATGAACAGGACAAGCAGGGTGGCTACGACTACAATCCCGAACTTGCCGGTCAAATGCTGGATGAACTCGGCATCAGCGACACTGATGGTGATGGCATCCGCGATAAGGACGGCCAGCCCTGGGTAGTCAATCTGGTCACATTCACCGAAGGCTTCCGTGACTATTCGGATTATGCACAGGTGGTGCAGGCTTACTGGGAAGACATTGGTATTGATGTCGAACTGGAACAGCGTGACCTGGGCACACTTGTTGAGCAGCTTTATACCAACCGTGTCTTCGAAAAGCCGTATGATGTGCATACTTCCGGCTGGGCGCAGATTGGGCCAGAACCAAACAGCTATTCCAGCTTCTATATTACGACTGAAGGACTTGGCCCCAATCTGTCGAATTACAATAACCCGGAAGTAAATGAGCTGTTCGAGCAGGCACGACTGGAAACAGATTTCGATGCCCGAATGGCGATCTACGAACAGATTGAAGCTATTCTGTGGGCAGAACTGCCGACAATTCCACTGTACCGCCAATCGCAGCCTGTGGTCATCAGCAACCGCTTCAATATCGAAGCTGCTGGACTGAATTTGTCCATCGGCACCAACTTTGACCGCCCGGAACGGATTTATCAGGCCGGGTAATTACTCACCTCTGTTCCATAACCGTCAAAGGGGTGTGGGGAATATCCTCATGCCCCTGTAAAGACCTTAGCGAACAACATCGCTGATGGCTTTGGAAACAGATTAAGCATTCACAACTCTCAGGTTTAAGCCGTGTTCACTACTTTTATCATCCGGCGCATTTTGCAGATGATCCCGCTGCTGCTGGGTGTGTCGATTGCATCATTTCTGATTGTGAAGGCGACACCCGGCGACCAGACAATGGTTTATGTCGATCCGAACAAGCCCCCGCCAAGCGCGGAAGATATGGCGCGCCTGCGATCACGGCTTGGATTGGATGACTCGCTTCCGGTGCAGTATGTTCGCTGGCTGGAGGGAGTCTTGCAGGGCGACCTTGGCTTCTCCATTGCCAGCCGACGTGCAGTTGCCACTGAGATCAGCGACCGAATGCCTGCGACAGTGCTACTAGGCACCACCTCCCTGCTCATTGCAGTGATATTTTCAATACCGATTGGCGTCTTCTCGGCGGTGAGGCGCTACACCAAAGTTGACTATCTCATCACGACATTATCATTTATTGGCGTAAGTATGCCGGGGTTTTTCCTGGCCCTGCTGCTGATGCAGATTTTCGCGGTACAGTTGAAACTGTTGCCAACGACCGGTATGCGCAACGTGCGCGAGTCGTATGAAGGGGCAGCCGCTGCCGCAGATATTGCGCGACATTTAGTACTGCCGTCCATCGCGCTGGGAATGGCGTCACTGGCACGATGGGTGCGCTACCAGCGTTCGAGCGTGCTGGAAGTGCTGTCTCAGGATTACATCCGCACTGCACATGCCAAAGGGTTAGGCGAACGACGTGTGCTGCTCACACATGCGCTGAGAAACTCTTTGCTGCCAATGGTGACGCTCCTGGGCCTGTCGATTCCGCAGCTTGTTTCCGGTTCATTTATTATCGAGTTTGTGTTTGGCTGGCCGGGATTGGGTTTGCTGGGCGTGAATGCGGCACTCAAGCGCGACTTTCCAACCATTATGGCCGTGACCATGCTGTCAGCCGTTTTCATTGTGATCGGCAATTTTATCGCTGATGTTGCTTATCACTGGGTCGATCCGAGGATTCGTTATGGCTGAGACAGCAGTACATTTGAGTGTTCCCCAGACAGCAGGGGATAATCTATGGCGTATAACGTGGAAACAGTTTCGCAAGCACAGATTGGCCTACTTCAGCCTGTGGCTGTTGGTGATTTTGAGTCTGATGGCACTTTTTGCTGACCAGATTGCGCCATACAACCCCAACGACATCGATCCCCGCTCAGCGCAGGTGGCACGCGGTTTCCCGCAACCACCAGAAATGACGCATCTGCTTGGCACCGACGACTTCAACCGCGATATTCTCTCTCGCGCCCTGTACGGAATGCGCATTTCGCTGGCAGTTGGGCTATTGGCGATGTTCATTGGCTTAGGTGTGGGCATTCTGGTCGGATCACTGGCTGGGTTCGCCGGTGGGCTGATTGATAATATTCTGATGAGAATCGTTGATTTATTTCTCTCTGTGCCGAGTTTCATCTTATTTCTGGCGCTGAATGCGGTCTTAAAACCGAGCATCTGGAATGTGGTGTTCATCATTGGTGCATTTAGCTGGATGGATGTAGCACGGCTGGTGCGGGCAGAATTTCTAACGCTCAAGGAGCGTGAATTTGTAATAGCCGCACGGGCCATCGGCGCGACCCCGAGACGGATGATTTTGCGCCACCTGCTTCCTAATGCACTCGCGCCAATTATTGTCACAGCGACTCTGGCGATTCCACGCGCAATTCTCGATGAGTCGGCACTCAGTTTTCTGGGTTTAGGTGTTCCGCCGCCAGATGCCAGCCTGGGCAGTATGCTTCAGGATGCAAAAGCCTGGCTGGTAACAGCGTGGTGGATGTGGATTGTACCCGGCACTCTGGTCAGTCTGATTGTGCTGGCCTTTAACTTCATGGGTGATGGCCTGCGCGACGCGCTCGACCCCACCCTGACACGGCATTAACCTACTCAACTGTTGGTTCTGGTGTTTCGCCCTCGGCGGCATAAGCTTTGGCTAAATCGTCGCGCACAGGGCGGAACATCGGCACACCCTGCCGATAAGCGGCAGAAGCGATAGCGTGCGAGGCGACAGGCGCTGTAATCATGACAAAAATTGCCAGCGCAACCGCTTTAAGCAGCATAGATGGCAATAAAATGGCCGCGCCGATCAGCAGACCGACTAAACCCAGTGTCGAAACTTTACCAGTCGCGTGCAAGCGAGAATAGACATCGGGCATCCGTATCAGCCCGATGACACCGGTTATGCAGAAAAACACCCCACCCCACAAGAACAACAGGCCGATGATTTCCATAATGCACTCCTAAAAGACCCGGCCTTCGCACAGGTAACGAGCGGTCGCCAGCGTGCCAATAACGCCAAAGGCCGCCAGCGCAATCCCTACATCAATAACGAAAGATGATCCCTGCACCAATGCCAGGACAATGATGATTCCAATGAGCAGAGTCGTAATCGAATCGATGGCTTGCAGACGCTCTGTCGGCGTTGGGCCAACCCATACTCGATAGGTACAAGGGACAAGCAGCATAACTAACACCACCAGTGCAGCCTGGACACCGATATTGACGATATTTTCCATGTCATCAGTCTCCTAAAATCTGGCGCATCAGTCTAAGGCGACGTGCCTGCGCGAAATCAGCACTTTCCAGCGAAGCAGGTACATCAAGGCAATGGACAAACAACGTGTCATTACCTTTAAAATCCACTACCAGTTCGCCAGGTGTAATGGTGATATTGTGAGCGCTGAGTGCAGCGGGCACTTCACGGGATTTTTCATCACCTGTCGCGACGGCGATGATACCAGTTTGCAAACGCATATCCGGTGAAAGCAGACGCCGCGCCACATCAATACTGGAGAGGAAAATCTCGCGGAACATCAACAGCACATACACTATCGAAGCGCCGATTTGAGCAGGCAGATTTTTTGCTCTGGCATTACTGGCGCTGGCACGTAAGGTAAACAACACAGCTAAACTGAACAGATAACCGACAACAAATGCGCCCGGAGTGAGATTGGCTGTAACAAACATCCAGGTGAAGGCCATTGGCAGCGCCAGTGTAAGACGGGTTATGAGCATCATTAGCCTCCCAGAACAGCACGGATATAAATCTGCGAATCGCCAAGCTGGGCGACAGCACGGGCAGCAACATCCACCAGCGGTGCCGCATACAGACCAAGTGCCACACATAACACAATCAATAACGTCGGCGCGAGGGAGCTGTCTCCATAAGATTTCAGACTAACGGTATCCTCGTCTGGTGTTCGCTGAAAAATTAACTGCCAGGTTCGCACCATATACAGAAGTGTGATAACCCCGGCACCCACTGCTAACCCTAGCACCAGCCAGCTTTCCGCACCGACACCACCCTGTATAAGTGATAATTTACTGATGAATCCATTGAGCGGCGGCACCCCAGCCAGCGCTAGCCCGCCCAGAAAGTATAATCCACTTGTGAATGCCATTTGATGGCCGACACCGCCGATTTCACGCAGGACAGCCGTTTTGGTACTGGTACGACTGGCAACGACACCAGTAATCATGAGCAGTGATGATTTAATGAAAGCGTGATTCACCGCATAGACGACTGCTGCGGCCAGCGCCAGCGGTGTCCCCCATCCGATGCCAATCAGGATAAACCCCACCTGCCCAAAGGTAGAATAAGCCAGCAAACGCTTGGCATTATAGGTTTGAAGCGCGCCGAGACTGCCGAAAAAGACCCCGACGATACCCAGAACCACCAACAAATTCTGGATATAGGGAGCTTCCCGAATGAATAATAGGGTGACCATACGAATCAGGCCATAGACGCCAACCTTGACAACGACCGATGACAGCATGGCTCCAACGGGTGTTGGTGCAGTCGTGTGAAAATCCGGCTGCCAGAAATGAAAGGGAAACACAGCACTTTTAAGCAGGAAGGCGCACATCAGCATGATGGCTGCCGTCTGAGCCAGCAGCGGATGTTCCCCAACGGCCAGCAAACGAGCAAGATCGGCTAACGTCAATGTGCCATAGGTTGAATAAAGGGTGCCAATTCCTATCAACAGGAATAGTGTCCCCATTGCGCTGATGAACAGATATTTGATAGCGGCTTCCAGACCAAGGCGATTGTCTGAACTGGCGACTAAAATCACCGATGAGATAACCATCAGTTCAATGAACACAAACAGTGTGAAAATATCGCCCGTGTAAAGCGCCCCGTGCAGCCCCGCCGTCATGCACAGGAACAGCGGCATGTAGGCCGGATAGCGTACACTCTGTTCATGACAGCCCACCGAATAGATTAACCCAGCGAGAATAACAGTTGCAGCCATGAGTGCGAACAATGCCGAAAGCATGTCCGCCGCCAAAACGATGCCATACGGCGTGGGCCAACCGCCAAGCCGGTAAATTTGTGGGCCACTTTCAAGATTAGCGATCAGAACCGATAAAGCGGATACCCAGAGCATCGCACCAGCAGCCAATCCGATAATTTGTTGCAACCGCAAATTACGCGAAAACAAGACTGTCAGCGCCGCCCCACCGAGTGGGACAAAAATGGGCGCGAGCAACAGCACATTGAGCATAATGCCCTCTAGCCTTTCAGGTGATCGACACGATCACTGTCAATGGATTTGAAACGGCGGGATGAGACAACGATGAAACCCAGCAGCAGTGCGTATGAGCCGAAACTGATGACAATAGCGGTCAGAATAAGCGCCTGCACCAGCGGATCAGAGGGTATAGTTTCAGTACGATTGGCGCTATCCACGTAGGCAGCAGTGCGCCCATTGAAGGCACCAACCGCCAGCAAAAAGAGATTGATCGCCGCGAACAGGATGTAAAAGCCCATCGCCGATTTGATGAGGTCACGGCGCAGCAGTTGAAAAACGCCCAGCCCAAACATAATCCCGGTTGCGATAGCGAACAGGCCGTTCATAGGGTTTCTACCTCCTTTGGATGGGTAATCGCTTCCATCACGGCGCTAATTCCGCCAAAAACCGTAAGGAAGATACCAATTTCAAATACCAGGCTTGAGGCTAATTTCAGATCAGCGGGCAGGCTTATAGTCTCAACACGGCTGAAGGCAAGGAATTCCCGTCCGAACAATAACGGCAGGACAGCATTGAGCAGCGTCAACAGTAATCCCAAGCCAATTAATCGAGCAGGATGCAGCCAGCTTAAACGCTGACGCGCCTCAAAATAGCCAAAAACCACATACCAGAGGGCAACACCTAAGCCGCTGATAACCCCGGCTGTGAAGCCATCGCCAGGTGCACTGCCACCATACATAATATGTGCCAGAGAAACAAGAAATGCGAAAGGCATCACCAGCCGTGCTGCGAGGCGCGTAAGTGCATTGGAAAAAGCGGGTATGCCGCTCACTTCCTCAGGAGTCAGGTCTAGCGGCTGATAGGATGGCGGGGTATCAGGCAAGACGATTGGCACATCATTAAGTGGTTTACGCCTCAGCAGGCGGCGAAAACGAAGGGAAACTTCAGCGGGCAAACGACGCGGGCGGGCGATTTCCGGCGTTGCCAGAAGTGTCAGCACGCCGAGAGCCGCTATACCAAAAACCGTGATTTCAATTACGGTATCCATACCGCGAAAATCAGTCACAATGGCGGCGACTATATCTTTTGCGCCGGTTTCAGGATATGCATTTCGCAGATGCCAAAGAGATACTGGCTGAGGTGTGGGGCGGCTGCCCACCGCTGATAGGGCAAAGAGTGCCACACCCAAGCCAACCGCACCTGAGATGGTTATATCACGCCAGAGTCCTATACGTGACTGCCCACCCCAAAGTGATTCCATCACTTTCTTGCGTTCGGCCTCACTGGTTTTTGTCAGAATCATGATAATGAGAATTGTCCCCAGGGTTTCGACAAGAAACTGCACCAATGCAACATCTGGCGCCGGTTCAAGCAGAAAAATTCCGCCGATACTGTACCCGGCAACACCAAGCGCCAGCGCTGCCAGCAAATGTCGCCTGAAAAGGATGCTTGCCAGTGTTGCCACCAGCGACAGCAGCAGCAGAAAAGCCTTGAGAATATCTGATGCGCTTTGCACTTCCAGTGCAAGGCCGCGCAACAGCCTCGGTGAGATCAGGCCGGTAGTTGCCATAAGACCGATGACAGCCAGCAAAATGACGACAAGATAGTAACGCAGCTTGCCAGCCTGAGTTTTCAAGACCCAATCACCAAGTGTTTCAACCCCACGCACCAGCCCGCGATAAACCTGTGGGCCACTAGGCAAGGAAGGCATTGGCAGTGCCAGCCAGCGCTGACGTGTCCAGAATAAAACGCTGCCAGCAATTAACGCTGCCATGCTTAAAAGAAATGGCGTGTTGATGATTTCTGGCGCAAAGAGATAGAGTTTGATGGATTTGCCGACAGCAGGCTGTACCAGCGGCGTGATTAGCGGGCCAACACCCAGCCCCAGTACAACTGAAAGCCCAGCCATTACCGCCGGACCGTAAACCATTGGACGGGCGATATCATGATGATGTGTATGGTGGTCGTCGTGGGTGGGAGTGTGATCTGGCGCGGGCCGCATGAACACATCCCAGAAAATAATGAAAGCCATCGTCACCGTAAGCGCTGCACTAAAAACCACAATCAGCAGTGCCAGAGGGGTTTCCAACACCGATTCAAGCAGTGTCTCTTTAGCAATGAACCCCAGGAGGGGCGGCACTCCCGCCATTGATACAGCCGCCAGAGCCGTAACCACCGCAACCCCACCCCTCCGCGACCGCCGGCCACCGAGATGATCCAGCTCGCGCGTACCGGCGGCATGGTCAACTGCGCCAACAACCAGAAAAAGCGCTCCTTTATAAAGTGCGTGCGCGAGGACACCAACCAGCGCCGCCTTAATACCATGCGATTCTGGCAGACCAATCAAGGCAACAAATGCCCCAAGCTGACTGATGGTAGAAAATGCCAGACAGCCTTTTAAATCCCGTTGGCGCAGTGCCAAAACTGCGCCAACTGCCATCGTCACCAGTCCAAAAGCAGGCAGTACTCCGTCCCACAAAGCCGTATCGCCCAATACAGGGTGTAATCTCAGGAGCAGATAAATGCCAGCCTTGACCATTGTCGCCGAGTGCAGAAAGGCACTGGCCGGGGTTGGTGCAGTCATCGCCTGCGGGAGCCAGAAATGCAGCGGCCACTGAGCGCTTTTGCTAAAGCACCCGATAATTATAAGAACGGTAAAAGCCGTGTACCAGGTATGTTCACGCAGTAAATCGCCGCTTGATAAGATCACGCTGAGATCGGTTGTCCCGGCCGCGCTTCCCAGGAGAATTAAGCCAGCCAGCAGCGCCAGTCCACCGCCGCCTGTCACCATGAGTGCCTGAAGGCCACCGACGCGGGCTTTAGTGTCTTCACCATGGAAGCTGATGAGCAAAAACGAAATGATACTGGTCAATTCCCAGGCGATGAAGAGGGTCAGGATATTCCCAGCCAACACCAGTGCTAGCATACTTCCAGTGAAGGCCAGAAGCAGGCCATAGAAACGTCCAGCTTCAATACCATCCTCAAAATAGTATCCGGCATAGAGCATAACTGCGGCTCCTACACCGGTAATCACCAGCGCGAACAGCAGCGATAATCCATCAAGATAGATCGCAAAGGAAAGACCCAGCGCAGGTACCCAGGGAATTTCACCGGTGATTGCGCCTTCTTCCGTCACCAGGGGCAACTGTGTTAGCAGCGCGGCGAACAGCAGCAGCATTGCGCTGCCCAAAACCCATCCCTGCATATTTGCAGACAGGGCGCGCCGAACAGAAAAGATCCCCCCGGCTAATAAAAATGGTATAACGATGACGAGCGCAGCGCCCATATCATTTACGCTCCATGTGATAGAGAATATAGCGATGGTGTAAGGGAAAGAATCAGCGCCACATCTTTAGCGCTGGACAACAAGCACACAGGAGAACCTGCCGCTCATAAAATACTTTTACGAACTTAAGGGGGAACGACTGTCGTCCACCAGTTCCCAACCGCAGTGCGAACAATGCGGATTACCCGCGCCATCAGTGGGAGGAATATGGAAAGATACGATATTTATTTTTCGCTCATGACAAGTGAATATCATGGTCAACTATACATGGTTACAGTAATTTGAAGAGAGCATTGAAACTATATATCATGCAGCGGGCAACGTCAACAGAAATCGCTCCGAGGAGGTAAATAAAAAATCAGAGATGGACATCTGTCCACCTCTGACGGCCAGCAACTACACTATTGCCAGAAAAAACCTTTAGGAAGGCTCACCAGCAGCCTCGGTATTAATGCTGTTGGCAAGTTCTGAAAGATGCTTGTCCGTCCGCTCTTCTTCATCCAGAGTGGTCTGAAGTAGTTGAGCCGCATCCTGATGCCCCAGCACATAGGCGAATGTCCGCAAAGTGCCATAACCAGCCATCTCATAATGCTCGACTCGCTGCGCCGCCGCAATCAGGCCAGCATCCTTGACGATATGGGCAGCATCTTCTTTCAACATCGAGCTGCCTTCCTTGATGAGGCCTTTCATCGCCTCACAGGTTTTGCGCGTCGGTTTCATATCGACCGCTTTAAAAACCTGTTCCAGCCGCTTGATATGTTCACGTGTCTGGGTCAGATGATTCTTGAAGGCAGATTTGAGATCAGCAGAAGTCGCTCCGGCAGCCATCTGCGGCAGCGCTTCGACAAGTTGATGTTCAGCGTCATAAAGGTCTTTGAGTTCATGAACGAACAGGTCTTGTAAAGATTGAATAGCCATTACTATCCTCCTCAATTGTTTCGTAATCCACCTTTAGCGTAACAGACTCATCAGTAAAGGACATGAGGCAGGTGGTCGAAGTTCACCCGGGAAAGGTGGGTGAGTAGGAGGTAGCACCCAGAAGCTGTTTCACCGTCAAGATGACAGAACGAGTGAGCAGTCCAGAATTAAACATTACAAGGCATTAAAACACTGTAGCAGATCAACATTTTCGATTACTAAAATATCACTGACCGAAGCGCTTCAATTCTAAGGAAGAGAATTAATTGACCAGACGATGTTCGACCGCCAGCGCAACAGCCTGGGTACGGCTGGAAATGCCGAGTTTATCCAGAATATTACTGACATGATTTTTCACGGTTGAACTACTGATGATAAGACGCTCAGCAATTTCACGATTGTTCAGACCTTCAACCATCAGGGCAAGGACTTCACGTTCGCGCTCGGTCAGGTCATGACCGACTGCTGGAGGGCGTGTGGCTGCACGAATAAGTACCTGAACCGCCTCCGGCGCAAGCGTAGCCTGCCCACCGGCTGCCTTACGAACCGCAGATGCCAGCTCATCGACTGAGATATTTTTCATCAGATAGCTGATCGCCCCAGCCTGAAGTGCCTGCTGAATATTATCATTGCTATCGAAACTCGTCAGTGCGATGACCTGGACACCAGGACATTGTTCGCGGACGAGGCGAGTCGCTGTTACACCGTCCATTGCGGGCATTACAATATCCATCAGAACAACATGAGGCTGAAGGCGAATACACAATTCAAGGCCAACCCGTGCATCACCTGTATCAGCAACAATGTCAAAATCATCGAAGTTTTCGAGCGATACACGCAGCCCCTGCCGTACAATTTCATGATCGTCAATAATGATCACTTTGATTTTTTCGGATTCAGTCACCTGTGTTACCCCTTGTTGATATGATGAGGCCAGGTAACAGAAACCTGCGTTCCCTGCCCTGCCGTACTTTGAATATCCAGAGCTGCGCCTATCATTTCCGTTCGCTCACGCATCATCCCCAGACCCAGACTATCCGGTGCAAGCTGCGCCAGATCAAAACCCTGCCCATTGTCCTCTACACTGATGAAAAGCGCATCTGACCGATTTTTAATCCGTACCACTGCTCTGGTCGCGCCGGAATGTTTGACCATATTATTAAGTATCTCCTGAAAGACACGATATAGACCAATTTTGACATCTGGCGGCAAAGAAGGCGGCGTATCAATATCGAGTTCCAGTTCAATTTGCTTACGACCGCGCAATGAGGTGATAAGCTGAGAAATAAGCTGTTCAAAACCGACCTGCACGAGTGCCTGAGGGCGCAGTTCCAGCAGCAGTACGCGCATTTCGGCCAATGCTGCCGTCGTTACTTCAAAAACCTGCTTAAGCAAACCATGTGCTTTTTCAGGATTCACATTCCATTGACGCAGTGACGAATCAGCCATCACGGTAGTAGTAAAAAGCGCCTGAGTCACTGAATCGTGCAATTCCCGTGCAAGCCTCTGGCGTTCCTGTACGGTCGCCAATTCCCTTGACTGCTGGTGTAATCGAGCATTCTGGATAGCAATAGCCGTCTGTTTAGCAAAAGCTTCCAGACGTTCTGCATCAACCTCATTATAAAAATCGGGAAACAGGCTGTACAGGTTGATGAAACCTATAATCTGGTCTCGCAAATAAATTGGCGTACCAATATAAGATTGCCACCAGTCCTGTTCAGGGCTGCGTTTCCAGAGAGGATCATCTGCAATATTGGGTCTGGTCAGTGTCGTGCCAGTTTCCAGGATTTTAAGCAAATAATCAGACTCCTGAAGCGCCTGTGAATAGGCAGGCGGTTCGTCGGTATCAAGACTGCGAATATACCCCTTCCAACGAACTGTGTAAACCCGATCATCGTCCAGCAGCATGACGCTGGCGGCATCATGCTGCAATACTCTCCCGACATTTTCCAACACCCGATCAAGTACTTCATCCACATCAAGTGTACTGGTCAAAACAGCAGCAGTATCACGCAGCGCTTCCGCCAGTACGCGCTGGACATGTTCCGCCTGCTCGGCACGCTTCAATTCAGTGACATCAGTATACTGAATTATGCGGCCACCTGCGTACATACCGGAATGAATAGGCCGACTGGAATGCTCCAACCAGCGTTCTTCATAATTATCGCCCGGCAGCACATGACAACCGATGCGATCATTAGAGCTTATATTTTCATAAAAACTAAGGAGGTGATTTATAAAATTTTCCGGCGCTTCGCAAATTGTCTGAATGTGAGTGCGAGTCACATCACGAATATCGCGCCCCAGAATATTTTCACGCTGGATATTAAAATAGTTCTCCGCTGCCTGATTAATCCAGACAATTTTGAAAGTGTTATCGACCACAAACACGGCGCTGGAGGAATTATTGAAAGCATCCTCAATAAGTGACCTATAACTTTCCTCACTGTGGCGCAGCGCCGCTTCGATACGACTGCGCTGAATAGCGTAACTGAGCGCCCGTTCCAGGAGAGATGTATCGACGCTGCCTTTAACCAGATAATCCTGTGCACCTGCCTTAAGCGTTTGAATACCAGTGTTCTCATCGTCATGCCCGGTCAACACGACAATCGGCAAAAGAGGTGCTTCCGCCCGCATTCGAGATACAGTTTCAATACCTAAACTATCTGGAAGTGAAAGATCAAGCAGCACCAGATCCACTGGCTGTGAGGTTAGCGAAGCAACACCTTCCTCCAGCGTCGTATGGGTGAAAACATAATACTGACGCCGCTCTGCAACACGCAGCATCTCTTGAATAAGTCGTGCGTCACCGGGATTATCCTCGATAAGCAGGACACGCATCGGTTGGGTAGGCATAGCACCTCAAAGCGGCGGCAGTTTGACAATCGAGAACCAGAAATCCTTAATGTTCTTCACGATAGTTACAAACTGTGCCATATCAACTGGCTTGGTGATATAACAGTTCGCATGAAGCGCATAACTGGCTACGATGTCACGCTCATCATCAGATGTAGTCAATACAACCACGGGAATAGTCTTCAAAGCATCATCATTTTTGATGATTTCTAGCACTTCACGACCGGACATGCGCGGCAAATTCAAGTCCAGCAGGATAATATCTGGACGAGGGGCATGTGGATAAGGTTGTTCCTGACGAAGAAATGTTAAAGCCTCTACTCCATCTTCAACGACATGCAAAACATTGTGGAGTTTGCTATCTCGCAATGCCTCTCGCGTCAGCCGCACATCACCGGGGTTATCTTCCACAAGCAAAATTTCAATCGGGTCTACTGATGCCATGCCTGTTTTCCTCTAATGTTGATCCGGCTGGGAGCGTAAAATAAAAAGTTGATCCAAAGCCGGGTTGGGACTCAGCCCAAATTTTACCACCGTGGCGCTCAATTACGCGCCTGCAAATGGCCAGACCGATACCTGTACCGGGATATTTGGTGCGATTGTGTAACCGCTGAAAAATAGTAAAAATGCGCTCCAGGTATTGCTCCTCCATACCAATGCCATTGTCCTGTACAGAAAAGAGCCACATTTTATGCTGTAGACTGACCTTAATCTGAACCTCCGGGATAACTCCTTCCCGGCGGAATTTAATCGCATTTCCGATCAAATTGAGGAACAACTGGCGTACCTGATGTTCGTCAGCATGAATAGTGGGCAGCGCATCTGACAAAATCTGCGCGTTAGACTCATCAATCACCACACTTAAATCATGCAAGACAATCTGAAAGGTTCGCTGTAAGTCAGTTGGCACCAGCGCCCTACCCCCGGTTTCCACACGCGAGTAAGCGAGCAAGTCGTTGATAAGCGACTTCATACGAGCAGCCCCATCAACAGCATAACCGATAAATTCCTGTCCATCGGCATCAAACAAATCAGCATAACGCTTTTCCAGCAGTTGCAGGTAACTTGTCACCATACGAAGCGGTTCCTGCAAATCATGGGAGGCCACATAAGCAAACTGCTGCAATTCCTCGTTGGAGCGCTTTAATTCAGCGGCATAGCGCTCGAGGGCTGCCTCAGCACTTTTACGCTCAGTAATATCCATTGTCACACCTATGACAACGGTAGGTTGACCGTTATCATCCTGGATAACTATAGAGCGCGTTTCCACATCAACTGGCTCGCCACTTCTTCGAACAATACGGTACTGAATAATACCTCCCCCCTGTTGATAAGCATTAAGCGCAGCCGCAACTGCCTGTTCTCTATCTTCCGGATGCAGCATTTCTTCCCACAAATTGGGCTGGGCAAGCCATTCCTGGGTCGAACAGCCATAAAGCTTTTCCACATAATCGCTAATGAAGGTAGGAAGTTGTCCTTCTTCAGGGCTACCTTTCGCTTCCCATAACACTCCGGGAATATTATCCAGTATCGTTTTCAGACGCCGGCGTTCTGCTGCCAGCGCCATTGTTAAGTGAGTACGATCCATTTCCATCTGCTTACGTGCAGTAATGTCCACGCCAGCCGGAATAAGAAAATTCACCTTACCATCTTCATCAAATACAGGCGACAGCATGAAATCAAGTGTCATGAATTGGTCTTCACCCACTCGAATGATGACATCATAGCGACTGCTATGCCCGGCTACAGCTCTTGTAATAGCGGCGCGGAGTTGGGCCTGAATTTCAGGCGAATATGACCACCAATAGGTCTCATCAAACGGTTTATCCAGAACATCGCCGATATCCAGATTAGCAACCTGTAAAGCAACCCTGTTGGCTTCTAACAGCACACCCTCAGGATTAAGAACACCGACCAGTGCTGGCAGGTTATCCAGCAAGTCACGGAGACGCTGGCGCTCTGCCTGAAGTAACTCATCATGAAGCCGTTGTTCTGTTACATCCCGCAGAATATTGATTGCCATGTAAGGCGTGCCATGCATATCAAAGATAGGGGTGGATTGTTGCACAATCCAGCGCTCAAACCCTGTTTTGGTATTGTGTAGACGGTATGTTAATTCGGAAGCTTTTCCCTTCATGATTGCCTGGCGATTAGGCAATTCCGACCAGTCAACAGGCTGGTCACGCGCATCCAGAACACGCAAACTACTGCGAAGTTGCTCAGGCGAAGAGGTGACAGCAGCATCAGCAGAGGGGTACCCAAGTAAGCGGGCAGCTGCATCATTGACAAAAATAGGTTGAAAAGCTGCATTTGTTGCTGTAACACCATCAGAGATTCCCCGCAAGACAGCTTCCAATTGTAGCTTTGTATCCAACAGTTCGTGGGCGCTGCGATTAGTACGTCCCTGAAGGTATATAACCAGCAAACTTAATAGGGCAAAAATGAAGATTTCTACATTTTCGGAAGGATCGATCTCTAGCAGATTGTAAGGAGGCACCAGAAAATAGATAAGAAGAAGAAGTGATAGTATCAGACTTATAAAACCTTGCTGGAAACCACCATACCACGCGCTGACAACGACAGCTACCAGAAAAGGAAAATAACGTGACTCCACCATAAAATCGGCACGGGCTACTAAAAGCGCGAGAAATGGCAGTATCAGAGCAAGGCTGTAGCGCAGCAGCGCAGGTTGGGGCAAAGGCGAGGTAATGAGCTGGCGCATTGTATAGAATATCCATTACATGGTAGTACTGAGGCTAAAAGGCTTGTGATTATAACAACCTTTCACCCAAATTTTATTGGTATTAGAAGATAGTACCTGAAATTAAATCTGGCTTCATGGGCCAGGCGGCACATTCAGTTTCAGCCAACTGGCCTATATAACGGGGCTATCAGCGAAAAGAACCAGCACGAAATGAGCCAACCAGCCTACAGCTAATTAACTCTGGCGACCCATGTGATGCTTTAGGTTAGAGAGTAAAGTGGGTTTATCGTGTTTTAGTAGTTGAAGGAGAAATGATATGCTCGGCTTAGCTGCACTTTTTCTGATTATCGCTATCATTGCCGCAATGTTCGGTTTCGGTGTTATCGCAAGTTCCGCAGCAGGGATCGCACAGGTGTTGTTCGTCATTTTCCTGATTTTGTTTGTAGTCTCGCTGCTGTTCGGGCGACGCTGGACATCATAAGCTGTATGGAGGGTTGGGACAATTTATTACCCACCCGCTTTAAAAAGACAGCACATAAAGTCCTCTAATCAACGTCTTTGAAAATGCGAGACGAGCTGTACAGGCTGTCTCGCATTTATTTTTTTGTAATAGATAATAAATATTTCCGCCTGTCTATACCATGTTTTCCAACATCATATCAATTATGGCTGATATTATCTAAAGTGGCCACACTAAGGGAACCAGCAGCATAGCAATTAAGAAAATTATGCCAGTCAACAGGCTGCCTACCTTCACAAAGTCGAAAAAACGATAACGCCCTGGCCCATAGACCATAAGACACGATGGTTCGAGTGGCGTCAGATAAGAACAGCTTGCAGCAATAGCAATCATCATCGCAAATGTGCGGGGGTTCAAATCGACCTGTAGTGCCGTTTGGATAGCGACCGGTATAACCACGACAGCCGCTGCCTGATTAGACATTGGCTGCGTCAAGACTACCGTCAAGACAAAGAATGCTGCTAACAGCCAGAGTGGATTCATATTCATCGTTAGATTAACCAACTTCTGTGCGAGATATGTGGCAGTTCCAGTATGTTCCATCGCCACCCCTAACGCCAGCATACTGCCTATCAGAATAATGGCTTTCCATTCAACCTGACGGTAAGCCTCTTCCGGCGTTATACAGCGTGTGACAAAAACCAGTACTGTACCAATCAGGACAGAAAGAGGAAGCGACATAATATTAAAGGTTGCCAACAGCAGCGATCCCACAAAAATGACAATGGCTGTGGGCGCACGCCGCCGGTCAACTGCTATCTGGCGTTCAACCGCTCCTAGTATGCGAAAGATATTCTCGTCATTCATCGCAGCAATGTTCTCGGCTCGACCCTGAATCAGCAAAACGTCTCCCACCCGCATCCTCACCTGGCTCATTTTGCGGCGTAGTACTGCGCCCTGACGATGGATCGCCAGCACTTGCAGGTTGAAACGTTCGCGGAAATGAAAACCTTTGAGTGTACGTCCGATCAACGGTGATCCCGGTAGAATAATTGCTTCGACTAACTTTACGTCCTCATCCTGCAAGCTGGGGTCAGACAGTTTGACATCCGCTTTAATATCCAGCCCCTGCAAATCCTTCACCTTCAGAATATGTTCACGGCGTCCCTCAACCAGCAGCACATCGCTGTCTTCCAGCACCGTATCTGCACCCGGAACAAGGTACGATTTTTTGTCTCGAACGATCCGCACGACAGTTAAATCCAGATCACGCCCCAGTCCGGATTCGGCCAACGTATTACCGATAAAGTTTGATTCAGGCAAAATCATAATTTCAGTTAAATAAATCCGTTCGCCAATTGGTTCTCCCTCTTCCAAACCGGTAATCCGATCTGGAATCAACCGCTTGCCAATCGTTAGCATATAAATAAGTCCAGCGATAGCCACTGGAATCCCAACCGGAGCCAGCTCGAACATCCCCATCGGCGGCTGCCGATAGCGAGTCAGCAAATCACTAACGATTAAATTAGTGGAAGTACTGATGAGCGTAACTGAACTCGTTAAAATTGCGGCGAAGGCTACGGGCATGAGCAGTTTAGAAGGGCTGATTTTTGAACGCTGCGCCAAACCAATTGCGATTGGGACAAAGAAAGCTGTCGAAGCCGTATTGCTCATGAACGCACTCATCACGGCTGCGGCAATGACTATCAGACTGAGTACACGTCCAGAATTCTCTCCCGTCCCGCGTAAGATTGTGCGCCCCGCCATTTCGACTACTCCGGTGCGAGTCAGAGCGGCGGTCAGAATCAGCAATCCTAAAATCATGATGACCGCGTCACTGCCAAAGCCAGCAAAGCCTTCCTCTGCGGGAACCAGTCCAGTCAATATGAGTATGATCAGAACGCCGAGCGCAATCACATCCGTCGAAAACCATTCAAAGGCAAACAAAAACAGCGAAACAGCGATAATCAACAGGAGCAAAGCGATTTCAGTTGTCATACAAACCAGTCTTTATCAAAATGGATACAACAGCATTGTACGAGAGAATGTTTGAGAATCTATAAGTTTTTTTATTCATTAGGTACCTGGCAAGATAACCTGGATGATAACGGTGCATAAAGAAGTGCCACCTGCATTTTCTTCTATGGAGAAACCAGCCTTGTAGCCACGAGCATAATTCAAGGAAATCAATATCTTACTGCTAGAGTAAATGATGTAACTGATGGATCGCCAGGTCTGTCATACTAACGATCAGGTATTGCCTCTTGCCCTACCCTACGACTGATTTACTTGACAATCATTCGAAAAGTCGATAAATTGGATACAACTTATTTCATTGAGTGAAAAAACACTGTGAAAACGCTGGTACGCGGTAATCGTGAGCTGATAAAGGCAATGAACCGCAGTTTACTCCTTAATATCATAAGACGCGAAAATCAGCTTTCCCGTACACAGCTTACAGATTTTTCCGGCCTGAGTGTTGGCGCGGTATCACAAATCATCACGAACTTGCTGGAGAAAAAATGGCTGCTGGAAACCGGCGAGGGTGAATATACTGGTGGACGCCGACAAACTATGCTGCGTCTCAACCCAAATGCTGGTTATGCTGTTGGTCTCAAGTTGATGGAAAACCGCGTCGTCGGCGCGATTACGGATTTTGAAGGGCGTCTCGTCCACGCGACAATTTATCCGACTAATGGGCAGCCCACCCCGGAAAGACTAGCAGAATTTGTCGAACAGACCATCCATGAAACCCGCATTCTGCGTACTCAAGTCTTCGGGGTGGGAGTCGGTCTGGCGGGTGTTATCCATCCGCACCAGGGCGTTGTGCATTATTCGCCTTTCTTCGGATGGCGTGATTTTCCACTGGCTAAGCTCATGCAAAAACCGCTCAATCTCCCCGTATATGTCGAGAACGATGTCAATACATTGACGTTGAGCGAACACCTTTTTGGCGCGGGACGGCGCCAGGCGAATTTTGTGGTCGTCACTATTGGGCGCGGTATTGGCAACAGCATGGTTATCGGAGGCCAACT
>CAYUTY010000092.1:0-23555 GCA_964447795.1 uncultured Anaerolineaceae bacterium
TGCTGAAAGGTGAATCGATCCCCATAAGACAGCGTAGGGCTTCCGATGATTAAGGTAGCGAACAGTTCAGGCGCATTAAACATGGCAAAAAGCGCGAACAGGCCGCCATAGGAATGCCCCAGTAGTATTCGCCGGGATGGGTCGGCGCGGTAGTCTTTTTCGATAAGCGGTACGAGTTCATCCCTGATGAATTTGAGAAAGTTATCGGCATCACCCGTCGGTGTTGGACGCTTGTGTTTTTCCTCCATCGACATCTCTTCAGCTTCGTCCCGAACCGGCGTCAGATCGGCGTTTCGTCGGGTAAAAGACTCGCGAAACGCCTCTATGGGATTGTTATCTTCGGCATAACCAATGCCGACCACGATGCAATCGGTTGTGCTGCCGCACCATGACATCGGGCGAATCATGTCCGTAACCATGCCGAAGTACCAATTGCCATCCAGTACATAGACGACAGGCCAGTTGGCAGGCATCTCATTGAAAGGCCAGTCTTCAGCGGGAGAGCTGGAATAACCCAGCGGCAGGCTGATGGTGATGCGATAGTTCCTGCCTGTATATTTCGACTCCATCATCCGCATTTCGCTGGCGAGTATGGCTGCCGGGGATGTGGTCATTGCCATTTTATCCTGGGTAATGTGTCTCAAAATTTTCAATAATTGCTAAACAGGTTTGCGACAAGGCAAAGCGACTCCCATAACGCGCTGCTTTTCACAAACTCCGCATCACCTGACCAAAGGTTATGTCGTAACTGTCGCTGTCCTGCACGCCAAATTCGCGCGTTCCCCAGGGCGTGTTATAGATGGTGAAGTCAATGGTCGCGCCGGAGGCTTGATATTCGGCATAGAGCGCGTCAACATCGTCCACCCAGAAATAAATATTTGAGGTACTGCCGTGAATTTTCCAATTGGGGAGGATAGCAGCGGGGTGGGCGGCCTGGGCCAGCATTACCGAGAAGCTGTCACGAGCAGCTATACAAAAATCGGGCGGTTCGTGGAAGAGTTCAATCTCGGTAAAGCCTAACTGGTCACGGTAGTAAGCGGCGGATTTGACCACGTCCGCGACCAGCAAAACCGGTGCAGAAGCGGTGAATTTGGCAGTGGGCATAGCTCATCTTTCCTGATAAAGGTGGAGGCTGGCTGAAAAAGGTCAAAGTGCAGGTAGCGCATCTCCGGCTCGCTATGCTGGTCGAGATCGAAACGGTTGCGCTCGTATAGCGTGTGAGATGAAGCGATGATTGCTATAGCTGGTTAGGAAACGGCCTCACCCTGCTGTCTTTAGCTGATCGCCTTCTTTCCAATGCAATAGAAAACGTACATCAGGGTGAAGTCTGAAGATTATCCCAAAGGGGGTGATACAGCAAAGATCAGGAAACGTTTTGGGCGATGAGGGATGCGAGTTCGGCTTCGTTGGCGGCGAACTGATATTTTTCGGCGGCTTTGGGATAAATGCGGCTGAAGATGTCAAACATGGCTTTGACGAAACCGCGTGCGCCGACGAAGATGACTCCTGACACATTATCCGGGCGGTTTGTGGACATGCTGGCAATCTTTGCCATAGCGCTGGGTGACAGAACTGGAATATGCTGAGTCCGGTACATATCAGCGATGATTTTCACCGGATAATCGACCGTCTCCACCATGCGGTCACTGGTTTCAAAAGCCTCGAACAGTTCAGTCCAGTTCCACTTGCCTTCGAACAGGCAGTGAACGGCGTGTTTCTCCTCATCATACCAGCGGGTCGTGATGGTCATGCCTATCTCTGTGAACTCCTTGAATATACCTGAACGGGGTGAGTGATTTATCCATCCCGTATATTACATATAGTATAGCGGCACTTATTAGAAAAAAGCGTTAAGAGCAGCTCGCCTCGCCGCCGAATCCCGCTGGCGACCACACAGGGGGTGTGTTGCCAACAGCGCCTTCCTCCAGCGGCGTCCACGAACCGCTGAGCATATCGACCAGTCCCGGTGTGTATTCGCTGCGAAGCGCCAGCCAGCGCCCGTCCGGGCTGAAGCGCGGATAATCAGCGTAACGCAGCGGGAGTTCCGGCCAGACACGGGTTGCATCAGTATCGGCATTCCCTACCAGCGGCACGCGCCACAGCAGATTTTCCGGCTCATTGTGGAAGTCGCGGGCAGCGCCCAGAATGGCAGCACTGTCGGGAAACCAGGTCGCATCGAGAATCAGACTCCACTGATAGCTCAACTGCGTTGGGATCGCGTTGGGCGCGGCGGCAATCATCCAGAACTGGTCGTTATTGGGGCTGGGCGAGTAGGTGAAGCTGATGAGATCGCCATCCGGCGACCAGCGCGGCGCACGAACGCTCCCGGTCGGAAAATTCGTCAGTTGATATTTAGTCGTACCATCCGCGCTGACGACCCAGATGTCAGCCTCATGCAGCAGCGCGGCGGGATTCACGGGCTGACCTTCCGGTGTCGGCGCGGCGGTGGCGGCAATGTCCACACCGGGGACGCGCCCGGTATAGGAAATATAGGCCAGCCATTGACCATCTGCCGACCATTCCGGTTCATGCTCGTCACCGGTCACGCTGTAAAACTGCGGTGTGCCGCCAGCGGCATCGACCCAGCCAATGTGCCAGGTATACGCCCGCGTGCCATCGAATTTGGTCTCCCCACGCATCATGGTGAAAGCTACCCGTGTACCATCGGGCGATGGTTTAGGCTCCCACACGCCCCAGTCAGCAGCGGGCAGTTCGCTGAACTGTATCAGTTGGCGTGTATCCGAACCATCCAGCCGGGCGGAATAAACACGGGAAAACACGGGGCCATCACTCAGGGTATAGACGACCCGGCAGCCATTCTCAAGGAAGCCCCAGACGGTGTGCCAGCCGCTGCCGAAAGTCAGATCACGGCTTGTGCCTGAGGCGACATCATACAGAATAACGCGATCCTGGGCCGAGGTGTTGAAGGCCAGCAGCGGCCCACCCAGCAGCGCCTCCTGCGCCTGTGTCGGCGCGAACAGCAGGGCGAACAGGGCAGTTAAGGCAATAATGGTTGTCAGGTTGCGACCAGATTTACTCATGAGCGGTGATCTTCTGTATATGGTAGTATCAATTTTAACATGCCTTTAACCGGGCGTTGAAACTCTGCTGGTAAACATCTTTCGTCCGCGAATCCTGTGTGGTTCGGCCTATCAGTTTGAGGAGCAATTTTATGCGTTCGACTCGTTTTAGTCTGTTCGTGCTGGCGCTGGCTTTTCTGGCATTCGCCCCGCTGAGCGCACTGGCTCAGGAACCCATTGAGATCAATTTTTATTATCCCACTGCTGTCGGCGGGCCGCTGGCAGAAATTTTTGAACGATATACCGCTGACTTTAACGAAGCCAACCCGGACATCAGAGTCGTTTCGACCTATGCTGGTGGCTACAATGACATCTCCGCCGCTGTCCAGACGGAAATCGCAGGGACGGGCGAAGGGCCGGATGTGGCCGTGATGCTCTCGGTTGACCTCCAGACCTTCATCGACAACGGCTATATTGTGCCAGTGCAGCCCTTCATCGACCAACTGGAAGACCCAGAAGCCTATGTCAATGACTTCTTCCCAGCTTTCCTGCTCAACAGCACCGACGCGGAAGGCGCGGTCTGGTCAGTGCCGTTCCAGCGCAGCACCCCGGTACTGTACTACAATAAAGACCTGTTCCGCGAGGTCGGCCTCGACCCGGAAGCAGCGCCCGCGACTCAGGAAGAACTGGTCGAATTCGCCAAGCTGCTGACTCTGCCCAATGGTGATCGCTGGGGACTGGAAATTCCGTCGGACGGTTTCCCCTACTGGTTGTTCCAGGGCTTTGCCATCAGCAACGGCCAGAATGTGGTCGGCACTGACCCGGCGGAAGTCTTCTTTAATGCGCCGGAAGTTGTTGCTGGTCTGGAATATTTTGCCAGCCTGCCCGACGAAGGCGTCATGCCTGATGGCGTCATCATCTGGGGCGATACCCCCACCGATTTCACCAGCGGCAAAGCAGCCATGATTTACCACACCACCGGCAGCCTGACCAACATCCTCAACAATGCCACTTTTGAAGTCGGTGTCGGTTTCCTGCCTGCTGGCGCTGCCGGTTACGGTGCGCCCACTGGCGGCGGCAACCTCTACATCTTCAGCACCAGCACACCGGAAGAACAGGCTGCCGCCTGGCGCTGGATTGAATACCTGTCGTCGCCAGAAATCCAGGCTGACTGGGGCGCAGCAACCGGCTACGTCGCCGCCCGTCAGAGCGCCTGGGAACTCGACCCGCTCAAGTCACTGGTGGAAGAAAAGCCGCAGTACGGCGTGGCACGGGAGCAGCTTGAATTTGCTGACCGTGAACTGGCGACTCATCAGGGCGGCGACGTTCGCAATATCCTCGGTTCAGCCATCAGCCGTGTAATTGCCGGGGAGCAGACGCCGCAGGAATCGCTGGATCAGGCGCAGGCTGAGGCGGAAGCGATTCTGTCGCAGTACCGCTAAAATAGGCATCAGGATAGCGTATTGTTATCCATTCGATGGTGCTTCCCATGCAGGTTTGTGCAGGGGAGGGTTTTAAATCCTCCCCTGCTATATTGATTGACTGAGTTGAGCGATTTCAGGTGATCAGCGATGGAATTACAGGCCGAAACCAAAGCACTTGCACGGGGACGGGTTATCCCTTCCCCTGCATCACGCCGAACGCTGTGGCAGCTTGTATTTCCCTATCTGCTGGTCGCGCCGACGCTGATTCTGGTGTTCATCTTCACCATCTGGCCGACAGCCCAAACGGCGCTCGGCAGCCTCTACCGGCCACCGCTGACTGTCCGCCAGGAGCAGCAGTTCGTCGGCCTGCAAAATTACGTTGACCTGTTTGACCCATCTCGTTCCACCCGACCTGATATCAGCAGCGTTTTTCCGCGCATCCTCGGCAATACACTGCTGTTCACAGCCGCTACAACGGTGGTGAGCGTGCCGCTGGCGTTTTTGTTCGCGCTGCTGCTTAACCGGCGTCTGCGCGGGCTGGCCTTATGGCGCTTCAGCCTGTTTTATCCCTCGCTGCTGCCGTTGGTGGGGGCGGCGAGCATCTGGGCCTTTATCTATGCCGACAATATTGGTCTCGCCAACACGGTCATCCGTTCGCTGGGCGGCACCGGCACAAAATGGATTGGCCTGCAAGGGATGACCCTGATCTCGGTCATCATCGTCATCATCTGGAAACAGACCGGCTATTTCATGATTTTTTATCTGGCAGGTTTGCAAAGCATCCCGCGTGACATTTATGAAGCGGCTGATCTGGAAGGCGCGAATACCGGGCAGGTGATCCGTTACATCACCCTGCCGCTGTTACAGCGTACAACCCTGTTCGTGCTGGTGATTGCCGTCACCTACGGCTTTCAGATGGTGGAGCAGTTGCAGGCGCTCGGTCAGGGTGGGCCAAACGACAGCAGCAATATGCTGTTGTATTACATCTTCCAGAAATTTTCCGAGCCGCGTAACTGGGGCTACATCAACGCCATTACCATGATTCTGCTGCTGATTCTGATGATTTTCACAGTGACCAATTTTTACTTCTTCGAGTGGCGGCGGGTGCGCGATGAGAACTAAAACGATGGGCGGGCGCATCGCGGATGCCATCATTATCCTGGTTGCGGTCATCTCACTGATGCCGCTGCTGTTCACCATCCTGATGAGCATTCGCCCGGAACGCCAGCCGATCACCAATGGCAATATCTTCTTCGCCTGCAACCCGGCAGTTCCGCCTGCTCCCGGCGATTTGACTCTGCTCGGCTGTACCATTACTTTTGAAAATTACCGTCAGGCCTGGTCTGTCGCACCCTGGCCCGCCCACTACATCAACAGCCTGATTTTCGTCTTTGGCACACTGGCAGTTCAGGTCGTGACGATCTCGATGGCCGGGTATGCCTTTGCCCGTATGAAGTTCGCCGGACGCGATCTGCTGTTGTTCCTGATTCTGCTGCAACTGATGATTCCCACCGGGGTGCTGCTGGCGCAGAATTTCGCCACCATTCGTTACCTCGGTTTGTTTGATACCCACTGGGCGCTGATGGCTCCTTACTGGGGGTCGGCTTTCGGCACGCTGCTGATCCGGCAGGCCTTCCGCGAAGTTCCATTTGAGCTGGAAGAAGCAGCGCGAATCGATGGCGCGAACTGGTGGCAGGTGATGCGGAATGTCTATATCCCGCTCTCCATCCCGACTTATGTGGCCTTCGCGCTGGTATCGATCAGCAGCCATTGGAATGAATTTTTATGGCCGTTCATCATCACCCGTTCCGACGAGGTGCGCCCGCTGACGGTCGGGCTGACCAAGCTGCTGCGGACAACCGAAGTCGGTGCGCTTTATGGTCAATTGATGGCCGGGACTCTGCTGGTGATCGCGCCGCTGGTGCTGCTGTTCATGCTGTTTCAGCGCCGTTTCATCGAAAGTTTCGCCAGCAGCGGCATCAAGTAATCTACAACTCGCTGCAATCCCACATGAAGCCGCAGCGCTCGCAGCGGACTTTGCAGGCGCGGCGCACCGTTGGAGCGTTGCAAGCCGGGCAGACTGTCGAAAGCGTGTAATTCGGCAGCGGCAGCAGCAGCGCGGGGGACTGCGCTGCGCTTTTTTTCGATGCTGCTGCCTCTCGTTCTGTGGCTTCGTCCCGTTTCTGCATGGTCACGTCGTTTTTGGAACTGCTGCCTGCTGCTCCCCGCTCTGCACGACGGCAAAGCGCGGTTTGAAGCGCAGGAAGATTTTTTCAAATTTCTCATAAGAGAGATATGAAATGCCGATGGTTATCCCGGCACACAGACCATAGACCAGAAGATTATAAAAGAAATTAGTGCCGTCATTAAGCGGCGTGTACGACAGCAGCCGTAAAACGATATGCATCACCACCAGATGATACATGTAAATTCCGTAGGAAATGCGCCCCAGCATATTGAAGACCGGGTTCTCCATTTTGACAGTCGAACGCGGGTTGCTGCATACATTCAGAATAAAGATGATAAACGGGACGGCGACAAAAAATTTCCGCAGGTAGTAATAATCCCACGTCCAGAAAACCACCAGGGCAACGATAATCAGCAGGGTGACTTTTTCAACAATTGGGTGATAGATGAAGCGTAGAATGCGCTCTTTGCGATAATACAGCACGTATGCGCCCAATGCGCCAACCGCCATGTTGTCGATGCGGAACAAAATCAGGATTCCGCTGAGGTCTTTCCACCACTGCGGCAGAGTTCCATAATAATCCGCCAGCGGCAGAGGGATAATAATCCATTTGAAAATGATGATGACGATGCAGATTGGCACCAGAAAAGGCGAGAGTTTTTTGAGGACAGCGGGCCAGAGCAGATAAAAATGTTCTTCAACGCCGATTGTCCATAGGTGAGTAATGCCAGATACGATGCGATTGAAATGGTGGGCGAAATGTGGCACGAACAGCACATATTCGCGCAGTTTAAGCAGTAGTAGATGCGGTTCCAGACCGGGTGCGAATGGGCTGGGTTTTCCCGTGATAGACTCGAACCAGGGCAGGACGATGAATGCCAGAAACAGCATGAAATAATACAGCGGCCAGATTCTTAGCGCCCGCCGCGCATAAAACTGACGGACGCGAATCGTTCCGGTACGCCCCTGTTCAGTCAGCAGCAGATAGGTGATGAGAAAGCCACTGAGGACAAAAAACAGTGAAACGGCGTCTGAGCCTGTCAGGGAAATCTGATACAGAATGAAATACGGGTCATGGTCAACCCCGTACCAGATTTTGAGGGTTTCCATGTGGCGGAAGACCACTGACAGCGCTGCCAGCGCCCGAATGCCGTTCAAACCCGGAAAATAGATATGACCATCGGTTGGAGGTGGAGTGGTAGTCGGCGCTGCTGCCGGGATTAAGGGAGCAGCAGCGATATTGTTGAGTGTGGTTTCGGCCATAGCAGATTATCCGACTAAAAATGCAGCGCTTCAGTTTAGCAATGAAACAGGAAGCCTGACAGATATGATTTTCACTATGTCTCGGCACGGCGAGCGTAATCGACATGATCGGCGCTTTGTACAACGGTAAAACGTGGTTTAAGGCGCAGGAACAGCTTTTCAAAATACTCGTAAGACAGATGCGCCACCAGCAAAGTCAGCCCGGTACACAGCCCATAGAGAAAGAGGTTGTACCCGAAATCCTTACCGCTGTCGTGCAGCGGCGTGTACTTCAGGAACGAGAGAACGACGCCCATCACCATCACATGATACATATAGATGCCGTAGGATGTGCGTCCCAATCGGTTAAAAATCCGGTTTTCCAGTTTGATGAGTGAGCGCGGGTTACTGGCAACATTCAGGATGAAGAGCATGAAGGGCAGCGCCAGTACGAACTGCCGCTGACTGCCAGGATGAATGTTCCAGTTGACGATGATCCAGATAAAGACACCGATCAGGGCGATTTGCGTTATTGGATGATAGATGATTTGCAGCAGTCGCTTCCACTGTTTGAAGAGAATATAGGCACCTAACCCGCCGACAGCCATATTCTCGACGCGGAACAGGAGCAGCACAGCAATGACATCGCGGATGCCCTGTGGCAGCGGCAGATTTGGATAGCCGGGCTGCTGCGCGTACCAGATCAGCGCACCTTTCAGCACGATGATGACGAGCAGGACAATATGCAGATGGCGCATGAATCGCTTAGCCAGCACCGGCCAGATCAGATAAAAATGCTCCTCAACGCCGATTGACCAGAGCTGAGTGATACCTGCCACAGTGCGCCCGAAGTAGATAGCGACCTGCGGGATGAAAAAGACATGCTCCCGCAATTTCAGCAGCACATCACTACCGCTGTTGGTTGTCAGGGTGTTGGGGGCAAAGACGCCGATAGCCTGCTCGAACAAGGGCAGTGGCACGAATGCCAGAAACACCATGAAGTAGTAGAGGGGCCAGATTCGCAGCGTCCGCCGGGCATAAAAAGCCTTGAGATGAACCGTACCGGTCTGTCGCTGTTCAACCAGCAGCAGATAGGTAATCAGGAAACCGCTCAGGACAAAAAACAGAGTCACAGCATCATCGCCATTCAGAGCGATTTTGTAAAGGAAAAAATCAGGTGAGTGCTGGCTGCTGCCGCCGTAATAAATCTTGAGCGCTTCCATGTGGCGGAAGACCACCGAAATAGCGGCAATAAAACGAATGCCGTTCAGACCGGGAAAGTAAATATGATCGGCGAGCGAGCGTGGGCTGCCGCTTTTGTCAGCAGTTTCCGGCGGAACAGTGAGGCTGCCCAATGTCGTTTCGGCCATAAATTTCTCCAGAAGGGTGCAGCGCGCTAGTGTACCACCGCCTTCCTGGCTAACCAATCTCCGCTTTAAAACGTTTGATGGCGTCAAGATGCTGGTCGATTGACGTGAATCCCGCCCGCAGTGTGACCGCCCCAACATGCGTCACGCCCAGCTTTTCCAGTCGTGCCACCTCCCGCGTCCATTCATGTTGCGGCAGCTTCCCCACCGGGATGCGGATGTCTACCCCGAATTCTCTCGGTTTGCGTCCGGCCTGTTCGATGTAATCATGCAGTTTTTCGAGATCAGCACGCAGCTTTTCATAGGGCATGGCGTTGGCAATCCAGCCATCACCGAGGCGTGCCATGCGCCGCAGTACGACATCCGCGCCGCCGCCAAACCAGATCGGAATCGGGCGGGCGGGCAGTGGAAGCAGGCCAGCATCCGGTATGGTGTGATATTCACCCTGCATATTCACCAGCGGTTTTGTCCACAACTCGCGCAGCAGCCTCACCTGTTCCTCAATACGTTTGCCCCGGTTGTGGAAATCTTCGCCGAGCGCGGTGTATTCCACCTCATTCCAGCCGATACCCACGCCCAGCCGCAGCCGTCCGCCGGAGAGAATATCCACTTCAGCCGCCTGTTTGGCGACCAGCGCTGTCTGTCGCTGTGGCAGAATCAAAACGCCGAGCGTGAATTCGATGCGCTGTGTCAGCGCTGCCAGATAACCAAACAGGACAAATGGTTCGTGGAAAGGATCAAGATGGGTGTAAGGGCCTGTCCAGCCGCCGGGTCGCTCCGGGTTTGCGCCCAGAACATGATCGTAAATCAGGACATAATCGTAACCCAGCCCTTCCGCCGCCTGCACAAAATCGCGGGCGCTGATGGGGTCTGTGGGGAATTCATTCTGAGGGAAAACAACGCCAAATTTCATCATCATCTCCAGCCTGCAATAAAGTGTGGAGAGTATAACGGTTTTTGCCGAGCGCGAAAAAATGGATATATCAGCCCGCCGAGGTTCACTCAAGGACACAAGACTAGACTATCGACGGATACGGACAATGAGCAATTCTGGTATAATGTGTATTCGTAATAGTAGATATTGTGTTGAAAGACAATGACACCAGAAAACCTGATCTTCCAACCGCAGCAGCAGAATACACGCTCTGACGCGGTGAAAAACCGGGCGCTATTGCTGGATACAGCCCGTCGTCTCTTTGAGGAAAAGGGTGCTGAAAATGTCACGATGTCGGCAGTGGCCGAAGCGGCAGGGGTGGGCAAAGGCACGCTCTATCGCCACTTCGAGACCAAAGCTGATCTGGCTCAGGCCTTGCTGGACAGCGCCCAGCGCGATTTGCAGGAACGCACCTTCAGCCGTCTGCGTCAAGGCGGTGATCCGCTGGATAACCTCCACTGGTTCATGGCGGAGGCCCTGACCTTCGTGGAGCGCAACCGTCCCATGCTCTGTGCCAGCACAGCGCAGGTGGGAACGCTGGAACACCCGGCACACTGGTGGTGGCGGCAGACGATTCGCGGTCTGGCAGCGCAAAGTGGCGCGACGGGCGACCTCGATTATATAGCCGATATGCTTTACATCATGCTCGATGTCCGCACCCTTAACTTCCAGGAAAAGGCGCATGGCTATACCCGCGAGCGCACCCTCGCCGCCTTCCAAACGGCAATTCACCGCCTGTTAATTTCCTGAGCCATAAAACGGACTATCGTCCATTTCTAATCTGATTCTAATAGACAGGGCGAGCAATCCGGTGTATAGTGATCTTCAGTAAAACGGACTACAGTCCGTTTAAATTTGTCAAACACCATTCTGAGGAGAATGAACATGGCCCAGTGGAATATCGACAGCACCCATGCCAGCGCGGAATTTGCAGCTCGTCACATGATGATTACCACCGTGCGCGGTGGTTTCCGCAATATCAGCGGCACGGTTGAATTTGATCCCGCCAACCCGGAACAGGCTTCAGTGGAAGCCGTGATCGATACCACCTCGATTACCTCAACTGGCCTTCAGCAGCGTGACGATCACCTGAAAAGCCCGGATTTCCTGGATATTGCCAACTACCCGACCATCACCTTCAAAAGCACCAAGGTTGAAGCTTATGATGGTGGCTCAAAAGCGAAAATCACCGGCGATCTGACCATCAAGGATGTGACTCGCCCGGTGGTACTGGATGCGGAATTCCTCGGTACGGGCAACACGCCTTTTGGCACCACCGTCGCCGGTTTCACGGCCACTACCAAGATCAACCGCGAAGACTTCGGCCTGAACTGGAATATGGCGCTGGAAGCGGGCGGCTGGCTCGTCGGCAAAGATGTGACCATCACCCTCGATGTCGAAGTGGTGAAGGTTGTTGAGGCAGAAACCGCCTAATAACGTACCTGCACAAACAGCAGGCCGAGGCGGAGCGTATCCCCGCTGAAGACGGCATGGGCAGCGCCAGGCGTGAGCAGCATATTATTGAGATAGGTGCCGTTCTCGCTGTCCATGTCGATGATGTAAGGTCGGCCTTCGCGCTGGAAAAGCGTGATATGTTCGCGGGAAACGCCATGTCGGCGCGCATCATAAGGCAGCAGGTCAATATCCGGCACGAACCCCAGACGTGGGTCAGTCCGCCCGATAATGACCTGCTGTTCCTCATTTAGCGCAACAGCAGTGGTATGGTCGTTGATGACCAGTTCCAGCGTCAGCGGTTCATCTGCCCAGTTCGACATCCCGGCGAAAATACTGTCAATTTCCACAGCTTGGTGCCCCTGAATTTTTATTGCTTTTCTTACAGAATAGCAGGGGTTACTAAAGTCCCGGAATTGATGTTATCGGAATAATGTAAATTTATGACTGTCCGATTAAGGGTTCATGTCAACAGGTTTATCCCTCATGTTTAAAATGCAGCACACACTGATTGAAGAAGGCTTCATCCGTTCGGCACCCTTTCAGCACTTCACGGCGGATAGTTTCCCAACGATTCAGCCCATACACTGGTTGACTTCACATTTCGCGGTGGGTGGCTGGAGTCCACTCAACCGCTTGAGCGGGATGCTGACAGCCCACATGACACAGATCGCGCCGCGTAATGGTTTCACTTGGCACCCACACCGAGGTCTGGAAATTTACACCTGGGTGCTGGAAGGGACGCTCTATCACGAAGATACAACCGGCGGAAAAGGTGAAATCCGTGCTGGGGAACTACAGCGCATGTTCTCTGGCGACTGGATTGAACATCAGGAACTCAATTTGTCGGACAAGCCAGCGCGCGTGATTCAAATCTGGTTCGTCGCTGACCGCCAGTATCGGGATTTGTCGCCGCATTATCAGCAGGCCGGGAATAGTGACCTGCCTGCACACCGGGCTGAAAGCTCGACCACCTGGGATTTGATTGGCGGCGGTTCACCGATGGAGCAGCACATAAACGGCAGGCTGACGGCGACCACGGTGGATGTGGGCGGAACAGCCGTTATCGCGCCACCACCGCCCGGCGAAGACCTGTTTCTCTACATCACCGATGGCGCGGGGCAGGCGATATACGAAGCTGAATCGCCCTACAAGCTCGGCCAGTACGATGTGATGCTGGCGACAAGTGAGGCCGAGACTGCCACTGTTCAGGCCGGGGATGCACCTCTGCATTATCTGAGCTTTTATCTGCCACAGTTTTTGAGCTGACCGGCATCAGGGGCGCATCGCCTGCGCCCCTTGCGACTCTCGTATGCTGCTGTTGATTTGCTTACCAGCGGTGATGCACCTGGCCGCGAATATATTTACCGTAAATTTCGCGGATTTTTGTCATTTGCACCTCGCTTAAGGGCGGCAAATCGGCAGCGGCAATATTTTCTTCGGCCTGTGCTGGTCGTTTCGCGCCCGGGATAGCACAGGTTACCGCATCGAACATCAGAATCCAGCGCAGCGCAAACTGGCTCATGCTCGCGTCTTGGCCGAGAACCGTACGAATTTCCTCAACGGCATGCAAGCCCGACTCATAATCAACGCCGGAGAAAGTTTCGCCCCGGTCAAATGATTCGCCGTGACGGTTAAAATTGCGATGATCGTCACTGGAGAAGTGCGAATCGAGCGTCATTTTGCCAGTGAGCAGGCCGCTGGCGAGGGGAACGCGGGCGAGGATGCCGACTTTGCGGCGTTTGGCTTCCTGAAAGAATAATTCGGTAGGCCGGTGACGGAACATATTAAAGATGATCTGGACACTTTGCACGCCGGGATATTCAATGGCTTTGAGCGCCTCCTCGACCTTTTCCACGCTGACGCCGTAATTTTTAATCTTCCCGGCTTTCACCAGATCATCAAGAAAACCAAAGACTTCCGGGCGGTAGTAAACCTCGGTGGGCGGGCAGTGAAGTTGCAGCAGATCGAGACTGTCCGTTTCGAGATTTTGCAGGCTGCGGTCAACCCATTCGTTCAAATTCTGGGCGTTATAACCATCAGCAATCTGCTTTGGCAGCCGTCGTCCGGCTTTGGTAGCGACAATAATCTGCTCGCCAGGGCGCTCCCGTTTCAGGCGGGCAACCAGCCGTTCGCTGTGACCATCCCCGTATACATCTGCCGTGTCGATGAAGTTGACGCCCAGATCAACTGCGCGGTGCAGCGCTGCCAGCGACTCACTGTCGTCTACTTCGCCCCAGGCTGAGCCGATGGCCCAGGCACCAAAACTGATAGCCGCCACATTATAGCCAGTACGCCCCAGTTCACGATACTGCATGATATTTGCTCCCCTGACTGATGCCGGATGAAGGATAAAAGATGCTAATCATGACTCCGCACGCCCAAAGTGCAAAACACTGATTGGATATATTTGCTGAATCAGTTGACTGGACAGCCCATTTATAGACTATAATTCTTTCACTAATGAAGTGAAAATTGCATATTTATGAAAACATTACCGGCTGCGTCTATTGGGGTTTCGTTATTTCAACTCCTGCGGGAAACGCTGGGTGAGCGTGTCCCTTTTATCACCTGCTCAAAAGCCACGCTGGTACATATCTCACATCTGCTGGAAGATCAGGTTTTGAGCCGTCAGATTCCGGCGATGATGTTCACAGGTTTTCAGGAATCCGGTCACTGGCGGAAAGAGACTGAACGTTATAAGAGCCTTGCCGCTGTCACACGGCAGATGACGATCTTTGCCGGAAAGCCGCTGCCGCAAGAGGTGGATGTAACCTGGCTGCATGTCCAGTTGGCGGATGATGACCCGCTGCGGCAGGAATGGCTGCTGCTGATTGTTTCGGATATGTTCTCGGCGCTGCTGTGTGGGCAGGATAAACTTTCTTCGGCGCGGCAGGAAGGGCTGCGGCAGTTCGATACCATTCTCAGCTTTGAGCCGGAAACCATCAACCTCGCTTTGAATGCCCTGGAAGCAACCATTGAGCGCTACCGGCCAGAACGCCTGGCCGCGATCCAAAAAGCGCGCGCGGCTTACACCATCCACCCTCCAAAAGCCGGGCTGCTGGCGTCGCTCTTCACCGAGATGATGCAGTTTGAGGAAAAATTGTACGCCGATGTTTTCGCGCTCGAACTGGAAAAAGAACGAACGCGGATGCTGGTGAACTTCCTCAAAGATGCTTCCTATGACTTTCGCACGCCGCTTTCGACCATTAACACCAGTATTTACCTCTTGGAGCGCATCAACGAACCGGAACGGCGACAGCAGCCGCTTGGGGTGCTGGCGGCGCAGACAGCCCGGCTGGAAAAGCTGGTTGAGGCGCTGTTTACCATTGCCCGGCTCGATGGCGAGGATGGTATACCCGCACAGCCAGTGAATATCAACGAATTTGTGGCGACATTTGAGGGGCGTTTGCTGGCGCTGTTATCGGGGAAACGGCAGTACCTCATCGTGGCACTGGCCGATGATCTGCCCCCTGCCCGCGCTGATTTGACGGAATTGTATCAGGCGCTGCGGAATATTCTCGAAAACGCCTGCCAGCACAGCGCGGAGGAGGCGACCATCCGGCTCACCACCAGCCTCCGCGACACGAACGTTGTGATCGAGGTCAGCGATCAGGGAACCGGTATTCTGCCGGATGATCTGCCGCGTATTTTTGACCGTTTTTATCGCGGCGAACGCGCCGATGGCAGTAACCTGGGCCTGGGGCTGACCATCGCTCAGAAAATTGTGGAGCGGCAGGGCGGGCGCATCGAGGTTGAAAGCGTGCCGGGGACAGGCAGCACCTTCCGCGTCCTGCTGCCGGTGGAGAACAGATAAAAGACGAGGGAGGAATTCAACAATTGTTCATTATCCTCCCTTTAAAAGATTGTTATCTTAGTTTTTCGAAACTGATTTCCCACTCTGATTCTACATTCGATGTTTCCCAGAAAATAATACATCCACCTTTAGTAACACGGTAAACAGTTGATAGCTCAAGCGTATTTGTACCAGGCGTAAATTCATTGAAAATGCTTGAGCTACAGTCACCATTGAGTGTTTGCGCTTTGAGAATGTATGCATTATCTGACACGTTTGCAGAGATTGTCCAAACTCCTTCAGAAATCAGTGTAGGCATGGTAAGGGCTCTCCCTACACCTGAAATCTTGGTGTCATTTTCAATGATTAGAATGTTTTTTAGAAGGAACTCTTCATCTACAATGATATCTCTGACAGCGAATTCCCAAGAGTTATCAACGTTGTCAGTTTCAAAAATAACTGAACAGCCCTGCGAAATAAACAAACCGCTCATCGTGATTTGGCCAGAATCGAATTGAAGCTCATTGAAAATTGTGCCATCACGACAATCTCCCTCGATAACAACATATTGCAGGATAAATGCATTATCCTGAACACTGGCATCAATTCGATATGCCCCCTGGGGAATATCGAATATATCCGTAACCGTTTTACCGCGCCCCGAAACTTCCAGAATTGCTTCCTGGTCAACAGGGTAGAAGCGGACAGGCGCACGCTCGACTAAAAAGTCCGCAATATAGGCATCTTCTTCACCTTCACGATATACCCGTAACCAGCCAGAAGTTTGAGATGTTTCATCATATATTAGGATGCTTTCGCCCTTTATGACTTGACCAGAAGTACCAAAATTTGTTCCCGCACCTGTGCGAAGATTTGCTGATTCTGCGGTTACCAAATATTCAATTGTTTTAACACTGAATTCATCCGATGTTGATTCTTGTGCAAACAGTGGTGACACATTCAGAAAAAACATAAAAACAATTAACAGACTGAAAATTCGATTATGAGACATAACAAACTCCTTATCGATTATGCAAAATTGAACTCCCATTCTTTAAAGTATAAAGTGATTCTTCGGTGCTTATCATTAATGTAAACGATAACACAGAAAAAATTCATAAATAAAACAAGGCAACTTTGTTACTCATCAGAGAAATTTGATTTTTTTAATAAATTACAGATGAGCTATTGTAAATTTAATCTCTCTTCATCCAGCAACTCAAGCGGCTGAAGGGAATGAATGGATAAACCCGCGATATGCCCAATTTTGAACGCCTTTAGCTCGATACACACCCGGTCGTGGATGGATTTTCTCCCCTAACTCGTTTACGGGGAAGGGGTTGGGGGATGGGGTAAGACGACCAGAAAGTCCCATAGCTTGATGTCTGTGGCGGCACACCGAGAGCCGCCTTTTTGCTGCCTGTTCTTACCCTGTCACCGGGATTCGGCTGATGTCCGGCGGCGGCGTCAGCGTCACCGTATCAGCGCTGACCCAGCCGATCACGCCGTTGAGATTGATCTGCCACCAGCGAGCAGAGCCATTGCGCCCTACCACCTGCGCCCGCTGTCCGCTCCGCAGGTTGCCCAGGACGGCGTTACGTGTCCCCGGCCCGCTGCGGATGATGGCATCGGCCCGTGCTACCGCGTCATAGCCGCTGGGGGCCGGTTGAGCCGTCTGGCTGCGATAGGTGATCGGCACTGCTCCCGTGTTGGAAACCGTTACAAAGTTGCTGAACGCCCAACCAAGCGTGCCGTTGACATTCAACTGCCACCACGCGCTGTCCGGCGTGCGTCCGACGATGGAATGGGTTTCGCCCGGTTGCAGTTTTAGCAGGACGCTGCTGCCCTGGGTGCTGGGCAGGCTGCGGAGATTCAGTACATACGGGCTGACAGTGGCGCGTGCGCCGGTTTCACGCGGCTGGTCAACCCCGCTTGGATTAGCGGGAATAGGAGTCGGTGTGTTGGAGACAGCCGTCGCCGGGCCAATGTTGTAGTCGATGAAAGCCACCCCACCCGCCTCAAAATACTCGATGGTGAAGGTATGCGGTGTGGCCGCCAGGAACAGATCATAGGTGTAGGTGCGTTCCTCGGCATTGTGCCACTCATTGATAACCAGCACACCATCGACATAAACCCGCACGCCGTCGTCGGCGCGAACGCTGATGCGGTAGTTGCCCGCCGGGATGGTCTGCACTGTCGTCCAGCGGGCTGAGAAGTCATCCGCGCCAATGCTGGGGAAAGGTGCGTTGCTGCCCCAGTTATGGCTGGGCGAAACCTCGGTCAGGATGGCCGCCGGGGTATCGCGCAGGTCACGGTTATTCCAGTAGGTCGCTACCCACTGCCCGCCCACGCCGGGGTTAGGTACAGCCGTTGGCACAGAGACAGGTTCGAGGCTGTAGTTGAGGAAGGCCTCGAAATTCAGGTCATAGTATTCGACTACAAAGTAATGTTGCCCTGCGCTCAGGTTGAGATCAGCGGTATAGGTGCGGTCAGTGGCGTTGTGCCATTCGTTAATCACCGCTACGCCATCGACATACACCCGCACACCATCATCAGCGCGGACAGACAGACGGTAACCGCCGCCGCCCAGTGTTTGCTGGCTCGTCCAGCGGGCGGAGAAATTGTCGGCGGGCAGCCCCGGCGCGGGCGCTCCCAATCCCCAGTTGTGGCTGGGGCTGACTTCCGCTGCTGTCGAAATTGGATTTCCGCTCAACTGAGGATTGTTATAATACTGGGCAATCCACTGATTCGTGCTGGGGATGACGGGCGACGGCTGCGTGGCAATCGGGAAACTCGGCCCGGTGGGGTTAGTCGCCAGGTCGGCCCAGGCAAAGTAGACATAGGCATTTCCGGCATTTTCGCGGTAATCCACCCGAATGTTATGCACACCAAAATCCAGCGTGACATCCGTGCTGACGATTTGCCCGACTCCCGCGCCGCTGAAAGTGTCAATGATCGGCTGCTCGTTGAAGTCGAGCGTCACCCGCAGGTTATCATCCGCCAGCGCCCAGAAACGATAGGTTCCCCGGTTCAGGAAAACGCTGGACTCCCAGCGGACAGAGAAGTTATCCGCCGGAACATTGACGCCCGGCGTACCCGCCCCCCAATTGAAAGCGATAGCGCTGTCAGTGCGCGAAAAAGCCGGTGCGCCATTCTGGATCGGATTGTTGAAATACTGTGCGCTCCAGTAGGCACCCGTATCCGCGACAGCCGGGACAATGCCCACAATCAGCAGCGCCAGCAGGACAAAGACGGCTAATTTTTGTTTCATCGAAAAACTCCGTACTCACACTAAAGATATGATACGGAGTTTAATATAATTCAATTAAAATTACGTTATCGCTGGCTATTCAATCCCTAACAGCTCGACCTCGAAAATCAGCGTCGCATCCGGCGGAATCACCCCGCCTGCGCCCCGCGCCCCATACCCCAGCTCTGCCGGAATCACCAGCTCGTATTTCGAGCCAATCGGCATCAGTTGCAGCCCCTCCGTCCAGCCCGCGATGACACCGTTCAGCGGGAAGGAAATGGACTCGTTGCGATCATAAGAACTGTCAAACTTCGTGCCGTTGATGAGGGTGCCTTTGTAATGTACCCGCACGGTATCGCTGGCTTTTGGTTTCGCGCCGTTTCCCGCTTCGATGACGCGGTACTGCAAGCCGCTGGGAGTGGTTTGTACGCCGTCCTTTTTGGCGTTATCGATCAGATACTGTTTGTCTGCTGCTGCCATCTTATAGTGCATCCTTTACTGCTCAATTGGTTGTTTTATTCTCGCCAGATAGCGCGATTTTGCAACTGCTCCGCCTTTAGTTGGATTTTCCCACAGACCCTTTGACAACCGCTGACAACCTGTGCTATAGTTTCATCGTTCATCCGCAATTTTGAAGGAGGCGTCCTACATGGCTAATTACAACACCACAGCCCGTGTTTTCACTGGTACGCCTGCCACCCGCGCTTAACCACAGTTTCGTCTTCTCACAAGCGATAACGGCCACAGGCGTACCGCGCACCCCGGTTTGAGGGGCGTGTTTGCGTTTTCCTGCTGGCCGTTTTGATTCCCGCCAGTTTCGCGCATCACGTGTCATTCCTCAACCGGCGCTGCCCTTTGCGCGTGGCTGGGTCGTGCCATGCGCCCATGTATCGAACATTAGGACAGGAGTAAACGCGCATGACTGTTGAACACATAATCGGGATTGACCGTTTCAACCAGCACATTTTTCAATCGCTTATGCAGCAAAACAAGGACAAACATCGTGGCTAAGAACCACTTGAACGATCTGTATTTTGACGACAAGTACGCCGACTACGAAGCGCAGTTCAACCCGCTCAACAGTGACCGGCAGGCGCGCCGTAGTCGCAAAACAAAAATCCGCCACACGCCCAAAAAATCGCAGGGCGAAATCATCGCTCAGCTTGGCGAGAACAGCAGTGGTGATGAAGGCGTGACCATCAGCACCACCTATCAGCCATCCCGCTATGAGGCCGAATGGCTCATGGCGGCGCTGGAAGGGTTTCTCCAGCAGGAGTACATCACCGATGTGCTGGCACAGGTCAAGGGCGGCAAGGAGGCCAGTGTGTACCGCTGCCTGGCGCACCCCACCACGGGTTATGATCTGCTGGCGGCCAAAGTCTATCGCCCGCGCAAGTTCCGCCAGCTTCGCAACGATGCCATGTACCGCGAGGGGCGGCAGGCCATCACCAAAGAGAGCCGCCAGCTCATGACCGCGCAGGGGCAGACCATCAACAGCCGCGAGGAGGCGATGGTACGGGCGATGGGTAAAAAGACCGCTTTTGGCTTGCAGGTTGCCCATACTTCCTGGCTGGCCTATGAGTATGGCACGCTGCAAAAGCTGCACAGCATCGGCGCAGCCGTGCCTAAACCGGTCAGCGCTGGTGAGAATGCCATCCTCATGACCTATATTGGCGACGACGATATGGCTGCTCCACCGCTGAGCAGTGTACGCTTGAATGGGCGTGAAGCGCGGCGGTTGTTTGAGGAGACACTGCGGAACATCGAAATTATGCTCGCTAACGGGCTGATTCATGGTGATCTTTCGGCCTACAACATCCTCTACTGGGAAGGCGAAATCACCCTGATCGACTTCCCCCAGGTGACCAACAGCCATGCCAATACCCAGGCTTACGAAATTCTCCAGCGTGACATTGAGCGCGTTTGCGCTTACTTTGAGCATCAGGGCGTGGAAACCAATCCGGCAGGCATCATGCGTGACCTGTGGAAACGCTACGTCGAGCGCCCGCCGGAAGAACGCGCTGCCGATCTCTCACGCCTCTGGCCGGAAGACGCGCAGTAGCGTTGCCCGCCGCCATCATCAGGGCATTTTTGCAGGGGATAGCTTCAGCATTCCCCTGCACCTGTAAAATTTTCTCTTTATGACTTACGCACTTGAGCATGTGTTTTCGTAGGGGAGGGTTTCAAACCCTCCCATGCAGATGGCAACTGTGTAACATCTACTCCCAAAAACAGCCTGTCAGGAGTTCTTTCGACCATGACCATCGCCCCGCTTTCTGAGAATGGCGCTTGCAGTTATAATGAGCGCCAAAGCGGAATGGTAACTTTTGCAAGGCGGTAGCGATGCGATGGATAAGCGTATTGTTCGTGCTGCTGGCGCTGGCGGGTGTGGCATTGGGCGCACCAGCGGCACAGGGCGATGACCTGACGAAATTGATTCTCGACACCCGCGCCGACCTGGAAGCGCTGGCGAACCAGGCGATTGCCGCAGGGCAGCGCCCCGAAGGCTGGACATTCAACGTTAATAATGTGAATTCTCCGACCTTCATCGCTGATCTGTGGTTTGACAGCGAACTGTTGGCGGAAGATATGTTTGGGTCCCAGCGCCCGCCCAACTGGAATGGTGCGCCCACCACCACCAATGCCTTCATTGCTGTCCGCAATATTCGCCATGATCTCGAACTGGCTGCCGACACCGCTTTTGGTCTGAATAACCGGCCTGAAGGCTGGCGCGGTGCCAGTCCGCTTTACCGCTGTGACCGCACCCTGCAAAATCTGGCGCTGGTGCTGCGAACAGTGTTTAATGTCAACTTTCAGACCGGCGACACGACACCCAACTACTGTCAGGCGCTTTTTAGCGAATCTGAAGGGCAGGTACTGCGTCTGGTTTATACCCCGGCAGAAGGTGAGCAGGCCGACTTCAACCAGCAGGTGAACGAACTGACGCTGGCGGTGCGTGGCGATCTGGAACGGCTGGCGGACGAGCGCCTCGGTTTGAGTACCCGCCCCAGTGGTTGGATTGGAAACACCGTCCGCGAATCGCCGACCCTGGCGAGTGACATTTTTCTCGATCTGGAACTGCTGGCGGATACACTGCTCGCGCCCGGAACACGTCCCGATGGCTGGATCGGCGTCATTCCCAATGTCAGTATTCTGGCTTACCGCAACCTGCGTCATGATCTGGAATTGCTGGCGAATGCGGTTGGGGCGGCCCCACGTCCGCGCGGCTGGCAGGGTGAAAATCCGATTGAGATTTGCCCCCCGGCTTTGCAAAGTCTGACGGCGCTGCTGCCTCGCGCTTACGGTTATACAAACGACTAAATAGCGGTTTCAGGCGGATTTTGCCTGGAACTCGCGGCGCAGGCCAACCAGCTTGCCGAAAATCCGCCCGTGCCAGAGGTTGAAGAAGAGTCTGCGGAAGATCAGCGCGTCAGCGGCGAATCACAGTACGCCTTCGTCTATCTGGACGCCGCCGCCACCCAGTACATGGGCGCGATGCCGCCGGGGACGAAGTTCCGCGCCTGGTATCGCAACTTCAACGAGTCGCGCATGATGTTAGTCAGCGGCGACAATTTCGGCGTGTATGTTGACCGGCGCTGGACAACCATGTCGCCCGATGCCTTTGACCGCCTGCCCACGACAGAAGGTGTCAAACCGCTGACATTCTGCGATGCCTCCTGGTGCAACGGCCCCGGCCCGACTCCGACCCCGACCGGCTCTGGCGCGATTCAGGCCCTCCTCAATGCTGGCACGCCCGACGCCCCGCCCGACGTGCAGGAAGTCCAGGCCGACAAAACCCAGGTCTCCTGGAATAACATCCGCGTCACCTACCTGCTGGATAACGCGGCAGCCCGCACCGCTCAGGTCACGCTGGAAATCTGCACCGATACCACCCAGACGACCTGCGAACCCGTGCTGAGCATCTTTGACAATGCGCTCAGCGCCGCCAAGCCGGTCTTGTCCCAGTCCAACGGGTTGAATGTCTATGAGTTCCCCTATGGCTACACATCTAACCTTCTGATCGAAGGCTCGACGCTGTTCTCGCCGGATGTCTGGATCAGCGATCCAACCATTCGCTAAGGTTCTCTGGAACGATCCATACGCCGAACAGGGGCGGGGCAAATGGCTCCGCCCCTGTTGATTCTGATGCCAGACAACCCTCACCCATTTTTCAGGACGAATATCACAAAGCATTTGCGAAACGTTAATTGTCCGTTACAAAATTGAGGTTATCATGATTATAAATCAATGGTAACAAGGATGAGCAGCGTATCACGATGATGCAAACCTATGAACTTGGCCCCCACATTGGCCTCACCGCCCCCAACTTCGCTGCCCGTGATCACGCGGGATGCACCTATCGCATGACTGATCTCATGGGGCGTGAAGGGCTGATTCTCGGTTTTATTGGCGACATCTGGTTCGCTTCCAATATCCGCCGCATCATCTGGTTGCAGAAACACGCCCATACCTTCATCCGCATGGGCTACAACGTGGCGCTCGTCATCAGCGACCAGCCGCACATGCTCTATGGCTTTTACATGAGCAGCCCGACACCGCCGGAATTTCCCCTGCTGGCGGATATGGATGGTCGGGTTCATCGCCAGTTTAATATGGAAGCGCATCCCGGCATGGTGCTGATCGACCGCGATCACGTCATTCAGCATAAGTGGCTGCTGCCCGATGAGCGCGTCTGGCCGAAAATTCAGGAAATCATTGACGTGCTTGACCCGGCCTATTCCCTTTTCTCGCTTCGATAACTTCCCACACCCTCCTTGTGTAGCTGCGCGGGTCATCATGGCCCGCGCAGTGATTCCCGCTCCTGCCTTCCCTCAAAATCGAAACAAATGTCATAGTACAATTGCAAAAGAGATGAAGAATA
>CAYUTY010000093.1:0-23194 GCA_964447795.1 uncultured Anaerolineaceae bacterium
ATCGGCTCACACTCTGCATGACTTTTGCAATTGTACTATGACAAATGTTTCACCCTTCGCCCCATTTCCCTGCTAAACTGTTTCTATGACACCCCCATCTCATTTTTCACTCGGCACTTGCCTTTACTCATGCCTCATATCTCGTACTTTTACGTTGCGCCTTTGCCTTAAAAACTTTCCCGCGCGACACCGCGCAGATCGCTCCCGTGCATCCGCCAAAAAATATTTTCTATCGGCGGTGGCGGCAAAGTCGATGGCAGCGATGGCAGTCATGCGCCCGCCTCAGGCTTCCCTCAGCGCATGGCGAAGATGGCGGCGGCAGACCCTCTGTCACCATTGTCATCATTGCCATTCGCTCCCACATTGGCGGCCACATCTCTCGCCCGCCGCCACGAACGCTGGATACAGATGTCATTCCTTCCGCGCCAGCATCTGGCAGATGCGGAAAAATTGATTGGGCGAATCGTCAAAGCCCTCCAGCCAGTTCATATCAGGCTGAAAGGTGAAATTCACACCCTGCCGCCAGAATCGCGCCGGTGGGCATGGGCTGTCCAGCGAGAAAATCAGCGCATACTGTAAATTAGGCGCACGATAGACCGAAAATGGCGTAGCCGAACTCACTTCGCTGAAGACTCGTCCCGACTCTGGATAGGTATGCAGCCAGATGTCGCCCAGCGAAATCGTGGTGGTCATCTTCAGGCTGAAAACCACGCCTTCATATCCCAGCAGCCAGCCGGTACGTTTTCCGTCAAGATATAAGGGTTGTTCGCCGCTCCAGCGCCAGCTTACATCCCGCCCGAACTCGCGCAGATCGCTCACCCAGGGGTGCGCTCGCAGGATTGTGACCGCTTCATCGACCGTTGTGATGCCCACCTGAATGCCCATAAAACAGGGAGCAGCACAGTCCTGTGGCGGTGTCAGGAAATCGCGCAGGGCAGCATCATCGTAAGGCGTCGCCCGCACCAGCAGCACCGCCAGCAGTGCAAAGACGATCAGCGGCAGCGAAAACTTCAGGTAAAGGCGGGTCATAAGCCGCAGTTGGCGCGTTTCAGAATGCTGACAGCGCCCACCAGCGAACCAGAGTCAAAGCTGTAGAAAACTTTGGGCGGCTCGCCCATCTCAAGCTGACCGGCAGCCTGCCATAATGACCGGCGGCGGCATAACCCGCTCTGACCGCTGATTGCCAGCGCCGACTCATGATAGCCGATGCTGTAATATACCGTCTTGCTGCTGGATTTTCGGGCGCTGACGGTTTCAATCAGCGTCACCCGATAATCGCTCGGTGCGCCCCACGCCAGCCAGAAATCGCCGAAAGCAAAAGCAGTGGCGACCACGATACGGGCAACACGCCCCTCGCTGATAATCAGCCTGCCCGGCTGAGTTTCATTAATGTAAGCAGGCTGTTCGCCGCTCCATGTCCAGTTGATGAAGGATGGCTGGCTGGTATCGACAGTTTCCACCCAGGGATGGGCGCGCAGCAGGGTAATCGCCTTGTCTGCCGCTGTCTCCCCGGCGGTAATCGCCATGAAGCAGGGCGCAGCGCAGTTCTCCGAAGGGGCAAGTGCTGCGTGCAGGGCAGCACCATCATAAGGGCGGGCGCGCATGAGGCTGATGACCGCCACGAAAACCAGCAGAATCGGCAGGGCGATTTTGAGCAGGGCGCGGGTCATGGCAAAACCTGTCTGCATTTTGCCTGATTATAGCGGAATTGCGCCCGCCCAACATTAATGCAGCCGCACGCCGCTGCTGCACTTCAGACAATCAGCGCGGTTGTTCCCGCCCGGCGACAAGTTCCTGGATATAGCGCAGGAAACCGCCCAGATCATGCTCGATCACATAACGCGCCTGGCGCGGCCAGGTGTCCGCGCTGCCCACCATGCGGACTCCCGCCTCGTCCCTCACCAGATGCTCCAGTTCATCAGGTGTCATGGTCGCCACCTGCGTGAAGGTTTTGATGCCCGCCGCGCTCAATGCATCCTGAATTTTGGGGCCAATGCCTTCCAGAATGCTCAGATCATCCGGCTGCTGCATCAGCGCGGCCAGCGCTTCCACCGACATACTGCGCCCTTTCGCCAGCACATCGCAGTAGAGCATGTAGGCTTGTACGTTACCATCCGCCGCGAAACGCGCCAGATGCGGCCAGCCTTCGGCCTCGTGTGCCAGTTCAGGGCGGCCTTTTTCAATCACCATGCGCGTCAGATCATCGCCGTTCGCGGCTGCCAGCGCTTCATAGGTGAAAATGCCCATCTCATTCAAATGCGTCTGCGTTTGCGTGTCAATGTCGGCAAGCAGCGTCAGGTCGTCCGGGTTGGAAGCCTGCCACGCGCCAGCAGCAGCGCGCGTTTCTTCGGGAACAGGCTGCATCTCGGCTTCGACGCCCTGCCACCCAGTCGGCACGGCCACCATGGCGGCTTTCGCGCTGGCAAATTCATCGCTGATCGGTTTGCTGGTCGTTTTGGGAGTCGCCATCGGCTGCCGCTCGATGCGCAGCGGTTCCATGACGCGCACTGACTCGCGCGCTTTCCTCAGCCTGGCCGCCGCCAGCAGCAAAATCAGGCCGACAGCCGCATAAACCAGTCCCATCGTGAAAATTTCAGCCAGATCGAAGCTGAGGAAGTTATCGCCAAGATTGAACAACTGGTGTGCCAGCGCCAGCGCCAGACCGAACCCGCCAATGCCGAGCATCAGCCAGCCAGCCCCGCTAAAAGGATTGCGAGCCGTTCGCAGCACCCGCGCCAGTAAAAAAGCCGCGCCAATACAGAATAAGCCCATCCAGAAAACCTGGTTGACGCGGAATGTCAGTACACGCTCACCGAGGTTTCCCAGCCGGTAGATGGCAGCAGCGGCCACACAGACTGCGCCGAGGCCGATCAACAGCCACATTAGCGGCCTGCCCATCTGATCGTTTGAGTCGGGCGTCAAGGGATACCTCCTGCACCAATATCGAACTCGCAATAGTCGAATGTCAAATGTACAGGAAAAGAATAATACCGTGTTATAGGAAAAAGGGACACAATTGAAGGATGGCAGCGGCAAAAAGGCGAAGCGCTAACTGAAGCTGACTTTGACGACCAGCGCCCCCAGCAGAATTTCGTCATCATTACGGAGGCGGTAAGGATCGTTGGCCTCCAGCTTTCTGCCGCCGACGAAGGTGCCGTTGGTGCTGTAGAGGTCGGAAATGTAGACGCGGCGCTCACTGATGTGCAGGCGAGCATGAATGCGGGAGACTCCCCGTTCCTTCGCGCCGTAAGGGGTCAGGTCAATGTCGGGCTGGAAACCACCTTTGGCAGCCAGATCGGCTCTGCCCAGAATGATCGGTTTGTCATCCGTCATAGTGATTTCTTCCGGGATGCCGCGAATGAGCAGGGTGACGGTGGTGCGTGGCAGGGTCGGGTCGTCGCTGCGAAGGACGCCGCGCCCCAGCAGACGAGAAAGGCTGTGGTTTTTGTCCAGCACGAAGGTTTCGTACTTTTCGCCGCTCAGGGGAACGGTCTGCGGCGGATTTTTCTGGGTATTATCGTCCATCAGCATACTTGCTCAACATGTTTATATTACTATAGCGTAATTTTAGTCCGTTTGTACAGACCTTGCTCATTGTTATGCAGGATGGTTTACAGACCATAGGCGAATCGTCCCGGCTTGCCGGATTGTTATAATCGCCGCCCCACAATCCAGCCGACCAGCGCCGCTCCAGCCACCGCACCCAGCCAGGTTTTGGTACGTACCGAAACAGGGGCCATGCGTGGGCCAAACTGCCGCCGGAGGCCGCGCCGGTAGTGGAGGATCATGGCTGCCGGGCCGATAACATCGGACAGCAGGCTGATGATGGGATGCAGGTAGGGCGCAGGATGGTCATAGCCGGGCTGTGGGCGCTCATCGGCTAGGGTAATGTCGCCAACAACGAACCCATCTTCAGAAGTTTCGACGCGGGCGATGACATTCCCCGCCACATCGAGAATTTTTGTCTCATGGTCATAGCCTGCCTCGACGACAACCGCATCAGCTTGCGCCAGCCTGTCCCACAAATCAGGCCGTCCCGTCAGGAAGGTCGCCAGTGATAAGCGTGCATTCGGTAAATGGGAGCGGAAATTTCCGCCTGCGCTGGCGTGAATCAACGGCACACGCAGCCAGGCCGCCCGCTGGTCTAAATCTCCCCCAAAGGGATGCAAACCCGGCGGTTGCAGCGCGTTCATGACCGGGCCAAGCTGGCCGGTGTTAAGGCGCAGGCCGTCCGGGAATAGAAAGTCAAGCGCCAGCACGCGCGGCGGGCAGCTCATCATCAGCATCGCATCTACCCGTCCGGCGTAGCGCTCCCACATCGCCGGTTGCAGGTAATCAAAGCAGATCAGAAGGCCAAAGCTCCCCAGATCGGTATCTGCAACCGTGATGCGATCCCCTTCGCGGAAATAGGCGCGTTCCCATAGAAAGGGATGATTTTTGTCGTACCGCCATATCCGCCCATCCGGCGCGACCAGCAGTGCTGCATTGTAAATATCCTCGTCATCCAACAGGAATAGCGTCCCGGCCAGATGAATGCCATGCTGGGCAGCCTGAGCTTTCATCCACTGGACAGTCAGGCCATCCATCGGTTCGGCGCGGGTGTAGTTGGTATCACTGTACTCGTAGCCGCTGTTAAACAACTCCGGCAGGACGATAAGCTGCGCCCCTGCTGCGGCCGCATCTGTTACCAGCCGGGCGGCACGTTCAAGTCGCTCCGGGGTTGGCGCGGGGGCAGCATTCATTTGAACGGCGGCGGCTTTGATGACGCGGGGCATGGCAAACTCCTTGAACATTTTGAGCAGGCTGCATCTGCATTATAACGCAGCCTGCTTGACAGTTCTGGAACTGCTTTCTATAATCAGAACATAAGTTCTTAACTATGGGTATTCAACGCAGATGATTTTTAAAGCTGGACAGAAACACCCAGGATCGGTTGATATTTTCCGGCGTTGGCGGCTTGTGGCTGGCGGCCAGAAAGTCATTCACACTGTTTTGCTGGTCAGCTTCCAGCAGGCTGACATCGCGGAAACCCATTGACCAGCCTGTGAACAGACGTTCCTGAATTGGTTCCTGGACGACCTGGATGATATTGGTATGACGAGGATCGCGGGAAATTTTTTCAAAGAGGGTGTTGACTGTTTCCTGGTCACCTTCCAGCACCTGGATGAAGTTGCCGTCGTGGTAAAGCAGCATTCCGGTGATGTTCAGGCTGGCGTTGTTCTCCCGCGCGGTAGCCAGGATGTTTTTCAGGTCATCAGCGTTGAGGGGGCGGGCGGCGGCGCTGACATAAACAAGGCTGCAAAGCATAGCGAACTATCCCTCCATGTTTGGTTGGCATGATGTGGTGAACAGGTGAGACAAATCATCATATCATGGCGTAAATAAGGGTGGAAGTATTATTCGGACATTTATGCATTCTTAAAGGGGGAGCAAGTGGTCAATTTTCAATTTGCGGTGAACCGGCTGCTGGTGACAAATTTTGAGGCATGTTTCCGTTTTTATCACGAAATCATGGGGTTCGCTTATCAGGCTGGTGATGAGAATGGCCCGTATGTCGAATTCAGGACTGGCCCAACGCTGCTGGCGCTGTTTGACCGGGGGTACATGGCGCTGGTGGTCGGCGCGGGAGCAAAGCCACCCAGCGTGGACTGCCAGGACAAAGCTGCATTGATTTTTGAAGTAGAAAGTGTGGATGCAGCGCATCAATTTCTGACAATCAAGGGGGTATCCTTTCTGACTGAGCCAAAAGATCGCCCGGATTGGGGCATCCGCACCGCCCACTTCCGCGACCCGGATGGCAACCTGATCGAGATATACAGCAGGCTGATTAATGAGTAAAAAGGAGGCCTAAAGCAGATGGCGGAAAACGAGTCCGTTCCGCCATATCATGCAACACCCCAGCTATAATGCAGCGAATAAATCGACGTGGTTGCCATCGGGGTCAACCATAACCACATAGCGCTGCCCCCAGAACGCATCCCAGGGCGCTCTGTAATGGTGATAGCCATTTTCTTTAAGCCGCTGGTAAATCTCGTCAACCTCGGCGGCGCTGTCACATTTGAACGCCAGCGACACACGCTGTCCAACCGGTTCGACCCAATCCGGGTAAATGCCCTGTATGAGTTCCTGTGTATCCCAGGCGATGCGGAAACCGCCGGGAGTGACGTATTCCACATGGGATTCGGTATCAGCCGCAGCAGGAATATCCAAACCAAGCAGACGGTAAAAGCGGAGCGACGCGGCCATTTCACGAACGACCATGCCAGCAAGATCAGGTTGTGCCATGTTTACCTCCATTTTTATTGACTTGAATAAAGATGATAGCACATAAATTCTAATTTACTCTCTGGAAATTGAGCCTGAGCGAAGCCATCTACCGTCCGTTATGCCTTTCCTGTGTATTCGGTAATAGGGTTGGAATTTCGATATATGACTTTTGGCTTATATGACTTTAGATGGATAGCCGATTCGGAGAATCCTGTTTAAACTACTAGTCCTTACGTAAAAATATTGAGCCTTAAGATCATGACCACCGTCGGTAAAACCACTATCGACCCCGAACCCGACCTGGCAGGCGGCCCGCGTATCGCCCCGCTTGTCCTGATGATGGTCGCGCTGTTCGCTGTCCTGATTGTGGCGGGTCTGGCTCTGGTAGAGCAAATCCGCCAGATTGAAGTTCATGGCGCTGGCGCTGCCTGGGCTGAAGAATTCATCCGTACCAACCGGATTCTGCTGCTGTCGCTCGGCATTACCTCCTTCCTTTGTATGCTGCTGTTAGCGCTGTTTCTGCTCTCGGTGCGCCGCTGGCTGGAAGGCCGTTCCGCTGCTGATTTTCGTGCTGAAACGCGCACTGCCGGTCTGGCGGCGGAGCTGAATGATGAGCGCATCCAGTGGAAAAGCATTCTGGGCGTTTTACAGGATGCAGTGATTTATTCGGAAGGGGATCAGGTTCGTTTTGCTAACCGCGCCCTTTCTCGGTTAACCGGTTATACGCCAGAAGATGTGGTGAATGACCTTCCCAGCGGGTTGGAGCCTATCCGCGAGGCCATCCATGAGACGGTTCAGCAGGGCGAAGCGATGCAGGGCGTTTACCGCATCCAGCGTAAAGACGGCAGCGAAATGGATGTGGGCGTGATCGGTGCGCCTGTCAGCGGCTCAAACGGTCACGGCCCGCGCGTCGTCACCATCCTGCGCGACAACAGCCATGAACGCACTTTCCAGACGCAGAAACGGCGCTTTGTCTCCAATGCTTCGCATGAGCTGCGTTCCCCTGTGGCTGCCATCCGCCAGCGCATTGACCTGGCGCGTAAACAGCCGGAAAAGCTGGAAGAACACTTGCAGGTGATGGAAAATGTCACCATCTACATGCGACAGCTTATCGAAGATATGCTCGATGTGGCCCGCTTCGACAAAGGGATCATGCTGCTGGAACGTGAAGATGCGCTGCTGGAAAAACTGGTGAGCGATGCGGCCAAACCTTATCAGGCCAAAGCCGAGCGCCGGGATATTCAGCTCAACCTTGATCTCCCGACCCGGCAGCATCGTGTCTATGCCGACCGAAAACGGCTCACGCAGGTTTTCACTAATCTGATTTCCCACGCCATGAATCACACCTCGGAGGGTGGGCGTGTGGATGTGGGCGTCACCAACGGCGGTGATTACGTCTGTGTAGAAGTGAGAAACAATGGCACCAGCCTCGACCCGGAGGTGCTGGAGCAGTTATTCGCGCCATTTGCCGTACCCAGCACCGGGCAGGAGATGATCGGCGCGACCACCATCCTCGGTCTGAGCCTTGTTAAGGAAATCGTTGTCATGCACGGCGGCGACATCAGCGCCGAGAGTGAACCCGGCGCGGGTACAACCTTCCGTGTTAAACTGCCTACTGCTGACGTTTCATGATTGCCGTCATTGGCGCGGGCGCGGCGGGGCTGGCTGCTGCCCGAACCCTGCATGATGCTGGGCAGAATGTTGAGGTTTTTGAAGCCCGTGACCGCATTGGCGGACGGGTCTGGACAGATTTCAGCTTTGCCGATTTCCCCATCGAGCTGGGGGCAGAGTTCATTCACGGCCAGCATGTGCTGACTCATGCCCTGCTTGGAGATGCTGGACTGTCCACTATTCCGGTCACGCGCTTGGATAATCTGCGCTGGTCGGATGGTGTTTCACCGGCCTATCTGCTTCCTTCCCTGTCTGACGCGCTGCGTCACTCCATAACCAGCCTGTTTGCCAGTTATCAATCGCTGCTGTCATCACCGTCTTCCGATGTATCGCTGGCGGAGGCCCTCGCCGCTTGCGGTCATAGTGAGAACGAGCTGGACATGGCCGATGTGTTGTTCGCCCAGACCTGCTGCGCCCCGCTCGACTCCCTCAGCCTGGCTGATTTGCAACGCGAAGCCGCTGTCGATCACGCTGGGAAAGACGAATTTCGCATCAAGGATGGATATGCCGCCCTGTTCAACCATTACAGCCGTGACCTGACGATCCGGCTCGGCAAACCTGTTCACAGAATCAACTGGAACAAGGCGAGTGTAACGCTCAAATTTTCTGACGGAGGAGAAAGCTTCGCCGTCCAGCGCTGTATCATCACCGTTCCGGTTCCGCTGTTAGCACAGGGCAAGATTCGTTTTGAGCCAGCACTCAGCGAGGCGAAACTACGGGCGATTCACGCCTTTCGCACCGAAGCGGCAACCAAACTGATCTATCATTTCCGCGAATCGTTATGGGATGAAAATCTGACCTACATGGCGCATGAGGGTTTGGCCGCCCGCTGGTGGACACCGGGCTATGGACGACCCGGCGCGGCGGTCATCTGCGCTTACATCACCGCTGACCGCGCCCGCCGTATTGACGCCCTGGATGAATCCGGCGCTGAGGCGCTTGGACTGGCAGAACTGGCCGTCCTGCTCGGCCTCCCGCTGGATAGGCTTTACGCTGAACTGCTTAACTTTCACCGCATCTCATGGGCAAACGATCCACTGGCGCTGGGTGGTTATGCCCATATTCCCCCCGGCGCGGCGGATGCTCGTCCTATGCTGGCCGCGCCCGAAGGCGATGTGCTGTTTTTTGCCGGTGAAGCGACCGCCTGCGACAGCAACCCGCAAACCGTTCACGGCGCACTTGAAAGCGGCATCCGCGCCGCTCGCGAATGCCTGGCCTCACTGTGAATTAGCAGCTACAGGCTTTATTCTCCCTTAAGTTCCGCCACCAGATCAGCTTCTTTATCGAGCATCAACCCGGCACGCAGGCTTGGCCCACTTTGTGCTGGCCCCCGTGATGCGTTCCAGCGCAGGGTGTCGCGCACGGTATCAGCCAGTGGGCGGAAGGTCAGCCCATCGTCCAGCGCTTTCTGCACATTGATCGCCTGCAAGCCGTTATACGTCTCCGGTATCCACAGCGGCATTTCGCTGAAGGGCCCGATTTCGTGTTCGATCAGGAAATCGTCATTCGCCCAGATGAGATTGGCATCGCTGCCGCTTACAGCGATGCAGGTCTCCAGAACCTTGCCCATTGTCAGCGGATAATCCGGCCCGGTCACATTGTAGATACCTGTTTTACGGGCTTCCGCCATGCGAAGCAACCACGCGGCCTGATCGCGGGCATCAATGAACTGTACCCGCATCTCCGGCTTCCCCGGCGCAAGCGTGTCGCCGCCAAGCTGTATCCGCACCGGCCAGTAGGTGAAGCGATCAGTCGGGTCATGTGGGCCGACGATCAGCCCGGAACGTGCGGTCAGCACCCGTCCCGGCATTCCCGCTTCAGCCGCCTGTTCGCACAGCACCTTCAGCCCGCCGTAAGTTTCCCCTGTGACTTCTTCGATGGTTTCGTCATCGAGCGTCGCCAGTGGGCCGCTTTCGTCCATGTTATAAATGGTGGTGTCACTATAGACTGAAATGGTCGAAACGAAGGTGTAGTGTTCTACGGAGTCCGCCAGGGCTTCCGTCGCCATCCTGACTTCGCGCGGAATATAGCCGCAGACATCAACTGCCACATCCCAGCGGCGATTTGCCAGCGGCGCGAGGCTGGCGCGGCGGTCGCCTGTCAGCAGTTCGGCCTTGCCTTTAAACAAATCGGGGTTGGTTTTGCCCCGGTTAAACAGCGTCACTTCATGCCCGGCGGCGAGGGCAGCCTCGGTCAGATGTCGGCCTAAAAAATTCGTGCCGCCTATAATCAGGATTTTCATAACAGCCTCATCTTCATTAAAATGTAAGTTATCGATTGTACCCCCTATTACTGACCATGCCACCGCAGGGTTCGGCTATTCCGCCCAAAGACTGATTACAGCCCTGATGAAAGTGTGTAGGATGGGGAAGTTGTCATCCCAATTTTGTCCGGGATGCCTTTTACGAGCCAGGATATACACTACATGAGCGACTCGGACTGGCGTGCTTATCGCAAAGCCGTTGTGATTATTCCAAATTCTATTCTGGGGCGGCTGCAAACGATGCTGCACCAGCGCAACCGCCTGCTGCATGATCTGCTGTTCGCGGAACACAACACCCTGCGCCCGCTGCTGCAACGACTGTATGACAGCCAGTTCGGCGGGCTGATTATGTACGCGCTGGGTGTTCGCACCGCCGGCGAAATGGAACGGCTGGATCGTGAGCGGCGGCGCAAGCCATCTAAAACGACAGACGCGGATTCATAAACGGAATCAGCCCCAGCGCGACGGCGTGTTCATAATAGCGAGCGCGGTCAATCACATCGCCCGTCAGAATACCAACCGCGCCGTTGCCCTGCTTGGAATTCAAGCGCCCGAATACCCGGTCATCGGCCTCACCCAGTTCGACACCCTGCCGCACCAGTACCGCGATTTCCGCTGGCAGCGTGAAAGCGCCTGTCCGTCCACGCCCGATTTTTCCGTCGCTGTCGAGGATGACGACCCAGGCGAAGGCCCACATCTGCCCGTGCTGTTCTTCGATTCCACCCTCGATGCCCGCCCAGTAATCCGCATCCGGCGCGGCAGTACGGGCCTGATCCGCCCGATTAGCGGCCCCGGTTAAGGTTTCACCATCGCTCATCGGCTGGTCGCTCACACCGCTGGGGACGCTGACGCCGTGTGCTTCAAAAGTCTCTGCCGGAAACATGGCGCGAAAACCGGCCAGCGCCGCCGCGATTTTTACCGGGTTGGTGGATGCCACTACGATTGTTTTCAACATCATGCTCTTTTAATTCAGGTTATGCGATTCATGTTGATGGTTAGCAGAAAAACCTTATACGCGGACTATACCTGTTTACGGAAAACTGACAACGGTCACCCGTTCACCCGTCACCTTAAATCGATAGGAGTAGTGCCAACTCCTCAGCAGAATCGCGGGAAATCGGGGTGGGGTTCGTGGTACAATGGGAGGGCGCGGCGCTGCCGTGTAATTGCTGCCTGCTCACCCTGCCGGAGGAGAGACGGAATCATGTCCGAAACCTTTGACCAACTCAAAACGCTGCTGGCAAAACAGGGAACACTCAGCGAGGAAGACATTAATAAAGCGATTGCTTCGCATGGTGCACTTTCGGAAGATGAACGCGCCAAAATCGAGGCCGAGCGCTACGAAGCCGAACGCGCCAAAGGGCAGAAAATAACTCTCGAACAATATCTTGAAGCCTCTAAAGTGCTGGACAGCGCGGCGGAAGGCTCGGATGAATACAAAAAAGCGCTGGTGCTGGTCGAGGCTTACGAAAGCGGGAATTGAACCCTTTGCAGGGGGATGAACGGATCATGCCCCTGCCAGTCCCATGAATCAGGTTTACAGGTACTTTCGATGACGGTTTACCCTAACGATCCATATAACAATCATCCATCAGGCATCAATCCCTGGGCGGTGCGTGTGCCACTGCTGGTCATCAGCGGCGGTGTGCTGCTGCTGGCCGCGCTGGTGGCGCTGGTGCTGTTTGTGCAGGTGCGCTACAGCAATCTGATGATGCCCGGCATGTCGATTTACGGCGTCAATGTCGGCGGGCTAACGCGCGATCAGGCAGTAGCCGCCGTTGAGTCGCAGTTCACTTACGATGACAGCGCCGTTTTCACTTTTCGTTACAGTGATCGCTTCTGGCAGATGACCGCCGGAGAACTTGGCATCGGTTTTGACGCCGAAGCAACCATTGACGAGGCTTTCGCCGCCGGACGTGGCGATGATGTCGTCTCTAATCTGGTATCGCAGGCCAGCATCTGGCTGAACGGGCGCGGCGTCTCACCTATCATCCGCTACGACCAGAATGTGACCACGCAAAAACTGAGTGAAATCGCCGCCGCCCTGAACCAGCCGCCGCGAAACGCCACCATTGATATCAATGGTACGACGGTGACAACCACGCCGGGGCAGATGGGCCGGGCGCTTGATATTCCGCGCACGCTCAGCCAGCTTGAGCAGGCCTTACTGGCGCTCAATACCGGCGCGGAAATCACGCTGATTGTCGATGAAGCACGGCCTGCCGTATGGGATGCGGAGGCAGCCGCCGCCAAGGTGCGAACGGCGCTTTCCGGCCCGGTGACGCTGGTGGCCGATTCACCTGAAGGTGGGCCGCTCGGCCCCTGGACAGCGAGTGTTGATCAGATTCGGGCGGTGCTGTTCCTGACACTGATCGATAACGACGATGGCACCCAGAGCTATGATGTTGAGGTCAATACCGAGGCTTTCCGGGGCTTTCTCGATACACTCGCGCCCGGCCTCATCACCCTGCCGCAGGACGGGCGTTTCAACTTCGACGAAAACACCGGCCAGATGACCCCGATCAAAGCCAGCCTCGATGGGCGGCGGCTGGATATCGACGGCTCACTGGCGCGGCTGGAAGCGGGCATTTTCAGCCCATCGGCGCGGATTGTGCCGCTGGCTTTCAGCTACGAACTGGCGCGTTACAGCGAAACCATGACCGCCGCCGAACTGGGCATCACTCAACTGATCGCTGAGGCGACGACCTACTACGCCGGTTCAACCAAAAACCGCCGCGACAATATCATCCTGGCCGCTTCACGTTTTGACGGGCTTATCATCGCGCCGGGTGAGGAATTTTCCTTCAACTACTGGCTGGGGGACATCAGCCCGGAAACCGGCTTTGTGCAGGGAAAAATCATCTTCGGAAACCGGACAATTGATGGGGTAGGCGGAGGCGTGTGCCAGGTCAGCACCACCATTTTTCGCGCCGCACTCAGAGCTGGTTTTCCGATTACCGAGCGCAACTCGCACGGCTACCGCGTCGGCTTCTACGAGCAGAATGGGCAGCCACCGGGGTTGGATGCGGCTATTTTCCAGCCAACGGCGGATTTTCGCTTTGTCAATGACACCCAGTACCACATGCTGATGGAAGTCTCAGTTTTCCCCGGCAGTGACTCGATACAATTCCGGCTCTACAGCACCAATCCGGGGCGGCAGATCATTCTGGAAGGCCCGACTATTCGGGATACTGTGCCGCCAAACCCGACGGTTTATGTTGCCAACCCGGAAATTGCGCCGGGACAGCAGGTGTATGTCGATTGGGCGGCGGAGGGCGCGGATGTGACCTTCACCCGCAAAATTCTGGACTCGAACGGCACTGAAATCCGCCGTGACACTATTTACACCCATTACCTGCCCTGGGCGGCGGTGGTGCAAGTGCCAGTGGGCGACCCGCGCATTACCCAGGCCAGCGCTGATTCGCCATCAGATATCAGTTGAAAGCAACTAGCAGCGCCTTTTTCGCGTATAGATAACAATCATAATGCGGGAAGATGGAGGGAATGATGGGCAATAACTGGGCCAGAATGATTGCGACAGGATTTATCTGGGGTGCGTTCACACTGGTCGCTGTAGCGGCGCTCATGCGTGATGTCTCTATTGATGGCGGCCCGTTGGTGCTGATAGCGGCCTTTATGATTGGCGGGACTGTCGCGGCGACCAATTTTATCTGGAATGGCAGCGGCAGTGAAAGAGCAGCCATTGAAGCGGAGAAATCCAAACGGAGCGGCAGGGTTGACCGCGTGCTGGAAAAGATGAGTGGTGCCGAACTCGCTGAGCTGCGAGCCAGGCTGATGGCGGATTACGATGGTGAAGCTGTTTCGCTGGATGAACTGCTGGCGGAGCGGTCAGGACGGCGTTAGGGGCTGCAAGGAGGGAGCTATGGAAAGGCGTGATCCAAAATTAGTGGCGACGGCTATCATCTGGATTGCTTTTACCGTCGTCTCGATGGGCCTGATTTTCAGCAATCAGGAATTCAATTTTCTGCTGGCGGCGGTCTTAATCGGCGGCGCGGCGCTGGGGACATTCGCCATCTGGGAGCGGGATGACGACAAAACCGAAAAAGAAGAAGCCGAAAAAGCCAAGCGCCGCAGCCGGGTGGAGCGGATGCTGGAAACACTGGACGAGCGCGATCTGGCTGAGCTACGGGCGCGTCTGACCAGCGAGTCCGACGGTGAAGCCGTTTCGCTGGATGAACTGCTCAATGAAATGGAAACCCGCCGCCGGGGCTAAAATAACATTAGAAAATCAGACGCACCCGAAAAAATCGCCTATAATGCTCACAATAGGTTGATGCGCGGCTACCAGGGTGAGGAACGCGCAAGACCGATGGGAGCAGCGGAATGGTTTCATTGTTAAGTCCGGTCAGCGGCAGCACGCCGGACGCCCACCAGCTAGAGGCTGAAGGGTTTATCAAAGCTGCGCTCGACGCCCTTACCGAACATATTGCGATCCTCGATGAATCCGGCCTCATTATTCACGTCAACAAAGCCTGGCGCGAATTTGGCAATGTGAATGGTTTCAGCGATTCCAGGTACGGTATTGGTGTCAATTATTTGCAGGTCTGCGACGATTCTGCCAGCTATGCGCCCGATGCGGCGCTGGTGGCAAAAGGCATCCGTGAGGTGCTGGCGAAAGGCAGCGATGATTTTTACCTCGAATACCCCTGCCACAGCCCGACGGCACGCCGCTGGTATGTCGTCCGTGTGACCTGTTTTCAGTGGTACGACCATGTACGGCTGATTGTCGCCCACCACAATATCACTAACCTGAAACAGGCACAAAATGATCTGGCGGCCAGCAACCGGCGGCTGGAAGCCATCCTCGAAAGTCTGGTGGATGGCATTATCACTTTTGATGAAAGCGGCACGATTGAATCGATCAATGCGGCGGGCGCTTATATTTTTGGTTACGAGCGGCATGACATCATCGGCAAGAATGTGCGCCTGCTGGTACCAGAGCTGGCGCAGGACAACAGCAGCAGTTCGGTAGTGGATTTTGTCACGCGCATCAGCAGTCTCGGCGATGAAATGCAGGGGAAGCGCAAGGATGGGACGCTCTTTCCCATGTATTTCGCCGTTAACGAATTTTATCTGGATGATCGCCGTTTGTTCACGACCATCATTCAGGACTTCACTGAGCGAAAATACCTCGAAACGCAGTTCTGGGAAAAAGAAAAGCTCAACATCGCGCTGGACAAAGAACGCGAGCTGCGCGACCTGAAAAACCGCTTCATTTCGATGATGTCGCATGAGCTGCGGACGCCGCTGGCCGCCATCAAACTTGCCAACAGCATGTTGAAACTCTACGGCGACCGCTCCAGCGAGGAAGAAAAACAGGAATCCTACGAGGCCATTGACCAGCAGGTCGAATACCTGGCCGAACTGGTCAGCGATGTGATGACTATCAGCCGGGCAGATTTCAGCGGGGACTCATTTGAGCCGGAACTGGTCGATCTGGAAACCTACTGCCGCGACATCATTGAGCAAATCCAACTGGCTTATCGCATCCAGCGGATTGTCTTCAACGGCACTGACCGGCGCATCGAAGCCAAGATCGATAAAAAACTGCTGCGCCGCGCCCTGACGAATCTGCTCACCAATGCCATCAAATACTCGCCGGATGATAAACCGATCACGGTGGATTTAACATCCGGCGCTGGCGAGGCGGTCATCACCATCAGCGATCAGGGCATTGGCATCCCGGAGGCCGATGTGCCGCGCCTGTTTGACCCATTCCACCGCGCCGCTAATGTCGGCAAAATTCAGGGGACTGGGCTTGGGCTGGCGATCACCAAACAGGCGATTGAACTGCACGGCGGGGACATCAGCGTCAAAAGCACGGAAGGCGTCGGCACGACCTTCACCGTCCGCCTGCCGCTGCTGAAAAGTAGTTGAAAGTGGCAAGATAAAAGTTAAGAGGGCGACTCTCATCAGTGTGTGAGTCGCTCTTTTGTAATCCTCAGGCAGGGATCTGCTTCAGCAGAGCTTCTTCCAGCGCATCCACAATCCGCTCACACACGCCCGGTGCGCCGTAAAAATCGGGATGCTCGGCGGGCGGCGGTTTTAAGGCTTCAGCCACAGCCGCCTTAAAATTCGACGGCTCGACCAGCCGGTTCCAGCCAGAGTTAACAGTTTCAATCCATTCCGTTGTATCACGCACGGTGACGCCGGGGCGGCGCAGCATATAAGCCTCTTTTTGCAGGCCGCCGCTGTCAGTGATGACGATGGTGCAGGCATCGAGCAGGGCGACCATATCGAGGAAGCCAATCGGCTCGATGGCGCGGACATTGCCGCTGAAATTCAGGCCAAATTCGCCCATAAATTTCTTCAGGCGCGGGTGAACCGGCAGCACCACCGGCAGATCGAGGGTGTTGAAGGCATTCACGATGTCGGTCAGGCGTTCGCGGTCGTCGGTGTTGGAGGCGCGGTGGATGGTCGCCAGCGCGAAGGCTTCACCCGCTTTTAGCCCGGTCTGCGCGAAAAGGCGCGGCTGCTGTTCACGCCCACGCGGCACACTGTCCAGCACGACATCGACGCGGACATCGCCCACCAGCTTGACACCCTCGGTGATGCCTTCTTTCCGCAGATTATCGACGGCAGCCTGTGTCGGCGGAAAGAGCAGATTGCTGATGTGGTCGGTCATGACACGGTTGATTTCTTCCGGCATTTTGCGGTCATAGCTGCGGAGTCCGGCTTCTATATGTGCGACAGGAATATGAATTTTAGCTGCTGCCAGCGCCGCGCCGATAGTCGAATTGGTATCGCCAAAGACCAGCACCCAATCCGGCTTTTCGCGCAGCATGGCCGCCTCGACCCGCGCCATAATCTGCCCGGTCTGCTCGGCATGACCGCCGCTGCCGACTTCCAGATTAATTTCTGGCTGCGGGATGCCGAGATCGCTGAAGAAGACGGCGGACATATTATCGTCGTAGTGCTGGCCGGTATGCACCAGAATTTCGGTGTGGCGCTTGCGGATGGCTTTAGAAACGGGCGCGGTCTGGATGAATTCCGGGCGTGCGCCAACAATCGTCATGATTTTCATAGCACTATTTCCCCCTTCAAAGTTTGGCATCATAAACGGTAAGGGCATGATACATCATGCCCCATAAACTAACTTTTTCCTCAACCCGGTCTTGCTTTTCTGTGGATTAAAACAGACAAAACCGTTGGGCTATCCCTCAACCATTCGATGGCTGAGGGATTGGGGTATGGTTCTAAATCTAAGCCTCAGCGATGATGCTGTTGTCGCTGCCGGACTGGACAAAATCCAGCGCCAGTCGCAGCGTTTCCAGACCGTCCTGCCCGGTGACACTCGGCGGGCGGCTGTCGCGGATCGCACTGACAAAATCATTGAGTTCCGCCGCCAGCGGTTCGTGGCGCTGGATGCGGATTCCCAGCACGTTGCCCTCGGTCACGCCGCGCAGAATGCTCAGCGTATCCCACTGGCTTGGCGCGGTGTCGTTTTCGTAGAAAAACAACTCCTGCGACAGCAGATTGCAGTCGAACATCCCGCGCGAGCCGGTCACTTGCAGGCGGCGGATTTTGGTCGGCGTAATCCAGTTGACATCCAGCACCGCCACCGCGCCGCCTTTGAAGCGCATCAACCCGTTGAACATATCCTCGCGGTCAGAGTTGATGCTTTGCAGCGTCTCGCCGTAAACGCGCAGGATTTCCTCGTTCATCAGGTGGCGCATCAGGTCGATGTCGTGGGAGGCCAGGTCGATAATCACGCCCGCGTCCTGAATCCGGGGCGGATAGGGGCCGAGGCGCTGTGCATGAATTTTGTAGACACGCCCGATCATGCCTTCGCGCAGGCGGCGGCGCAGTTCCATCACAGCCGGATTAAAGCGCTCGATGTGACCGACTGCCAGAGTGATATTCTTTTCCTTCGCCAGCGCGACCAGCTTTTGCGCCTGTTCGATGGTGCTGGTAATCGGTTTTTCCATCAGCACATGCAAACCCTGTTCGATCAGTTCCATGCCGACCTTGAAATGCAGGCTCGTCGGCACGCAGCACGAGATCAGATCGGGTTTCTGCTCGGCGATGAGGGTGTTGTAATCGGTAAAAAACGGTACGTTCAGCCGCGCCCCGATTTTGGCGGCTGTCGCCTGGTTCTGGTCAACCACGCCGACTAATTCCACCCCGTCCATCTCACGATAGACGCGGGCGTGATTCTGGCCGATGCTGCCAACGCCGATGACGGCTGCTTTTAACATGCTGCGTTGACCTCCTGGACGATGTAAGCCAGTTCTTCTTCAGTCAGCAGCGGGTGAACCGGCAGACTGAAAACCTGAGATGTCGCCTTTTCAGTTTCCGGCAGGACAACTTCTTTATAACCACCGCCGTTCATATTCTGGAAAACCGGCTGGCGGTGAATCGGCAGCGGATAATACACGCGCACGCCAACGCCTTTTTCGTTGAGGCGTTTGGTGACGGCCTCGCGGTCAACGCCGTCCGGCACGCGCACGGTGTACTGGTGATAAACATGGGTATAGCCTTCGGTCAGGAAAGGCGTTTTCACGCTTTCAATGCGCTCGTTGAAATAGATGGCGTTGCCAACACGCTTGCATGTCCATTCCGGCAGGCGGCCCAACTGCACCATGCCAATCGCGGCAGCCATATCGGTCATGCGGAAGTTGTAACCGACCACCTCATGATAATACTGGGTATTCATGCCCTGGGCGCGAATCATGCGGAGTTTGCGGGCGATTTCGTCGTCATTGGTCAGGATCATGCCGCCTTCGGTGGTGGTCATGTTCTTGGTAGGGTAGAAGCTGAATGAAGCTGTCCCCCAGGTGCCGACGCGCCGTTCGCCGATGGCCGCGCCGTGTGCCTGGGCCGCATCTTCCAGCAGCACCAGGCCGTGCTTCTGGCACAGCGCCTCAAAAGCGGGCATATCCGCAGGCTGGCCGTAAAGATGAACTGGCATAATGGCTTTGGTGCGCGGGGTGATGGCGGCTTCGGCGGATTCCGGCGACAGGCAGAACGTATTCGGGTCGATGTCGGCGAAAACAGCTTTTGCGCCCACGCTCAGGACACAGGAAGCCGTCGCAAAAAAGCTGAACGACGGAATAATCACCTCGTCGCCCGGCCCGATGTTGTGCGCCATCATGGCAGCCATCAGCGCAGTGGTGCCGTTGCTGGTGGCGACCCCGTGTTTCGCGCCCTGGTAGGCGGCGAAGGCTTTTTCAAATTCGGCCACTTTTGGCCCCTGTGAAAGCTGGCCGCTGCTCAGCACGTCAACGACGGCCTGCTTTTCTTCTTCCCCGATGAAGGGTTTTGCAATCGGAATCTGCATGATCTTTTTTGACCTTATCCTATCTCATGGGCTGTTAACGCCCTTATATGCCTATCATATATCGGAAAATTGACGGTCGCCCTTAATCTCACCCCTGCGCTGCTTCTTCCTGCGTCGCTACCCGTTTGCCGGTGGCGGTGACATAGCCGATAATCCGCGCCGGATTGCCAACCACCAGCGCGTAATCCGGCACATCCTTCGTCACCACGCTGCCGGAACCGATCATCGCCCAGCGTCCGATGGTGATGCCGCAGACGATGGTGCTGTTCGCGCCAATGGCCGCCCCGGCTTTCACCAGGGTTTCGCTCAGCACCCAGTCATCCGCCGCCTTGAGCGACATATCCGGGTTGACAGCGCGGGGAAACATATCATTGGTAAAGCAGACATGCGGCCCGACGAATACGCCGTCCTCAATCGTCACACCGTGAAAAACCGATACATAATTCTGAATTTTGACGCGGTTGCCAATTTGCACACCAGCGTCCACAAATACGCCGCGCCCGATGACGCATTCGCCCCCGATATGCGCGTCCCTGCGGATGTGGCACAGATGCCAGACTTTGGTGCCATCGCCAATGACAGCGCCGGTTTCAACCTCAGCCGTTGGATGGATGAACATGATGGGTTGTTCCTCATTCGTGCAGAACTTCACATGATATAGTGAAGCGCAGCCGCCTGACGACAAACTAAAAATAGTAGCAAACGGTTTTATATGTTTTTTATAGCGTGCAAGGGTTTGTGTTAGGAAAGAGCAAGGGCATGGCACTAAATTTTTGATTATCTAATGAAAAAACAACACTTGCCTGACCCCACGCAGGCCCACCAAGTTATTCAAGGAAGTGGACACATTATGGGGGAAACAGCTATGAAACTCTCACTGGTCATTCCGGCCTATAACGAAGCAGAAGGCGTCGCCCAGACCGCCAGCGCGGTTCGCAATGTCCTCAATTACCTGCGGAAAACACATGACGTAGAGGTCATTTTCGTCAATGACGGCAGCAAGGATAATACCGCCGCGCTGCTCGAAGGTGAATTCAAGGATGATGCCCAGGTGCGCGTCATCTCCCACGATGTGAATAAAGGGTTGGGCGCTGCGCTGCGGACGGGCTTCCAGCACGCCAAAGGCGATGTGATTGTCACTACCGATTTCGACGGCACTTACCCGGTCAGCACCATCCCCCAACTGCTGGGACGGATGACCGTCGATCATGTGGACATCATCACGGCTTCGCCCTACCATCCAAACGGTCATGTTCAGGGTGTGCCGCGCTACCGCCTGATGTTCAGCTTTGGCGCGTCGCTGCTCTACCGGCTGCTGGTCGGCTGGAAGATTCACACCTGGACGGCGCTCTACCGCGCTTACCGGCGGCAGGTCATTGAAAATATCAGTTTTGAGAGCAACGACTTTTTGGCCGGGACGGAAATTCTGGTGAAGGCCATGCGCGCTGGCTACACCGTATCGGAATTCCCGACCACACTCTATGTGCGGACGTTCGGCCAGTCCAGCATCAAGATCGCCCGCGTGACGATGCTGCACCTCAAATTCCAGGCGCGGGTGCTGCTGGCAACCCTGACCGGGAATGATGCCCGGCTGGAAACCCGTTCGCTGGTGAAGGAAAATTCATAGACTTTTTGAGCAGGGACGAATACCGTATTCATCCCTGCTGGCCTTATCGGGGGCGTTTGTGCGCCCCTGAAACCCGCTGGCAGAGGAGCGGGTATAACCTGAACAGGGGTGGAACAGAGGGCGAACAGCCCTTTGTTTCAATGAGGTGGTTTTTCAACGCGGGGGATCAATATTTATGTCGATAACTCAGACGCTGCCCATGCCTGATGACCGGGCAGAGAGCGGCCTGCGCCGTTTCCTTCCTTATGTATTACTGATCGGCCTTTGTTTTCTCACCCTTATACCCAAACTGGATGTTTACCCGGCGGCCTGGTTCGATGAAGGCGCGACCACCCACGCCGCACGCACGCTGATCGAGCGAGGCGGTTATGGGACGGTGACGGTGCGCGGTTATGTGCCGTTTGATCCGGCGGGAATCTCCAGCGGGCCGCCCGTTATTTTTCCGGTAGCGCTCAGCTTCAGACTGCTCGGCCCCGGCACGATTGCTTCGCGCCTGCCAATTGCGCTGTATGCGGTGCTGCTGGTGGCTGGCCTGTACGCCATCGCCAACAAGATTTATGGTGGGCGGGCGGCGCTGTTCACAACGCTGCTGCTGTTGGCTGTCTCCTTCCGTAATGATCTCAACATCCTCAGCCTGGGGCGGCAGAGTCTCGGCGAAGTCCCGGCGCTGGCGCTGGTCATCATCGGCCTGCTGCTGTGGTTCAATAGTTGGGACAACAATCGACTATGGCAGAGTGCGCTTTCGGGCATCCTGATCGGCATGGGGCTGATGTCGAAGATGCATTTCAGCCTCGGCCTGGCTCCGGCAATCGGGCTAGTGGCACTGGCGCGGGCTGTCCAGAATCGCAAGACGATTCCGGCCACGTTTGCCGGGCCGGTGATGACGGCGCTGCTGGTGGGCGGCTGGATTCTGCTGCCGCGCTTCGTCACGCCGGAACCCTGGAAAACAGAAAATGCGGCTGTACTTTCCGAGGGGATGCGCGTTGCTTTCCTCTCCGGCCTGAACGGGCGCGTGCTGTCGAATATGGCGCTGGCTGTCGCTGGCGTCAGCGGGTTAGCCGCGCTGATGACGCTGGGGGGCATCGCCCGTCGGCCTGCCGGAAGGCGCGTAACGACGACGGCTGCCTGGGCAGAAGTCACGCTGGCGCTGTTTGTGCTGGCTTATCTGGCATGGTTCATCGTGTCGTCGATTGGCTGGCTGCGCTACCTGTTCCCGGCCTTTGTGGTCGCGGCATTCCTGGGCGGGAAAATCATCTGGGATATTTTTGTCGTCATCGAAGCGCGGCTGAGAAAAGCAGCTCCGGCGCTGGCGAACGGCGTTTATCCGGCGGCGATTGCCGCGTTTATGCTGGTCGCGGCAGCGCTGATTTTGCTGCCCGCGCTGCGCGTCGATAACCCGGACTGGGCGCAGGCAACGGGCGATTATGTGCGAAACGAAATCCCGCGCGAGGCGGTGGTCGAAACCTGGGAATGGGAACTGGATGCGCTCAGCTCCCACTGGAATTATCACCACCCCGGCCAGTACGAGCTGTATGATGTGGTGGAGCAGTACGCGCTCAATCAACTGCCGTTCGCGCTGGAATATGATACGCTGTCCGGCGACCCGGATTACTTGATTACCGGAACCTACAGCGATTGGACGGGCATTTACCCGGCGGATGTGGTGGATGCCAACTTCACGCCGGTGGCGACCTTTGGGCCGTACCAGGTGTACGAGCGGGAGCGGTAGCTGCTGCTGGCTGGTCAGGAAATGGCGGCGGCGGCGGAAATGGTAAAAATGAGATTATGCACCATTTCCGCCATCACCAAATGGCGATAACCGCGACAACTGCGGCAGATTCAAAGCAATTTTTGCCGCAACTGCTGCTGGCTGTGTCGTCGGACATAAGGGCGCTTGCATTTTCGTCAAATACTTCTGCCATTCCCCCGGCTGTTTGTGGCAATTTTAAGGGCTGAAAGGGGACTGCCGCCACAAACAGGCGTGGTTGTTGCGGCAGCAGTTACCCATTAGCATAAAATGCCTTTTCACCCCAGACTAATAGAGACAGTTTAACAGAAAAATGGG
>CAYUTY010000094.1:0-22767 GCA_964447795.1 uncultured Anaerolineaceae bacterium
AAACATTTGTCATAACATTTGTCATAACATTTGTTTCACTTTTGAGGGGAGAAATTCGAGAAAACAGGCATAATTGCGTCAGACAGGCAGTGTGCAAAGGGGAAGGCTGGTGATTTTCAGCAAGATACGAGACCCCAGGTTGATTACGGTGCGGCGGGGCGGCAGCCTGACGGACGCCGATCATCGGCTGCTGGCTGTGTGGGCGGCTGACTGCGCCCAGCATGTACTGCATTTCTTCGAGCAAGCCCAACCCGATGACGACCGTCCGCGCCGGGCGATTGAGCAGGCGCACGCCTGGGTGCGCGGTGAGATTACGATGATGCAAGCCCGTACCGCCGCCGGACACGCCATGGGCGCTGCCAGAGCGCTGAGCGGCGCGGCAAGAGAAGCGGCTTACGCCGCCGGACAAGCGGCAGCGGTGGCGCATGTGGCCGCTCACGAACTGGGCGCAGCGGCTTACGCGATCAGGGCTGCACGCGCGGCGGTGGCTGAAGCTGAACGGATGGAGGCTGGCCGCCTGGAATGCCAGTGGCAGCGGGCGCAGCTTCCCGACCAAATCCGAGAACTGGTGCTTGATGACCAGCGGTTACGTAATGAATACTGCTGGTTCGTCTTCGACTGCTGACCTGTTGGCCCGAATCCGTGACAGGGCAGAGACATCGGTTCAGGGCGTGTTATGCACGTTAACCCTCATCCCCCAGCCCCTTCTCCCTCAGGGCGAAGGGGAGCAAAACAATTCGTTTTCCAAAGTCCCTCGCCCTGAGGGAGCGGCATTTAAACGCAGGCGGGCAGTCCTCGCCAATTTACCCCACCCCCCCGCTCGCTTGAGCCGCTCGCAGCCCTCCCCGCTGCGCAGAGAGGGGGAGCAAAACAATTCGTTTTCCAAAGTCCCGCGCCCTGAGGGAGTGGCATTTAAACGCAGGCGGGCAGAGAGGCAGGTCTGCCCCTACGGAGGGGTTGTTATGCCCAACGCGGCGGGCCCTGCTGGATGCGGTCACGGATAAATTTGGCCGAGGGCGCTTCCCAGAGCGATTCAATCCACCAGGTCGCCCCGGCCTGTGCCAGCGGGCGCACTTTTTCAACGGCTGCCGCAGGGTCGCCCAGAGGGGTATCGCCTTCCACCACGATGTCGAAAGTCGCCTCCTGTGTCCGTTTCTGGCGTGCTTCGGCTGCAATGGCGCGAATGTCAGCGGCGGTTGGCCTGCTCCATTCGCCGGAAGCGCTTTTGACATTGGGCAGCACGCCGTCCCAGCGGAAGGCGCGGTTCATGGATTTTTCGCTCCCGACCAGACCCACCGCCCAGATGGGGATGCGCGGCTGCTGGACGGGCTTCGGAAAAGCGTATTTGATGCGTTTGACGGTGTAATGTTTGCCCTTGTAACTGAACGGCTGGCCTTTCCAGAGGCCGGTTATGATGTCCAGCCCTTCGTCGAGCAGTTCGGCGCGGGTTTTGCGGTCAGTGGCCTCGCCAAATGCGGCAAAGCCGGTATCGAGCGCCCCCATGCCGACGGATAGGATGACGCGCCCGTTAGAGAGCTGGTCGAGGGTGGCGGTTTCGCTCGCCAGTTTGGAGGGCCGCCGCCGCGAGACGGGTGTCAGCAGCGGGCCGATGCGGATGCGGGTCGTGCTGGCCGCAACTGCCGCCAGCGTCACCCAGGGATCGTCCGACCAGATGCCATCGCCGATGAAAAAGCCGTCCCAGCCAGCGGCTTCGGCTTCTTTCGCCCGCGCTATCACATCATGTATGCTGGCAAAGGGCGCGACCACGCCAAATTTCATCATGGCTGTTTCCTCCTGTCGGTTCATCAACCATTTCAGTTTAGCGCGCCATTCATGACATCTGCTGTCATATTTGCAGCGCTGCCGGTTGGTAGTCGCAGGCCTGGGCTTTCGCCACCGTCGCCTGCTTGTAGCTCTCGCTATAATGCTTTTGCATCCTATTTGCGTTTCCTGATGGCGTCTTAGTTGTACAATCTTCGGGAGCAACTGTTATGCTCTTTTAGCGCGGGCGGGCCACGCAGCAGTCTTACAAGTAATTCGTTTTGAGCCAGTGACAAGCATTGAAAGCAGACAAATCCATGTCCAATAAACGCATCACTCAAATACGACGAACATGGCTTCTGATGTTCTCGCTGAGTATATTTTTGCTGCTCAAGGTATCGGTGGTGGCGCAAGACTCACCCTTTACGCCCTTCGTGGCGTGGAATCCCAATGGACAGTATTTAGCTGTTGGACATGGTACTGCCTTATCCATTCTCAATGCCACTACAATGCAAGTATTGAATACATTCACTGGGCTTTCGTATCAGGAAACGAGTGCTGACTGGAGTCCCGATGGGAACAGGCTTGCACTGGTCAATGGAGCAGATGTCGAGATATGGCAGCATCCATGGGATTCAGCATTGGCCAACAAAATGCTGACTTATGGCTATTATAACGATCTCACTCCACCGCGCCTGAAACAAGAAGTAGAACCTGTAGAGTCAGTAATATGGAGTCCCGATGGAACGCAGGTTGCCGTTAACATTGGGGGAGCTGTATACCTTGTTAATGCACAAACTGGCATCCGCGTAAAGCGCATTGTTGGTGATTGGGAAAATATTCCTAATTTAGACTGGTCAAATGATGGAAGGCTTGTGTTAGCTAATTGGAATCCATTTGCATATGTTGTTGATCCTTATGCTGAAGGTGTTTTGAATTATTTCTTCATTGGAGACTTTTCGACATTGAAATCGAATGTAAACTCGGTGGCGTTTAGCCCGGATGGGAGCAAGTTAGCCGTTGGTACCAGCGATGGAAATATTGCTCTATGGACTGAGACCGCATCAGCTGATCAACTTGAGCAGACCCCTGATTTTCTCCTCAAAACGTTGAGCGGCGAACAGGGGAGAATACATGCATTGGCATGGAGCAGTACAGGGCAATATCTAGCAAGTGGTAGCCAAGATGGTAAGATCCGTTTCTGGGATACACAGACCGGTGGACTGCTGGATGTGATTGAGTTAGGGGAAGCTGCATGGGTATTCTCGATTTCCTGGAGTCCAGACGGCAGCAAGCTGGCTTATGGTGACGCTCAAGGCAATGTCATAACCTACGATGCCACCCAGCTTCCGGGCTATCTTCCGATGGCAACAGGTAACACTGAGACTTATACACCGCCGGCTTTGGTTGGTGGAACGGGATTGCGGGGGCAGTCTTACGACAACAGCAATCTGACCGGGTTTAAGCTCAACCGCCCGGATGCCAACGTGAATTTTAACTGGGGAGAAGGTGCGCCGCATCCGTCGATGGGCGTGGATAGCTATTCCTTGTACGGGACAATGTCCGTATTCGCTCAAATTGAAGATGAAGTTTACAGCGTTCGTTGGAGTCCAGACGGAACGATGATTGCCATTTCTGGTGGGGTTGCAGGCTGTGACAGAACCAACCCGAATCAATTTGCGATTCGAATTTTTAGCGCCTCAACCGGGGAGGTGATCAAAAATCTGATTGGCATGACCTGTACCAGCAGTAAAGTTGACTGGAGTCCCGATGGAACGAAATTAGTAAGCTTTAACTATGCTCAGGCTGTGGTACACATCTGGGAAGTAGCAACGGGGAATGTGTTACGAACCGTGCCTTTCGAAACTCAGGGTATGCTCTCAACAGTATGGAGCCCAAACGGTCAATTGATAGCAAGCGCTTTTCCCAGTGATGGTGTCATTCTATGGGATCCAAATACAGGCCAAATTGTCACTGTGATCAGGGGTGGAACAGTTGTTGATTGGAGTCCCGACTCTAGCAAAGTAGTAACGGGAAGTTCATACAACAACGAGGTTCAAATACAGGAAGCGACAACTGGTACAGAGTTACTATTACTTCCTGGAACAACTGGAGAAACTTCTTCCGTATCATGGAGTCTTGATGGAAATCGTATCGCAAGCATAGCTGGAGATAGCAAGTTACGTGTATGGAATGCCTCTGACGGGCAATTGTTATTGTCGGTTGATGTTCCTCATGATGTTGTTGATGTTGAGTGGAGTCCTGATACTTCAAAGCTGGCAACCGGAAGTATAGATGGAATTGTTCGCGTGTGGGATGGAAATACAGGTACACAGATTTCCAGTTTTACGAATCCAGACAGGATATATTCTGTGAGTTGGAGTCCTGATGGGAGTAAACTGGCTTTTGGCGGTAAAGATGGGACTTTAGAGATTGTTCAGGCTGTATCTCAGTCTCCCACCTCTACTCCATCCCCATGTGGCCCGACGGGAACAGGTTTAGCAGGGCGATAAATACGACAACAGCGATCTGACCGGGTTCAAGTTCAACCGCCCGGATGCCAACGTGAATTTTAATTGGGGTGGATAGTTTCTGTGTCTGCTGGACGGATCAAGTCGTGCCGCAGTACAGCGAAACCTACACCTTCTACACACAGTCGGACGATAGCGCGCGGCTGTGGGTCAACGGGCAGCAGTTGATTAACGACTGGACGAACGGCGGCATGATCAGCAACTAGCGACTAATTACTGACAAGGGATATAATCATTTATCTTTCGCGGATTGAAACGCAATTACAGAAAGCAGGACACCCGCCATGCAGGAACTTGACCACGTGATACAGTTTTTGCACACCGTTCCCATGTTTCAGGGATTGAATGACCGGCAGCTTAACCGGCTGGCCAAACGCTTCAAGGATCGCAGCTATGGCAGCGGCGAAACCATCGTCACGCAGGGGACGCTCGGCATCGGTCTGTTCATCATTGAAAGCGGCAGCGCCGATGTCATCCGCGAAAACCGCGATGGCAGCAAAGCGGTCGTCAACCGGCTTGGCCCGCGCGACTTCTTTGGCGAACTGTCGCTGCTGGACGAAGAACCACGCACGGCGTCGGTCATCGCTACCAGCGACAGCCGCTGTCTGGTGCTGACGCAGCTTGATTTCATGTCGGCGCTGAATGAAGATGCCGAAATCCCGATCCTGATGCTGAAGGAAATGGCGAAGCGCTTCCGCCGGGCGATGGAAGCCCTGTAGCTACCCAGCGGCGCGGGCTTGATGTATAATTTTTGGATAATTTGGGATAAATTTTCAGCAGGAGTACCCGCGTGAAAGTCAGTGTGCTGCAAGATAAACTCGCCAAAGGCTTGAGCATCGTCGGGCGGGCGGTGGAAAACCGGCCTACCCTGCCTGTGCTGGGCAACATCCTGCTGGCAACCGAGGATGCCCGCGTCAAGCTGGCCGCTACCAACCTGGAAATGAGCATCACCACCTGGATCGGCGCGAAGGTTGACCGCGAAGGCGCGATCACACTGCCCGCCAAGACGCTGGCCGACCTGGTGAACAACCTCTCGCCGGAACGGGTTGATCTGAATCTGGATGTCTCGACGCTGACGGTCAACGTGCGCTGCGGGGCGACGGTCTCGAATATCAAGGGCATCGACGCGGCGGAATTCCCGCTGGTGCCGCAGGGCGGGGAGGCCGATGTGACCCTCCCCGGCAAGGTGATGAAAGAGATGATCGCCCAGACGGTATTCGCGGCGGCCAAAGAAGACAACCGCCCGATTCTGACCGGCATCTATACCCAGTTCGATGGCAATGTGATGACGATGGCGGCGGCTGACGGCTACCGGCTGGCGATCCGCACTGCCGAAATTGAACAGCATTTCCCCAAGCCCGTCGATATGGTCATCCCGGCCAAGTCGCTGGCGGAGATTGGGCGCATCATCACCGACGAAGATGATGTTGTCACCATCACGCTGCCGGGTGAGCGCGATATTGTGCTGTTCCATACCAAGCATACCGATGTGGCTTCGCAGCTTCTGGAAGGTAAGTTCCCTGATCTGAGCGCTGTCGTGCCGCGCAACTACATCACTTCGACGACCATGTACACGTCCGATCTGCTGTCTGCCTGCAAACGAGCGGAAATTTTCGCCCGCGATTCAGCCTACAGCGCCAAGCTGCGGGTGCGTCCGGCGGCTGGCCCCGGCGAACCGGGGGCGGTGACGATCATCGGGCTGAGCGCTGAACGTGGTGATAACGAAGGCGTGCTGGATGCCAGTGTCGAGGGCGAGGAATTGCAGATTTCGTTCAACATCCGCTACCTGATCGACATTCTCAATGTCATCCCGGATGAGCGGGTGGTATTCGAGAGCAACGGCCCGGCCAACCCTGGCGTCATCCGCCCGGAATGCAAGGATGATTTCGTGGCGGTGGTGATGCCGATGTCGGTGAATCGCTAAAAAATCCTTCACACATGAGCAGGGGCGGATTTCAACACCGCCCCGCTGATGCCCGCGCCGCCCATTACCCCTCCGCGTCCGGGCTGGGCGTGGTTTCCGGCGTTGGGATGATTTCGAACTCATCGCCGAAAAGCGGCAAGTCGTCAAGCTGTTCGGATGTCATATCGAACAGGCGCACCAGCCCCCAGCCGTAGACATCCTGATAAACGACATAGACACATTCGCCGCTGTCGTCCCGCGCCAGTGGGGTGACAATGCCGCGAAATGGCACAATTTCCAGCACCATCGATTCGACTTCGGCCTGGGCGCGCAGGCGCACATTGTAGCGGGCGGAGACAATCTGATCGGGCGAGACAATATCCTGCCCGCTGCCATCAACCACCAGCACTGGCAGGCGGTCAGGATCGCCCGTTAAAGTGACGGTGAAATAGGCCACCCAGCCGCTCAGATCGTCATTTTCGATGTAGAGCCAGTCGTTGCTTTCGCTGCTGCGCCCGGTGACTTCCGCCGTATCATCGACATCAAGCTGCCCGGTGATAGGGTGGCTCATGCCCGGCCCGCCGCGCACGTTGACCAGCCCATAAGCAGTAATGGTCACTCGTTCGTCTGTGCCATCGCTGGTCGGGTTAGCGGTGATGACGGGCAGGCGGCGGGCGTCACCATCCAGCGCAATCGCAAATGAGGCCACCCAGCCGCTTGTGCCGCTCCGCAGCACCACCCGCAGCCAGCCGCCGGAAGCCGCATCGCGCCCATTGACTGGCACGCGATCACCCGCCTCCAGCCGCCCGACAATTTCATACTGCGCCCCCGGCCCACTCCGCACATTGACGGTGCCGTAGGCCGTAGCAGTCGTAGACGTTTCCTGCGCGGCGGCGGCTCCGCCCAGCAGAAAGACGCTGATGATTACAATCAGTGTTTTTGTCATCGTTCAGTCCTGCTTCACTGCATAAAACAGCAGCAGTCTATTGTACACCGACTGTGTTAGCGGGGTATTACGATCTTTTCAGAAGTTGGGGAAGGGGCAGGTAAGCCGCAGGGACAAGGCGCATAAGCCCCTTGTCCGTTGAAACGGTGATGATTAGGGTGGAGGTGCTAAAAGACCAGCCGGATAAAAAAGGCTGAACCGCTGGCGAGTGCGCCCGCGTAAGCCAGTCCAAAGACCGATGCTATGCCCACCAGCCCGACCATTTTGCGCCGCATTGCTTCATCCCATACGCCGCCGATCCAGAACATGGTGCCGACTCCTGCTGTGCATACTGCTCAATTAACTGCTTTTAGCATACGCCTTTTTCATGTTTTGTGCAATTGAGATAAACAAAATGGTCTTTTTTTTCTACAAACTTCACAAAAGGAATATTTTACAGGCGAATGCCTGATGGTTTTGACAGGGAAATCTTAAGGTAAACATGTGGAGAAGATATTCAATCGGCAGTTATACTATGTTTACGGTGTTTTATGAGTCAGGGAAGGATGGGCGCGATGGCACAGTTTGTCGCTTTTGACCCGAAGGTAGAAGTTTTAGGACAGTCGATGCTGGGGATTTTCACCGTCATGGGCGAGGCAGTGAAACCGCTGCTGGTCAAACACGGATTGACGGACATCAAACCGGAAGGCTGGTATCCGATTCAGCCTTATCTGGATGTGTACCGCGACATCTTCCTCAACCGGCAGGGCAAGATCAATCTGGTGAATGTAGGCATGAAAGTGCCGGAAAACGCCGTCTTCCCGCCGGAGATTGACTCGATTGACAAAGCGATGCTGGTACTGGACGAGGCCTATCACCTGAATCATCGCGGCGGCGAGATTGGTCATTACCATGCCAAAGTCGTCAATTCGCGGCGGATTGACATCATCGCGGAGACGCCGTTCCCCTGCGATCTGGATATTGGCATCGTGCGCGGGCTGGCTTACCGTTTCCGCCCACCCAAGAGCGACCTGGCCGTTTACCACGACCTGGACTCACCCTGCCGCAAAAACGGAAGTGACCGCTGCATTTATCATGTCACGTGGTAGGGCAGTGCGTTCCATCAGGGACGACACACAGGTCGTCCCCTGGACAAAACCTTCACCTGCAAAACGAATATTTTGGTCATGTGACATTTGTCGGTGATGTCATGGTGAAACATGCCCCGGTCTAAATCCATCACCCAGATGGTCATCGTTTCCACCGGGTTGGAGGTGGAGATAAACCCGCGCCCCGCTCCAGAAACGCATGTTAATCATCTCCCCGCTGCTTGATTAGAACCCTTATAGATATGCTTTACACGCCTAAAAATTCGGTGTACAATGAATGTGAAATTTAGAACATTCAGAAAATCGTGAACGCTGAATGTCGTCATGAGTGATGAGTGACGAGTAAGATAAGACGCCTCTCGCCCCTCAATCCTCAGATTTAATGAACCGCGAGACTGAGGAGAACCCGCCCGATGAACTGGAACACCATCAGCGATAAAGTCCACGCTGGCGAACGCCTTTCGTATGACGAGGGCGTGTGGCTGTTTGAACAGCGCGACGTGATTAAAATCGGCAAGCTGGCGCAGGTCGTGCGCCGCCGGTTGCATGGCGACAAAGTGTACTTCAATAAAAACCGCCACATTAACCCGACTAACGTCTGCGCCTTCCACTGCAATTTCTGCTCGTTCGCACGGACGAGCGACAAGGAAGAGGGCGCTTTTACCTACATGCCAGAGCAGATTCCCGACAGGGTGCGGGTAGCAGTGCAGTCAGGCGTGCGCGAGTTCCACATCGTCGGCGGGCTGCACCCGGAACTCGGTTTTGATTACTATCTGGATGTGCTGCGCGTGCTCAAGCGCGAATTTCCGCATATTCATCTGAAGGCCTTCACCGCAGTTGAAATTGACTTCTTCTGTGAGCTGACCGGCCTGAATCATGAACAGGTCTTGCAGCAGTTGATCGACGCTGGTCTGGACAGTATGCCTGGCGGCGGCGCGGAAATCTTCCACTGGGATGTGCGGCGGAAAATCTGCCCGGAAAAAGCCAATATGGAAGTATGGCTGGCGGTTCATGACGCGGCACACCGCCTCGGCCTGAAGACCAACTGCACCATGCTCTACGGCCACATCGAAAAGCCGGAACACCGCGTTCACCACATGGTCGCCCTGCGCGAACAGCAGGATAAATCGGGCGGCTTCCAGACCTTCATCGCCCTGGCCTTCCACCCGGAAGAAAATAACCTGGGGCGCAAGCTCAACCGCCAGTGGACGACGGGCGTCGATGACATCAAGACGCTGGCGATCAGCCGCCTGATGCTGGACAACATCCCGAATATCAAGGCGTACTGGGTGATGCTGTCGTCGGCGCTGGCGCAGGTGGCGCTCAACTTTGGCGCGAACGACATGGACGGCACGATCATCGAGGAACACATCTATCAGGAAGCGGGTGCAAAGAAACAGGCGATGACCGTCAGCGAGCTGATGAACTTCATCCGCACGGCAGGGTATACGCCCGTCGAACGCGACACAGTATATAACGAGATTGAGGTGTTTGCGTAAGGATAGTGATGAGGGATGAGGGATGAGTATAAAATACACCCTTCATACCCTGAGCGGGAGGTACATCGTGGATGCAGAGGCGAAAATCCGGGTGACGTTCGCGGAATATGCGGCGCTGCCAGAGTCGAACCAGATTGTCGAACTCATTGATGGGGAGATCGTCATGAATCCACCGCGCGACAAACATCAATTTACCCTCTGGCAGATCGTTGCGACAGTGAGTACGTTAATGAAAGAAGGACAGGCGCGTTTTGCCCCTACCGGCCTGCACTTCGACGACGGCAACAGCTTTGAACCTGACCTGTTCTGGGTCAGCCCGGCAAGTACGCGCTGCGTCCTGGAACCGGATGGCCGTTTCTGGCATGGTGCGCCTGATCTGGTGATCGAAATTTTGTCACCGTCTACGGCCTCCAATGATCGCGGCATCAAATTCGAAACCTACGAACAGTCAGGTGTAGGTGAATACTGGCTGGTTGACCCGGAGGCGCACTTCACCGAGATTTACCGCTATGACGGCGAGAAATTTGAGCGGCAGGGTGTTTTTAAGCCAACGCAGCCGTTCACCTCGGCGGTTCTCGGCGGTGCGACCATCGACAGCAGTGGATGGTTTGGTGAATAGCTGGCATCGCTGATGCAAACCTTTGGTCTTGGCGAGGTGCTGGGGCTGGTCGTCATGGTCGGCTGGATCGTGGCTTACTATCGCTGGCTGGACGCGCCGCTGCGGAAATGGCTGGGGCAGCGCCTGGGCGTGACGATCAACCGGGGCGGCAAATACTGGCATTATGACGCGCCTGTATGGAAAGGTGCGCTGCTGATGGGGATTGAACTGAGCGTGCGCTTCGCGGTGGTGCTGCTGCCGATTGTAGGTGTGATTGTTCTGATGGAACGTTTTTGATGAGCAGTTTATTTTAAGCGGTTGAATTTGAAGCTATACGCTAAAGGCTAACGGCTATGAGCGTTACAATTGGCCTGATTGATTACCTGAACACGATGCCGTTTCATTACGATCTGGCGGAACGTTTGCAGGATGTGGATGTGCAGTTCGAGCGCGGCGTGCCGTCGCGTATGAACCGGGCGCTGCTGAGCGGCGAGATCGCCCTCGCGCCGATTTCGGCCATCGAAGCCGCGCGCAACGCCGCTGATTACATCATTTTGCCGGGGTTGAGCATCGCCAGTTTAGGCGCGGTGCGGACGGTGCTGCTGTTCTCATGGGCGGCGGATATGCGCGACCTCGACGGCCAGCGCATCGCCCTGACCGATCACTCGGCGACCAGCGTGGCCCTGCTGAAAGTGTTATGTCGCGAACGTTATCAGGTCGAGCCGGAATATGTCGTCACGCCGCAGCACTTACCCAGTATGCTGGCGGAACACGCCGGGGCACTGGTGATTGGCGATGATGCACTGGTCGAGGGTTCGATTCACCGTGCCCTGAGTAAACCTGCTGACTCCCCCTCTCTACGTAGTGGGGAGGGGGCCGGGGGGTGGGGATTGCCCTACATCTACGATCTAAGCGACGAATGGCTGAAGATGACCGGCCTGCCTTTCACCTTTTCGGTGTGGGCGGCGCGAAAAAACCGTATTGATGACCTGGAACGAGCGGGCGTTTTCGAGGCGCTGTATGCCTCGACTGAGATTGGCCTGACGGAAGCTGCCCGCGAAAAGCTGGCGACGACCTACGCGGCGCGGCTGGGTTTGCCCGCTGGCGTGTGCCGCCGTTACCTGCGCGATCTGCGCTATCACCTGACTGAAGATGACTTAGCCGGGCTGAAGCTGTTTCTGGAAATGGCGCTGGATGGTTTCAACTGGAAGGCGCTTGAATTCTGGCAGGGCGCGGCGGTAGGCGCGTAGTTGGATATACTCGTGAGCCTATTCTGATTACGAGGAGCTATTGACATGAGTCATCCACTCGGCGAAAAAACTGTGGCGCAGATTGGCATCGTCGTTCACGATATTGACGCGGCGGTTGAACGCTACAGCAGGGTTTTCGGCATGGACAAGCCGCCGGTCATCGTCACTGACACGGTGGACAAGGCGCGGACGGAATATCGCGGACGCTCGACGCCGGGGCAGTGCAAACTGGCCTTCTTCAAGATGGGTCAGGTGGAAATTGAGTTGATTCAACCCTTCGGTGGGCCGAGCGCGTGGCAGGAAGTGCTGGACGCTAAGGGCGAGGGGGTGCATCACATCGCCTTCTGGGTGCCGGACACCGACGGCGCGGTGAAACACCTGGACGAACAGGGCATCCCCTCGATTCAACATGGCTATTTTGAAGGCGGGATGTACACCTACCTCGACAGCCAGCCCGTCTTAGGCGTGATGCTGGAACTGTTGCAGCGGTTTTAAACAGGGAATATGAACGGAGAAAGTCTCGATGACGACAATCGAACCGAAAATTCAGGCGCAGATTGACCAGATTTTAGCGCGGGTGCATGATGGCGGGCGCATCAGCTATGATGAGGGTTTGCTGCTGTACCAGCAGGCCGATCTGCTCGACCTGGCGGAGGCGGCCAACGCGCGGCGGCAGCAGCTTGTCCCCGGCGACACGGTGACGTATCTGATTGACCGCAACATCAATTACACCAACGTCTGCGTCACAGACTGCCAGTTCTGCAACTTTTACGCGCTGCCGGGGGACACGGGCAAAGGCTATGTCAACAGCAAGCTCGTCCTCGGCAAAAAGATCGAGGAAGCGCTGGCGCTGGGCGCGACGCGGATTCTGATGCAGGGCGGACACAACCCGGATTTGCCGTTTGAGTATTACACCGATCTGATTAGCTGGATTCACAAGACCTTCCCAACCATCGAAATCAACGCTTTTTCGCCCAGCGAAATCCAGTATATGAGCGAGATTGGCGGCAAGACCTGGCGCGAAACCCTGACCGAACTCAAGGCGGCAGGGCTGGCCGGTCTGCCCGGCGGCGGCGGTGAAATTCTGGATGATGAGATTCGCCGCCGTGTCACGCCCAAGAAAATCATGACCGACGACTGGTTTGGCGTGATGAAAGTGGCGCACGAACTTGAGCTGATTACCACGACGACGATGGTGATCGGCTTCCGTGAAGAACTGCGCCACCGCATGAATCACCTGGCACGCCTGCGCGACGAACAGGACGACAGCCTGCTGCGTTTCGGCACGGGCTTCAACGCCTTCATTTCGTGGACGGTGCAGATCGAAAACACACCGCTGGCACGCAGCAAATTTGCCAGCGAGTACGGCGCGACCGGGACGGAATACCTGCGCCATACCGCCATCAGCCGCATCTTCCTTGACAACATCCCCCATATCAGCGCAAGCTGGCCGACGCAGGGCGCGAAGGTGGGGCAGATGGCGCTGCATTTCGGCTGCGATGACTTCGGCAGCACCATGATCGAGGAAAATGTGGTTTCCGCCGCTGGCGCGATCACGAAGGCCAGCCCGGTCATGCTCCCGCGCGAGATTCACCGCCAGATTCGGGAAGCGGGGTTCATCCCGGCGCAGCGCAACACCGATTACGACATCCTTAAGACCTTCGACTCCCCTGATGACGATGAAGCATTGACCACGCTGGAGGACATCAGCCAGGCCGCCAGCAAGCAGGGTAACTGGGCGGAGCTGACGCTGATTGAGTAGCGAGTCGTTAGTTGCTAGTCGCTAGTTTCTAGTCAAATTGGCGCTGGGGTATGGTGACATGCTCCGGCGCTGTTTTGATTGAATAAGGTCAACCGATGCTATAATTCATTATAAATGTCTGTTGATATAGGAGAACGACTTTATGACTGATTATGCCCAAATTGAACATGATTTTATTGAGCGCACGTTGAAAGTTATTGAACAATACACAAGATATGTTATCGATAATCCTGATGTGAAGGATGATAAAAAATTTGAGGTTACTTTACTAATGAACTGCCTTTTAGGACTACTCATCTTTCCAAAGGAAATTGCCCATAAAAAACAGAAGAGTTATTTGAATTGGCTGTCGAGTGAACTTCTAACTGATGTAGGTGATGAATGGGGTATTGTTTCAGCCAATATTGAACGTGATGGTTATCGAAGAAAGAAGGACAATTCGCAGGAATGGGAGAAAATCGAAGAAAAGCAAATTAGGTTGAATGATTTAGTGCGCCAAATGCGAGATGCGGCGGCTCATTCTAATTTCAAGGTGTATGATGAGGGCGAAAAAAGAGGAGAAATTAAAGCAATTATATTTGAAGATCAAAAATATAAAGATGGTTTCAAAGCAACAATTCCTGTTGAGCATCTAAAAACTTTTGTAAATAAATTAGCTCAATCATCAATGGATAAATCTAAAGCGAGAAAAACCTGATGCTCAGACAACTCCCTCTGCCACAGGAAATTATCGCGGATTTTTGTCGTAAATACTCTATTCGCAAACTGTCCTTGTTTGGTTCAGTGCTGCGGGACGATTTCCGCGCTGATAGCGATGTCGATGTGCTGGTTGAGTTTGAGCCAGGACAAAGCCCGGATTTGCTGGATTTTGTCGCCATGCAGGATGAACTCAGCGACATCATGGGGCGGGAAGTTGATCTCAATACCGCTGGTTTCCTCAGTCGCCACTTCCGGCAGAAAGTTGTCGAGTCGGCACAGGCAGTTTATGAACGAGAAAGATGAAATCCGCCTGCGCGATATGCTGGATGCCGCCCGTAAAGCGCAACGTTTCATCGCAGGTAGAAATCGTGAAGCGCTGGACAGTGACGATATGCTGACTTTTGCGCTGTCACGCGCCATAGAAATCATAGGCGAAGCGGCGTCACGGATTAGCAAAGAAACGTCTGACCAATACCCGGAAATTGATTGGAAAGGCATTACCGGGATGCGCCATAAGGCCATTCATGACTACATGGAATTCGATTTAGATATTCTCTGGAAGACCGTCACAGTTCGTATACCAGAACTCATTATTCAACTCGAATCAATTTCGCCGTTGGAGGATGAAGACAAATAGCAGAAAAATTGGGATGTGACCAAACAGCGCCGAGGTGTGGAGACATGCTCTGGCGCTGTTTTGATTCTTATTCTATATATTGCCGTTAGGGATATTTTAGGTTACAGTGTCATGATTGTGTTGTAATGTAACGCAATAGTTGTGAATTCCATAACAATCGGATAGGGGGCAGCCGATGAGTGGTTTGCAGCGCGTGCCGATTTTCATTTCCTCGCCCAACGATGTCGCGGAGGAACGGGAAAGCGTGCGCCGCGCCCTTGACCGGCTGAACCAGATGTCGCACATCCGCGACAAGTATGTGCTGACGCCGCTGCTGTACGAGCAGGAGGTCGTGCCGCAAACCGGCGACTTCGCTCAGATGATTGTTGACCGCTTCATGGATGTGAAATCCAGTCACATCGTCGTCTGCCTGTTCTGGGCGCGGATGGGGACGCCCTTCATCCACCCCGAAACCGAAGAAGCCTTCCAGTCTGGCACCGAGTACGAATTCACCGCCGCCTACCGCGAAAGTATGAAAAACGGCGGTGCGCCCTATGTACTGCTGTACCGCAAAACCGCGCCTGCCCCACAGGCCGACCCCAAACAAAAAGCCCGTGTGGACAGCTTTTTTGAGAAATTTGAAGGCCAGCAGGCCAGCTTTAAAGGGCTGTATAAAACCTTCGACGACTCACGCCAGTTCGAGGATATGCTGTTCCAGCATATTGACCGGCTGCTGGCGAAGTACCCGCCGAAATCTGCCGCGTCCGTCAATCTGGCGGACATCGACACAGCGCCCGCCGCGCCATCCAGCAGCGTCAGCATCGGTGGCAATATGACGGGTGGCATGGTAGCGGGGCGGGATATTCATCTGCATGGCGAAGACCCCAAAATCAACGAGCTGAAATTTGAGAATGAGCAGCTTCAGAAAAAACTGCCAGTGCTCAAAAAGCAGCTTGACGATGCCCACTTCCGTGCCCGGACGAAGCAGGAGATTAAGCAGGATATGGGCGGTGCTGACCGGCTGTTGAAAGGGGTGCTGCCCCTTGGGTTGATTGCCCTGGTGACGCTGAGTTTGGTCGGGCAAAACCTGCTGCTCGGTTTATTGGTGGGTATCGGTTTGCTGGCGGGGTATATGATGGTGCTGCGCCCTATGCTGGTGAGTCCTGTCAAAATCAGTGCTGAAGCAGCGGCGATTCAACGGCTGGAAAAAGAGATAGACGATGCCCGGCAGCAAATCGCCGCCAACGAAGCCGACATCCAGCGCTTGTATAAAAAATCAACAGTCCCATAAGTCTAGAAGTTACGCACTTGCCGACTCTGTAGGGGAGGGTTTCAAACCCTCCCCTACGAAAATCACCCTCAACTGCGTAAGTCCTAAAGTAAAGAAAATTTCAGGAGGGGTTTGTCATGTTCTTAGGCCCGATAGAGCTTGGTTTTCTGGCAGTATTTTTGATCGTGATGATTCTGGTGGGGGGCGCGGGGATTATCAGCCGCATCCTGAGCCTGCCACTTTACATTTTGTTCGGCTTCAGGCCGCGTGCTGATGACTCCCTGCCAACGCTGATGGTGCGCCAGTTTCATTTCAATCCGAATGTTCAGCACGGGGATGATGTGGTGCTGGAATTGGTGGCGCGGCGGCGCGGCTGGCTGATCTACCAGATTATGAAACTGATGGGCCTGCAAACGGAGTGGAAAGTGCGCGTCACGGCGCAGGAACTTCGCATCAACCGCAGCGCCATGAATGGTTCGGAGGTGTTTGTCGCGCCGCTCTCGGAAATCACCACGTCTGACCTAGCGCTGGAAAAACCCTCAAAGGCGCTGTGGATGGGGGTAATCGGGCTGGTGGCGGGTCTGGTGATATTTCTGTCGCGTGTGCCAACGCAGTCCAACTTTTATGCTTCCAGTAACCTGATGCCCATAGAAATACTGGGTTTTTCGATCACTGTGCCGACCTTCGCCCCGCTTATCCCACTGGTTTTTGGCCTGCTGTGTTTCGCTTGGTACTGGTGGCGTTCGCGGCTGGTGATGACCTTCTCGACGGGTGACATCACGGATCGCTACGGACTCGCGTTTCGCCCGCGCCGTGTGGGTGATGAAAAGGTTGACCAGGAAACGCTGCTTGCCAGCATCCATGCCATTAATCGAATGGTTGTCGAGTCCCGTCCGGCTGCCGAAGCGGCCAGCTAACCTTAAGAGGGGAAATAATTATGCCTATCAGTATTCCAGCCACAATTGTCATTGAAAATTTTGACTTCACCCCGGAAAAGCCGAAAGGTGATCTGATCCTGGAAATTAACGGACGCAGCTCCGGCATTGTCGGGCGCATTTTGACTCTGCTTGGCATTGGCACGCGCTCATCGGTGCGGGTTACACAGCGCGAAGTGACCTTCACTTTTCGCAGCCTGGCGGGAACCAACTACATCGTTTGCCCGTTTCATGCCATTCGCTGTGTCGAGGCCGGTGTTGCCAAGCCGTTGTGGATGCTCTACCTCGGCATTCCGCTGGCGCTGTATGGGCTGCGCGGCGCGTGGATGTACCTGACCAGCGAATTTTACCGGTCTTATGTGCAGTTTTTCGGTCAGGAAGCGCTCACTATTCTGGCGGCGCTGGGGGTTGGCATTGGGCTGGTTGCGGTTTATGTCACCACCAAAAATCTGGCGATTACCTTCTCCACTGGCAGCATGGGCAATATGGTTGGGTTGGGGTTTTCAGCCAGCAAGGTTAATGGCGTGGATATTAATGCATCCCGCATTCTGGAGGCCATCGCTTACATCAATCGCCAGATGGTGTTGTCGCGCACGGGTGACAGTGTTCCCACAGGTGATTACACCGCTCCGGCAGAGATCGCGGCTATGCTGGCGGAAGATGAAGCAGCGGCACAGCGGGCGGCGGAAATGCGGGCGCGCCTCAAACAAGGGGCGCTCAACGGGGCGAGTAAAGGGCTGGCGATGGCGCAGGCCGGGGCGACCAAAGCGGCTGACCTGGCGAAAACAACGGCGTCTGAGGCTGAAAAACGCCTGAACGAAGCCCAGCAGCGCCGCACTGAATCAGTCGTCAGTGATGATGCTGTCAGCCCCATGATGGCTGAACCTGCGAACGCACATTCTTTAATGAATGGCGATCTTGGCTGGCTGGGGGACGACCTTCAGCCTAATCCGGAAGCGGCGCGGGCGGCTTTCCGCCGGGCGAACATGCACGGCAAGGAAGGCAAAACCACCGGCAAACGCAGCGAATTTGAAAAAGCGAGGGCTGCCTTTGAAGAAGCCATCACGCTCGACCCGGAATATATCGACGCCTACCGCTATCTGGCGCAGACCTGCAAGCTGCTGGACGATGTGGATGCCTACGAGCGCTACATGGGTGAATACGAGCGCCGTAAGGCAAAAATCGAGTCGTAAATCAGGTTAACTGTGTTCCGCCGCCCGCTCCCAGAAGGGGATGGTGACGCCGAGCAGTTCGATGTCGTAGATCAGCTTTTCCTGCGGGTAAACTTCGGCGAAGGCTCGCAGGAAAGCCAGCACAGCGCTCTTTTCCGCCGCGCTGAATGCCACTACGCGCTGCGAAAAATAATCACGGTACTCGCCGCTGAAATAGTTGACGATGTGTTCCTCGCGCTGCGGCGTCAGGCTGAAGATGACATTGGAGGCCAGCGAGTCGAGTTCGTCAAAGTGGAACAGCGCCGCCAGCAGGAAGACCGGGATATAAAAGCGGAAGGTTTCCGGGTTGAGCAGAAAAATTTCCCAGCGGTGCTGAAACAATGTTTCCAGCGGTACCTCTGTCCAGTGTTTGCCGCGCAGCGCGTCAGCAATCGAGCGCCCATAGCGGGCATAAGCCGCGACCCGGTCATCGCCGGGGTAGGGCGTCTCCGCGAAAGCCGTCTGAATCTGTGCCGCTGTCCATTCCCGCAGCTCGTCTGCCATACTGGTCGCTCATTTCGCCAGGTGAGAATTATTCAAAAATTGCTTTGACCAGACACTCAAAACCGGGGATGATTTTGCCCCGGTCAGCAGATTATCAGCATGTAAGTTTTTATACCAGCCCTGACCTTGCGCTTTCACAACCTTACATTTCCAGGTAATCGCGGAGCTGGCGGCTGCGCGTCGGGTGGCGCAGTTTGCGCAGCGCCTTCGCCTCGATCTGGCGGATACGTTCGCGCGTGACGCCCAGATGCCGCCCGACTTCTTCCAGCGTGTGATCCTGCCCGTCGGACAGGCCGAAGCGCATCTCCAGCACCTCGCGTTCGCGCTCGCTCAGGACGCCCAGCGCCGAGCGAATCTGTTCTTTCAAAAGCTGGCGGCTGGCAGCATCCACCGGGCCGAGGATTTTGTCATCCTCGATGAAGTCACCGAGCAGGCTGCTGTCTTCCTGTCCAATCGGCATTTCCAGGCTCATCGGTTCCTGGCTGATCCGCATAATTTTCCGCACTTTTTGCGCCGCCCGCCGCAGTTTGCGCTGCAATCCGGCGTCGATGCGCTCTCCGGTGCGCCGCAGCATCCGAATGGCCTCGGTTTCGTCCCGCGTCAGGAATTCCATTTCCAGCGCGATCTGCTCAGCGCTCGGTTCGCCGCCCAGTTCCTGAATCAGGTCACGCTGCACCCGCATCAGGCGGTTGATCGTCTCGACCATGTGTACCGGGATGCGGATCGTGCGCGCCTGGTCAGCGATGGCGCGGCTGATGGCCTGGCGAATCCACCATGTCGCGTAGGTGCTGAATTTGAACCCTTTGGTGTGGTCGAACTTCTCCACCGCTCGCAGCAGGCCGATGTTGCCTTCCTGAATCAGGTCGAGGAAGTTGATGCCGCGTCCCATATAACGCTTGGCAACGCTGACGACCAGGCGCAGGTTCGCTCGCGTCAGGGCTTCAGCGGCGGCGGTTGCTTTTTCTTCCACCCGCTCATAGAAATCCGGCAGATCGGCCTTGTCCGGGTCATCGGCCACCCACTGATTAAATGCTTCCGGCGTGGGAAGCTGGTTTTGCTGTTTAAAATACGTGCGGATTTCTATGATCTGGTTCAAAGGAATCAGGTACAGGCCGTGAAAGACATCGAACAGGTTACGCGCCAGTTCCGTCCATAATTCGTCGCGTCCCCATTCTTTTTGCCGCAGATAATCGCGTGTGTACGATTTGCTGTTGATGTCCCAGTTGTCCGTCACCAGCACCACTTCATCCATCACAGCACGCAGGCTGGGCGGTTCGACATGGAAGGCCATCGCCCCATCCACCACGAATTCCCAGGCGCGGCAGATATGCTGGTAAGCCAGTTCAGCCACCTGTGCCATATCCAGCGGATTTTCCAGTTCGGCTTCGCTCTTAATGCTCGACAGCCGGTCGCGGAATGTTTCCAGCAGATGTTCTGCCGCAATCTGCGTACTCAGCCAGGTTTCGCGGTTGGTATCGAGCAGGGTCACCTGCCCGATCTCTTTCAGGTACATGCGTACCGGGTCATCCGCCAGCGCCGCCGCGTCAATCGACAGGCTTTCATTGAGCAGATCGTCATCGTCAAAATCTTCCAGTTCATCCTCGTCTGGCCCGTCCAGCAGGTCGGTGCTGGAGTCATCTTTCAGGCCGCCGGAGTCGAACAGGCTGTCCTCGTCGTCCATCCCATCGTCATCCAGGTCGAAGTCGTTGTCGGCTTCTTCCACCTGTACTTTGGGCATTTCCTGTGATTCAAGTTCCGGTTTGGTTGGTTTACGTTTCTTGGGCATAACTCTCACTCGCGCAGCAAGCTCAGGTGCTTCTGTAATTCTGCTTCAATAAGGCCTTTGGCGATACTCGAAACCACGATTTGTGCCTGAAGCTGCGACCCGGCAGCGCTGTCGCCTTCTGCCGCCGCGTCCATTTGCAGGAAGCACAACTCTTCTCGTTCGCGCTGCAATCGCTTCCCGCGCAGCCGCAGCGCTTTCTCAATCACTTCGGCGTTCATATCGACCACGCCGGTGGTACGTCGATTCTGATTATAGCTGGCGTCCATATCGGCAGGCAGGCCGCCGCGCACACGCGCTTTCAGGCCGTCCAGTTCGTCGGTCAGCAGCATATCAAGCTGGCTTTGCAGCAGGTCATCGGCCCCGGCCCGCAGATAGGCCAGCGGTTCCATTTCGTCCTGCGCCAGCGCCAGCCCGAAGGCGTGCATCAATTCGCGGCAGGCTCCGCCAGTGAAATCTTCCGCGTCCCAGTCACCCAGCAGACTTTCCACCATCGGAACGTAATCGGCCATCCCGCGCTCGTCCAGATATTTTCGCATCGCCCCGGCCATCTCGCGCAGTTTGCGGTTGACGGCGTAAAAAGCATCCGGGCGCAGCAGCAGCGTCCGCAGGCAGTAATCCTCCATCGCGGCTTCGCGTGTATGCGTAAACGTCCGCACAGGTTGCAGAGGCGGCGTGCTGGTTCGCCCTGGCGCTATGGGGCGGGAATAAACCTCGCCTTCATCATCCAGGGGCGGCGGGATGAATTCCGCCTCATAATCCAGCGGTGGGAACTCCGGCGGCGCATCCAGCACATGCAGATCAGCCGCCTTGCGCCCACTGCCGTTGTATCCACCTGATGAACCGGGATTTTGTTCGCCCTCTCTACGCAGCGGTGAGGAGGGAGCAGGGGGCTGAGGATGATTTTGTTTCCTCGGTGGTGCGGCCTTCTGGATTTTGAGCTGCTCATCCGCCCACGCCAGCAAATCCCGCTCCGGGATTCGCAACCGCAGCGCCAGTTTTTGCAGGTTGTCCTTTTTATAGAGGTTATTTTCCGAAGCCAGCAGCATCGGCAGCAGCCTTCGTGCCGCCGCCTCGCGTTCCTGGACGCTGGCCTGTGGCGGTAAGGTGTGCGTTTCGGCCTCAATCACATAATCAGCGACCGGCGTCGCGCCTTCGACCAGCGCCGCCCAGCGTTCCGGCGACTCCCGAATCAGGTCATCCGGGTCTTTGGCGTCGGGGATGTGCAGCACCCGCATATCGACGGATAAGCGCCCGCTGTAATCGGCTTGCAGCGTTTGCCGCGCCACTTCCAGACTTCGCAGAGTGGCGTTCTGTCCGGCGGCATCCGAGTCCAGCGCCAGGACGATCTTTTTGGCCCATTTCGGCGCGATCAGCTTCAATTGCGTCTCGGTCAGCGCCGTTCCCATCTGGGCGATAACGTTGCTGAATCCGGCCTGATGCGCCTGAATCGCATCCATATAGCCTTCGACGATGACGGCTGTCCCCGTATCGGCAATCGTCTTTTTCGCCACATCCAAACCAAACAGCGTATGGCTTTTATCGAACAGGGCAGTCTGGGGTGAATTGAGATATTTGGGCATATCTTCCGGGTCGAGCGCCCGCGCCCCAAAGCCGGTGACGCGCCCGCGCTCATCGCGGATAGGGATCATCAGCCGGTTGCGGAAGCGGTCATAAACCCGGCCTTTATCATTGCGGACGGCCATGCCCGCTTCGATGATCTGATCTTCACTGTAGCCGAGCAGCTTAAGCAGTTCCAGCATATTCTGGAAGCCCGGTGGCGCGTAACCAATGCCGAAGCGCTGGATGGTTTCATCGCTGAAGCCGCGCTTCTCCCGCGCATAGGCCAGCGCTGCCGCCGCGCCCGCGTCATCTGGCCGCAGCAGGAGTTCATGAAAGGCATCCGCCGCCGCGCCCAGCAAACCGCGCAGGTGGTCAAGCTGTTCATACTGTGCGCGTTGTTCCGGCGTCTGCTTGCGGACTTCCACGCCTGCCAGCTTGCCCAGTTCTTCCAGCGCCTCGCTGAATGACCAGCCGTTGCGCTTCATGGCAAAACTGATGACATCACCGCCCTCGGAGCAGGCGCCGTAACAGCGCCAGCTCTGGCGTTCAGGATCGACGGAAAAGCTCGGCGAGCGTTCGCTGTGAAAGGGGCAGGGTGCTTTCCAGGTACGCCCGGCGCGTTTCAGCGGCACATACTGCTGAACATAGCTCACAATATCCAGTTTGGATTTGATCTCGTCAGCGACCGACATATACCTGGCCCATCCCATCCCCAGCGATGAGTGCATTATACGTATGTCTGAACGCTCATGCAAATCCCGAAACCGTATTTTTAGGGGATTTTTCACAGGGGTTATCGAAAAAACGCCGTAAAACCCCAACCTTTAGGTTAGGGGATATAAGGCGCG
>CAYUTY010000095.1:0-22598 GCA_964447795.1 uncultured Anaerolineaceae bacterium
GAAACAAATGTCGTGACAAATGTTTCACCCCTCCCCCTATTTTCCAGCTAAACTGTCTCTATGACACACACATCTCGTCTTTCACTCGGCATTTGCCTTTACTCATCCCTCCTACCTCGTACCTTTTACGTGGCGACTTTGCCCCTTTGTGCCTTTGCGTTAAAAATCTTTCCCGCCAACCCACGCGCAGATCGCTCCCGTGCATCCGCCAAAAAATAATTTTCATCGTGGTGGCAATTGGCGGCGCAATCTGAAAAAAAACCCACCGCCATCGCCGCCGCCGCCAACGATGAGCATTTTCTATCGACTACTGACTACCGACTAACGGAGACTCCTATGACCGGCACACTGATTCTGGTACGGCACGGACAATCACAGTGGAATCTGGAAAACCGCTTCACTGGCTGGGTCGATATGCCGCTGACCGAAGCGGGCGAGGCAGAAGCTCGGCGGGCGGGCGAACTGCTCCGCGCTTATCACTTCGACCACGCCTTCACCTCCGCCCTGAAACGAGCGCAGGAAACATTGCGTATCATCCTCGAAACCAGTGGCCAGACCGACGTGCCAGTCGAGCGCGATGCCGCCCTCAATGAACGCAACTACGGTGACCTGCAAGGGCTGAATAAGGACGAAACCGCCGCGAAGTTCGGCGCGGAACAGGTGCATCTGTGGCGGCGCAGCTACGACACCCGCCCCCCCGGCGGCGAAAGCCTGAAGGACACCCGCGCCCGCGTCCAGCCCTACTATGAGGAACACATTCAACCACTGGTGCTGGCGGGGCAAACGCTGCTGGTGGTGGCGCATGGCAACAGCCTGCGCGGGCTGGTCATGATGCTGGAAAATATCAGCGAGGCCGACATCCCCGATCTGAACATCCCCACTGGCGCGCCGCTCCGCTACACCATCAACACAATGGGACTTATTCTGGAAAAAGGCTACCTCTAAAGGCGGATATTACACACAGCCACAAGTGCCACTTTCAAATCATCCCTCCGTTAGATGATCGAAGAAGCTGCTTCTGCTTTAATGAACATCAGTAAAACATTCAATTATCCCACTACGGAGGGGAACGAAAATGAGCAGCTTACAGAGTACCACCGGCGAATTTCAGGTCGTGAACACAGCACAGGCAGCAACCAGCCTGCGCGCCCGCTACGAACAGCTTGACCGGTTGGTCGTCGGCCTGATGGCCCGTCACGGCATCACCCTGCTGCGCGTCGCAATCGGTATCGTCTATATCTGGTTCGGTGCGCTGAAACTGGCGCAGGGCGTCAGCCCGATTGAGGGCTTCATCCGTGAAGCCATGCCTTTCCTGCCCGGCGACATCTTCATGCCCTTTCTGGCAGTCTGGGAAATGGTCATCGGCCTCGGCTTCATCGTCTGGCGCTTCCCGCGTGTCACCCTGGCGCTGATGCTGATGCAGATGGGCGGCGCGATGTCTCCCCTCATCCTGCGCCCTGACCTGGTGTGGCAGACATTCCCCTACCAGTGGACGCTGGTCGGCCAGTACATTTTCAAGGACATCATCCTGATTACAGCGGCGCTGGTGATCGGCGCGACGGCCCGCGGCGGCAGCCTCCACAGCGAACCCCGCGTCTACCGCAAAGTCCGCTAACCGCTGAATACCAGCAGCAAAAAGCCCCTTCAAACTGAGGGGCTTTTTTGCTTTTAAGTAAGCTCGATTTGAACCAGCACCAGATTTGGCAGCAGTTCAGCCGCCTGTGCCTCGCTCATGCCGGGTAAAAGCTGCCGCTGCGAGCCAGCAATCCACGCCTGATTATCACTCTCGACGTTGGCCTGCCCGCGCACATCATGACCGCGCAGGCGAAGCGTGACTGGCGCGCCACCCCGCAGATTTTTCCACCAGACGCGCTCCTTACGTGTCAGCACGCTGATGCAATCGCCCTGCTGATGATATTCCACCGGTGTGGTATAAGTTTTGCCGCTTTTCCGCCCGGTGAAACTGATGAGCATCAGCCGTTTGCTGACGAGGCCGTGCAGAGGCGACCTGAGCAGGGGTTTCATGAATAGGTTGCCGAGGTTGTTGAAGAATTTCCGCATTGAAAAAAGCCTCCTGTCTATACTCAGACAGTAAGGCTTTATCAACACATCCACCAGTCGCAGATGACATGTTCTCGCTGTGAGACTCCGCCTTCAGGGACGACGATAGAGGTCGCTGCTCGCGGCAATCGTGACGATAGTTGTGCGAAACTCCTCAAGATCAGGGAAAGGATACAGCCGCTCCAGTTCTGACCATGCCCGATCTTCTCGCCCGCTGTAGAGGTAATTCAGCACAGGGGCGAGCGCCAGACATTTGGCGGTTTCGGTATCGCCGGCATTATAAGTGGCCTGCACCGTTTCCCGCGTCATGCCGAGTTGAGTAATGGCGCTATCATAAAGGCTGGGATAACGGCTGCCCGCCGGTAGATACTGCTGCCGGTCAGGATCATAGCGCAGAATCGCCTGCGGACTGGGTGAAGCTGCACCGCTGCAAAACTGATATTTGAAGGTGTCGTCATAGGCTGTGAATTCAGAAACACCATCGCCATCCAGATCGGTGAACTGGCTGCCGCAGGATACCGAGGTTCTCGGTTCCAGCGCTTTGATGATGGTGGGCGCGAGGCTGTAGAACACGGTGATGCAGTTACTTCCGGTCGCACCGCCGGGATTTTGTTCAAAGACCACATCGGGATAACCATCGCCATTCAAATCCGCCCCGATCAGATTATTGAATTCGGGGTTAGCGAAATAGCTTTTGTGCTCGATATGCGGCTGATTGGGCGAATCAATCGTTAAGGCAACTTCCTGAGTCACGCTGTCCTGCCACAACTGGACGAGGTAGCTGGAAAAAGCCCATTCGCGCTGGGCGATATAATCCGGGCCGGGAGGATACGAATTAGCACGGGCTGTCGCCAGTCCCAAAATCGGGTCAAACGTCGGTGGTTGGGGCACATCGGTATTGGCTGGTGTGGTCGGGATGGGCGTGGTCGTGTCTCGATTGCCAGTGCTGAGCGTGGGCAGCAGCGCTAGCACGATCAACGCCAGCACCGCGACAGCTCCCATCGTCGCCAATCCCCCCGCGATCAGCAGCCCCCGCGCAGCACCACCGCCCCGCGCTTTTGGTACGGTGTAGGTGTGAGGTGTCGCTGGCAGTGGGATATTCCGCAGTTCCGGCGGCACATTCAGCCGGACTCCCTGCTGCGCCAGCTTGGTCACGAGCTGGCCGAGAGCAAGCTCGTAGGGCTGTGCGTGAAAATCGACGTATTGAATCCGGTTGAGCTGGAAATGAACCTGTGTTGGACGCGCCAGTACCGGCACAAGCAGTTTGCGGTGATCGAGGTAAAACTGCCATTCATTCGCCACATTATGTGAGGCCATCGAGTCCGGCGAGAGGATGAGAATCATCAGGTCGCAGGTATCCAGCCCTTGCTGAATGGCGCTGCTCCAGTTCATGCCAACCGGGATGTCATCCACATCCAGCCAGATATCCGCGCCCATCTGGGACAGCGACCCCGCCAGCCTGCGGGCCAGAACTTCATCTCTGCGACTGTAACTGATAAAGATGCGTGCCACAATCTCCCCCGCATCCTATGAAACACTTCTCTCCAGTCTACACCCGCAGCAAATTCTGGACGATTCAGCGCTTCTTACGTGCCTGCTCTTCCTTGCGCTTGGCCTCTTCCAGCGCTTTGCGTTCGGTATCGCCCATGCCGGGATGCCACTCATCCGCCAGCGCCCCCGCCGCCCGCGTGATGACCAGCCCGCCCAGATCGCGGGCGATATATTCCAGCATTTTCGGCTGAATCCAGGTCAGTGTATCGACCTGTATCGCCCGCGCCCCGGCTTCGATGAAATCACGCGCATCCTGCTGATTGTGAATACCGCCCGCGCCAATAATCGGAATTTCATCACCGAGCCGGTTGGCTAACTGGCCGACCACCCGCAGCGCCATCGGTTTCACCAGCGGCCCGTAAACCCGCCCGCTCAGCAGCCGTCCAGTGTGCGGGTCACGCGCCGTTCCACGCGGGGGCGCGGCCACAACCAGCGCGCTTGCCCCGGCATCAACAGCCGCGTCTGCCAGCTCGAACACCTCCTGTAACGGTAAACGCGCCAGCACTGGCTTTTCAGTGTTGCCTACAGCGCCTTTCACAAGCTGCTCGGCATCTTTCCAGGAAATATCGTCGTTCAGGCCCAGCTCGATAGCATCCACCGCATTTTCGGCGTCGATGCGGCTGGCGCATTTACGGACATGTTCCAGAGTCGTCGCCACGATATGCATGATGACCGGCATCGGCATGGCGTTCCACAGGTTGCGATATTCGCTCAGAATTTTGCTTAAGCCGGGATTCGGCAGGCCGGTATGCACCAGCACCCCTGCGTCCAGCGCAATCACGCGTGTGCCATTGGCCGGTGAACGCGGCGCATAGGTCACAGGATTGGTGACGAACGCGCCCAGCTTTTCAAACTGCACCAGATCACGGTAGACATCCCCAAAACCAGCCGAGCCAGCCGCAGGCATGACCGGAGTCTCCAGAATAAGGCTGTTTTTGCCGGGGCGAGTGATTTCAATGCTCATTACATCATCCTTTGTTTCGGTCAGCTAGGGCAGCGCTACTGTCGTCAGATCCAGTGCCGGGCCATCGACACAAATCAGGCAGTTGTCCGCGCCTTTGATCGGCATCAGACACGCCTGGCACGCCCCCACCCCGCACGGCTGAGGCGGCTGGAAAACGCCGAACAGATAGTGCTTCGGAATTTCCGCCCGCAGATCACGAAAGATTTGCAGCACCCGCGCAAAGTGGCCTAATTCATCGTCCGGCGCGACAGTGACAAATACCTGGTCAGCCCAGCCGACGGTCATCACGCGGTTCGGCCATTGCAGGTTGTCGTCTGCCCGCTGCACTTCCAGTTCGGCGGGCAAATGCGCCGTCGGATAATCGGCGGCTTTGCCGGAAAGCACCAGTGTGACGCTGATTTTGTTGCCCAACAGCCATTCGATTGACATCACCAGCGGTGTGGGCGCGGTGTTGTGGGCAATCAGCAGCACATTACGCAGGGTGCGCTTGTAGCGGAAAGGCTGCCCCAGCAAACCCAGCAGGCTGACCACCTGACCGGGTTCATAGCGCAGATGGCCGGGTCGTTCAACAACCAGCGTATTGGGGGTGAGCGCCACCGGCCACCACTGTTCCCGCAGATAGGGGTCCCAGCGTTCCGGCAGCAGCCGCGCCAGCACCGTCTGACCGGGCTTGAGTTCGTTAATGTGGTCGTCTACCGCCAGATGCAAACGCTGATAATGTTCATTCAGGCGGGTGATGCGCTCGATGATAGCCTGGGTTTCTTTCATGTCTCGCTCGTTGAGGGAAACCGATCATTAGCCTCAATTGTACACCACTCACGACCGGCGTGGTGGGTAACATTCTGATCTCAGATGCGTTATAAAGTGGGAAAATTAACACAGGAGGTTGAGATGCGGGCTTTATTTGTGATACTGCTCCTGTCTTTCAGTTTTGGAGATGTGATTTCCGCCCAGGACACGACCGTCACGGTTCCCGATCTGGCTGGCCTCACTGTACCGGAAGCGGCGGCACTGCTCAATCGTGCCGGGCTGCGGCTGGGTGTGGAGAACAATGAAGGTTGGACAGGCGAATCCGGCCTGCCAGAGAATCGCATCAGCGTTCAATCGGCTGCCGCTGGCACAATCCTGGAACGGGGCGCGGCGGTGGACATCACGGTTTTGCGCTCTAACAATTCATTATTGATTTATGATGATAACGATTTAACCCTCGTCAATAACGGAATCAGCCCGCTAGACCTGACCGGTATCACATTTATTACACTCGATGGAAGCCCGGCGCAGTTGGCTGGCTCTCGCTGGTCACGATCACTGCGGGAAAATCAGTGTGTGCAGGTGTGGGCGGTTGGGCGCAATGGCCCGAAAGGGCTGGACGAGTGCGGCACGATTCAAAACTGGCTGGTCACAACCAACGCCAGCGAACATTTCTGGACAGGCTCAGGCGGGACAACACAGTTCGCGGTACTGCAAAATGGCGTACAGCGCGCCGTCTGCCCGGTGGCAAATCCTGGTCGCTGCGAATTCTTCCTGGCGGGTAGTGGCGCGGCGGATGAAGTGACAGCCTATGTTTATTTCGCTTATACGGCTGACCGCCTGGCGATTATCAATCAATCGGCTGACCGCTGGATGGCGCTGGCAGATTTCTTCGTGCTGAATAATTTTGCACCCAACAAAGGCGCCCCGGTGATGGTGGGCGATCCGGCATTGTATACCACTATCCGGCCTGATCTCGGCAATGTGGGTCGCCTCGCTCCCGGCCAGTGTGTGCTTTTCACCAACAGCAGCCCGGAGACAAATGAGCCGCCGGAGGCCTGTGACATCATTGCCAGTCTGGATGTCGGCCCATCGGTCATCTTCTGGGGCGCGGCCTTCGAGATGGATGGACGCGATGGTGAACGACGTTCCTGCCCGGCAGCAGCAGCGGGACGGCTGACCATCTGCATCATGCCGCGCTAAACAAAGGTCTGTGCCTTAAAATCATCCAGCACAGAGCGGGCAATCTGATAATGATAATTGACGCGGGCGGCAGGTATTTTGCCATCTTCGATCAGGTCAATGATCGCGGCTTCGCTTAATCCAAGATAAACCGCCGCCTGCGGCACTGACAGAATGCTGCCAAAAGTCTGCTGCCGTACAGGAGGATCGACACGATGCAGTTTCGCCTCGCGTATGGACTGAAAATTCTGCCGCCGTTCACGCTGAATATCTCCCAGCACACCCGGTAACTGTGGCGCACCATCGGGGTCAACAATCAGAATATAGGCAACGATGGCAGCCACGACATTAAAGACCAGCTCCACCATCGATAGCAGGCCCAGCACATTCATGATGGAATCCAGCCGCCCGCCTGACAGCAGGCCAATGATCAGCCCCAGCACAAATGACAGGCTGGCCGGGAGCATCAGCACGACACCGGCGGCCCGGACGTGCCGCCCCTCAGCCTCAAACCCGCCCAGGCGCAGTTTCCCGCGATACCGTAATACAGCGCCAATGATAAATAAGACTATCGCCATGCCACCCTCCTTTCTGATGTGATGCAAATGATACCCTCGTAGTATAAATACCGCATGAGACTATCGATTGTTGCGCGATGATCTAAAGGGTGTTTCAATTGACAATTTACCAAACCTTCATGTAAAATCAATATTAAATCAAGGGATGACATGTTATAACCAAGCAAGTGCAGCTTAATGTTTGGAGAGGGAGATTGGCGTATCGCTGCTGAAAACAGCACTACGCCGTGTGTGGTATGTTAAATATGCATGAAACTGAAACTGAGATCAAAGAACAGCCCACCTCGCCAAACGTCCTGATCGTGGATGACGATGTGGACAGTACCGTACTGCTGGAGCGTGCGCTCAGGGGCGAATACACCATCACCCGCGTTCACAACGGACGCGACGCGCTGGCGCAGCTTGCCCAACATCAGTTCGCGCTGGTCATCCTCGATATTCTCATGCCGGATATGGATGGGCTGACCGCGCTGGAAACCATCCGGCGCAACCCCCAGACCACCGATATGCCGGTGATGCTGGTTTCTGCCCTGAGCCAGGAGCATGAAATCGCACGTGGGCTGGAAAAAGGGGCCAATGATTACATCACCAAGCCCTTCGATATTGACATCGTGCGCGCTCGCGTTCGCCACCAACTGGCGATCAAACGGCTGCTCGACCAGCAGCAGCAGGTAATCGCTAACCTGCAAAATGCTCATGAAGTGAAAGATCGCATTCTGCGAATCGCTTCCCACGATCTCAAAAATCCGCTCAATCATATTCGGCTGGCCCAGTTTTATCTGCGCGGGCTGGTGGGGAATGACCCGACGGCGCTGGATGCCCTCGATTCGATTGAAGATACCGTCAATGCGATGAATGAGCTGGTGGAAGATTTCCTTGATTCGTCGGCCCTTGAACACGGCAAAGCGGAACTGGAGCTAAGCCGGGTAGAAGTTGAATTTGTCCTGTGGCAAACGGTAGAACGCTACGGAGCCAGCGCTAACCGCAAAAATATCACGCTGCTGCTGGGCGAAAGTGACGGAATCGCGCTGGCGGACGAGAACCGTCTCGGCCAGATTGTCAGCAACCTCGTCAGCAACGCCGTTAAATACAGCCCTGACGGAAGCTGTGTCACCGTCTTCTCCAACCGCACCGCTGACCGGGTGCGAATTTGTATCGTAGACGAAGGGCCGGGCATCCTGCCGGAAGAACGCAGCGGCTTATTCCAGCCCTTTGGCCGCCTGAGCAATCGACCGACCGGCGGCGAAAGCAGCACCGGCCTCGGTTTATGGATTGTGCGCGAACTCGCGGAACTTCAGAATGGCGTGGTTGGTGCGGAATTTCCCGAAAGCGGCGGCTCGGTTTTCTGGGTGGAACTTCCAGCTTACGTCGAGTAACCGCTAAACCCAAACTGCTGCGAGGACACGTTAGCACGTGTCCTTTTTGATTCTAAGGACGAGAGCATTAGTCAATCGTGATGCTTGTCTCTCCGTCCGCGCCGAGGATGGTCGCAAAGCCATCTTCGTATCCCGCATACCGCCGCAGCAGACTCACCAGGTCTTCGAGCGCGGCTGTCACATCGGTTTCACCATCGCTGTGCTGGGCTTCAATCGTGATGAGGACATCGCTGGTTGTCTCACGGGATGCACTGTGATCGCTCTGCCGCCAGCACCAGCGCCGCGCCACCACCAGACCTGTCGCATCCGTAAAAACAACCTCACCCGCTATGGGATTTTCAACCGACGTTTCGCCAAGCGGCGTATAACGTTCGCTGCCATCGGCAAAATGCACTGTCACTGGCGTTTGCAGCAGCGCAGTATCGCAAACGGCTGTCGGCAGTGCATAACGAATGCTGATAAGATTGCCGATGTCCACCAGTGTGTTGATGCTGGGGATGTCACCAAATTTTTTCAGCCGCCGCAGCAGCGCTTCTGCCGCACAGCGATACTGTGTTGGCTCGACTCCGAAAGCGCGAAAAGCCGAACGCCAGGCCGCCAGCGCCGGAATCTCGCTCATCGATTCGCCCAACCGGGATATGGCATTCTGCTGCTCTGCCAGATATTCGGATTGCAGCGAGTCCGGCGATGGGCCATTTTGCAGCCCGCGCGCCAGCAGCACGCCGCCGCGCATCTGGGGAAACCGCGCCAGCACATCAGCATCATACTGGAAGGTAAAAGGCATAGTTTCGAAACACCCTCATTTAGCTAAAATTACAATCGAGAAAGCAATCTATCATAATCTGCATGTGAACCAATCCAGAACCAGATAATCTGATCGCCATCCACTGTCCCTAACACCCGAAAATCAAGATTTACTCGCGCTGAGTAGATTGGTTTCGTCGGATGAACTTTTTTAAATTGAAGACCTGGGTGATTTGGATTATCAATAAACCGCCTGTAAGCATCACGAGCCTGTTGGCGGATTGATTCAGGTAATTGTCGATACAACTTGCGGAAACGCTCTGTTGTATAGGATTTCATAGATCATCTGGAATCAGAGGAAAAGTCCTGCCTGCCCGGTGTTCTATGATTGCTTCATCAGCGAGCTGTGCCAGCAAATCTTCTGAAGCCGCGAATGCAGTTTCCCAGCGGCGCTCAGATTCGATTTCTTCCAATATCCAGGCTGCCAGGGCTTCCTGTTCTGACTCCGATAATTTACGAATTTCCGCCAGTGCTTTTTCGAGCAGCACAACCATGAATATTCTCCTGCCTGACTAGCGCCCTTTATTATACTGTCCTACCCTTGCAGCTCATGTTACGCCTCTATATCGCTCATCAGGATATCGCGGTCTTCGAGGAAATAAATATACAGGCGAAGCTGGCCCAGGCGGATTTCGTCGGCATTTCGCACCGGGGTTAAGCTGCGCGGCTTCACCGGGTCGCCATTAAGGTAAGTGCCGTTCACGCTGTCGGCATCCTCGATGAAGAACTGATCGTCCTTGTGATGCAGCATCATGTGGATGCGCGACACACCAGTATTGGCGGCATCATAACGGCTCAGATCGACATGAGACCGGAGTGCGCCGGTGCTGGCCGCCCGTCCAAATGAGATTGGCCCTGTGACAGACAGCGTAAGCGGCAGATCACTGTGGCCCGCCACAAACAGCACCGCAGCATTCCGGCGTGATTCGGGCGACATGGCTTTCAGCGGGGCGGTGCCGACCAGGTGTTTGGTATACATGGCCGCCGAACCATTTTCATGCTGGAGAATCAGCGACGACACGACATGGCGCAGTTCTTTGGCACTCACCGGCTTGTCCAGATAAATATCCGCCCCGGACTCCAGCGCTTCGTTGACATCTGAGGCAGCGTTAGCCGCGCCAATGACGACGATGGGCGTGCTGTTCTGCTGCACATCGCGCCGGATATAACGACATAATTCCAGCCCGCTCATATCCGGCAGCGTCCGGTCAAGGATGACGGCGCTGGGGCGGCGCTGGTTATAAGAGCGAATCGCCCCGACCACCTCCTGGCTGGTGCGTGTGCTGTAACCCGCTTCCTGCAAGACACTGGATAAAGCTTCGGCAAGCTGCGGTGCGCTCTCCACAATCAGTATGAGCTGCCCCTTACCCGGCTGTGCCTGGTCATGCAGTTGCAGGCTGGGCTGTTTATGAATATCGCCCCCATGCATGGGCGACAGCACCACATTCACATCCAGCCGAAAACGCCCCAGCAGCAGGCTATCCCCATGTGAAATACGGTAAGCCTCATTCGCTTGCAGCCGCACACCGTTGTGAATGGTTCCGTTATGGCTCCCCAAATCTGTAATCATCAGCCGGTCAGCTTCGGCAGTGAAGGCAAAATGCTGGCGGGAAACGCCCAGGTCTTCCGCCTGAAAAGGTTCAAGGTCAACATCGGGGCGGCGGGGATCACCCTGTACGCTGCGACCAACAGTGGCGCGGGTTTCAATCCGCACAGTGATGGGACGGGGAAGCTGCGGCGCACACAGTTCAATCACCCAGATGGGCTGCTCTGTCATGGAGATTACACTTTCTTTAACACAGGCATCACCGGCTTGAGCCTGACTTTCTCCACATTATTGTAACAAAAATCCTACACAGCGAAAGTAGAGATAGATTAATCCACAAATTGGGATTATTGAGGCCAAATTGCGAAGGTTTGTAATTAGCGCTAAGATTATGTCAATGAGGATTGTGTAATGCTTGAGGTTCGCGCCATGTTGACGATCGCACCACCCCGAATCGCCCGTTTTTTGAATATCCTGCTGCTGCTGGCTTTCGCTGTGTGGCTGGTCGCACCCGCGCTGGAAACAAGCGCACAGTCCGGTTCGGCAGCCGCCATTAATTCTGGCCGCCTGAATGTTCGCACCGGGCCAGGCATCACCTTTGCCGTCGTCACCAGCCTGGCCTATAACACCCAGGTCACGCTGATTGGTAAGGCGAGCAGCGGCACCTGGGTACAGATACGCATCTCTGACGGGCGCGTGGGCTGGGTGAATTCGCTCTACCTGCGCTCCTATGCCGACTACAATCTGCTGCCGATCACATTCGACACCTCGATCATCACACCGCCGCAAACAGTGCCGCCGCCTTCCGGCCCACCCGGCACAGTGACATACACTGTCCGGCAGGGCGACACGCTGCAAACCATCGCCCGCCGCTATAGCACCACCTGGCAGGTGATCGCGGCGGCTAACGCGCTGCCAAACGCCAATTTCGTCTATGCCGGACAGCGGCTCATCATTCCGTTGGGTGTGACGACGCCCAGCTATCCGCCAGCGCCCGGCCCGAACCCAAATCCGCAGCCCAGCCCCGGCACCCATGTGGTACAGGCTGGCGAAACACTGGCGATCATCGCCGCCCGCTATGGAAGAACAGTTGCCGCGCTGGTGGCCGCCAACAATCTCGCCAGCGCAGATCGCATTTTCGCCGGACAGCGCCTCGTCATCCCCAGCGCACCGGCTGCCCCGCGTTATTACACCGTCGCGCGGGGAGATACACTCTTCAGCATCGCGCTGCGTTACGGGACGACAGTCGCGGCCATCGTCGCGGCTAACAACCTGGCTAACCCGAACATCGTCAACGCTGGAACGCGCCTGCTGATTCCGTAAAAGACCTCAACTTATGGCGGGGGCATGACACATCATGCCCCACGCTGTTTTCCCCTGTAGCGGCCTCCATAATCCCAGCCAATAAGTGATCAAAAGCAGCACTGTCGCTACGATGCCCGGCCACACGCGCGCCTCATTTTTAAAGCCATCAATTTTAAATTAAGGTAGATTAATTTTTACAAAAAAGATATAATTTAACTGTCAAATGGATGGGAGAAATCGTGCTGTGGCAACGATGGCTGATTCTATTCCCTTCTATTCGCAGTTGGTTGGTCGGAAAAACGAACTCACCCACATCACACAACTGCTGACCCATACCAACTGCCGCCTGCTGACGCTGCTTGGCCCCGGCGGTATCGGCAAAACCCACCTCGCCTGGGAAACCCTCCACAAGCTGCGAACCTCATTTCCTGATGGCGTCTACTTCACCCCGCTTCAGTCCTTGAATTCGCCGGATTACATCATTGCGGCAGTGGCAGGCGTTATCGGCTTCAACTTTTCTGCCGGGGGCGAGCCACAGCAGCAGCTTTTCAACTATCTGCGGAAGAAAAAACTGCTGCTGGTGCTGGATAATTTTGAACATCTGCTGGATGGCGCGGGCATCATCCATGAGCTGATCGCCTTCGCCCCACACATCAGCCTCCTGGTCACGTCGCGCGAACGGCTCAACCTGAGCAGCGAGACAGTATTTCCGCTAACGGCGATGAGCATCCCGCAGAAAACTGACCGTGATATGCTGGCTTACGAAGCGGCTGAATTGTTCATACAAAAAGCGCAACAACTTAACCCGGCCTTCTCAATCGCAGCCAGCGAATACCAATATCTGGGGCGCATCTGCCATCTGACCGGCGGGATGCCGCTGGCGATTTTGTTGGCGGCCTCGTGGGTGAGCATCCTGTCGCTGCGGGAAATCGCGCTGGAATTGGAACGGGGTCTGGATTTGCTGGAAGCCGACATGCGCGACCTGCCGCAGCGCCACCGCAGCATCCGCTGGACATTCGATCATTCGTGGCGCATGTTGTCAGACCACGAGCGCGATGTCTTCAAAAAATTGTCGATCTTTCGCGGTGGTTTCACGCGGGAGGCAGCGGAAGCAGTCGCGGGCGCATCACTCAAGACGCTTTCCCGGCTGGTCAATAAATCCCTGCTGGGCGTGCGCGGTGAGGGCCGTTACGACCTGCACGAGCTGCTGCGCCAGTACGCCGAAGAAAAGCTGGAGCAGTCTCCCGCCGAGCAGGCCGCTGCGATGGACGCCCACTGTGCCTTTTACGCCGCCTGCTGCCAGCAGTGGGGCGACGACCTGCGCGGCCCGGACGAAGCGCTGGCGCTGGAACGCATCGAAGGCGATCTGGACAACATCCGCCAGGGCTGGGATTGGGCCGTTGAGCATGAGCAGCGCGAGCGAATATGGCAATTTCTATATAGTGTCAGTGAGGTGTATGGCTACCGAGTGCGCAGATTTATCAGCCGCCTTATGTGGAAACAGGCGTTAGAGCGGCTAAATGACACCCTGGACTGGGAAGATGGTCTGCTGCAAGGCGTATTATTGTCCCTGTATGCCTTTGATAGTGTCGTGATAGGGGAAATGGTCGATGAAGCTACTTTGCATAAAGCCCTGCAACTTATGATGCGGGAAGGTAATAGACCTGTTCGCCGGGCAACGCAAATAGGCTATACTGCGCTGGGCATATGCTTTTCGCATCTGGGATGGTTAAGCGAAGCTGAGAAAGTAATTGACCGGGGTATCGCAATTTACCGAACACAAAATCATGATTATGAATTGGCTGAGTTATTAACCGATAAACTGATTTATTGGCATAATAACTGGGTAGACGAATTTGCGCTGTTGATCGGGCCTGTGATGGACGAGTTGCTTGCCCTTATGCAGCGGTTAAAATCTCCGATCCTTGTGGCAAATATCACCGTGCTGACTGGCGCTCTCGCATATCATCTTGGCAATTTTGAGGAAGCAAAAAAGCAACTAGAGAGTTATATAGCAGGGACACAAGACGGACATCAACGCAGCGCCCGTTTAATTCTGGCCGACGTTCTGTTTGAACTCGGTGAATATGACGAAGCCGAATGCCATTGTACGGAACAGATCAATGCGCTTGCAGAATCAGGTACGTCTCCCTGGAACCTCATAAGCGGCTTGATAACGCTAGCGAAAATCTGGAAGGCTAAAGGCCAGCAAAAACAGGCGGCAGAACTGTTGAACATGCTTTCTCATAAAAGAGAGGCAATCTGGTCGATTCAAAAGCATTATTCAGATATCAAGTCTTTATTAGCTGTGCTGGAAGCAGAACTCCCGACAGAAGTATATGCTGCCGCCGTCGAACGGGGCAAAGCCCGCGACCTTGACACCTTCATAGACGACATTTTGGCAGAATTCAAACCCACGCCGGAAAACGCGCCCTCGCCCGATCAATCTTTGCTCATCGACCCGCTGACTGAACGCGAATTGCAGGTGCTGTGCCTGCTGGCCGCCGGGCGTTCCAACCGCCAAATCGCCGCCGAGCTATGGCTGGCGCTGGGGACGGTCAAGCGCTATGTCAGCGACATTTTCAGCAAGCTCGGCGTCACCAGCCGGACGCAGGCCATCACGCGCGGGCGCGAACTCAACCTCCTTCCCTGAAGGGGTTGGGCTGAAAAACCAACCCTCCCCCAACCCCCAACCCCATCTTTCGCTACATGACCTGCCCCTGCTGCTGCCTGTACGCTACAAGCATCAGTCGATGAAGGGGAGGTCATTATGTTCAATCACAACCGTCAGGGCTATGAAATCCAGAAACGCGCCATCGAGGACAATCACCGCTGGGCCGACAACGAAGAACTTGCCCGGATAGCAAGCTCCAAACCGATTGGACGATTCTCGCTCATCACCTTGTTCGTCCATTTATGGCAGCGCCGCCCCCACCTGACCGGAAAATCCAGGCCGACACAAACCGAACAACCAGACGCTTTAATCACACCATTACGCCATCGCTGAACCTCAAAGGCGATTATTAAAGGGGTGGAGTATGGCGCACAAGTTGGTCAGGCAGGTGCATATCCTGCCACTTCTGGTCGTGTCGATAGTATTTAGTGGGGTATTCCTCGCGCTGGCATCGGCGGCGGGGAGCGTTGGGAGAAGCTTACCGCTGTCACAGACGCAGGATTTTCTGCGCAGCTATGAATCATTCAAGCCAGGTCAGCCAATATCGGTTTTCACTCAATACGGTTGTATACAAGACCAGAACGACGATCATTGTAAATACCGGATGGTTGTCAGTCAGTCAAATACACCGTGTCTTGGTTATTCGCATCTTCTTACACCACAAAACGGATGCTCGGAAATCGTCTATGCACTTTACCCGCAGACTGAACCATTTCATCTCATTAAAGTTGTCGCGGTGAATGGACAAATCCGCATCGTAGACTTTTATTCAAATTCCCTGACAGCGGATAGTCTGTTTTATCAGTGGGGCGACCCGGACAGCGTCAACCATGTCGAGAGTGGAATTCATTTCCGGCTCGTGTGGCAGCATCAAGGCTACACAGCAACGGTCACTGTATCACACAGCCAGCGCATCGCGCGGTTGATTACACTGGCTGTGAATGGCACGTGATACCCTTTTAACCTGACCGAGCTTTCGCTACGCCAGATCATGCAGTTCATCGAGGCTGATATGGCCCAGCCGCAGGGCGACCAGCGCCGCCGCATGACGGTCTCCGGCGTTGAGCTTGTTCATGGCCTGCGCCAGCGCTTCGATCACGACCGTCTGCGACAATTGCAGATGTTTGGCGATGTCGGCGTTTTCAAAACCGCCCGCCACGTACAGCAGCACCTGCCGCTCGGTCTGCGAGAGCAGATTTTTGTCGTCACTCCCGCCCACCAGACCGCCGACAATGCGCTCCGCCACGCCCTGCCCCAGCACCATATTGCCTTGCGTCACCTTGATGATGCTGTCGAGCAGTTCAGCTTCGTCAGCGGTTTTGAGGATGTAGCCGTGCGCCCCGGCCCGCAGCGCCCGCATGATATACCACTCTTCTTCGCGCCCGGTCAGAATCAGAATTTTGACATTGGGCGCTTCAGAGCGGACACTCGGGATAATCTCCAGCCCGCCCTTGTTGGGCATGTTCAGATCGAGCAGCAGCACATCCGGCAGCAGCGCCAACGCCTGTTTCAGCGCCGCATTGCCGTCACCGGCCTCCCCCACCACCACAAAATCATCACTGGCCTCTAAGAAGCTCGCCAGCGATTTTCGCAAAATCGTATGGTCGTCCGCCAGCAGCACGCGGATGGTCGGCTTGGCACGTTTCACCACTCCCCGGCCTGATTGAGTCGAATCCGGGCGTCTCGGCTGGGTATCGTTATCCACCGGGATGGCGGCCTTCTGCTCCTGTGTCACCAGCGCGTCCAGCGCCGAAGCCAGCGCCTCTGCTGACTGGAAGCGCCGCACTGGGTTTTTTTCCAGCGTCTTGAGGATGACGCGCTCCAGCTCCACCGGCAGCTCCGGCGCGATCAGACGCGGCGGCGGCGGCTGCTGCTTCACCTGCTGGAGCAGCAGCGCCGGGATTTCGTCCGCATCAAAGGGCAGATGCCCGGTCGCCATTTCGTACAGCACCACGCCCAGTGAATAAATGTCGGTGCGATGGTCGAGCGTATGGCCCTGCGCCTGCTCTGGCGACAGGTAAGCTGGCGTGCCGATCACCATACCGTCCGCCGTGACGCGGGTCGCCTCCCGCGGGAGCGCCAGCCCCAGATCCATAATTTTGACCACCCCGCCGGGTGTCACCTTGATGTTGGCCGGTTTGATGTCGCGGTGGATGACATAATGAGCGTGGGCGTATTGCAGGGCGGCGGCAATCTGTTTGCCCAGGTTGACCACCATCGACGGTGTAGAGGGGATGTAGTAGGACAGCGGCACACCCTCGACATATTCCACGACGAGGAAGCTGTATTCCCCTTCTTCCGCTATATCGAAAATCGCCATGATATTGGGGTGGTTGAGCTGCGCCGCAGCCGTCGCCTCCTGAAAGAAGCGTTTGCGCGTGGTTTCGCGCACATGCGGCAGCAGCACCTTGAGCGCCACAGGCCGCCCCAGGCGCGTGTCGATGGCTTTGTAAACCGTCGCTGTCGAGCCGTCGCCCAGGTGTTCCTGAATCTCATAGCGGTTGAGAAATTTACGTCCGATCATGCTCATACACCGCCGGAAGGGTTCGTAATAAATTAGATGATAGCTAGAATAACATAATCTCAACGGTACTGCATCTTTCAGATAACGATCTTTTACCCCGCAAATTCCCTTCCTTGTTATACTCAACAGGATAAAATCGTAACCATTGAGTCGAATCCATGCCTTTCCTCACACCCGATGAAAAACGCACCCTGGCCGCCGTCTGCGATACCCTGATACCCTCTTTAGCTCCCGAAGCCGGGGACGATCCACAGCTTTTCACCCTTAACGCCCGAACCTTCAATCTGGTCGATCAACTGGAAGCCGGTTTTGAGCAGGTGACCGAAGCCGCGCAGCGGGCGCAGTTGAAGCTGGTTTTGCAGGCGCTGGAAGTTGGCGCGGTCAACGGCATCGGCGCGGGTGCATGGCGCGGCTTCAGCGACCTCTCGCCAGATGAACAGACTCGCGTGCTGCGGGCCTGGGGAAACAGCCCGCTTCCGGCGGCGCGGCAGTTGTTCCAGAGCATCAAACGGCTGGGTCTGTTTCTGTTTTACAGCATGATGCCGGAAGACCAGCCCAATCCGGCCTGGGCCGTGTTTGGCTATGGCGGCCAGCCAGTTCCCCCGCAGGAAGCACCCCGCCCCATCAAACCGCTGGCGATCCGCGAAGCGACGACGCTCTACACCGACGCGCTCATCATCGGTTCGGGCGCGGGCGGCGGCGTGGTGGCCGGAGAACTGACGGCGGAGGGGCTGGATGTGATCGTGGTCGAGAAAGGCGGCTATTACGCTGAGGCCGACTTTCACGGGCAGGAACTCAGCAGCACCCAAACCCTGTTCGAGAAGCAGGGGGCGATGACCACCAGCGACCTCAGCATGATTGTGCTGGCGGGCAGCACGCTGGGCGGCGGCACGACCATCAACTGGACGGCTTCGCTGCGGACGCCTGATAATGTGCTGCAAGAGTGGGAAACGCAGTACGGCTTCAGCGGCGCGGCGGGCGCGGCTTTCCAGCATAGTCTGGATGCCGTGATGGCGCGGCTTAACGTCAACAGCGACGAGAGCAAACTCAATACCAATAACGCCATGCTATTGAAGGGCTGCGAAAAGCTTGGCTATGATGTCAGCGTGATTCCGCGCAACGTCAAAGGCTGCGAAGAATGCGGCTTCTGCAACTTCGGCTGTTCCTTCGGCGCGAAACAGGGGACGCTGAAAACCTATTTACAGGATGCCCATGAGCGCGGCGGGCGCATCCTCGTCCGCGCCAGAGTGGAGCGCGTGCTGCACCAGCGCGGGCGGGCGACAGGTGCGCTGCTGACCGTACAGGACAGCGACGGCGGCGTTCATGAGGTGATCGTCCGCGCCAGGGCCGTGATCGTCTCAGCGGGGGCGATTCACACCCCGGCGCTGCTGCTGCGTTCCGGCTTGGGCAACCGCAACATCGGCGTGAACCTGCACCTGCATCCGGTCACGGTGACATACGGCCTGTTCGACGAGCCGATCCTGCCCTGGCAGGGACCGCCGATGACCCGCCTGAGCAGACAGTTCGCGGATCTCGACGGGCGCGGTTACGGCGTCCGCCTGGAGACGACGCCGGTTCACCCCGGCATCACCGCGCTGACCATGCCCTGGCAGAGCGGCGCGGCGCACAAACGGCTGCTGCAAAACATGAAGCACATGAGCAACATCATCATCCTGACGCGCGATTATCACGGCGGGCGGGTGGCGGTCAACCGGGAAGGCGAGCCGGTGCTGCATTATAAACTGCATCCCTACGACGCCCGCCACATGATGCGCGGGACGCTCGAATCGCTGCGGATTCACCGGGCGGCGGGGGCGCGTGAGGTGTCCAGCCCCCACAACCGCAACCTGATTTACCGCCCGGCGGAAGGCGGCGATTTCGAGGCCTATCTGGCCGAGGTGGAAAAACGCGGCCTGAAAAGCAACGCCTACATGCTCTTCAGCGCCCATCAGATGTCAAGCTGTCGCATTGGCGGGGACAGCGCGACGGGCGCGGTTGACCCAACCGGCGAAAGCTATGAGATCGACAACCTGTTCGTGGTCGATGGCTCGGTGCTGCCGACGGCCAGCGGCGTCAACCCCATGATTACCATTATGGGAACGGCTCATTATCTGGCACAACACATCAAGGCGAAACTGGTTTGACGCGCAAATATGACTTCATCATTGTGGTGGACATCGAATGCACCTGCTGGGACGGGCCGAACCCGCCTGACCAGGAAAATGAGATCATCGAAGTCGGCATCTGCCGGTTGAACCCGCACACCGGCGAACGCGCCAGCAAACGCAGCATTCTGGTTAAGCCAGAGCGCTCGACGGTCAGCCCCTTCTGCACCCAGTTGACCACGCTGACGCAGGAACAGGTGGATACGGGCATCTCGTTTGAAGCGGCCTGCCTTCAGATCGAGCGGGAGTACAAGACACGGCAGCGGGTGTGGGCCAGCTATGGCGATTATGACCGGCAGATGTTCGAGCGGCAGTGCGCGGCGCGGGGGGTGCAGTATCCGTTCAATGCCAGCCACCTGAACGTCAAGACGCTGTTCACGCTGCTGCGGGGGATGCGTCACGATGTCGGGATGGCGACGGCCATGCAGCTCATGGGGCTGACGCTGGAAGGCACGCACCATCGCGGCGACGACGACGCCTGGAACATCGCCCTGATGCTGGGCAAGCTGGTCGCCGACGGGCGGGCGAAGTAAATTCCCAATCAGGACAGGTTATGACCGCTTTTGATGGTAACATGTTGCCAAAAAAGGTTGAAAAATGACTCATCAACTGCGGATAACTATCGAAATTGGACCCAAAGGCAAGAAGGTGGTGGCGGTAGCGCCGGATTGGCCCGGTTTAGAGCGTGGTGCAAAGACCGAGGAGGCCGCGATTGCCAGGTTGCAATCCTATCTGCCACGCTATGCCCCGGTAGCGAAACTGGCTGGCATGGATGAAGCGTTTGCAGCCATCACGACACTTGACAGGGTCGAGCAATATCCAGGCACAGGATCAACTGATTTCTGGGGCATCTCGTTTGCCTTCTCAAGCATCGACCATGAAGCCATATCAAGCGAAACATTAGAACGTGAACTGACCCTGATGCGGGCCTGCTGGGCCTTTTTCGACGATGTGCGTTTCCGCGTGTCGGCTGAGATGCAAAAGGGGCCACGCGGGGGCGGACGTGATCGGGATCACATCGTCCGGCATACGTTGAGCAATGAGATGGACTGGGCTGGGGGACTCGGTTTGCCTAATCTTTACAGTGAGAATATGACCAACGAGGTCGTGAACACTCACCGCGATGCCTATTGCAATGCCATTCGGGCGTTCCATGCTGAAGGCAAAATGGCGCGAAAATGGCCGCTTCGCTATCTGATTCGGCATACCGCCTATCACACAATGGATCACGCCTGGGAAATGGAAGACAAAGACCTGACAAACCGTCCAGGCCCGTTATAGGGGTTGCGGACGCTGCTGCATGACGCGGCCTTGAAATCAACCCGGCGCTGGAAGGCACGCACCATCGCGGCGACGACGACGCCTGGAACATCGCCCTGATGCTGGGCAAGCTGGTCGCCGACGGGCGGGCGAAGCAAGTGGGCATGAGTTAAAAGTTAAAACATTACGCATTGTTGTGGCGGCGGCGGCGGCGGAAGTGGCAATGATCTGATCGCTGGCGTTCTGCCGCCATTTCCCGGCTGGTTGATGGCGGTGATGGCGCTGGTGGCAGAGGGTGTGCCGCCGCCATGTTTGCCATACAGCAGGGGTGCGGTGAACAGAAATGAGGGAAGAATGAAAGGCAAGTGCAGTGCCATGTTTGCCATACAGCAGGGATGAGATGAATAGGTATGAGGCATGAGTAAAGACAAGTTCCGAGTTCTGAGTGAAAGACGAGATGCGTGTGTCATAGAGACAGTTTAGCAGGGAAACGGGGCGAGGGGTGAAACATTTGTCATGACATTTGTTTCGTTTTTGAGGGAAAGGGGGACGAGACACGAAGCAACGAGCAGGCGGGCGGAGGAAGGGAAATGATGTTAATATAGGTTCATACGGACGTAACAAACAGGCCGGAGTCGCCCGATGCCGCATATATTCGTCAGCCACGCTACCGCCGATGATGCAATCGTCACAAAAATTCACGACGCGCTGGAAGAAGCCACCAAGCGCAACCTGTGGGTTGACCACAAGGACATTCAAGCGGGGGAAACATGGCAGCACAAGATTGATGCCGCCCTGCGCGACTCCGACGATTTACTGCTGATCCTCTCGAAAACTTCCGCCGCGAGTATTGAAGTGACCGCCGAGTGGCGCGACGCACTGGCGCGGGGGGTGCGGCTGCTGACGGCCATCATCGACGACATTGCTTACCTCGATATTCCCTCGCGGCTGCGGCAGATTCAATATGTCAACCTGCACACGGACTGGGACGGCGGGATGGCGGCCATTATCGCAGCCATCAGGCGTGGCACAGCGCTGCCGGAAGGCAGTGAGGGCGTGGCATTCACAGGCTGGCCGATCACGTCGCGGCGGCCACTTGATCGTCGTTTGACCGGCATCCCGATCAGCGGGCGCGAGGCCGATCTGGAAGTGATTGGCAGCGAACTGCTGCGCGGGCCGGTTGCGATCCTGGGCGTAGGCGGGTTGGGCAAGTCGCGGCTGGCGGCGGAAGTCGCTTTAACGCTGGATGGCATCACAGGAGCGATCTGGCACACTATCGACGAATTTTCCAGCGTCGATGAAGTTGTGGAACTGGTGCGCGAACACTTCCGGCTGGACAACAGCGCCACACGCAAAGAAACGCTGGCACACATTCGTCAGCATCCGCTTCTAGTGGTGCTGGACAATGCCGAAGATGTGCCGCCCGACGACCCGCGCCGCACCGTCTATGTCGAAATGACCGACGACCTGACGGCTGCCGGGGCGCGGGTGCTGCTGACGAGCCGGGTCGAATGGAACGATGTGGAGATGTGTTACAACCACACGCCGGGGACGCTGTCCGCCGAAGCCGCGCGCCAGATGGCGCTTGATATGGCGGCAGCCTTCAACATCAAAACGGATTTGAGCAGCAGGGTGGGCGAACTGGCGGAAGCAGCAAAGTTCCACCCGCGTTTGATCGAGTGGGGGGTGAAAAAGCTGGCGAAATTCCCGCTCGCGGTGGTCATCAGCGAACTGGGTGATTTAAAAAGCCGTAAGGTGGGCAAAGCGCTGGAGGAGATGATCCTAAAAACGCTACGACAGATGACGGCGCAGGAGGGGGCGGAGGCAGAAACAGCGCTGAAGCGGTTTGCCGTCTGCC
>CAYUTY010000096.1:0-21787 GCA_964447795.1 uncultured Anaerolineaceae bacterium
CGGCTGGGCCAAGCCAACACGCTGCGCGCGCTGGGGGACTTGAGCGTCCGGCTGGATGAACTGGAAGCGGCCAGGGGCTACTATGACCGGGCGCTGCCGATCTACGACGCGATTGGTGATCGGCTGGGCCAAGCCAACACGCTGCGCGCGCTGGGGGACTTGAGCGTCCGGCTGGATGAACTGGAAGCGGCCAGGGGCTACTATGACCGGGCGCTGCCGATCTACGACGCGATTGGTGATCGGCTGGGCCAAGCCAACACCTTCACCAGTTTGGGTGATTTGCTGTATCAACAACAGCTATTTGAAGATTCAGAAAATGCTTATCTACGCTCTATTCAAATCGCTGAGACAATAAATGACAGATTTACGCGCGCAAAAGCCCTGATTTACATGCTGCCGACCCTCGGCGTGCAGGGGAAGTATCCAGAAGCGATTACTGCTGGTCTGGAAGCCATTTCCTATTATATGGAAAAGCAGCTCGCATCGCCTATTCAGGTTTGCGTCCTTCGTTTGCGCCAGCTCAAAGAGCAAATTGGCAATGAAGCGTTCGCGGCGGCGTGGGCGACGGTGACGGATGGAGCAGAGATGCCGGAGTGGTTAGCATAAGGGCGTGATGCAACATCATGCCCCGGCAACAACTGTTTACATTCCGATTCAGTTCCGCAAAACGCGGTCTGCTCAACCCCCGGCGGGACGACGCCGGGATCATAGTGGAGGGCGATGAAAAACACCTTCCCCCTCCCGCCTGACCTTCTGAATTTATACATTTCTTGCGCGAAACTGAGATCACTCATATAGACATGGCCTTATAGTGCAGCTACATCATCGTGCTTGTGATGAAGTTACACTGGAGGGCCTTATGAATAACATGAAACTGGACAGCCGCACGATCATCATTGGCGTGGTCGTTCTGGTAGCGGCGATTTTCCTGCTCCCGCGGCTGTTCAATACCGATAACGCCGTCAATAACCTGCCGGTCAGTACCCCGGTGAGCAACTCGCCGTCGGGACAGGCCGCCAACGACAATATTCAGCTAGGGCGCGTTGTGAGCGCGACAGGCGTTGACCGTGACGGCTGCGCGACCAGCACCGCTTCCCGCTTCGACGCCGATGACGATATTTTCGTGGTGGCGGAGGACAGCGATATTCCAGCCGGTACACAGGTCTTTGTCCGCCTGTACCGCGACGGCCAGCCGGTTGAGGACGCGCCGGAAATCACCGCCGACCAGGATTACACCAACTCCTGCGTGAATTTTGTCTTCGAACCGCTGGAAGACTTCCAGGCGGGCAATTACGAAGCCGAATTTGTCATCAACGGCAACGCAGCGGACTCGGTTCAATTTCAGGTTCGGTAAACCATCCTCACCCCTGCGCGCACTTGAGTCGTTCGCAGCCCTCTCTACAATGTTGAGGGGGCATCCGGGTGACATCCCCGAATTATAGGCTGATAGCAGCCATAATCGGACTTATTGGAGGCCAGAGACATGAATTTCGATCTTTCAACGTTGTGCATACTGGGCGTAATCGTGCTGGTGCTGTTTTTCGTCCTGCCCCGGATGATGGGCGGCGGCGCTGGGCCATACTCGCGGCGTGGGCCGCTCGACTCGGAATATGATGATCCGAATATCGGCAGCAGCGGCGGCTTCGGCAGACCGGGCGGCGGGCAGCGTCCTTCCGTCGATGATCCGAATATCGGCAGCCGGGGCAGCTTCGGGCGCAGCCGGTCATTTTTCCCGCGCCGTTCGTCGGGTTCGGGCGGATCGCCCCTCGGCGGCGGTCGCAGTTCTGGCCGCACCAACAGCCCTAATGTGGGCAGCCGGGGCGGTTTCGGGCGCAGCAAGAAGTAAATAACTCCCTTTTTTTGCCCTGCTCGACCTCTCCCCCCTCTGTTCGGGCAGGGCCATAAAAGTCAACGAGGCTGGAAGGTTAATCTTCCGGCCTCGTTTTGTATTGAGAATCCAGGCTAAAAATTCTCGTAGCTCAGGTCGTCCGTTTTGCGCTTTTTACGTTTGGCGATGGTGTAAACCGCGTCCGGCCCGGCCAGGATGGCGAGGCGATCCACCACCAACGCGCCAAGCAGAACCAGCACCGGCACGAAGACAGCGGCCAGCGCCAGCACAAACGGCAGCGCCACGCGGGCGACATCACCGCCTGAAGCGCTGAACTGGCTGACCGTCATGGCGATCACCAGCGGGAAGGTATAGTTGGACTGGCTGTTGATGACCAGCAGCGGCCACAGCAGCGACCCGGCGCTGGCGAGCGTGAGTACCGTCCCGACCAGCAGCGCCAGCGGCAGTGAAGGCAAAATTACGGCGTTGAGAAAAGCATCCGATACTTCCTGCCCGGCTTCGCGGACAGCGGCATAGCGTTCACGCGCACCGTCAAAAAACAGCTTGAAGACCAGCAGGCTGAAACCGCTCACCAGCGAAGCAAAGCCGGTGAAGAGGCTGGTATTGAGCGCGCCGAGATCACGCCCGATCAGATACCAGTCCAGCATCAGCACCCCGGCGGGCAGAAAGGCGACGATCAGAAAGAGCAGGAACAGGCCTTCCGATACGACGCGGTGAATTGGGCGGATGAAACCGAGCGCGAGTCCCGCCAACCAGGTAATCGGAATCTGCACCACCCAGATCGCCAGCAGCGGACCCGTCAGGGTGGCGCTGAGCAGGCCAGCGGTGTTAAACGCTGGGCCTGCGCCGGATGCACCCGCCGCTTGCAGGATGCCGAACAATACCAGCCCAAGCGGCGGCAGCATAATCAGCAGCGCCGCCGGGAATGACAGCAGGCCGAAGAAACCAGCGCCCTCGGTTGGCTCAGGCGCGGGTGTGAAGCTGATTCGCAGGCGGAAGGCAACCGTCACCAGCCAGATGAAAACGGCTGCCAGCGCGGGGAACAGCATCCAGACCGTGCCGATGGCCGCCGCATAGCCGAGGCGCAGGTTCACAAAACCCTGTTGATAAAGGTAGAGCGGGACCGTGGTGGTGGAGCGACCGGGGCCGCCATTGGTCAGGATATAGGGCAGATCGAAAGTCACGGCGGCGCTCGCCAGCGTCAGCAGCAACCCCAGCAGCCAGACGCCGATACCGGCCCGTGCCGCCGAATCGCTGACACTGCGCCCACGTGCGACAGCCATGAAAGCCGAGCCGCCCACTGCCCCGGCAATCGCCAGCGTGATAATGCCGTCAATGACCAGGATAGCGTTGCGCGCGCCATCGGGCGAATTGAGCATCAGCGATTGATCTAGCTGAAGCGGCGAGGGCTGTGTTCCCCAGACCGGTGCGAGGAACATGCGCCAGAAGATCGCCAGCACCAGCGGGACAGCCAGCACCGCGCCGATAATGGTCAGGGAACGGATGAGCGTCCGCCCCGCGCCAGCCTGCGCCCCGGCCAGCAGGCCGATCAATGGCGGGATGATGGCGACAATGAACAGGCGCAGGGCGACAATGCTGAAGGTATAACCAAGCGCCTGGCCGAATATCGCATCTTCACCCAGGCGTTCATAATTCGCCATGCCAATGTCTTCCGGCTCGGACAGGATATTGTAGTCGGTCAGGCTGAGGCGGTAGACATTGAGGGCGGGCGCGGCTTTGATATAGCCATAGAGCAGCACCCCCGGCAGCAGCAGCAGCAGACCGAGAATAAGGCCCGGCAGCAGGTTTGACCGGGGTTCAACCGGCGTAACCACCGAATCGGAAGAAAAACCCTGCATAATACGACTCCCCTGTCATGTTAATTACATCTGTCATGGCATTATAGACCTGCGCCCTGAAATGCGCCCCGGTACTTTGGCGGAGTTGAGTTTAGGACTTAGGGATGCAGGACACGGCTCATCCTATCGCAGTTTTTATACAAATGTTCTACAATAACCTCCGAAGTCACTTAACTCAGGAGGGAGCTGTATATGTCAACTGGTCAACCGGATGGTTATCTGGTGCTGCCGCCCAGCGCTAAGGGCAGTGCCGTGATGGTTCTCCACGCCTGGTGGGGGTTGAACGACACCATCAAGGCTTTCTGCAATCGGCTGGCCGAAGCCGGTTTTGTCGTCTTCGCCCCAGACCTGTATCATGGCCAAGTAACCGACCAGATTGCCGAAGCCGAAACCCTGGGCGCTGCGCTGGATGAAAGAGTCAACCAGGCCAGAGCCGAAATCGTCGATGCAGTCGCCTTTCTCAAGGAACAGGCCGGAGCAGACAGCATCGCGGTGATTGGCTTCTCGCTGGGTGCGTATTACGCGCTCGATCTGTCCGTCAGAGCATCCGACAGCGTCCGCTCAGTTGTCCTGTTTTACGGAAGTGGCCCGGCGGACTTCAGCCTGTCGAAAGCGGATTACCTCGGCCACTTCGCCGAACTGGATGAGTTTGAGCCGCCGGACAATGTGAATGAACTGGAAGAAACCATCAGGGCCGCTGGCCGCCCGGTGACATTCTACAGTTATCCCGGCACAGGACACTGGTTCTTTGAGCCTGACCGGACGCAGGTCTATGACGCGGCGGCGGCCAACCTGGCCTGGGAGCGCACACTCGCCTTTCTGAAAGGCGCTTCCAGCGAGTGAAGTAGCAAACCCCTATAGTCGGGTTAAAATTACCCCTCAGGCGGGCCGGAAGCAGCATAAACCCGCTTGAGGGGAGTTATCTGATGAGCGATATTTTCCAGATTGAAATTCAGCATACGCGGGATGTTGATACGGCGGGGCGAGCAGCAATCTGCCAGTTATGCGCCGAAGCGCACGCGGACGATGAATTCTACAAACTGTTTGAGGTCTACCTGCCGCCGCACAGCCTGCATTTCACCGGCAGGCTGAACGGGCAGGCCGTGAGCCATGCCGTCGTGACGACGCGCTGGATGCAACCGGAAGGCTGTCCGCTGCTGCGAACCGCCTATGTGGACGCGGTGGCAACCCATCCATCGCAGCGGGGCAAAGGATTCGGCGCAGCAGTGATGCGGAAACTGGGCGAAACCATTGCAGCAGAGTGGGAAATCGGCGGCCTGCAAACCGATTTGCGCGGCTTTTACGAGCCGCTGGGGTGGGAGTTGTGGCGCGGGGCGCTGGCAGGGCGGGGCGACGATGGCCTGATCCCGACACCAGAGCAGGAAGGCGTGATGATTTTGCGCTTGCCGCGCACACCGCCGCTGAATCTGGATGGGCTGCTGACGATTGGGGTGAGCGGGCGCATCTGGTAGGAAGTGATGAGTAACGAGTAATGAGTAAAGAGTGATAAGTGATGAGCGTGAATGCCCAGTGCACTGTGAACTGCCGAAACGGTTAGCAGGGAGAGTTTGAAGATGATAAGGGACGACCTGAGTATCGTCCCCTGCGAATGGAAAAATCGTTCATTTTCAAAATGGCTTCTCAAGGATGGGGAAGATTTTGTGCGGCTATAATGAGCCGTGAGAGCCGTTGATTACAGGGCGCAGTAAATGGCATTTTCTACCCCACGCCGGACATTTCAGATTTTGATTGTGACCACCCTACTGCTGCCAGTAGTGGCGCTGGCCTATAACGGCACTTTCACCCGGATGATGGCCGACGATTACTGCTTCGCCAATGTTGCACGGGAACGGGGCGTGCTTGGGGCGCTCGATTACTGGTACAACAACTGGACGGGGACACCTTCCTCGACGGTTGGACAAAGCATCATCGCCCTGCTCGGCCCAACAGCCAATTCCCTGACCCCGGCCTTTCTGCTGGCGGCTTGGCTGGCGGCGCTGACATGGGCGCTGTACCAACTGGCAATGCTGCTGCGGCTGGATCATCCGCGTTTTCTGGCGTTCCTGTTCGCGGCGCTGATTGTTTACGGCGTGACGGCGGGCATCCCCAATGTGTATCAGGCCTTGTTCTGGACATCGGGCGCGGTGGTATACAGCGGGCCGCTGTCGCTGCTGTCACTGGCGGCAGGCCTGATTTTGTGGGCGGCACGAAGGCAGATAAGCGGCATTCGGCTGGCGCTGGCGCTGCTGGTGTGCGCGGCAGTGACCTTCATCAGCGGCGGGTTGACACAGACAGTGGCGACGATGCAGGCGGTAGGGCTGGCGCTGGCGTTCGCCGGTGTTTTGTGGAAAGCTCGAAGTCAAAAGGCAGCGCTGGCGGTGATCGGCGCGGGCTTACTCGGTGCAGGGCTGGCGCTGGTTGTGACGCTGGTCGCGCCGGGAAACGCTGTCCGTGAGGCCGCCCACCCCATTGAGCGTTCAATCATCGAAATTGGGGGGCTGACCCTTCAGAACACAGCCGCTTTTGTGGCGATGTCACTGGCGTTCTTCTCGCTGATTCCGATGCTGGTGTGTGGTGTACTGGCGGCAGTTTTAGCAGGTGAAGCACGGCCAGCCTGGTTCACACGGCCGCTGAACCTGCGGCAGACGTTGAAGTGGATGGCAGTGACGGCAGGAATCGGGCTGGTACTGATCGCGGCCTATCTGGCCCCGGCGGCCTATGGAATGGGCAAGATGCCCGCGTCGAGAGCCTGGGTTGTACCGATGTTCGTGCTGGCGCTGGTGGGGGTAGCGTGGGGTGTGGGGATCGGCCTCAGCCTGAAAAAACCTACTACATCCACAACCAATAATGTCTCGCTTTCAACACGCGGTTTCGCGCTGATCGTGGTGCTGCTTCTGATTGGGCCGGGAATCGCCACATTTTCCACGCTGCGCGAATCCCCACGCCTGAATAGCTACGCGGCAGAGTGGGATGCACAGGATGCAGCGCTGCGGCAGGCAGGCGCGAACGGCGAAAACGATGTCGTGATCAGTAGCTACAGCGTCGATATGGCGGACTATGCGAATCTCGACAAAACCGAACCCGGCACATCCTACTATGACTGTATGCGGGCGTATTATGGGGTTGGAAAGATTTAAAAAATATCATGCATTTCTTGACCGAGATAAACAGATCGTCTAAAATTTAATCAATATTCGATTCTTAAAGATTAATTTTAAGGAAAAGTGATGGAGTCTTCTCCACCCAAGTTACATGTCAACAACATTTCACTCAGCTTTGGCGGTATCCGCGCGTTACAACAGATCGATTTCAAAGTTCAGCAGGGCGAAATCCTTGCGGTGATCGGCCCCAATGGCGCGGGCAAAACCAGCCTCATCAACAGCATCAACGGTTTTTACACCCCGCAGGAAGGCGCGATTGTGCTGGATGGGCGGAATATCACTGCCCTGCCGCCGTATAAACGCGCCCAGCTTGGCATCTCGCGCACGTTCCAGAATATCGCCCTCTACACCAACATGACCGCGCTCGACAACATGATGGCAGCGCGGCATATCCACATGAAAAGCAATCTGCTGACCGGGGCGCTTTTCTGGGGGCCAGCGCGGAATGAGGAAATCAAACACCGGCGCTTCGTCGAGGAAATCATCGACTTTCTGGAGATGGAAGCCATCCGCAAAACCATCGTCGGCAACCTGAGCTACGGCCTGCGGAAGCGGGGGGAACTGGGGCGGGCGCTGGCGCTGGAGCCGACGCTGCTGCTGCTGGATGAGCCAATGGCGGGCATGAATGTCGAAGAAAAAGAGGATATGGCGCGTTTTATCCTCGACATTCACGAGCGGCAGGGCATGACGATTATGCTGATTGAGCATGACATGGGGCTGGTGATGGATATTTCTGACCGGGTGGTGGCGCTGGACTTTGGGCGGAAGATCGCGGAAGGCACGCCCGACGAGATCAAACAGAACGAAGCCGTGATTAAAGCCTATCTTGGGCAGGAGGCGTAACGATGAGCGTGCAGGAAGCCCCCACTCCAACCAGCATCACCAAATTAGCCAATGTATCAATCGAGTCTATCCCACACCGCGCTACCCGCCCCGGCACTGTTTACACTTCAAAATTCCGCCTGCCCGATGAGAAAATTGGCACTGACCGCGACACGCTGCCGAAAAATTTTGTGCTGCGGGCGCGCGAATTTGGCGAACGGGTGGCGATGCGAAAAAAGCGCTATGGCATCTGGCAGGAATATTCGTGGAATGAAGTCTACCAGCATGTGCATGATTTTTGCCTGGGGCTGGTGAGCCTGGGGCTGACGAAGGGCGAAACCGTCGCCATTATCGGCAACAATGACCCGGAGTTTTACTGGGCGCAGATCGCCGCGCACAGCGCCCGCGCCATCTCGTTTGGCATCTTTGCCGACGCTGGAACGCAGGAACTGATTTTCGCCGTCCATAAAAGTAACGCCGTTTTTCTGGTGGCGCAGGATCAGGAACAGGTCGATAAGGCGCTGGAAATCCGCGACAAGATTCCCGGTATTCGCAAAGTGATTTACTGGGACGCGCAGGGGTTGTGGAATTATGATGATCCCTGGCTGATGAGTTTTGAGGACATCGAAGCCTTAGGCCGTGAATACGCGAAATCGCACCCCGGCCTGTTTGAAAAAATGGTGGCGGAAACTGACCGCTATGATGTGATTTTGCTGAGCATGACTTCCGGCACGACCAGCCTGCCCAAGCTGGCGATGGTGACGAACTGGCGGCTGGTCTTTGGCTACGAGGCCGGACTGGTCGATTTTATCCCGATTTCTGCCAGCGATAACTGGCTCTCCTTCAGCCCGATGGCGTGGCTGACGGAGCAGGCCTTTGGCTTCACACCATTTCTGATGTACGGTTTCATCGTCAACTTCCCGGAAGGGACAGACACGGTGCAGACCGACATCCGCGAAGTCGCGCCCGCCGGGTTACTGTTCCCCAGCCGGGCATGGGAAAATCTGGCGCGCACAATGCAGATTCGTATCGACGACAGCTCGTGGCTGAACCGCCTGCTCTACAAAATGTTTATGCCAGTGGCGTACAAAGTGGCGGATATGGAAGATGCGCGGCAGTCGATTCCGCCGCATCTACGGCTGGCGCGATGGCTGGGCGAAGCAGCCGTTTTTCAACCGCTGCGGGACAAAATTGGCCTGACACGGGCGCGTAATTCGCTGACGGCGGGCGCGGCTCTCAGCCCGGATGTGATCCGTTTCTTCCGCGCGGTGGGGGTAGAACTGCGCCAGTTGTACGCCTCTACGGAAAGCCTGGGAACCATGCACACACCGGGTGATGTCAAGCTGGCGAGCGTGGGCGTCATCATGCCGGGTGTGGAAATCAAGATCGCAGAAGATCAGGAAATCCTGATTCGTACTGAAGCGATGTTCTCCGGCTATTATGGCGATGCCGATAAAACAGCGGAAAGCCTCGATGAGGAAGGCTGGTATCACACCGGAGACGCGGGCTATATCGACCCGGACGGACACCTGATTTATCTTGACCGCGTGACGGACATGATCGAACTGGCAAACGGGGAAACCTTCAGCCCGCAGTATATCGAGGGACGGCTGAAATTCAGCCCGTATATTCAGGATGTAATGGCGGTGGGCGGGTTCGACATGCATTTCGTGACGACCATCATCAACATCAATTTCGATAATGTGGCGCGGTGGGCGGAGAAAAACCGTATTGCCTTCACCACCTTCGTTGACCTGTCGCAGAAGCCAGAGGTTTACGACCTCATCAAAAGTGAAATCGTGCGGGTGAATGAAACGCTGCCGCCCCCGGCGCGGGTGAAAAAGTTCGTGATTCTGCACAAAACCTTCGACGCTGACGAAGCGGAACTGACGCGGACGCGCAAACTGCGGCGGCGGGCGCTGGAGCAGAAGTACGGGCAAATGCTGGACGCGATGTACGGCAACCTGGAAAATGTGACCGTCAGCGCAGAGGTCAAATACCGCGACGGGCGGATGGGCGTAGTCGAGACGGCAGTACGGGTGGGGGTGTTGTAGTCTGTCAGGGATTGATTCTGAAGGCTCTGCAATTTGTGAGTGGTGAACAGCGCTACTTCCACCTATACGCTGCTCTGCATCTATAAAAATAGAACGATTGACAACTGAATAGTGGTGGCTGTGAACTCAAAGAGGATTTTTTTGTGACGACATTTTTTAACGAGAACCGTAGATATTTTCAGTGGATGGCCTATATCCTGATCGCGCTGATTTTAGTGCTGTGGCTGGGGCCGCTGATCGCCGACAAACGCCCATCTCGTTTGCTGCAAAGTACCATCACAGGCGTACTGCTGGGCGGGATTTACGCGCTGATCGCGCTGGGCATCGTCATCATCAACAAAGCGTCGGGCGTGTTCAACTTCGCGCACGGCTGGATGATGCTGCTGGGCGGGTTGATTTTCTACAGCTTTTTCTCCAGCGGGCAAACCTCGCTGTTCGCGGCGGTGCTGGTGGCCTCGCTGACGGTCATCATGGTCATCACGATGACGGGCTGGCGCGACCTGCTGAATCCGCGCAAAGCGCTGATGGGGCTGGCGGCAATCATCGTCCTGAGCCTGCTGATGTCGATGACTGGCGCGGGTGCGCTGCGGCTGCTGCGCGGCGTTGTCGGCGCGGTTTCAGGCGCGGTACTGCTGGGGCTGGTGGTGGAGCGGTTCACAATCCGCCCGCTGATTGGCCAACCGCTGTTTGCGATGGTGCTGATGACGCTGGCGATTGCGGAACTCCTCAACGGCTTCACCCAGCTCACCTGGGGCAGTGTTGAAATTCCCCTGCAAATTTTCACCAACCCGGATGGCACCAATCTCAGCACGATCAAGCTTGACCAGTGGAATGAGGCGCTGGGCGGGACAGTCATCATCCAGCCTGCCCTGCTGATCTCGTTCGGGCTGGCACTGATCGCCTTCACGGCGTTTGTGCTGTTCTTCCAGTTCACCAATGTGGGTCTGGCAATGCGAGCCAGCGCGGAAAATCAACGACTGGCACAGGCGATTGGTTTACGGGTGCGGCTGATTCTGGCGGTGGCATGGGCGATTGCGGCGCTGCTGGCGACGGTGGCAGGTGTGCTGCAAGGCGGCTCAACCAGTCTGTCGCTGAATATGCCACTGCTGGCACTGCTGGCTTTCCCGGCGGTGCTGCTCGGCGGACTGGAGTCGATTGGCGGCGCCCTGGTGGGCGGACTCATCATTGGGCTGGTGCAGGAATGGGCAAATCTGCTGTTTCCGGGAACACAGGCTGGCACTGAACTCGCGCCGTATCTGCTGCTGATGGTGGTTCTGGTGGTAAGACCGGATGGGCTGTTTGGACAGAAAAGAATAGAACGGATTTAAGGAAAAAAAATAATGTCTGCAAACATCCGCCCCGCCGGGGTGATTGATACAAATTACGGGCAGGATATCGCACTCAACCGCACACGCGGCGACAAGCTGGTTTCGTGGGGGTTATTCGGGCTGCTGCTGCTGCTGCCACTGCTGACACCAAGCGGGCCGCTGGGGTTAAATCTGATTCCGCAGGCCTGGATTGGGTTGCTCATCCGCATCGCCATTTATGTCATCGCGGCGCAGGGGTTGAATATTCTGATTGGCTATACCGGTCAGATTTCGCTCGGCCATGCGGCATTCATGGCGGTAGGGGCCTACAGCGCGGCCTTCATGGCGCGGGAGTTGGGCTTTTCATTCTGGGTCGCGCTGCCGCTGGCGGCCTTGTTCACCGGGCTGGTGGGTTTGCTGTTCGGCCTGCCATCGCTGCGGGTGAAGGGCTTTTATCTGGCGATGGCAACCCTGGCGGCGCAGTTCATCATTCCCTGGCTGCTGCGCTACCCACTGTCACCAGTGACAAATGGTTCGCGTCCGCTGGAAGTCCCTGTGCCAACTCTGGGCCCACTGAATTTTTCCAGCGCGAGCGCCATATACTATATCATTATTCCGCTGTCAGTGTTCCTGATGCTGGCGGCGCGTAACATTATCCGCACGCGAGTGGGACGGGCGTTTATTTCCGTGCGCGATAATGATCTGGCGGCGGAACTGCTGGGCATCAACGTTTTCGCTTATAAACTGCAAGCCTTCTTCCTGAGTTCACTTTTTGCGGGCATCGCCGGGGCGCTGATCGCCTTTGAAACCAACAGTCTGTCACTGGACAAATTCACGCTGGGCATATCGATTGAACTGCTGGCGATGCTGGTGATCGGCGGGGCGGGGTTCCCGCTGGGGCCGCTGTTCGGCGTGGCTTTTGTCGCCATTCTGACACAGGAAATCATCCCGAACCGGATTGTGCCGGTGCTGGGGCAAACGCTGCCGGGATTACTGCCGTTCATTGATCCGATCAATATTTCCGCCGCGCTCAGTCCGCTGCTGTTCGGCTTCATCCTGGTGATCTTTCTGATCATCGCGCCACGCGGGCTGGCCCATCGTTGGGAGATTTTCCGCATCGCGTGGAAACTACGGCCATTCTCGCATTGAGCGGACAGTTTACAGTCAACAAGAGAAAAGCTGAGAACTGTAAACTGACAACTGATGAATCGCTGACAGAGAGGAGAATACGCAGACAGCCGACAAATTTGCTATACTACGCCTGTAGGTTTACGTTACCCGATAAATATTGATTTGAAAGGATTTTTGAAAGATGCGGAAACTAACCTTAGCCATTTTAATCAGTCTACTGGTGGCGCTGCTGGCGCTCCCGGCGCTCGCCCAGGACGAGGGCTTCCCCGATTTCATCCAGCACAGTGAATGCACGGTTGACCTGACTGGCGAAACCATCCCGATTTATCACTTCGGCGACCTGAGTGGTTCGTATGCCTTCATCACCCAGCCGCTGCTGGCCGGGCTGGCGGATGCCATCGCTTATTACAATGCACGCGGCGGCGTTTGCGGCGCGACCTTCAAATCTGACGTTGGCACAGAATACCGTGACACAGCGGGTGGACGCGAAGAAGCGCAGGCCTCCTATGATTACTTCTCCACGCTGGCAGACAAACCCGACCTGCTGGTGCTGTATGCATCGGGTGATGCTGAACTGCTCCGCAGCCAGGTTGAGGAAGACGAGATTCCCTCGCTGATTTCGGCTGGTTCAGTGGCTGGTCTGTATGGCGAAGATGCCGCGACACCCGGCTGGATTTACGCCAGCAATCCGCTTTATGCTGACCAGCTTGGCTCGTTCTGCCAGTTTGTAGCAGCCAATGCCGAGCGCTTCCCGGAACCGAAAATCGGCTACATTAGCTGGCCGGGCGCATTCGGCGAAGCGGCCTATACGGCGGAAACCATAGGCTACTGCGGCTCACTCGGTGTGGAAATTCTGGATACGCCGGAATACTTCCTGCCGACGGCAACCGACATCACCACCAATGTGCAAAATCTGGTGGACGCGGGCGCGAACATCCTCTACACCAACTCGCTCGCCAGCGGCCCGGCGATTGTCGCCAAGACGATTGTTGACCTGGGTCTGGAAGGCGAAGTCCAGCTTGCCGGTGTCAACTGGGCGCTCGATACCAGCGTCGGTCTGCTCGGCCAGCGCACCCTCACCAGCGGCGGCCTGCCTTCGGTTAACGGGCTGATCGGTTCCCTGCCTTTCGCCTGGTGGTCAGAGAGGCAGAACCCCGGCATCGCCCTTATTAACGAACAGGCTGATGCCAATGCCCGTCCGCCGCAGCTACGGAACATCGCCTATCTGCTGGGCTGGGGCATTGTTGATACCTATACCGAGCTGTATATCCAGACTGTTAATCGTGTTGGCAGCCTGGAAGCCGTAGACGGCGCGGCGATGAAAGAAACGATTGAAGGACTGGATTACGCGCCGCTGGGCCTGTACACCTTCAATTATGATGGCGGCTCAACCCGTGCAGTTTCGACCAACCGTATCGCGCAGATGGCCTTCCTGAACGCGACCGGTGACGGTGTGGCAACCGGGCCGGAAGATGCGATGGTCGTGGATGGCGCGGACGGCGCGAAGTTCTTTGTGCCAATCCTCGTCCCACTGACGGACTACGCCCCCGCCCCGGATTTGCGTCCGGGCGGCGCTGACGCGCCAAACTCGTAAAGTAGTCTCGCTTGCAGGGGCGCACAGTTTTGTGCCCCTGCGATTTTAACTGAATTGCCATGAAGTCCAAGATTTTTCATTACGGAATAAAATATGTTACAGGTCAACAATATTGAAGTGATCTACAACAGCGTGATTCTGGTATTGCGCGGCGTGTCGTTTCAGGTGGAGCCAGGTAAGGTGGTCGCCCTGCTGGGGCCAAATGGCGCGGGCAAATCCACCACATTGAAGGCCATCAGCGGCCTGCTGCGCTCGGAATTGGGCGAGATCACACGCGGCAACATCACCTGGAACGGCGAACGCCTGGATACGCTGACTGGCGAAGACATTGTGCGCCAGGGCGTGATTCAGGTCATCGAAGGCCGCCCGATTTTCACCCATCTGACCGTGGAGGAAAATCTCCAGCTTGGGGCAATGTCATATCAGGGCGGGCGCTTCTTCAAGAGTGATCTGGAAAAGATTTTTAACTACTTTCCGCGCCTGCGTGATATGCGGAAGCGAACAGCAGGCTATCTGTCCGGCGGGGAACAGCAAATGATGGTGATCGGGCGCGCCCTGCTCGGCCACTCCAAGCTGATGATGCTGGATGAGCCGTCGCTGGGACTCGCGCCGATGCTGGTGCAGGAAATTTTTAGCATTGTGAAAGATATCAATGAGAAAGAACAGATGTCTGTGCTGCTGGTAGAGCAGAATGCGCGGGCGGCGCTGGGGCTGGCCGATCATGGCTACGTGATGGAAGAAGGGCGAATCGTGCTGGATGGGCCGGGGGCGCAGCTCCGCGAAAATGAGGACATCAAGGAATTTTACCTGGGTCTGAATACTTCCGGTGAACGCAAGAGTTACCGCGACGTGAAGCACTACAAACGGCGCAAACGCTGGTTAGGCTAATTCCGAAGAAAGTGAAGCGCGTCATGCAGGCTGATGAACATACCCGGCTGATTGAGCAGTTTTACAGCCGTTTTCAACAAAAAGATTACGCGGGCATGATCGCCTGCTATCACCAGCAGATTGAATTTTCCGACCCGGTTTTCACCGACCTCAAAGGCAAGCAGGCAGGCGCGATGTGGCACATGCTGATCGAGCGCGGTGCGGATATGAAACTAACATTTGACCGGGTTCAGGCGCAGGGAAATTCCGGGTCGGCCCACTGGGAAGCGACTTATACCTTTTCCAGCAGCAAGCGGCATGTTCATAACGTCATCGACGCAGCTTTTGACTTTCAGGACGGCAAGATCATCCGCCACCGCGATCACTTCGATTTCTGGCGCTGGTCACGCATGGCACTTGGCACATCCGGCCTGCTGCTGGGCTGGAGTCCGATCATCCAGAATAAAGTGCGCCAGACGGCCAAAGCTGGTCTAATGGCTTTTATTGCAAAACATCCCGAATACCAATGAGACAGATTAGTTCAGTGGCAAAGCAACGCTAAAATCCGAGAAATTTCATTTTCCTGAAATAGATTGGTAAAAGGAAATTGCATTGACTACTTTTGACCAGCGCATTCGTGAACAAATCGCGCACGCTTACGCCAATGCGCCCGCCATCAAAAATATTATGGATGCAGCAGGCGTTGCCCCAGTCGATATTCAATCCGCCGCCGACCTGCCGAAAATCCCGATGACCAGCAAGGACTCGCTGGTGAAAATCCATGAGGAAAATCCGCCATTCGGTGGCTTTCTGGCGGTTGACCCGGACACACTGCCGCGCATTTATATCTCCCCCGGCCCGATCTACGACCCGCAGCCACCCAACCCGGAAGGCGCGGAAGCTGGACTCGCGCCCTTCAAATATGTCGGCTTCGGGCGCGGCGACCGGGTGTTGAACACTTTTATGTATCACCTGACTCCGGCGGGACTGCTGCTGGATGAAGCGCTGCGGGCGTGTGGCGCAACTGTCCTCCCCACCGGGCCGGGCAACACTGAATTGCAGATTATGATGGCGATGAAACTGAATGCTACCGGCTTCGTCGGCCAGCCGAGCTATCTGATGCAAATTCTGGACAAGATGGTGGAGATGGGCATTCCCGCCGAAGCCGTGCCGATCAAAAAGGCGCTGTTTTCCGCTGAGCCGTACACCATCCCCCAGCGGATGCGCTTTGAGGGCGAGTACGGTATGAAAACCACCTCCGCCTATGGCACAGCCGATCTCGGACTGGTCGGCTACACTATGGACGGCATCATCGGCTTCTGCGTGCTGGACAGCATCTACCTGGAAGTGGTTGACCCCAACACGGGACAACCGCTGGAATATGGCGAAACCGGCGAGATTGTCGCTACCACATTCAACCGGGGCTACCCGCTGGTGCGCTTTGGCACGGGCGATCTGGGCGCACTGGCCGCCGAACCGGAACCCGGTTGTCCCGGCCAGCAGCAACTTCTTGGCCTGTTCGGGCGCAGCGGCGGCGCGATCAAGGTACGGGGCATGTTCCTCCACCCGGATACCCTGGGCCGTGCCAAGCTGTTCTTCCCGCAGATTAAACACATTCAGGCGATCATCACCCGCCCGGAAAACAAGGACATCGTGACGGTCAAGCTGGAGATGCAGGAAGGCGAAAGTGGCGAGGGTTATGGCGAGATGATTAAGGGCATGGCGGAACAGGCTATCCGCTTACGAATTGACGAGGTAGTCATCGTGCCGTCGGGTGAAATTGACCCCAACGGGCGCGCTGTGGTCGATGCGCGGGAGTGGGATTAATCCTGTCGTATACGATAACGATCTCGTGTGATAACAATCAATATCCGCCTCAGATTATTTCGATAATATGATTTAAGTACGCTTTTGAGAGTGTGTTCGCTTTCAGCTTCATCTTCAGCCTGATAGCGAATTACTATAATACCCTGATAATCATGCGGCGGATAAGTAACGATATTTGAGAAATCCATATCGAACGTCAACAGAATAGCATCTAATTGTAATGCTGTTTCGAGGACATCGGGGTCTGCCGCATCCGTTTGAATAACTTCATGAAGCAGTCGAGCTTCATAGCCCCACGATTCCAATAATCGCTTGTATCTGGGAAATACGCAGTGGTCAATCAGGATTGTCATCAGGCAGTCATGAAAGCGTCGTTTTGTACAACCCGGCTGGCATAGGCAACACAAGCATAAACATCATCAGGCGTGAGATCAGGATAATAATCTTCGCCTGTGATGTCATCAACATCCTTTCCAGCAGCCAGTAAGTCCAGCACAATATAAACTGGAATGCGCGTACCGGCAATGCGCGGTTTGCCGTGCAAAATATGCGGCGATACAACAACACGCTCCGTTAAATGTATTTCGCCTGATTCAGAATTTACAGGGTTCACTACTCATGCCTATCTTCACTTCTTTCTCATGATTATAATGCGACTTTATGTTATTGCCTACGAGATTGAAATGAGCACACATTTTCCTTCAAAGACCCGGACGGCTGTCACGATCTGATGGCAACGCGACTGGAAGCGACTCGGTAATACCGTCTGCCGGTGTCAGGGGCAGCCAGAGGCGGAAGGTCGTCCCCTGCCCTGGCAGGCTTTCGACATCAATTTTGCCGCAGTGAATATCGACAATGCGCCGCACGATAACCAGCCCCAGGCCGGTGCCGCCGTAACGCATCTTTTGTGCGGCCTCAGAGCGATAAAAGCGCTGGAAAATGCGGGGCAGATCATCGGCAGGGATGCCAATACCCGTATCCGCCACCCGGATGAAAACACCTTTTCCCTGCACGCCGGTCTGAATAGTGATGCTGCCCTCCGGCGGTGTGTAATGGACAGCATTTTCGATCAGATTGTTCAAAGCCTGATACAACTCCTGTTCGCCCGCCATAATAGCTGGCAGCCCGGCATCAAGCTGAAAAACAAACCGAAGTAGTTAGACTTCAGCAGAAGGAATCAGCAGTTTCTCGATCTGGCGCAGCAGCGCATTCACATCCACCCGCGCCAGGGTAAAAACTGGCATGTGATCGAGGCTGGAAAGTACGAGTACATCCTGTACATATTTTTCGACCAGCACCGTTTGCTGCTGAATCTGGTCAATTTTCTCTTTTTGACGCTGTGGATCATCTACCCTTTCCAGAATATAGAGGCTGGTTTTGATGACCGCGAGCGGGGTCTTTAAATCATGGGAAATCGTGCTGAGAAACTCCTTAAAAGAATCGAGCCGCTCTTTCTGCACAGCCATTTCAAGGCGTTCCTGTTCGGCCTTCTCACGCCGGGCGATCTCATCCTGTAGCTGCTGATTGCGCTCAACCAGCTCCGCCTCACCCCGGTAGGCCCGCCTGAGCGCTTTTTCCACACTGCGGCTGCTGATCGCCATCAGTGCCGTCAGGCCGACAAAAATCGCCGTTTGGGTGGCAAAGATGCGCGAGGGGGTTGGCGGCGATTCCAGTGGGGGAAGCCAGCCATTGACCGCAGCCACCTGTAAATAAAGCACGGTGATGAAGGATATACCACCAAACAGAAGCGCCCCCCATGCTCCTAACAGCACCGCCCCCGCAATGATAATGAGACTGAGAAAACCAAAAGCAGGCGAATTCAAACCACCATCAATTACCAGGTTAACCGTAATTGCTCCCCAGGCACCCAGCAGCAGCAGCAGCGCCGCCGCGTAAACTTTTCCCCGAACAAGCAGTAAAAACGGAACGATGGTGCATAACAGAATCAGCCCGTTAATCCAGAAGGTGGGTAAAGTTTCCGGCGCGAAGACTGCCAGCAGCATGGCATCTATACTATTGATAATGGCTGCCGCCAGCAGCACCCGGTGCAGCAGCCGGGCAACGCGGGTTTTTTCATCGTCAGGAAAAACAGGCGGCATCAACAAACGGCGCAGGCGAATCAATAGAGCCACCTCACACAATCTCGCATAATAATTTTCTCTCTCTGATTGTAACATGGAGAAAATTTTGCCCAAGTAAAGTTTTGATCGTTTCGTAAGAGAAATTGTCACCAATGGCAATTGACTCGCCATGTTGCAGCACATACGCTTAACGGGTTATTCCTGTGGAGGATGTGGATAGTGGGAACACTGCTGTCTGCCCTTCACACCAGCCATTAGGGGAGATTATGAGCAAAAAACAGGCGTGGATTGGGTTCTGGCTACTGGGCATTATCTGGGGATCGTCCTTTTTGCTGATTCGGGTCGCCGTGCGCGAACTGACACCGTTTGAAGTCGTGTTCATCCGAACGGCTATTGCTGCTGTAGGCCTGCTGCTGGTGGCTTACGCACGGGGGAAGCGCCTGCCGACACACTGGGCGGGGATACGTGATCTGATCATTCTGGGTGTGTTCAACACGGTCATCCCTTTCGCGCTCATCACCTGGGGCGAGCAAAGTGTCGAAAGCGGCCTCGCCAGCGTTCTACAGGGGACAGCGGCACTTTTCACACTGGTGATTGCTCACTTCGCCTTTGCGGATGAACGAATCACACTGCAAAAACTGGCCGGGCTGGCGCTGGGGTTCGGCGGGGTGCTGCTGCTGGCGAGCCGAAGCTGGCAGGATGGGCAGATCATCACCAGCGACCTGACCGGCCAGCTTGCTATCGTCGCTGCCTCGCTGTTTTATGGGTTGGGCGGGACTTATGGGCGACGGGTCATGCAGCGCGGCATCGAACCCATCATCACTGCCGCCGGAGCAATGCTGACCTCGGCCATCGTGACCGGGGCCTTTGTGTTCCTGCCAGTGCTGCTGCCGGGTCTTGCATCAACCGCTGCGATTGAGGGTGCAACTCAAGCGGGGCCATTTGCCGTTTCCTCGCCGGATGTGCTGCTGGCGGCAGTCGTGCTGGGTTTGTTCAACACTTTTGTCGCATACATTATCTTTTATTCCATCCTACAGGCGCTTGGGGCGGCAAAAACCTCTATGGTGACATACATCGTCCCGGCAGTTGGGCTGACACTCGGCGCACTGTTCCTGGACGAAATTGTGGATTTCAGACTGCTGCTTGGCGCAGCCCTCATCATCGGCGGTATCGGCGTGGTCAACCTGCGCTTCGGGTCATGGCTGCGGAGGCGGCGGGAGGCGAGACAGGGGGCGTAAGTTCATATAAAAATCCCGCTCTGCCGCAAAAACAGAGCGGGATTTATCAGCGGTTACGAACTGACGGTGAACGACTCGATGCTGCTCCAGTTCCCCTCGCTGCTGTCCGGTCTGACGGCGCGGACGCGGTAGTAGTACGTTCCGTTCGCCAGCGGGTTAACAAGGGTATAAGTGAGCTGGTCTGGCGGGAGCGTGTAACTGGTAGTGAAAGTCGTGGTAAAGGCGGCATCGGCAGCGATTTCGATGTGATAGCCTGTCGCCCATGTCACCCGGCTCCATGTCAGCGTCGGCTGCTGCGTGGTGAAGAAGTTGCGGGCCGGGGCGGCGGTCAGATCAGCAGTCGGCGTGATGGAAGGCGTAGGGCTATTAGTCGGGGTCATCGTAAGTGTTGGTGTGTGAGTGGGCGTATAGGTGTAAGTCGCAGTCGGGGTATCGGTGGGCATATCCGTAAAAGTCGGCGTATGGGTATAAGTTGGAGTCGGGGTGTCCGTCGGTGTAAATGTTGGCGTCAGCGTCGGCAGCACATCGAACGAATATTTCCCTAGATACAGCTTGAGCCGACCATTGCTTAGGTCATAATAACTGATGTAAATGCGTTTCTGGCTATCCAGTTCCAGTGAGCTGAATGCACCAACATGGCCGAGGCTGTCCAGCACAAATTTCCCGACAGTCGCACAGTCCGCCGTGTAACATACCGCCAGCCGCAGATCGCCCGTGAAAATATGCTGATAACTGATAATGGGCAGCTCGCCATTAATCAGTTCGAGCGAATTGTTCTGTCCGGCGGATGTATCGCTGTCGATGGTATAGGTTGACCAGGTATCGCAGGTTGGCGAGCCACAGCGTACCAGTTTGAGATGACCGTTGGTGGAATCGTTATAGCTGATAACCGGAATATCGTCATCCGTCAGCGCCAGATCATTCGCCTCACCGACATAACCATCAGAAGCGATTATGCGAATGGTGGGCGCATTACAGGTTGTGCTGTTATTACAAATCGCCAGTTTCAGGTCACGGTTGGTAATGTCATGATAGCTGATAACCGGTATCCCGGCACTGGTCAGGCGAATACTCGTATCAATGCCGACATCCCAGAGTGAATCGACCACTATCGGCGTGCTGCATGTGGTGACATTGGTACAACGTGCCAGTTTCAGGTTACCGTTTGTCATGTCATAGTAACTGATGAAGGCGATATTCCCATTGAGCGCGATAGAGGAGTAGTAACCTATGTTGCCAGTGGTTTCAATATCTTTGGTCGTGAGAAAATTACAGGCTGAGGTGGTACAGGCGATGTAACGCATCCTGTTGGAATAGACATAGGTCAGATGCGGCCTGTTGCTGCTGTCATAAGCCAGAGCGGGTTCTTTTCCGGCCTGTGTGAACTGGGTAATCGGCGCGTCACAATCCTCATTATCGTCGCAGACGAACAGAACCACATTGTTGACAGGAGCATTGATAGCGACTGCGGGGATTTCAGTGAGGTTTAGCGCCAGGTGGCTTTGGTTGCCGATGGGTGACAGTGTGACAATATCAGCAGGCAGTACACTGGTCGGCATCGAAGTAGCCGTTGGTGCGGGCGTTCTCGTGAAAGTGGGTGTAATGGTTGCGCTTGGCTCGCCCTGCATCAGGGCTCCGGCATGAACGGGCTGCTCATAAGTGGCGGTGAGCAGGCCGGTCAGCAGCAAAAATGCCAGCGCCATACCCACATAAAAAATGAGGCTTCCCAATGTGCCGCGTGCGTGCTTCATTCAGCGCTCCCCCGAAATCGCCTGCTTCCAGTCTAAGTCTATATGAATTACGGCAGGGGCAGCACAAAGATTACGCTGAAAATTATGAAATTCGTGTCAAAAATGACAAAACAAAAGAGAGAAGGGAGGGAAAAGGGGAGGAAAAGAAAAAGACGGGAGTGACACCGGCGGCAGGAGGCAGAAAAAGGATGCGTTGGCAACGGCGTACTCTCCCACCCAGCTACCCAGGCAGTACCATCCGCGCTC
>CAYUTY010000097.1:0-21177 GCA_964447795.1 uncultured Anaerolineaceae bacterium
CCGGAATGCAGCAGATCCGCCAGTTACTCAACAGCGGCTACAAACAGGGGATGCCCGCGATCCGTGTCACAGGCGATGACCTCAAACCGCAGGCGTTTGATGTGTACTCGCCAAAGATTCTCGCTGCGATTATGGGCTTGGAAGATATTCTTGCCAGTCGATGCATCGCTATCCCGATGCGCCGAACCACGCGCAAGATGCCATCCTTTCCACCGGATTTCGATGGCGCACCCTTGCGACACCAGCTTTACACCCTCGCACTGACTCATTTTCAAGTCGTATATCGCAACTACTTTGAGCGTCCCGAACTGCACAAACTCCACAATCGCTCCGGCGAACTGTGGTCGCCACTGGTCGCGCTGGCAGCGTTTTTTGAAGAACAAGGTGGAGTGGTCGGATTGCTGGATGCGATTTCTAATGCAGCCGAGTGGGATGAGCAGATCAGCGAAGGCAAATCGCTCAGTGAACGCGAAGAAGCAGTCTTGCAAGCATTGGAACTGCTCACCCGCAGTGCGGATGAGATTGTCTGGGTAAAGGGCACAGATTTACGTGAGAAGATTCGCAGCCTGCTGGGGCAATCGGCTGACGAGATGGGCAATGTTCAATGGATTGGTCATATCCTGAAGCGGTTGCAACTGATTGACCAGTCACGGCGCAAACATCATGTCGGCGGCAAGCTCTATGCCATCGAACGGCGGGAAGTGCTGGACATGATGCAGCGCTACGATGTACCACCGATTGAAAACGGAACCGCGAAATAACCGATCAAAGTGGTCAAACCGGTCAACCAGTCAGCATCCCTGATCGGTTTGACAGGTTTGACTGGTTTTTCAGATCTCTCAAATGAAATTGGGAGGCTTCGTCTTGAAAGTTGTTGTCAGAGCAGTTTGGCGAATTGTTCCAGTTCCGAGACGGTCACCACCAGCCCTTGCCGGGTCAGAGTCGCCAGATAGTCCTCGACACTGTAGGGTGGATTTTTGAGTCTTGCCCGCACTTTGCGAACTACAACACAAAACTGGCACACATCAAAACTAAAATAACATCCTCCATAATTATGGAAATCAATTCCCTCAACACAACAGCAGAATCGATCCTGCCAGTTTAACGCATGACAGACACTACTCGTAGGTTTACAAAATCAAAAATCTATGTTATTATGTAAACCGACAGGAGGTTCTAATGAACGAATTCGGGACACGTCTGAAAAATGCCCGTATCGCTGCAGGCTACAGCCTGCGCGATCTAGCCGAAAACATAGGGGTAAGTGCCCAAGCTATCTCTAAATATGAGCGAAGCATGGATATGCCAAGCTCAAGCGTATTAATGCGCCTCACAAAGGTCTTAGGAGTAGATGCGGCTTTTCTGATGCAAGCAAGTATGTTGCCAGAAATAAGTCCTGTCTATCGGCGAAGTCCATATCAAATCAAAAATGAAGCCAGCATTATTGCTCAACTACAAGCTTGGCTAGAGCGCTACCGCACTGTCGAATCTCTCTATCCGCCCGAGAGTCAGCATAGCTTCCAGTTACCCAACGGGTTCCCTAAGCAGGTTCAGAACAAGGCTGAAATTGAAACCGCTGCACAGCTATTGCGTCAGTTTTGGGAATTAGGTGAAGATCCCATAGACAGTCTGATGGAGTTACTTGAAGAACGCGGAATTAAAATCGATCTCATTCAAGGTGCGGCTGGTTTCGATGCTTGTGTCTTTGTGGATGATAGTGGTACTCCCTTCATTGCTAGTCGAGACGGCTTACCAGGCGACAGACAGCGTTTCAATCTCTCTCATGAATTGGCGCATCTGCTGCTTGAGCCAGCTAAAACACTGGATGCAGAAGATTGTATGCAATATTTCGCAGGTGCTTTCCTAATTCCAGCTACAAAGGCACGTTATGAGCTGGGAGAAAATCGCCATCAGATTGATATCGAAGAGCTTCACACATTGAAGCATAAATATGGGGCTAGTATGCAGGCATGGTTGTTTCGTGCCTATCACCTCGGAATTTTGAGCCAACCACGTTTCAAATCTCACATGCACGATTTTAGTCAACGAGGATGGGTAAGGTTGGAACCCGGGCAAGAGTATCCACCCGAACAACCGAAGCGTTTACGTCGCCTTGTTGCTCGTTTGCTGGCTGAGGGCATCATCAACGAGTCGCGGGCTGCTGAGCTGTTAGGTATGAGTCTCAAATCCTATTTAGAAGAGCGGGAGACGTTGTATGGCAACTAAGCCGCTCATCCTTGAAATCAGCAGTGTCTTATTCCTCCTTTCTCAAAATCGTGTCGAACTTGTACTAAAGCAGGATCAAATACCATTACTTCTGGGAGACGAGGTCGCACTTTTCTTGCAGGCAATGAACTACTCTATCCCTGCATCCATACAAGTTATGGGATTAAGTGGAGATGAGATCAAGGAAGCCATAAGTTTATGGCGGGAATATCCACAGATATCGTGGGCAAATGTTCAGGCTTTTCTACTTGCGAAAAACCTGAACTGCCCCTTGCTTATTGAAGGACGTTTGATTCAAGCTTGCTGCCAAAGACTAGGACTGCTCAGCTACGAAATAGCTGAATTTATGTCGGCAATGCAGGTTCCTTAGAGGAAGCCAAAATGACTATCGATGCTTTAGAAAAAGAGCTTTCATCGGACTTGTTTCTACTTTTGACGCTTGGTTTAGCTGAGTATCAAGAGTTTGAGCGATCTAGTGAATATCCGCCACGACTATTACAAAGCCTTAATCGCTTGGCGGTGCTGATGCAATTGCACTCGAACAACACTCCAACTACCGTTCCAGAATTCCTCAGGCTCTTCGAACAGCCATTGGGAAATTGGTGGCCCCTAAAGGGCCAAGAACAGTTTCAAAAGGACGATATTATGGGGGAGCTGCCGCTCCTCTATGATGGGAGATTGCATAGTCAGGTGAATGACTACCTGCGGGAAAATCAACGCCTGAGTCTTGTAGGACAGTCAACCGCATTTATTCGACAGCAACTAGATCAGGAGCCTATTGAAGAAATGGTGCGTCTGGCGCGAATCAAGCCAGAACGTTTTGCTGAAGATTATACCCGTAGTCGGCGTTTCATGGTGGAATTTCCATACACGAATGAAGAGCAACTTTTAAGCTTTGTAGGCACACTAACCGACGAATTTCGTCAGCAAATGCTACGGGTCTACGAAAAGCCACAAATTTTTGATGCTCATGCTCGTTTTGAGGGCTACTATTGGGTATGCCCCTACTGTGGTGGTCTGCTGAATTGGCGTGCTCACAGCCCTTACTGCGTCAAACCCGATGTCTGTGCGGCTCTTTCCAATAACTATGAGCAACGCAAAGCAATCGAAGCCCATTGGTCGATACGACGCCTGAGACCCGGAATTCTGGCTCGAACGACTATTCCTGGTATTCCTGAACTCAAACTCTTTCAAATGCTCTCGGTGCTGGCTGCACAAATGCCGGAGCAATTTGAGCCACCAAGTTTATATCCGGGAGGGGATCGATACGACATTCGTCTCGTCTTACGTAGCGGACAGATACTGGCAATCGACTTGAAAGACCAAGCGAGTCCTTATCAATTGGCAAAGCGTCTTAAAGAAGAGTGGCCGCAGCAATTACGAAACAGAGAGAATTCTCAGTTCGGTTGGACAAACTTTTATTATGTTGTTCCTGACCATCGACCATCATTTGTTCGACATTACATCGAATATGCACAGGACATTTTTTCTGAGACCAGCATTCTGACTTTATCCAATTTCTATAAACTGGTTCTTGTCAAAGTCAAGGAGAAATAAATTAAGTATGTTTGATCTCAAATGGAAGGAACCATCTCTGGAACGACTCAAGCGTGAAGGCATTGAGACCGAACTGAGTTCAGGAGAAATTGATATTCTCTTGGATTGTGAGCTAGCCCTGAGCTTACTTAATGATCTAGGAACAATTGTCTCAGAACCTGACGAACTGATTTGGGGTTTGCTCAGCCAGATTAGACTTCCTCATCCAATCTATCTGGAAATAACAAGTAATGGCGCTTCTAGAAGAATGTTGGCGAATGCTGCCATTCTTCTGCGAAACACCGGACGTGCCTATTGGAAGAATCGTTTTAGCATCTACTGGCAAATAGACGAAGCATGGCGCTTATTTAAAAAAGATGATAATGAAAGGCAAATTTGCCTAAGTAACCGACACCCTTGGCGCTATGAAGCTTATCAGCAACTTCTAAAGACACGACTCCGAGAAAATCAAACCTCGTTACAGCCAGCGCAAGGGACTAGCGTATCCTTTATGGATAGTAACGACAGAGAAGCAATTAGGAAAGTTACAGTAACAGTTCCTGAGCAACTCGGGGAGAGAGCGAATCAAATAAAATTTCCTCGCCCTGCTCAGCGTATTGAGGCGCGTGAAAAAGAAATCTTCAATCGTTTGTCCGCCCTACAGACGGCTGACCAAATGGATGAAATTATCGAAAAACGAGGTCTGCCATCTCAGAATTGGGGCGCTCGTATACGAGAAGTTTGTTATCAGGCTTATGAGGATGGCGAATTGCAAGATTGTGAAGATTGGTCTCTTGAACTGGATGGATTCGCCCATATTCCTGGACCTACTGGCTCACATAAATCTTCCTTCATGCAGGTTATGGCTATCCATATGGCCCAACAAGGTAAGCGGGTAGCTCTGGTGGTTACAGATACCATCACCAGCATTCGTATGGCGAACGATTTGAATCGCAGCTTCTGCGACCAAGGAACCAGCCCTCTGGCAGCACCGATTTTTGGACGCAGTATGCGAGACTATCATCGTCAGCGACTCTACAGTAGTAGTGCCTATACCGAAAATCCAGATGATTTCTGGTGGGCAGATCGTTGGCTCAGCCCCCTTTGCCTATTGCAGGGTTGTGCAACAACTCACGAGTTACCTGAACCCCTCCCCGTAGGAGATGAGCCTTGTGAGAGTCTGATGGAAATACGCGATAACAAGGAGCAGCGTTCAAGCTGTGGCTTGGTGTCACTCTGCCCTTCGCAGCAAATTTATCGGGATATGCTGACCGCTCCTATCTGGATAACAACCCCAGGTGCATTAGGGGCTGCCACCTTGCCTTCCTTTGTCGATGCTCGTCGTCCCAAATTGGGCGAGTTTATCTACGAGCAATGCCATGTTGTCGTCTTTGATGAGGTCGATACGATTGTTGACTGGTTTGATGCCCTCTATTCGCCTGAGCTTTCCATTATCGGCAAACCGAACAGCGTCTTTGACATTGCCGATGTGGTGATTGCCCAACAGCGAGCAACAAACCGACTTCAGTCCGACGGAGATTTGCGCTGGTCACAGGCAGTTCGTATTTCTACCGATATTGGCACACGTATTGTCAATCACCTGGCAAAAAGTGAGCATCTGGCACGGCGTATGCAATCCCAATATTTTACGGCACGGCGTTTATTTGAAGACCTTGCCGAGCGTATCGTGGATGCAGGCAAAGATGTCCTTCCCAATCCTGACAGTCTTTTGCAGACCCTCAACAGTTGGTTTACAAGTCTTCATACGGCTGATTTGGTCAATGCCGATGCCGATGCCGATGCTGTCTATGTATTACAAGATAGCCTACGTTCTATCCTTGCGGACGGAGCTAATCGCAGTAGCGATTTTAAGACATCAGTTCGCAGTTGGTTTCAGAATTTTGTTTTCGAGAACGATAAAGCGCTAATGAAAGCTTTTGACCGGGCTGCGCAACAAAAGCATCAAGATGGCGAGACCATTTCACCTGACACTATTGCAACTTTAGCAGAAAGCTTGGAGCTAGCGCTTGCTGTTGTTGCCTTGGACCAGAACATGCGAATTGTGTTTAATCGTTGGTATGATACGCCTCATCAGATGCCTTCTGAACTGGAAAGACGCTTTTTCCAGCGAGTTCCAAGTCATCTTGCTGGCTTGATGCCTGTTCCTCCTACCGGTAGGCTGTTTGGCTTCAAATATCAGGGAGATGAAGGTCAGAAACCCACTCTATTAGCCTTTGAATACGCAGCAATGGGGCGTCATTACGTCCAAAATTATCATCGTTTGCGTCAGGATGTCGATGGGATTACTGGACCACATGTAATTGCCTTTTCTGGTACTTCGTGGCTGCCTCACTCGTCTCACTGGCACCTGCGCGTCCCGCCAAAAGGCGTTTTTGTACAGAGCAATGCCAGCCGTGAGGCCATAAAAAGTAGCCTTATTGAGTTTATTCCACAATATCGCCAGGAGCGCCGTCATTACGGTAAGCCGATTTCAATTTCGGGCACAGGCGAGAAGATGCACTCTAATCTGGCTGAAATGGTAACGGAGTTGGTTTCACCCAAGCGTAAGAATCAAGCCCAACTCATAAAGGAATTGCACGAGTTGGAGCAACTCGCCAAAAAAGACCCTGAGAATTGGGCAGATCGTGAGCGTGTACTCCTTTTAGTTAACTCCTATGACCAAGTCACAGTGGTCGCCCATGCGATTGGCTCAGTACGTCAGGAACTGAGGTCAAAGATTTTGGGTCTCAAACGGAGTTCAAAGACTCAAGAAGACTTCTGGATTCCTTATGATAGTTTAGGTAGAGGCGATATTGAGCAGGCTGGAACGATTGAGGGTAAGCAAATACTTGTTGCTCCAATGCAAGCCATTGGGCGTGGTTATAACATACTTAACCGCAATAAAAAGGCTGCCTATGGGACAGTCTATTTTCTCATACGTCCGATGCCCCAGCCTAATGACATGCAGGCGCTGGCGCGCGAGATGAATTATCAGACTTTTGAATGGATTGATGCTGATACCCCTGTCCACTGGCTGACTACACCTGATACTCTGCATCAGGCTTACATCAATTTGAGACGGGAAGCCAGTCTCCTCTGGTCAAGAATGGAGAACAAAAAACGAGCTTACGTTCATTTGGCGGATCTTGAGCGAGCCGATCTTGCAGCCTCGACTGCAGGGCTGATTGTTCAAGCGTGCGGACGTGTCTTACGCGGTGGTGTCCCGTTTCGAGCTTATTTCGTGGATGCGAAATGGGCACCCCGAAATGCCGAGAATGTTGACATTGATACACCTCAGACCAGTTTGTTGGTCGCAATGCTTGGGGTTTTACGTTTTTATGTGGAACAACGCCCTGAACGAGCCATTGGGCAAGTACTCTACGGCCCACTGGTTGAAGCATTAAAAAACACACGTTTTGTGGATGGCAGTCTACGCTTTCAAAATGAAATGGAGTATCTCAATGGCTCAAGGCACTAACTCAACCTTTATCTGGCAAATGCGTTTTCGTTTGCAGGAGGGACAACTCAAGGAACAAAGGGTTTACCTCCTACCCTTTCCCCAAGAAGCGGTTGACGAAATTGAAAATGCTGTTCGCACGCATCTTCGTAAAGATAAGCTGGAATTCAAGCAACGCCTGCATACAGCAACCCTGAGCCGAGTTATACGTTCGCTGGCACTCGCACCTTATTTGCTCAGTGCTTATGATAGTCGTGGTGGGCATCCTCGGGAAATAATCCTGCTTACTGAAAAGGGTCAGTCTGCCCAGGACATTTTGCAACCCTACATGTTAAAAGAAATTTTTCGTACCTGGATTTCTCGCTGGCTAAAGCGTAGTTTTTCCGATGAGTTAAGTTCAGAAGATATTGAGACTTTTGTGAATGATTTTATGGACAGTCTTGGAGACCTGCCAGAACGTTGGGAAGTTCGTGATCTCTACAATCTCTGGACAGCCCCCGAACATGGGCTGCAATATGCTGTTATCCCAAGTCTTCTGGCAGCCTTGCTTGCAGGCAGCAGTATGATAATCGAAGATCAAGAGGTAGTTTGGCGTCTTGCACAGGAGAATACAGGGTTGTACCTCTTGAGCAAGCCTATCATGGGACAACATGGAATATTTGCTTATAAGCTTTCATTCTCTGTGGCAACAGATGCTGGGTCCAAAATGTCATCAGCCGTCCAGGTACATCTTGGTGGACTAAATCAGAAACTTCCAACCCCTTGGATTCATACTTCTTTCTCAGTGCAGCGCTACGCCACCATTGATGATGCCGATGCCACCATGGGCTTAAATTGGCAACGAGGTGCCACGCTTCTCATGGGGCGAGTAGACCGCGCTCGCCATCCTGTATGGGGAATTCCGAATAGCACATTGATTCCTATTGAGGTTAAAGAAGGGGCACAGAGTAGGCTGTATATCTATGATGATGATTTAGTTGCCTTTCTTCAAGCGCTGGGGGCCGAGTTTCAGATAGATATGGAACGGCTGGCTCGGCAACCACAAGTTTATTGGGGAGGAGACAATCCTGAAAGTGACGAAGCCTATCTCGTTTTTTCTGAAGGAATGCAACCCAACCATGGCATGGAAACAGGTCTTAGTATGCAAGCTCGTTACGATTTGATGAGCGGTCTAATCGATTCTCTAAATCTGTGGTTGATTCCAGACATACCACTTCCACAGGATAAAGAGACTTTCCGCGTAAGCCAGCCACTGACCTTGCAATCGCTTAAGGAAATTGACAACCGCAAAATTGTCAAGAAACGGGCTGGCGAAACAGATAAGACTTATGCCTTGCGACTGGATGCCGCCCGATACACAATGAAAATTCAGGCTATCCAACGTGCGCTGGGTCTAACCAAAGGGCAACATATTACCTTGCTGGTAGCTTATTATCAGGAAAGCAAAGATAGCCTCAAGGAGAAAGTGCCTGTTTACTTGCGGCGAATGTTCTCCATGCCAGAAGGTACAACTAATGATCCTGAGATTTTGGATTTGCACTTTGTCAAAATCCCTGACGAGCTTTACATAGGACTGGATGAAACAAAATGGAATGGAAAGAACGATAATCAAAAAGCAAAAATAAAACAACAGCTTTTGCTGGAACGTCAGAATGCGTATCGGAAATGGTTACTTGCTCAGGTGGAAAACAGTCCTACTGGCGCTTGCTTTGCTTTGATTGAATTGCCATCAGAACTGGTACGTGGCAAAGCACGGGAAAGAAATTACCACGGGGCAGTGCGAGGCGCTTGCCTGAATTCTAGAATTCGTTCTCAGATGATTCATCCTCGGAAAGTGAAAGAAAAAGAGGTTACGTTTAAGAACCGCGTTGAACAAGCTTTGGCAGATCTCCTCATTCGGCAGACGGGAGCAGTATTCGCTGATTCTGAGTATCCGCCAGCACGAATTTATCAATTGGCGGGACTTGATGCGGACCTCGCGCAAAATCTGAACACAATTGCCTTATATCGGCTACGCAAAAACGACCCGCGCTTTGAATATATTGTCGCTATTCGTTGGTTACCTGATGGATGTCTAGAGATGCGCTATGAGGACGATGAGGGGAGCTGGCAACCCTATCATGAAGCTGTTTTTGGCTTAGCCAGAGCGATGCTGGAAAAGCACGAGCGTATCCGTGACATCCCTTATAATCAACGTGAGGATACCAATGTTGCCGCTTTCCGCGCTGCCCGTGAGTTTGTCAGGTCAATCATTGACGCGAACTCTGATCGGCCTACATTGCTTTTAGCAGACGCATATCAGTGGCGAGGTGGCAACGATAGGATGAAAATTTGGCCTCATTTACATAATGAGTACCTTGAGCAGGATATTTTTAGCTTCGATAGCAATGGGCAATATAGCCTTGAAAATTATCCTAATCTCTTTATTGTGCGCTTACGCGATACCTCTGGACGACATGAAAAGGCGACTTATGTTCTCCTAAACGGTGAGGATTGGCAAACAAGCAATGTCAAACCGAATTTTTCATCAGTAGCAGGTTTTGTGGACACCAGTACGGATAGCTCCCTCCTACACTATGGGATTATTGGCGGTCAGCCAGCTACAACGAGCAAGGATCAGAAGTATCAGCCTTATGCTCCCAAGTGGGGAGATGGTGGGGATACAGCTTACAAACATCCCAGGATGATTGAAGCTATTCCCTTTTTTGGTCGCGCTGACGTAGATCGTATAATTTGGGCACGACTTGTTGGTTTCCTCTGCTTTAGTCCTGGATGGCCCCATGGCAATACCGTCAGACCTTTTATGGTGCACATGGCATACCAGGCGGTAAAGGATATTCTGGATGCACTTGGACTATCTATGGAAGAAAGTGACTAAGCTGCAACCCGGTCACCTCACATTAATAAAAGTTCGGTGGCGGGATGCTTGAGAGAGGATCGCGGAGTGAGACACCACTCCACGCAATCTCAACGCATCGAATAATGCTTAAGTCCGTAGTCTCTTTACCTTTACCACTGCGGACTATATCAGCAAAAATGTATTGATTCGTTCAGCGCCTCTGTTCGCAGTATCGACAGGTTCTGCATTTGCTGCGACTTATTTCTGCTAGGTAGCTATCAATCTGGAACTCAGCAGCCGACTGGCGACACGCCAAGGGACAAAGCACACCCTGTTTAAAGCAGTTCGGCGAATTGCTCCAGTTCAGAGACGGTAACGACCAGCCCCTGCCGAGTCAGAGTCGCCAGATAATCCTCCACACTGTAGGGCGGATTCTTAAGCCGCGCCCGCACTTTATGAACCGCCACACAGAATTTACCCGGAGCAAGGGTCAGATGACTTGCTAAAAAATCGTCGGGATGCTGCGTTTCGATGCCGTAAGATTTGAGTGTATCCTCTGGAAAGTCTTGCAAGTTCTGGGTGACGATTACATCACAATGTCCCACAATTGCCGCTGCCAGTACATGGCGATCATCAGGATCGGGTAGTACAAGGGTTTCAACGAGCCATTCATACCCTGTGATGAGGGCATCTCGCACTGCCGTATCCATCAACGTGCGGGTTCGCTCTAATGCTGCGCGATCCCGATGCGGTTCATGTCTGAGCAGCGCCTCGATCCATTCCCGGTGAATATCGGCGGTCCACTTTGCTCGAAACAAGTCTTCGACTGCCAACTGCATCAGAATATCCCGAATCGGCGCTGGATACAGCACATTAGCATCCAGCAGTGCCGTGAGTTGGCTCATGCTAGTCGTACCCCATGTCCTGTTCCTGAGCGTCCGCCACCAGTTGGTCAAGCACCGCTTCACGCTGCTGGTCGATAGCTTGCTTGTAATTCATGACATCTTCCATGCGGATACGACGATGTTTGCCGACTCTGCGATATGGGATTTGCCCGCCATCCAGCAGTTTAATGAGGAACGGACGCGATACATGAAGAATATCGGCAGCCTGCACGGTGGTCAGTTCAGCATCTTCAGGGATGATCGTAACACCCTGCCCGGATGCCATCGCTCCCAGAATATCCAGCAGAAGCGTCACCGCGCCAGCGGGGAGTTCAATTGGTTCGTCGTGATCGGCATCCATCACCTGCACGGTCAGGGATTGATCTTCACGGGCATAACGTGAAAGCAAGTGCTTCGATGTACGTGCAATGACTGCCTCGCGTTCACTTGGGGGGAGTTGTCGATAGGTTAACATGGGGCAATTGCCTCCAAAGTCTAAACTTCTACCGTCAGCTTATCATACAGATGCAGTAAACGCAATAAATGCAGCAGATGAAGTATTGAATTTACTGTCCAAATCGAACGGCTGAATGCCAATCCAACTCATATTGTCCTGAACATGAGACATTTGCCTTTTTACGCCAAACTCAAACCTGTTTCATACCCGGTTGCAATGGGATTTGAATCCAGAACACTTGTCCTGATTCTGGTTTGACCCGATAATGGTTTAGAAGTTGTTATATTGAGTGGAGAACTGTCAAGCATGTTGAGTAAACGTCAGCTGCATATCCTGCGTTTCATTCACCAACACACCCTTGAATACGGGTTTGCGCCCAGTATCCGTGAAATCAGCGTTGAGACGGGCATTACCTCGACTTCGGTGGTCAACTATAATCTGGGGCGATTGATTACCTGGGGCTATCTGGTGAAGTCGCGCGGCAAATCACGGGCATTAGGGCTGACCGAGCGTGGTTCGGCGCTGTTTGAGCCAAATCAATCTGTTAAGATGAAGCGGGTAGCCGAAACCTCTCTGGTTGATGGCTTATTGGATGCCAATACGCCAAATGGAGATGTCAGGCACCTGCACCGGGAAAACCTGCTGCTCCGAGCAGAGAATGAGCGTCTGCGTCGTGAAAGCAAGAACCGTGTCGCGGCGCTTCAGCGCGAGATACAGTATCTCTCACAGGAGCTGCGGCAGGTTCAGCAAGATTCAGAACGTTATCCAGCATGAGTGTTGACTGTTATTTGTTATCAAAGTTCAGCCTAAACAAGTTCAGACGTTTTTATTTGTCAGCTATCCAAATATCAACTGCGTGCATTTCTTTGGCTCCTGTGCGATTGTTCTCGTTTTCCTGCAAATTGAAACAAACGCGGTGTCCAGGTGCAGCTTCTATCTCGCCTCTGAAATTTCGCATCCCGAAGAAATACCTTGTTCCATCGTCAGACTGAATTCTGCCAGATTTACCATTACTGTGAACTTCATGAATCACCCCAGTATGGGTTGTTCTCGGACGCGGTTTCATGGATTTCCAATATGGTTGAAGATTGCGGTGCAGTGATTTTACGTCAGGGAGATTTTCAAGTGACACATTGAGACGGTGGATGGCTAATTGAAGATTGTTTGGTATCTTTTCCCACCCTTCTGCCTGACGAATAGCTGCTGCCAGTTGGATATGTTTTGTTGCCAAATCATGTTCGCCGGATTCCAACAACATGTTCCCCAAATCAAGATACACCTCCCAGCGATAGCCTAGTCGCTGATGAGGCAGTGCAGCTTCAGAAGCATAGCGAATGGACTCCTCCAGTTGCCCTATCGCATATAATCCCAATGCATATCTGTGGCGTATCCAGGCATCTGGCTTACGTCCCATCATGTATTCCAAATCTGGCAGGGCTTTCTCGCCTGTGCCAAGTGCCAAAAAACTCTCCGCTCGATACTGGCGAAACCAGACATCATAGTCGTAATGGAAGCTACGCAATTCATTGAGCGCATTTGTGCAATAGACAATACATTCCTGGTAACGCTCGAGTCCGAGAAGTGCTTTTGCCCAACTGGAATACCAGTCTTCTTTCGGCGAAGGATACGATTTCCCATCGGAACTTTGATTTGGGCTGCTGGATAGTAAAGCAGGGTTAAGTTTATCGAGCCACTCCACGATTTTTGCATAGGGAACAGGTTTCTGTCGATCTTTATACTTTTCATAGTGATGGACAACTGCAAAAACCGTACGCTCGTATGGAGAATAATCTTCATGACGTGTAAGTTGCATAATGGCATCGGCAGCCTGGAGAAATTTCGCCTCATCAAATTCCTCTTCTCCCTGTTTAATGCCAATATCGTATATGCACCAACCGTAGAGATTATTGTTTCTATCAAATGCTGGATCCAGTCGATAAACAGTACGGCATATCTCCAGTGCGTCCTCAGATCGTCCAATTTTGCGAAGGCACTGCCCATAACCCCATCCAACCCAGATATCTGGGTTTTCTCGCTGTTCTAGCCAGAGTTTTTCATAGACCGCGACTGCTTCTGGAAATCGCTTCTGATCCCGTAGCGTTTCTGCCTGACGTTTAAGTTCCTGTGGTTCATTAATCATTGTTCAGCCTTAATTTGCCTGTAGATATGCTCAAGTTCATCATAACTATCGACAGGCAACTCAATCCTACTTTCATAACCGACGACTTTTTTCAACGCATTCGCCAATGTGGAAAAGTCAAATGCCAGATGGCGGTATGGCGCAAGAACCGAAAGAAAATACTCGATTTCTTCAAATCCACTTACATCATTTGCGACATTTTCCTCAACTATGCCAAGATGGAATTGCTGCCATAGCTGCTCGATGTGCTTTTGGAGAGCATCATTTTTGAAGTTGTGTATGTAAGGTGACATGGGGCGTTTACGGGTGTTGTATAAATCAAAATAACCATGTTGAACAATGATCCGTGCATATTGTTCGTTGTATATTTGTGTATATTCTGCTTCAATATTCTGGCTGGCGAGAAAAGTGACAAAACCGAGGGCTTTTTGCTCAAGGGTAACAAGAGGATCGTCGGGTTGAGCAGCGTCTCTTGACTGTGCTTGTGCGCCCTGTTTTGCCAGCTCATCTACGACATCGTTCCAGCGAACTCCAGAATGGCTTTTGACCTTCCGCCAGATTACTCTTACGGGCGAGGCTTGTACGGTTTGTTGATAGTGTTGTGTTGCGGCGTTGTTGGCACGCCATTCGCCGGCAGCCCATTTCTGGATGCCCTCGTAATCATAGAAAACTTCAATATCCAAAACATTGTTCTTTTCGCACCACCTCAGCACCTGCATGGTCGCGTGTAGCTCACCCACGACCTGCCTCTGCTCCACATCATGTTAAACCGAACCCGAAAACCGGATGAATTCCAGATTCTGATGCAATATAACAGCTCCGTAACCAACGAATCCATTGATATAGGACCCGTCAACATATGCCTGATAACCCTCATTGGGTAGGGATGAATCACTATTTATGCTATCGCTTCGCCAGCACGCCTCAATCTGTGGCATAAGCCGGGTATCCCAAAGCTCATGGAGTTTGAGAGAGAAAGTTTGCTGCTTCGGACTGTAGTAAATGCTGATGTGTCCTGCGCCATTCACTGCCACCTTGACCATGTAGTCTCTGAACATCGCGGGATATGACTCAACAGCGATTCCCGCCTGAAGCAATATCTGGATAAAGGTTTGCGCTTTTTCGCGCAGTTCTTCCTCGCATTTGTATGCCATTAACGACCCTTCTGACGCTCAGACATAATTTTGCGATTGATACCAACCAATTCGCTGATAAAAGCGTTGCCGGAATCGGTGTAATAAACGATACATTCTTCAATAGCACGGGTCAGTGCCACATAGATTTTGCGACGTGAAAAACGCTCTTCCTTAAGCTGGGTTGCCGGATCATCAAATAGCCCACCCTGTCGCGCATACAGGTCTTCAATGCCACTAACGAAGACAATCTCGCGTTCTAAGCCTTTCACATTCATAAAATCAACCAGACTGATTTGTCCGGTCTGTTTGGGTTCTCCAACACTGAACTTGATGTCAGCTTGCTCGAATGCAGCACTGTATGCAGGTAGACGCTGTTCAGAGGTAATCACCATAATATCGTCTTCAGTACAGTGACTCGCCAGTAAATCCTGGATTCGTTCAACTACACTGGGGATGCTATCTTGGACACGCAGCAGTTCAGCCGCATTGTTGTTATAAGACGCAAATTGTGTGTTCTGGCGATAACCGTGCTGCTCGAACTCAGAGCGAATGGCGGCATCTGTCATAATAAAACTATAGGCAAGCTCGCCAATGTAACGAGGGGTTCGATACATCTTATAAGATTTGGGCAGTTCCAATGTGTCAATGATAAAGCCGTGCCGCTTCAAATCATGGTAGCGATCATAAATCTTTTGCCCAATATCCCCGACGAAGAAAAAGTTATCAGTGCGCGCCAGTCTTCTGATCAGATAAAGCTGCTCATCATCAAAATCTTGAATTTCGTCAATGAGGATATAATCGAAGACACGGTATTTATCGCCCCTATCCTGCAACGCGGCCTGAACATCTTCTCGCAGCGTTTTATGGTAATCTGGCCTACTAGGATCATTAAGTGTGTAATATTCCTCCTCAGATTTGTAGCCATAACCCGCGATGGCAACCTGATTCATAAGGTTAACCACATTTTCGATGTGCAATGTCTTATAACGATTGTGACGTTCTTCCGGTTTAATTTTACCATCCAGAATATGCTCAATATTGCGTTGGAGGTTAGGATTATAGGTCGTTAACAGGATATTCGGTGGATTATGCTTTTGCTTATGGGCCTGATCAATAATGTGAATGGCGCGGGATACCAACACGTTTGTCTTGCCACTCCCGGCTACATCTAGCAGGTAACTCGCCGTACGATCCAGATCAAAAATCCACTTTTCCTGCTGCGCGGTAATCATCTTCAGTTGTTCGCGTTCCTGCTGACGTTTTGTCAAATCGCCTACGCGGAATGAGTTTGGCAAAATACGCTCATGAAGGGCGTGTATCTGGCTCTCTGTCGCTGAACGAAAGCCGCTGTGCTTTCTTACAATCCGGCGCAGCAGTTGATCAGGGTTCAAGAAAAACTCATCAATATCCTCTTTGAAAATGACTGTTTCCAGGTTGAGAAAGAATTTGCTCTGTGGATTTTGCAGCACGGCGATATTGGCGATTTTGTTTAGGAAAGCCTGGCGAGATAGGCGAGGGAAAGTAACAATTGATGTAACCCAGACTTTTGTCTCCCCGACAAGATCCATAAAGGCATGTTGGTAATTGTCCGCCTGAACAGACGGATTAGTAATTGTCCTCTGATTCCCTGTTTTCATTTCCTGTACTAAAATCTCATTCTGGTCTCGCCAGCTGTACTGGTTATAATTTAAATTCCAATCTTTAACTTCAATTGAAAGCAAGCCAATCTCAGCACTCACTACAACAAAATCAGGCTGAGACTTTTCCAGGCCCTTCATACGATCTGTATAAGCCCGATTCACTCGTAATTCACGGTAAATCGTATAGTCCTCTGGTAGTTCTCTCAGAAAAGCCAGAAGTTCTTTCTCAGCTTTATTGTCATCCGCTAACTTGCTGGTCTGAATTAAACGGGCTTTCATATGCCAACTTTCCTTTTTATCGAGTCGTGAACTACCTCAACGCGATCAAATTTCAGCAGTGCAAATTGAAAACGATTAAAGGCATCTTTGCCTTTATTCACACGCCGATTATTAATTGAATCCACGAGCCAATCCACCCATGTTTCAATTTTCAGTGAATTCTTACCCATTTGATACTCGCCGTAGACTGCCTGTGTCAACGTGGTAAAGATAGTGTCGTTTAAGGAATCTTGTACAGGTTGTCTGTAATTTCCACCTGTACTGCTCGTAACCATGATTTCGTTATTTTGCTGCCGTACCGTCAAAATAAGATCAAATGGTGACAGTGGTGCTACAAACGGCACTATACTCGGCTCAAAGCGTCGCTCTCCACTGAGATAACCGGCAAACATGAGCGCACGATCTCTACTGAGAGTCTTGTCGAAATACCCGGTGTTGTAGCTGCGAATGCACTGATAACAGCCATCTGTCTCACAGTTGCAGGATAACAATTGTTCGTAAGCTGTTCGGATAATGCGGTCAAATTCCTGGGAAATTTTTCGGAGTGGCAGGTTGTTATTGCCATCATTATCGTAGAGCAGAGTGTAGATCCAGCGGCTGTTGTTGGGTTCATCCGGTACTTTTGCTTCCAACATCAAGCGTATCTCACCATCTGCCAGCCCATACCGTCGATTGATCTCACGTATCAGCACAGCCGTCAAGCTGTTCCGTAAAATGTCATCGCATATCCATGAATCGAAGCGCAATACAAGCGCTTCTCGTTTCAGGTCGTAACCAATCGGGGTTTGAGTTTCAGAAGTTGATGACCTCTGTCTGGAACGGCGAACGCCATAATTCCGAAACGACAATATGCACTCATCGGTATGACCGATAGCAAGTACACCACGAGGTTCTTCAAGATTAGGAACAGTTGGGTTGAAATACTGGCGCAGGTCAAGATGCTTAATCTCTTTGCGCTGCTGGGCGAAACGCACCTCTTTCTCAGCAAAGAAGCAGCTGTATTGATGAGCGCCATCACTCAATATCTCATAAATACCATCGTTTAACGTCTTGTAGACCTCGCCAGCGACATAAATTACCTGGTCGGGTACGAAAAATCGAAACGCTTGCTCAGTATCGCGGGTCGTCAGGGCAAAATCTTTCCAATCAAAGGTCTGTTCTGCGTTGATCTTATCGCAGTTTTCAACATCAACTGCAATCACCTGATCGCGCCGAAAGCTGTAATCTGGAAAATCTCCCTCTGCATAACAGTAGTTTGCCAGTGAGACAGGGCGGCTATGCTGCAAAATACGCTCAAGTAATGGCTTAAATTCGTCAAGATACGCGCTGTAGTCAAACCAATTCCCAAATAACGTTTGCATTTGCGGAATTTGGTCCCCGTATACCTGATCTACTTTCAACGCAAATTGGCGCAATGTATCACGATTCTTGAGACGATGACGAAGCACAAAGGCATTTATATGCTTCTTGAGAATTTCTGGATTGACGGGATTAAATGCAGGTGGCGTGACACGCCCATTAATGATTGTTTGAGGGTTACGGAAAGCATAAGTGTCATGGGTGCTGCTTGCCGAGCAAAAAGTGACAATCAATGCGTCGCGTTTCTTGCCTCGGCCAGCCCGCCCCGCTCGTTGAGCGTAATTAGCGGGGGTAGGTGGCGCACCAATCATCAACACGCTTTCTAAATCCCCGATGTTGATACCCATTTCCAGCGTAGGAGTCGCTACGACGAAATGAAGTTTTTCTTCTTCATCCTTTTTATCTTTAAAGCGGCGTTCGATCTCCTCACGTAGCTTAGTGTGAAGATCAGAACTATGAACTTCGGCTGTAAACAGAAGGTCATTCTTCAGCTTTTCGTAACCTTCATCCCCTTCACCATAACGCGATGGGGGCAGATTGAAACGAAGGTATTCTCGATTGAGGTAGTAAATCGTTTTGCCTTTTGGGGCAGTGTCACGAATCACAACACCCACATTCACTAATTGTTCAACGGCTGACAGGATTTCAGGAACAGACCAGTTTTCTACGAATTCGGCATATTCCTTGCCCTGTTCCCCCAGTGATATTCCACGATAGTCAGGGTCGTCGGACTGAGTATCTTCAATGTAAATCCCATAGTGACTGGTAGCCCAGTATTTTTGAAAACGGATAAAATGACTTTGAGGGTAGTTGTCTGTAAATCCGGTCTGTATTGCCCGCTCACGAATGAAAATACTGACCAGTGCCTGCTGCAACTCAGATAGTTGATTCCAATCAAAGCTATCGTCGTTCCATCTGAACAGACCCACAACGCCACCCATGCGTTCCGGTATACTCATCATCCGGTAAAACCAGAGGGGAAGTTCCCTGAAGATGGCTTGTTCCAGGTCTGAACTTTGAATTTCTGCCGCACGCTTTTGTAAATAGACAAGCGTGCGATCAATATTTAAGTCACGCTCATGTGGATAGTGCAGACACAGAAATTCGTATAAAAACTCACTGGCAAATTCATCCCTGATAATCGTACTGTAGCGCGATGCCAGTTCACGGTTATCTACAAAACCCAGGCTCTTGCCATAGGTTTGTAACATCGTTTTGACGAGTTGAACAAGATAAAGGTAATCGCGTTTCTCGTCACCAATCCGTATTAGATCATATTCGAGCTGTTCAGGATTTCTCGCCTCAAGATGTGCAAGACGGTAAGTACCATCGCTTCGCGTATCAAATTGTCCATCTGTGGACAGATTCCCCGGAAGTTCAAAATTCTCGCCGAGAATATCGGTGGCACGTCCGATTAAAACGTAATGAACATCCTCAAGATCCGTCGATTCTGTTTCAAGAATTGGGCTGAGGCGTTGTCCGTTAAATTTACCAATGCACAGACGCATATCATGTCGGTAAACGGCGAAAACAGCCTGCCCGTCATGGGAACAGTGAGCAACATCGCCGCTAAAATATCGGCGACAGACCGGACACATTCTCAAAATATCAGTTAGATTCTGGACGAAAACATGCAGACGATAGTCCAACAGCGGTTTACCACGTTCGCCCACTTTTTCATTTATATAAGCAATTGCTTCAAGGTAGCAGGATAACAATCTTTCGGGCGTGATCGATTGGAATTGTCTGGTTGGTATTCCATAACTGATATGACGTACCAGATCGCTGAACGACTGTGAACCTTGTTCCAGTGCATGGCGGATGAGGGTGACATAATGATTCGTGAATAAAGACTGATAAACGGGCGTTTGATGAAATGCTTCTGAGGGAGAATAGAAGTCAAGGGTATCTATATGAGCGCCTGTCAATAAACTGATGCTGCTGGCGGCTTGTTCCTCGGTAGAGAAATCTATTTGTTCCAGACTATCATCAGTGAGATCAGGTACAGGCTGAATCGTTGTCAAACGAGCTTCTGGCTTTTTGACAGCTTCGATGAAGGTGTATTCATCGGGTTCGATGACAAATAAATTTTGGACAAACTCGTCGAGTCTTTCCTTGCCTGCTGCGTCACTTGCGAGGGTAGCGCTGGTACCAATATTGGTGATTTTATTGGTGAAGTAGTAGCTGAGACGTGCCAGCAAATATTTCAGGTGAGCCGCTTTGCTGCCAGTGTAGGTATGCAGCTCATCCAAAACAAGGTAACGCAGGGTGTTACCAGACTCAATGAAAATACGCTGGTCTTTTTCGCGCGTGAGCATCCGATCCAGCATCACGTAATTGGTGATGAGGATGTCCGGGGGATTAGCACGGATTTCATCCCGATAGATGAGTTGATTGGCAAATTTCCGCTCAGAGTCTCCTTTGGATTGATGCTCAGGTGTTGCGCCTGTATAAAGCCCAAAGGTGATATTTGTATCTTGAGTGTAGGCGGCTATACGTTCAATCTGATCGCCCGCCAGCGCATTCATGGGATAAACGATGAGGGCTTTGACACCGCGTTCCAGACTTTGCAGACAATGGGCAATGATGGGGATGAGAAACGTCTCGGTTTTACCACTGCCGGTGCCTGTTGAGATGATTGTGTGCCGTCCACCCAGGATCGACAGGATGCCGCGTCTCTGATGTATATAGAGAGAGTTTTCAGCGAGCTTAGGAAATAATGTTGCGAGCTTTTCTGGAAGGTGATGCTGTCGGACAAAATTGGCAAATGGTTCTTCGCTCTGTTCATAGATTGGGTTAAGCGATAGATAGATTCCGCTGTCAATCTGCATTGAATCGAGAATCTGGTCGATTGCTTCCGCGGCTAATTCGTTAGTTTCCAGAGCAAATCGAAGTTTTGCCTGGTATTGTTTCAATAAATGCTGCCCTGCTTCAAGGGGATTACGAATCACATTTCCCTCAAATAAACAAGCTTTTGTTCCATTCTCTTAATTATGCGACAAGTTGAGGGATCTGACTGTAAAGAATTAGCGAATGATCTCGATGCTGCTGTTCAATCCATAATCTGGCGAGTGAATCGAGGGCAGCCTGTCCCCGGATTCCCAACGCCTTGCATCCTGGCCCGATCTCCACGCCGTCTCTGCTAAATGCCGCCTGTTTTTAGGTGCATTTCTTACTGCACAGTACCACACTGTCTCACAGCCGCCAGCGGCTGCGGCTACGGG
>CAYUTY010000098.1:0-19551 GCA_964447795.1 uncultured Anaerolineaceae bacterium
GTTTGGCGAAATCAAAGATTTGTTTGCACTTACCAGTTGGATCAGTTACTTCCAAACTTAGCCAAAGATACATCTGGTCAGGCTCAAGTCGGTTTCGAACTAATTCTTGATCTAACCAATCGACAGCTTCCAATACCTCATAATCCATGAACGCTGCACAAAACGCATAGATGGGGTTGGTTACCTTAAAATGGTGCACCCCGCACGTTAAAGTTTCGGGATCATGACGATCTCCGAGACAATTTTTACAATGCAGGCAGTCCGGTCGCGGCCCACCATTTGGCATGATTTACTCCGCATCCTCATCTCGGTTGATGTCAATCAGCTTCTCAAGTTCCACGATCAATGCAGGTATCGCAATCGTCACCGTCGCCCACAAACGTTCGCGCTTTATTTCCAGATAACCATGAAACAGACGGTTTCGCATCCCAACAATTTCAGCCCAGGCAATTTGCGGATTTGCGTCCTGAAATTCGCGGCTGATGTTCGTTGCAGCTTCACCGATCACACCGATGCTATAGGTCAGCGCCCGCGTCAAAATCAGATCGTCGTCCAGTGCGTCCAACGTTTTACCTTCGACAAACTGTATGGCTTCCCGCGCATATTCCAGCATGTCATGTAAACGTGTCAAATCACGCTCGTTCATAAACCGGCATCGCCATCCCTAAAACCCGCTCACGCGAAAAGCGACTCAGTTCTTCCGGTTCGCGCAGGTCAATTTGCTGTCCCAGTATCGCGCCCAACTCCAGTTCCATCCGCGCCATATCCAAGTACGTCACGCCTGAATTCGGCTCGAACTCCACCAGCACATCCACATCGCTTTCCAGCGTGAAATCATCGCGCAGCACTGACCCGAACAGCGACAATTTCCGTATCGGATACCGTTCGCAAAACGCCCTGATCTCTGCTATTGGAATATTGATCTGCTGGTTAATCATGTCACTATCTCCTGCCTGCTTATCTCATCATACTACAACACTGCCACCGCCAGCGCCCGCCACACGGACTCATCCCAATGACCCCGTGCCGCGCCGGATGGGGAAGGCAGCACAAATATTTTGCTCAGCCCGATCAAAGTATCCTGCAACCCATAACGCAGCCCCTTTGTCTTCACGCCAAAATAAACTGACGCCGAAAACTTGCTGGTGAAGGCCACCGCGCTCGGCACAATGTCTATGATTTTTTGGCGAAAACGCTCCGGCGCGAAATCCGCTCGCTTCAAATCCTTGTCCATGCCGGATGCATACTGCGCCAGATCGGTCAGCCCGATGCCGTATTGCAAGGCTTCACGGAACTCGCTCGGCGCAAGCTGGCGCGGCGTCAGCCCAATCTGGTACAGCGTCGGCCAGAAGCGGTTGCCTACCCCGGCATAATACGCGCCAACCGCTGCCGACTTTCGCCCTGCCGCCGTCCCACAAAAGACCACCCGCAGCCCCGATTCCAGCACATCCGGCAAAACGGTTTCTGTCATGCGTTCTCTTTCAACTCTACCGCGATGATGCGCAGTTCTTTGTCGCCCACATTCTCCAGCGAATGCGGTGGCAGTGCCGCGCCCCACATATATTCCGCCGGATTTTGCAGCGCTTCAACCTTCTGCGACTCCACCAGAATAGTGTCCTTGTCGTCCCGGCGGATGAATGGACTCCAACTGACCACGCGCAGCACCCCCGCCCAACGATGCGTATGCACCTTTGTCCGTTCCCCGGCTGGGATGTGCGTCTCGATCACCCGCACCTTATCATTTTCCCATAACAGCGTGTGATGCTCCGGCGCGGCAACCAGCGCGTCCAGCGCATCATCCCATGTTTCGCTCATCTTGTTTTCCGATCTGGTATAAAATGCCAGCCTCATCACGAGTGCTGGCATGTTTGCGTTTACTGGAAACTGACAACTGGAAACTGGTGACTCGCCTACCGCATCGTCAGCGCCATCGCCGCCTTCTGCACATGCAGACGATTTTCCGCCTCGTCATAGACCACGCTCTGCCGCCCATCAATCACACCGTCGGTCACTTCGATATTGCGGTCAGCGGGCAGACAGTGCATATAAATCGCATGGTCGTTTGCCAGCGCCATCCGCTCCTCGTCGGTAATCCAGTTGGTGTATTTTTTGCCGATGACCGACGATTCATTTTTATCCTCGGTCGTCATCCAGCAGCCCCAGCTTTTCGCGTAGATGATGTCCGCATCCTTGAACCCGGCGTCGAAATCGTCCATCATCTCGAATGAACCACCGCTCTCCCGCGTGTTGTCCTTCGCCTGCTGCACGATGTCGGGCATCAGCGCGAATTCCGGCGGATGCACCAGCCGCACATTCATCCCGTAGCGCGTCATCAGCAGAATCAGGCTTTGCGGCACGGACAGCGGCTTCTGGTAGCTAGATGCATAAGCATAGCTGACATTGATCGTCCGCCCGCGCAGATCACGCCCGAACTTTTCCTGAATAGTCATCAGGTCGGCTAGAATCTGGAACGGATGATAGACATCACACTGCATATTCAGCACCGGCACACGGCTGGCCTGCGCCACTTCGCGGATGTACTGGTTGCCGAAGTTCCAGTCGCACTGGCGAATGGCAATGCCGTCGGTATACCGCCCCAGAATTTCACCGATTTCCTTTGCCGTGTCGCCGTGTGAAATCTGCGTCGTTTCGCTGTCGATGAACTGTGCGTGGCCGCCAAGCTGCGCCATCCCGGCCTCAAAGCTGGCGCGTGTCCGCGTGCTGGTGAAGAAAAACAGCATCGCCAGCACCTTATCGCGCAGGTAAGCATGGGGTTCGCCCACTGCCCGTTTGCGCTTCAGATCCCACGCCACATCCAGCAGCGTATCAATCTCATCCCGCGTCCATTCCTGCTCAGTAATCAGGTCGCGGCCTCTCAAGTCCGTCTGCATGATGAATTGCCCTTTATAGATGCTCAGTTAAATTCCATGACCGGCAGATATACCGGCCACTTTGATCGTAACGTTCTAACACGACCATACCCGTGTTGTCCAATGCCAGTTCACCTTGCAGCGCGGCGGCATTGACGCACAGGTATGGCACAACGCAGATGGTGATACCACCATGAGTCACCAGCAGTGTATTGTCATCAGGACTGGTGTCATGAATCACGCGGCTGTAACGCGCCTGCGCCTGCGCGTAGCTTTCGCCGCCGGGGAAAACCGCCGCTGGTTCTGCATTTTTCCAGCGCGTCCATACCTCGCGCCAGGCCGCCCATGCTTCGTCGTCTGTTCGCCCTTCCAGGTCACCGCAGTCCATCTCGCATAAGCCCTGGCTGGCCGTGAGCGTGACAGCTAATGCGGTGCCAACAATCTGCGCCGTTTGCTCTGCCCGGTGAAAAGGGCTGTGTATAATGCGCGAGATATTTTTATCGACCAGCCAGCTTCCGGCTTTGGCCGCTTGCAGCCGCCCCATATCGGTCAGATCACCTTCGTATTGTTTGCAGGTCAGCCGATTTTCCACGTTAACCTTGCGCTGTCGATGCCGCTTGATGTATATCATCCCGCGCAGCACCCCTCTCACGATAATCATGCGCCCCGCCGCGAATTCCTCAAGGAAGTGCCGCTGTTCGTCTGAAAGCGAATTAAAATCGCACAAAGCCCGTCGCAGCGACACCTGATAGCGTGCATCCCGCAGGCTGTATCCTTTCGAGAGATAATAAACGTGCAGCAGCGTCCCTGTCCGCCCCTGCCCCACCTTACAGTGAACCAGCGCCGGTTTGCCTTCTGCCTGCATCAGGTCGATGAACGCTACCACATCTTCCGCCTGCGCCCGCGTCGGCGCATGAAAATCATCAATCGGAATATGCAGCGTCCGAATCCCAAGTTTTTCCAGCAGCTCTGGCGTGATACCGCGCTGTGCCGTCAGGGGTCGTTCCGTCAGGGTGATGATCGCCAGTACCCCCTGAGCCGCCAGCGACTCGACATCCGCCGCATTCTTTGGCAGCGGACTCGCCGCCAGCACCCCCTCCACAATCCAGTCCATTTCCATCAGCGGCATCCCCATATCATCAGTTGATTTCGTGGAATTGTACTGACTTTCAACACTAACCATCCTCGCTTTTGATTACCCTTTTGACGTTACCGGCGGTTAATTGACTTGCTATTTACCAATCAGTCCTGGCAGCAGGGCATACCATTCCGTCGCCCGCACCACATCATCCAGCGCCACCTGATCGAGTACCGTATGCGCGTGAATTTCATCTCCTGGCCCGTAACCGATACTGGGGATGCCCGCCTTGCCCGTCCAATAGGTGCCATTGGTCGAAAAATCCCATTTTCCGGTAGGCAGCGGCGTCCCCCACAGCAGTTCACCTGCCTTGACCCCTGCCTGCACATACGGGTTGTCTTCTGGGAGCGCCCACGCTGGATAAATTTTGTCCACCGGGAACACAAATCCGGTGTAGCTGGCGTCGTCATAAAACAGAATCGATGCCTCAATATCGTTCCGTTCCCCCACCACGCGCTTGATGCGTTCCAGCTCAGCCTGTGGTTCCTCCCCAAATGTCACCCGTCGGTCAATGTAAATCAGCGCCTCGTTCGGCACAGCGTTGATGCTTGGCGTTTTCACTTTCATATCCGTCACCGTGATGCGCCCATGTCCCAGGAATGGATCGTCGCCAAGTTAAGGCTCTAACTTGCTGATAGCATCAATCACCGGCAGAAGCTTGTAGATGGCGTTATCTCCCAAGAAATTACTGGCGGCATGCGCACTCTTACCTCGTGCGAGGACCTGCATTTCGACACGCCCTTTATGCCCACGATACACCTGCATTTTGGTCGGCTCGCCGATCACCACAAAATCCGGGCGCAAACCTTCTGCCTCGACCAGTGCGTGCGGCGCGATCCCGTCGCACCATTCTTCCATGTTGCCGAAGTAATAACCGGTGATGCCGTCCAGCAGGCCGAGTTCCTTCGCAATCGCCAGCCCGTAAATCATCCCCGGTGTGCTGCCTTTTTCGTCACATGCCCCGCGTGCGAAAAAGACTCCATTTTCAATTTTGCCCTCGAACGGATCCCATTCCCATTCTTCCGGTGCGCCAATGCCCACTGTGTCAATATGGCTGTCATACAGCACCTTCATCGGCCCGTCCCCAATCCTGCCGACGACATTACCCATCTTGTCCCACCACACCTCGTCAAAACCCAGCTTTCGCATTTCCGCTTCAGCCCGTTCGCCCACTGCCCGAATCTGGCTGTCGTAACTGGGGATGGCGCACAACTCCCGCAAAAAAGTAATGATGTCCTCGCGCTGCGCCGCCACACGGGACTTGATTGCATCAATCGTCGCCTGTTCAATCGTCATGGAACTGTCCTTGCACTTGGTAAAACCTGCCAGAATGAAAATCCAGCCCTCACCACTTCTCATTCGTTTATCAATGAAAATTCCGGGCGAGCGCTAATGAGTTGCGTTTAATTTTCCACATCTGATAGCAATTTGCACTGTCCACTCGCTACCACACCCGCTCGATCAGATACCCCATCCACGCCCAGCCCGTATGATACCCATACCATGCAATCCCACTCACCAGATGCAGGCCAAGCGCCGCTGTACAAACAAATAATCTTTTGTTGCTCAACAGCCGCTGCCGCTTGTCCACCATAAACGCCGCCGACGCCGCGAACAGCACCAGCAGCGTAATTTGTCCGCTCCAGGTGAAATTCCCCGCGCCGAGCCGGCTGCCGCCCTCCGCCAGTAAATACCCGTAGGCCGCGCCAATACCAAACACCGCCCACGCCACATTCAGATAAAATGTCTGCCGCGCCCACTTCCAGAAACACAGGTACACGCACAACGGAAACAGCGCCGACAGCACAAACTTCAGAATCAGCGCATCAGACGAAGCCGGATTGATGATGCGATCCCACTCATAAATCACAGCCAGCGGCGAGAAAATAATCCCGCCTGTCGCGCCAAACAACAGGGCTTGCGCCCCCAAAACTGCTGCCGCCGGGACGATCACTCCCCCAATGATTACGCCCCACCGCACCGGCCACTCGCGCCACCATGCCCACCCCATTCCCAGCACCAGCGCCGGTAAAAATGCCATCACATAATTTGGCTTTGCCAGAATCGATAAAACCGTCACTGTCGCACACAACAACCCGTACCACAGGGATTGCCTTTTTTCTCTTCGCTCTACTCGTTCTAAAGGAAAACGATCAGGGGTTAGAGATTGCTCCCCCTCTCCATATACGAGGAAGCTGGTTGATGGGGTTATCTTAAACATGCCCATCACCAGCCCGAACAACACCAAAGCAAATGGCTTCAGGGCCACAATCGTCGGGTTGTGATAAGCGCTCGTCGGGATATAACCCATGTAGCGGTTATCTGGCGTTAGCAGGTTCACCGGCGCGACCAGAATCAAAATCAGCGCCAGTGCCGCATAGAGCAAACCGCGCCGGTATGTTTCTGCCCTGCCAGCCAGCCGTCCCAGCAGCCAGTACAAGGCCAGCGCCCCGGCGATGTAATAGCCCAGTGTGACGATGAACACCGCTCCCGGCAGGCTGATTCCCGCCAGCACCCGATAAGCCAGCACTACCGTCGCGTGAAACAGAAAATGCGGTACTGTTGCCAGAAAAGCATCAATCGACTGCCCGGTCAGGGCATGGACGATGAAATTCGTATGCAGCCCATAATCCACATCCTCGGAGGCCACGAAAGCAATCACCGGCGTGAACACAAAAAACACTGCCACCGCCAGCAAATTCCCCGCCAGCAAGTCAATCTGCTGCTGCTGAATCCAACCTTGAAATCCCCTTGCCTGCCGGGGGATGGGGTTTATCACACCCACAAATCCACAACCTCGAACCGCTCCACATCGACCAGCCCCACATCGGTCAGCTTCAGCTTCGGGATCACTTCTAGCGCCATGAAGCTCATCGCCATGAAGGGGTCGGGCATCGCACTCCCCAGCTTTTGTGCGTGGTCGATCATGCTGTCATATTCCCGCCGCACCTGCTCCAGCGGCGCTTCCGTCATCAACCCTGCCACTGGCAGAGCCAAACGCCCCAGCACAGTCTCGCCGTCCACCGCCACCAGTCCGCCGCCCATCTCCGCCAGCGCATGAACCGCTCGCCGCATACTGGCATCATCCGCGCCAATCACCACCACATTATGATGATCGTGCGCCACCGTTCCGGCAATCGCCCCGCGTTTTAATCCAAATCCATTGATAAAACCTTTGCCGATATTTCCGCTCGCCCGGTGACGCTCCACTACCGCCATTTTCAGCAGATCACGCTCGGTATCCGCTACAGCCTCGCCGTCTACGACTCGCACATCCTCGATCAGATGCCCGGTCACCACCTGATCGCCCACCCCGCCGATCACCCGCCCCCGCTGCCCCCGCGCCGGAATCCGAAAATCCAGCCCATCCAGCCGCACATTCATCGAGCCGCGCAGGTCAAAAGGGCGTGATGCCGGTTTTTCGCGCATCATCCTGCCATTTTCCGCCACCAGTTCGCCACCCCGGAAAACCATCTCGGCCCGCAGATTCTTCAGGTCGGAAAACACCACCATGTCTGCCCATTTCCCCGGCGCGACGACCCCGTAATCGTGCAGGCGGAAATACTGCGCTGTGTTCAGCGTCCCCATGCGAATCGCCATCACCGGGTCAAGCCCTGCGGCAATCGCCGTCCGCACCATGAAATCAATCGAGCCTTCATCCATCAGGCTGCCCGGCTGCCGGTCATCCGTGCAAAAGCACAGCCGCGGATGATTTTCCCGCATCACCAGTGGCAGAAGTGGCTGTAGATTGCGCGTCGTCGTCCCCTCGCGGATGAAAATTGTCAACCCCAGCCGCAGTTTTTCCAGCGCTTCCTCAACGGTGGTGCATTCATGTTCGCTGCGGATGCCCGCTGCCACATAAGCATTCAGTTCCTTACCGGTCAGCGCCGGGCAGTGACCGTCCAGCACCTTCGCGCCAAACAGCTTGATTTTTTCCAGCATCGCCGGGTCGCCCTGCACTACACCGGGATAATTCATCACCTCGGCCAGCCCCAGTACCCACTCGTGATTCAACAGCGGCGCTAAATCCTCCGCTTCCAATCGCGCCCCGCTGGTTTCCATGTGCGTCGCTGGCACACAGCTCGACGCCATCACATACATATTCAGCGGGCCGTGTTTTGCCCGCTCCAGCATGAAGCGAATGCCTTCCAGACCCAGCACATTGGCAATTTCGTGCGGGTCAGTCACCACCGTCGTCACACCGTTCGCCAGCACCGCCCGTGCGAATTCCGGCGGCGTACACAGGCTGCTCTCGATATGCACATGCGCGTCGATGAAACCGGGGCAAACATAGCGCCCTTTCAGATCAATTTCCTGCTCTGCTGCATACCCTCCTCCGAGTGCTGCAATCCGCGCCCCCTGCACGATGATGTCAGTTATGTAAATTTCCCCGCTCCACACGTTCACCAGTTGCGCGTTTCGCAGTGCCAGCCGCCCTGGAATATCACCCCGCGCTGCTGCCAGCCGGTCAGTTAACGCCATGTTGATTCCCCTTCACCGGATGTACCGGAATATTTCGCCCGCTTTGATGTCCGCGTCATGATTAATCGTCCATACCGAATCAGTAGCATAGCTCGCTTTCACTCGTTCGACGTATGCTGCATCCAACCCGGTCAGCGCTGTATTCCGCGTATTTGACCACTCCGCCTGTCCGCTCAAATCCGTTTCATCCACCGTCGCCGCGAATACAAATTCCAGACTGTCATGCCCCACATCCTGCCACACCCCCACCCACTGAAACACCGGCTCAATCCCGGACGCGCCGCGCACCGCCTGCCGCAGTTCATCCCAGGGGGACTGCTCGCCCGTGCAAACCGCTCTTGGCAAAACCTGTCCCTGTCCCCCTGCCAGCGTCACCACTCGCGTATGCGTCGAATCCCACACCAGCCCCACCGTCCAGACATCAAATCGTGGGAAACGCGGTTCCGGCCTTCCCGACAGCAGATTCCGCACCCAGCGCCGCGCCAGTTTGCGCTTGACCTGCCGCAGTTCATCTGCTGGCATTTCGATGATTCGCGGCCTCGGTCGTTCATCGGCCATCACATCAAACAACAGCCATTCCCATGTCACTTCCGCTGGCAGCGCCCTCAGGCTGAAATAGCGATTATCCTTTGTCTCATTCGTCCAGGTCTTCAAATCCTCGCTCAACGGCCATGCGCTGTACAACACATTCAACCGCTCCCACCCGTGCAGATAATACAACCCGACCGGGCGGTCAATCTGCGCGATTACGCCGGTTTCTTCCCGCAGTTCCCGCAGCGCCGCAGCTTCCAGCCCTTCGCCGGGGTCAACTCGCCCGCCCGGCAGATTCCACACATCGAGGTCGCTTCGCTGTGAGAGCAGCACTTGCCCCTCGTCATCCACCACCGCGCAGTTTACGCCCAATCGCAGAAAAGTCATGGTTACTTTGGCCCAAATATTGCAGACTTACGTGCTGAGTGTGGGACAAAAACAGAGGACATATTATACCCACAGGTATGGTTTCTCTTTGCGCCCCGCTCCATTCACGAAGAAGCGTTGGGGCAGGCATTATCTGCCGTCAATCAACTGCCGTGACAGCGCGTTGTGCCGCTCCACCACTACCGGCACATCCGCTGTCACCAACTGCCCCTCTTTCACCACCACCTGCCCATTGATGACCAACACATCCACCCCCTGCGAAGCGCTGTACACCAGCTCCGCCACCGTGTCATGCCCCGCCCCGGCCATACCCACCGTGTCCAGCCGAAAAGCAGCGAAATCCGCCGCCATCCCCGGCGCAATTACGCCAATATCATCCCGCCCTAGTGCCGCTGCCCCGCCCCGTGTCCCGGCCCATAATACTTCCCGTGCTGACAAACCAAATTTGTTCGTATGATCGTCGAGGGGTTCAGGAGGTAATAAACGGCTCACCAGCAGCGCCTGCCGCGCCTCGCCCAGCAGATGCCCGCCATCATTCGATGCCGAGCCATCCACCCCCAGCCCGACTTTCACCCCCGCCTGAAGCATCCGTTGAACCGGCGCGATTCCCGAACCCAGCCGCATGTTGCTGCTCGGACAGTGACACACGCCCGTCCCCGTCCGCCCGAACAATCCGACTTCCCGCTCATCCAGTTTGACGCAGTGCGCGTGCCACACATCGTCGCCCACCCAGCCCACATCCTCGGCATAATCACCGGGACGGTAGCCGAATTTTTCCAGGCTGTAGGCCACATCATTATCATTTTCTGCCAGATGAGTGTGCAGGCTGACACCATAGCTCCGCGCCAGCGCCGCCGCCTCACGCATCAGATCGCGTGACACGCTGAACGGCGAACACGGCGCGACTGCTACCCGCAGCATCGCATACCGTCCGGCGTCGTGATACTGCTTAATCACGCGCTGCGTATCGCGCAAAATCGCCGCTTCATCCTCCACCAGCGCATCCGGTGGCAGCCCGCCCGCGCTCTCGCCCACGCTCATCGAACCCCGCGCTGCATGAAACCGGATGCCCATCTCGCCCGCCGCGCGGATTTCGTCATCCAGAGTCACATCATTGGGGAAAATATAGAGATGGTCACTCGATGTGGTGCAGCCCGACAGCATCAGTTCCGCCATCGCCACTTTAGCCGATACATACGCCATCTCGCTCGTCAGCCGTCCCCAGATCGGGTACAACGTTTTCAACCAGCCGAAGAGTTCATCATCCTGCGCTAAAACCCGCGTCAAACTCTGATACATGTGATGATGCGTATTCACCAGTCCGGGGATGACCACATGCCGCGATAAATCCAGCACTTCATCCGCCGTCTGCGCGGGCATTTCGTCCAGCATTCCAACCGCTTCAATCACGCCATCCCGTGCGAAGATTGCCCCATCGCGGATTTCCCGCCCGTCCATCGTGACCAATGTATGAATATGCCTCGCCAGCAGCGTCTTCATCATATTGAGAGTTCCCATATGTGAAAAGCGCTGTTCAGGTGCGGGTTCACCCCGCTGTATGGGTTCTTCTCCGCGTAAACACTCATCGCTCATCCCGAATCATTGTTGCACAAACGCGAAACCCATTATCCTGTGTCCAATTCCAGACAAAATTACGGTCACGCGCATAACAGCTCGCACTCAAGTTACTTGTATCGAATGCGCCACCGCGCCTCACACGCGGATCATCAAGTCCTAAATCCGCGTTACCAGTTTCCCATTTAGTAAGGCACCACTCCCAGATATTTCCCGCCATGTCTATCAAACCAAACGGACTCATGCCATTAGAATAATAGTTGACGTGGGTTGGCATCCCAATCTGGCTTTCCTCAGTGTTACAGTACAATTTATTAAATTCATTTCCCCAGGGATATTCCCGTCCATCATCCCCCTGCGCCGCCCGCTGCCACTGCTGCTCACTCGGTAAACTGATTATCCAATTGCCAACACCCTCAGGGTAAAGCTGTAAGGTTAGCCACCGGCAAAACGCAACCGCCTCATACCAGCTAACCTCAGTGCGTGGAAGATCATCTCCTATAAATGGCCTTTCACGCGGTTGCTTATTCTCTCGTCGCCATAGCTTCGCTGGGTCGCTGAATCCCCACCACGCTGGATCAGCATAACCATCATCAGAATCGACAAAGATCTGATACTGAGCATTGGTGATCGGGTATTTAGCCATAATAAAATAAGGGACATCAGTTGTCGCTTTCGCCCTAGCTGTATAGCGAATCGTCACCTGACCCGCCGGAATTTCGCACCACTCGAACGGCGGTGGCAAAATCCCGCTCACATCAGGCGGCATCAGGTTCTTTTGCTGGCGGACAGGAGGCCCTTTTTCAGGAGCAGAATCGTCTGAAGCAGGGATATCTGACTCCCCCTCTCCGTGTACGGGGAGGGGGTTGGGGGGAGGGGTAATATTACGACCCGCAGTTCTGCGCGGCGCGGCCCGTTCCAGCCGCCGGTAAAAATCATCCCCCGGCAGCTTGCCACCGCGCACATCGGCATATTGCGTTCGCACGTAAATCGCCCAGTTTTCACTGGCATCCATATCGCCGGAAAGCCACAGCGGGAACGCTGGAATTTTGTGTTTATCCGCCAGCGTCACCTCGCGCTGCACCCAATCCGATGCATCCGAGTCTTCGCTCATCACCGCGACAAAGGCCTTTGCGCCCCGGATGGCCCGTACAATCGTCCGCCACCAGTCCTCGCCGTAATCAATCTGGTCATCGATCCATACATCAAAACCAGCCGCGATCAGCGCATCCGCCAGCCGCCGCGCATAAGCCTGATTCTGCTTGCTGTAGCTGATGAAAACGTGGGACATGCCGCCCCTTCCCTGCCGGTGTCAGAAGTGAATACTTCCCGCGATTATAGCACGCTCCCCCGTTGCGCGTTCACCACCCGCCCAAATAAAAACAGGGCTTTCACGCCCTGCTTCCCGGCATTAACCGCTCTGATTCACATAACCTCAACGACTACTGCCCCTGATTTCCCTCATACCTCATACCTGAATTCCAACTCATTACTCGTCACCCTGCACTTTGTGCTAGGCAATCCCAAACGCCCGCGCCGGGTTCGTCACCGTCAGCATCCGAATCTCCTCATCACTCACCCCCCGCGCCCGCAGCGCCGGGATGAACTGTTCCACCAGCGCCGTATACCCCCGCACACCTTCCGGTTGCTTCGGCACGCCGCCCGGCGAACCCACTTCGTACCAGCCCGCGTCGTGTGACAGCAGAATTTTTCCGCCGTAACCCGCTTCCATCAGGTGCAGCACATAATCCACCAGTTTGTGCTGCTCCGGGAACCAATTGACCGCCCCAATTGTGTCGAATTCCACCCATGCCCCGCGCCGTGCCGCTTCTAAGTGGATGTTCATGTCCGGTTCGCTATGGGCATGAATCCAGATAAAATATTCCGGGTCAAACCCCACTTCATTCAGAATATCCAGTTCCGCCCGCGCTGCTTTGCCCCCAATCGTGTGACTGCCGATCACAGCGCCCGTCGCTTTGCTGGCGATAGCTGCCGCCCGCACGCTCCGCCCCTCAATCGGCCTCGGCCCGTCATCACTCATGGCAATTTTAATGAATCCTGCCTTACTGTCCGTGCCGTCCATCCCTTCCGTCAGATCGCGAACCCACAGCTCAGCCAGGGCTTCCGCGCTCAAATCCTGCCAGGCTTCCGGGATGAATCCATCTTTATACACCCCCGTCGGCGCGACAATGTGAATCGGCGTCAGCGTCGCCAGGTGCCGCAGTGCCACCACATTCCGCCCAACACCGGCTGGAGCGCAGTCCACCAGCGCCGTCACCCCCGCTGCCTGTGCTGCATCCAGGTACGGCTTCATAAGTTCACCAACCGCTTCCGGTTCAGCCTCGCCGTACCCCGGCGCGAGCGGCCCGCGAAGATCGACAAATAAATGTTCATGTGGCAGCATCAGTCCTAGCGTATCCGTCGCCACTGGCCCTTTTAAAGTTTGTAAAAACGCCATTTTTCTAACCTTCCTTCCCTCAAAATCGTAACATTTGTCATGACAGATGTTTCACTGCTTGCCCTGTTCCCATGCTACACTGTCTCTATGACATTTGCATTTGTATTTCACTCGGAACTCGCCTTTCACACATTACGCACGACTGCTTTCCCGCGCCTCTCGCGCAGATCGCTCCCGTGCAACCACCAAAATAATTTTCCGTCGCGTGGTGGCGGCAAATAACGCATCTATCTCGTCTTTCAAACGCGGCTAGCCGCTGCCCGCCACGCTGATGACCACCCCCTGCCGGTCAACTGGCAGCACCCACGCTCGCGCCTGTACCCCCGCGTTGGCGAAGGCTGCTCGCATCGCTGCCGCGATGTTCTGGTGGTTTTCTTCGGCAAATGCGATGATCGCTGGCCCGCCCCCGCTCAACGTCACCGCCAGCGCCCCTGCCCGCCGCGCCATCTCCGCCGCATGGTCAAAGCCGGGGATATGCGGTTTCAGATAAGGCAGGTACAACCGGTCATCCGCCGCCATGCCCAGCAGCTTGAAGTCCCCTGCCCGCAGTGCTTCCATCAGCAGCGGCAGACGACTCAGGTTATGCAGTGCATCATTCAACGGCACCCGCTCCGGTATCACGCGGGAAACGTCCGCGCTGTAGTTGCCTAATTCCGGCAGCGCAACCACCAGGCTTAACCCGCTGACCGGCAGCGGGCGATAAGTCATCGTATTCGCCGTCGTCAGGCTGGCCGTCAAACCGCCCAGAATAGCCGTCGCTGTCTGGTCGGGCCACCCGCTGATTTGTGCCGCGATTTCAAGGATCATCTCGCGGCTGTAAACGGTACCCAGCAGGTTGTTCGCGCCGATCACGCCCGCCACCCAGAAGGCCGCTTCTGCCCCCAGGCCGCTGTCCAGCGGGATGTTGTTGCTGACGCGCACATTCAGCCCCAGCACCGCCCGCTCCTGCTTCTGGAAGATGCGAATCAGCGCCAGCACCACCGGATGCCGCAGGCCAGTCCCGTAGCGCCCTGCCCCCTCGCCGGTTGTCTCGACGACCAGTGCTTCGTCGTTCCGGTTGCTGATCTCGACGGTTGTATACAACCCCACCGCCAGGCCCAGGCTGCCCAACCCCGGCCCCAGGCTGGTTAGCGTCGCGGGCAGGGTAATTTTGATCTTCTGCATAAAACTAGCTTTCCTGAACCGCTGGTAAAACGAAGGTGAATGTGCTGCCCACGCCCAGATTACTCGAAGCCCAGATGTCCCCGCCGTGCCGGGTGATGATCGTCCGCGCCATCGTCAGCCCGATTCCGCCGCCCGGTGTATCGCGCACCCGTTCATCGCGGGAACGGTATAGACGGTCAAAAACCAGTTCCAGCTCGTCGTCAGCAATACCAATGCCCCGGTCAGCCACGCTGCAATACAGTTCGTGGGTATCCCCCCAGGCATGGATAGCCACCGTCTGTTCCGCCTCGGAATACAACACCGCGTTATGCAGCAGATTATAAACCGCAATTAACAGCCGTTCCGGGTCGCCCATCACCGTTGGCAGCGGGTCCTGTACCGAAATGGCTATCGTGACCTGCCGCGAGAATGCCAACCCACCCAACTGTCCAACGGCTTTATCGATCAGTTCACCGACGGAAATCGGACGATGCGCCAGCGGCATTCCAGCTTCAATCCATGCCAGATCGACCAATGACCCCGCCACATCGTACAGCTTGGAGGCGGTCTGCCGAATGCGCGTCATGAACTTCTGCTGCTGTGTGTTCAGTTCGCCGAACTTCTCCACCAGCTCCGCAAACCCGCTGATAGCCGAAATCGGGTTTCGCAGATCGTGCGCCATTGTGCTGATGAGCGCCTCCCGCCGTGAGTCAAGTTCGTTGCGCTCCGTCACATCCTGAAGCAGCACGATTCGCCGCCCGTCTGCCAATGTTGAAGCGATACCCACCGCCAAGCGTCGCTTGGGCAAACGCACATCAAGTGTCTGTTCACCAGCACGGTGAAACAGATTGAGCAGCGCCGGATGTAGGGGAAACGCCTCGTCAACCGGCTTACCGATGATTTCCTCAACAGTTACACCCAGCATTGCTGCGGCTGCCGGGTTCGTTTGTTCCAGCGTCAAATCACGAGCGATTAGAATGCCGTCGGATGCGCTCCGAAAGAGAAATCCATACGCCTGAATCGAACTCTCGTCTGTCATCCGCCCGATTTCCGTTGATGAAGGCAGGTTAAGATGTGCTGCTGTTACTGACTCAGCTTTTGCTATTCTGAAGATTCGCTGGTTGGGTCAATCACGGCCTGCCACTCCCCAACCGGCAGGTTAGCAACATAACCGGAAGGGAATTTGATGTGTGTGCCATCAGCCTGTCTCGTAACCGTAACACCATGTTGCCTGACCGTAACTGGCGTCTCCCACAGGAATGGCCCGCCCGTCCACACTTTCTGCGCGGAAATAATGCGTATACCGATGACACGCAGCAGCAGATGCAGGGGAACTAATCCATTGATATTGCCGTGTTCACCCAGCCCAATTGCCTCGTCACTGTGATAAAACTCGGCAAAGGCTTTATCCTGCTTCAAAGCGCTGCTTTGCACGGTCAGCAAGCGTTTGACCAGATCAGTCGCCTGCTCCAGTGCGCCATACTCGATCAGACCTTCTCCCAGCAGCATATTCCAGAACGGCCACACCCCTCCGCTGCCATTCATGTTAGACGGATCAAAGTTCACATCAGTCGCCGGGTTCATCGTCACCCCGTTCGCCCGCCAGAAGCACTCTGTATCCGTCAGCAGGCGGATAATCTCGTCCGCACGATCAGGTTCAATGCCGGCTGACCATAACGGCAGCAGCATATTAATGTCCAGCCGAGTCGTATCGAGTGTATCGATATCGACCCGATAAACACGGCTCAACCCATCAAAAGTCGCCCGGTCAACCTGAGAAAAAACGCTGTGGCTGGTGGCGACTCCTCGCCCATGACTCCAGACAAACGCTTCATTGGTGATGGTTTCGCTGACCGTTTCACCGGTTGCATCAAAACCATCTAACCTGACCGTCATGCGCGGTGACAAATCCATCCCACCCGATACCTGAATAATTAACCGATTGGGTGGATCAATCCGCTCTGCCGGGATAATTTCGTCATTGCCCCGCGCATCCTCAACAACATTCACACTTCCGGTTATCGTATGAGTGTCGCGGTCACGATAGCTGTAACGCTTTTCACCCGTTTTCCACAGAGTTTCGAGGAGGGATTGCAACCGGATTATATGTTCATCCAGTTTGGCCTGTGATGCCTTGTCGTGCAGATAGAAAGCAATTTCATGAAGGCTTTTTGCCTCAGAAAGCAGATAGGCCGCCACATCCGGCGTTTCAACCAGCCGAATATCAGCCCCCTGCCCCCAGCTTTGCCATCCTGCGAATGTCGGCATGAACACATATCCGGTCTGGTTTTCGCTCTGCCACTCCGGGAGTCCATCGCCATCCGCATCAAGATCAGGCATGAGCCAGCGTTCAAGAAACTTGAGCAGACCAGGGAAAACCTCGCGCAAAAAAACATCATCTTCTGTATACTGAAAAATACCCCAGGCCAGCCGCGCCAGAATTGGCAGACATAAAATGCCCTGCCGCTGCCCGCCTAATCCCGGCTTCCAGTCAATCCAGCCATCCGGTTTTTGAACAGCCAGGTAATTACGAATGATTCCCTGAGCCAGTCCTGCATCAACTGATGCGATTCCCAGCCCGACAGGATACGCCAATACAGGGGTTTGCCCTGCCCAGCTACGCTGATGATCGCCTCCATCACCGCGCGCGCTGAAACCATTTCCCGCTCCTCGCACTGCTACGAATGAAGCCTGTGGCAATTTGGAAGTTGGTTTCAGAAAAGCCTGTACAAGCTGTTGATATGAAAAGGCAATCGCCGCATCCCACTCCGGGTTACCCGTTTCAATCTGGGGGATAGACTGTGCCGCTGCTGCGAGATGACTAAAAGCTGCATCCCAATCGGCTGCCAGCCACTTTTGTGCCAGCGCAATCGAGTTTTCGATGCTGGTCAAACCAGCGTGTACCCAGCGAACAGTGATGGTCTTTGTGCTTTCAATGACAATATCGCGGCCAATTTTTGAGCTGAATAATTGGCCTGTTGGGTCAGTTTTTGCACCTTCCAGGACGACAGCAGGTTCTAAATTGCCGACTTTTCCCAGGCCGAGCGCTGCACCACCGTTAGGCGCGGGGAGAAGCAGCAGCTTTTGTTCCTTACCGCCAATGCCTATGAATCCGAGCAGATCAAGGCGCAGTGTCACTTCGCTCTGGCTGTTATTCGTGATGGTATAACGTCCGCCCAGGGCATGAGACTCTATCGCCCAATATTCGGCGATGACCTCCAGTTGTGGGGCGATAGCGGCTGTGAATTGAAAATAACCCGGCGCAAATGCCGTCAGGCGGGGAGACTGCACATATGCCTGTGCCTGATATATCACACGGCCCTCATGCAGCCACATCGGGACAATACTGGCTAAACCAGCACGTCCGCCATAGCCAGTTTGCAGGGACAATGCAGGTGTTTCACCCTGACTGAGGGACACTTCCCATACCTGATCGTCATGGTAATAAGTCTGACTGAGGCGTGCATCTGCGGCCAGTTGAGGGGAAAACGGACTCACCGAATCAAGCTGCCATTGACGCAACGATTTCACCGCCTTTGCCCCCTGCTTATGCTTGTCTTAGACCTTTTGCCAGGTGCCATCAACTTCGTTGAAGCGGAACTTTTCCTGAGAGAGACCAAACAGAATATGATACCCTGGCCCCGGTGTGTACTGATTTTGCGCGCTGACCTGCCCGCCGGGATGATACTCATAATTGCTGACATAGCCAAATTCCGGCGTCAAGCCCCAGCCAAGTGCCTCATTAAGGGCGGGATTTTCACGCCAGAGCTTACCAAAACCTCGCTCTGGTTGATATTTTCCTTCTGGAACTTCAAGTGTTGGGTCAAATTCGGCTTCACCGTCTTCGAAGGCATCTTCATAAATCGTCCATTTACCACTGCCGTTACCATCATCAACCATGACCCAGATTTGTCTACGGGGCTGTACCCAGAACATACGACCACCTTCAAATACCTGTTCAGCAACCTGTATTTGGGCAGTAGTTGGCGTAGGAAAAACATCCGGGACAGTGGTTATGCGAGGTGTCGCAGTAGCAGGTGCGTCAGTTGGAATTTCCTCAGTTGACTGCGCCGCAATTTCAGCAGTAGCTTCTTCTGTCTCAGTGCTATTGGGTGTGGCGGTTACAACAAGGACAATCTGTGTAGGCGGCGGCCCCTGGCAGGCAGCAGTGAAAACAAGCAGCATAAGACCTATGACGAGGCGGTATCGCATAAATTTCTCCCCAAAGACAAAATCCCAGGCAGGCATTACAATTTAAATGACCTGCCTTCAGGCCGATTGTAGCAGACCGCCCATGCGATGCAAGCCTTGCGTAGCCTGATCGTTGATTTATCAACGGATAGGAACAGCGGGCTATGGTACAATAAAATGGCATTACACCGTCTGCATTGATTAGATTGGGTGCTACGTAACAAGGGATATCATGCTCAACCTGCGTTCGCTCATCATTGGAATTCTGGTCGGCCTGTATCTGGGCTGGATATTATTTGCTCGACAGCAGGAAAACGCACGACTAAGTCCCGCCCCTGCCCGTGCCATTCAGGCACATAAACCGACCCCGCAGGTGAAAGACCCTCTCATTGACATTGAAGGCATTGGCCCAGCTTATGAAGCTGATTTAAACGCACTGGGTATTATGACTTTTACCCAGCTTGCAAAGCAGGATGCTGAACAATTAGCGTCGCGCATGAGCGCCCGCATCACTGCCGAACGTATCCGCCTTGAACGCTGGATTGAGCAAGCGCAGGCCAGGGCAAAATAAATCGGAATCAATATGACCAGCACAAACCGTCCGAAATCAGTAACGCTGAATAAAACAGCAGGCTATCTCGAAATCATCTGGGGAGATGAGCGAGTGTGCCAGTATCCATTATCACAACTGCGTGAGGCTTGCCCCTGTGTCGAATGCCGGGGTGGACATCAGTTCATGAGCCAGGAATATGACCCAAAAGACATTCTGGTCTTGA
>CAYUTY010000099.1:0-1557 GCA_964447795.1 uncultured Anaerolineaceae bacterium
ATCATTTATCCTGAAGTGTCTCTTATTCACCCTCCACCAAAACGGGTCAAGACCACGATGGAGAGGGGGAGCCAATGCCCATGTCTGTGAGGGAAAAGTATCACCATTTAAAAAGTGTCGTCCGCTGAACCCTCATGAAGAGGGACTTAAAACAACTCTTACTCCCCTTCGCCTTGAGGGAGTAAGGGGTTGGGGGATGAGGGCTACTCAAGCGAATGCCACCAAATGTCAACACAGCCTAGTCGTTAGTTCCTAGTCGCTAGTTTCCAGAAAAGACAGTTTTCACTACAGAGGCACAGAGAACACGAAGAGTCATGAGTTGACAGTTTTCAGTCGTCAGCAACGACAAAATGCAGGTAGTCATAGAGACAGTTTAGCAGGGAAATGGGGTGAGTGGTGAAACATTTGTCATAACATTTGTTTCGATTTTGAGGGAAGGAACAGGCAAAATCGAGGTACAAAAGGCAGCGTTTTATTATCCCCTCCATCCTGCCCTTAAATTTTTAATGCAGAAGCACCCATTGGGGCAGATTGTCGGTTCGCCCCAATGGATATGTTTTGGCAGCATCGCGCCTGGCTTTTTGCATTATGACGACGACAGCGCCACCCAGTCCTCGCGGAACTGCATCGTATACAGCTTAGCGTACAGGCCATCCTGCGCCATCAGTTCTTCGTGGGTGCCGAGTTCGAGGATGTTGCCTTTATCCAGAACAGCGATTCGATGCGCGATTTTGATGGTACTCAGCCGGTGGGCGATGATGACCGTCGTGCGGTTTTGCATCAGCCGCGCCAGTGCATCCTGCACCAGGTGTTCGCTCTCACTGTCCAGACTGGATGTGGCTTCGTCCAGCAGCAGGATGCGCGGGTCTTTCAAGATCGCACGGGCAATGGCGACCCGCTGCCGCTGCCCGCCGCTCAGGCGGGTTCCCCGTTCACCCACCACCGTCTCGTAACCGTCCGGCAGTTGGCTGATGAAATCGTGCGCGTTGGCTGCCTTCGCCGCCTCGACGATTTCCGCTTCGGTCGCGTTCAGCCGCCCATAGCGGATATTCTCGCGGATGCTCCCGCCGAACAGCAGGGTTTCCTGCGGCACGATGCCGATCTGTTCGCGCAGACTGGCCTGCGTCACGCTCCGCTCGTCGATGCCATCGATCAGCACTCGCCCGCTGCTGGGGTCATAAAAGCGCGGAATCAGGTTAAAAATCGTGCTTTTCCCCGCGCCTCTCGACCCCACCAAAGCCACAATTTCCCCCGGCGCGATCTCCAGGTTTATGTTGTGCAGCACTTCCTGCCTCGTGTCGTAGCTAAAATTGACATCCTCGAATGTGATGCGCCCCTCGACGCTCCCAAGTATTTTGGCATCCGGCGCATCGATCACATCCGGCGGCGTATCGAGGATCTGGAACACCCGCTTGGTCGCTCCCAATGCTTCCTGAACCGAGGTATACAACCCCACCAGCGAACCCAGCGCCCCGGCCACCGTCCGCCCATACACCAGAAAGCCGATACGCTGCCCGCCCGACAAACGCGGGCGCACCCCACCAACCGCCTTTTTCC
>CAYUTY010000099.1:1567-19346 GCA_964447795.1 uncultured Anaerolineaceae bacterium
AAGCTGCCCGCCAGACAGCCGCCCGTCCAGCACTTCCCGCCCGCCGAACCACAAAATCAGCGCGATTGCCCCGAATCCCAGGAACGCGATCAGCGGCCCAAACAATGACCGGATTCGCAGCAGTTGAATGGCCGCCGCCAGCGCCCGCCCAACCGCGCTGTCATAGCGCTCCATCTCATACGACTCGCGCACGAAGCTCTTGACCTCGCGGATATTTTGCAGCACTTCTTCGGTGACGACGGTTGCCCCGGCCAGTTCGTCCTGAATTTTGGTGCTGGTGCGTTGCAGCCACAGGCCAAAGGCCGCCCCCAGCGCGATAATCACGGGCGTCAGCGCTAAAATGAACAGCGTCAGCCGCCAGTTGATCGCCAGCATCACGATCACCGCGCCGATCATGATGACCGTCTGTTGCAGCAGCACATTGATGTTGTTCGTCAGCACCGTCCGCATCACCGTCACATCACTCGACAACCGTGACACCAGTTCGCCCACCCGCCGCGAGGCGAAGAACCCCATCGACAGCGTTTGCAGATGGCGGTAAAGCTGCGTTCGCAGGTCAACCACCAGCTTTTCACCGATATAATTCAGGTTGTAGTTTTCCAGCAGCGATGTCACCGAGCGGATGAAAAATACGATCAGCAAACCAACGGTGATTTGGTCAAGAAGCTGCACATTCTGCTGCTGCAATACACTGTCCACCACGCTGCTGATGACCGCCGGGAACACCAGGCTCAAGCCTGCGCTGGCGATCAGTGCTACGATTGCCACCAGCATCCGCGCCCGGTACGGCTTCAGATAGCCGATCAGCCGCCGCCAGTTCATCGGAATATCCGGTACTTCAACCTCAGAATCAACAGCTTGCCCGCGCCGTCTGCGTCTGCCGAACATAGTCTAAACCTTCTCTGTTATTGTGATGCGCCGCACAAATACAGTACGCAATTCGGCTGAGGAAGTTGTGGACGTGAATGTTTTTGAATGGCTTTAGAAGGCGACCTGAAAAACAGGTGGGAACAGGTCGATAAATTGTAAAATTACCTGAATTTAACGTTTCTTTAACTATATTTCGGAACTTGCCTTTGACGCATTACTGCTTTCCCGCGCCTCCCGCGCAGATGGCTCCTCTGCATCCACCAAAAAATCTTTTTCTGCCGCGCGGTGGCGAAACCATCTCTCAAAACTGCCGAAAAATGTTTCAACCGGCGGCGGTGGAAATGAGACTTATCACACAAGTCTCATTTCCACCATTACGGCTGCCGCAATAATGCGTAATCTTAATAATCTATCTTGAATCCTTTCCTTACTCCTTACTCGTCACTTTTTATCTGGCACTGATAACCCACCCTTATCGATGCCCGTTCCCATTCACCTGCACATGCCCATTCGCGCTGACCGGAACCCGGCTGCCCGGCAGCACGCTGTCGATCAACCCGTATTCCACCGCCTGCGCCGCATTCATGAAGATGTCCCGGTCGGTATCGCGCTCGATTACTTCCCTGTCCTGTCCGGTGTGCAGCACGAAGATGTCGATCAGGTCGGCCTTCAAGCGCTGAAATTCGTTGACGTGAATCATCATGTCTGTCACCTGTCCCTGCGTCCCGGCGGATGGTTGGTGCATGTGGATGGTGGCGTGCGGCAGCGCGTGGCGCATCCCTTTCGTCCCAGCGGCCAGAATCACCGTGCCGAAGCTGGCCGTTCGCCCTACCGCTACTGTATTGACCGGTGCGCTGATCTGCTGCATCGTGTCGTAAATGCCGAGTCCCGGATAAACCTCACCGCCCGGCGAACTCACGTAAAGCTGAATCGGCTGTTTGGTATCCTCCCGGTTCAGATACAGCAGTTGGGCGATGGTCAGGTTAGCTGTCGGCTCGTTAATCTCCGAACCGAGCATGATGATTCGGCCTTTCAGCAGCAGCGAATAGATGTCATAGGCTCGCTCACCGTAGCCTTCTTTTTCGATCACCATTGGAACGACGCTGTTAACAATCATGCTGTCCTCCGTGAACAGGCAACATAAACCCGATGGGGCAGGTGTATCCCACCCCGCACATGAATGGATAAATTGCTCAAAAAGAAACTTGCAGGAGCATGGCGCATCATGCCCCTACAGAAGATTTACGCGGTTGCCAGCAGCATCTCACCCTGCCAGCTCGTGTGGATGCCCATCAGCAGCAGGCCAACGACCCGCGTCATCGTCATCCAGTCAGCCTCGCTGAATGGTGATGCATAAACGGCTTCCATCGCACCTGAAAGCCCACCCAGGCTGGAGATAATCCGGTTGTGTTTGTTCGGCCCGCTGCTGTCCACCCACAGCCCCGGCGAACCGGCCAGAGCGGGCGCATACGCCGCCACTAAAGGCTGCCGTTCGCCTCGTTCAATCCAGTTCACGCCGGGTAGGGTTTCGCGTAGCGCCGGTTTCAGTCCCTCATAAGGGGCGCTGACGACTCGCTCGACATCACGCAGTCCGCGCCGCCGCATCCTATTCAGGAAGTCTGACCAGAAAGCCCGGCCTTCGGCATAGCGGGTGACTTCAAAATCCAGCACCTCGCGCCGGCCATCCTCGCGCACCCCGATGGCTACTACCACATCGGCCTGGCTATTGCCCCGGCGCATTTCCAGCACATCTACCAGCAGCGCCGGGAAGCTGCTGTCCAGCGCCCGCCGCCGGAAATCGTCAATCAGCTCGTCCAGCCGGTCACACAATTCGGCAATCTGGCTGCCGTGAGCCGGGGTAATGCCGATGTGCCTGAGCGCATCCTCTGCGCTGCGAAAATTCGCGCCCTGAACAAAGGCTGATTCGATCAGTCCCAGCAGCGCCCGCTCGACTTCCGGCCAGTCCTCGATGAAGCTGGGGTAATAAGTGCCTTTCCGCAGCTTGGGGATTCGCAGGGAAATTTCGCCCAGCCCGGTCTGCCAGCTTCGTTCGCGGTAGCCATTCCGATAGGAGCGACGCCCGCGCTTGCGTTCGTAGGGGCTGGCCTCAATCGCCGCGCTGACTTCCATCTCCATCACCATCTGGGTCAGGGTTTCCAGAGCATCGCGCAGGAAGCCAGAATTGCCGCCATCGCTCAGGGCATTCAGATAACTCAGCAGGCTGTCATTCGTTCTGTTCATCACCCGCTCCGCATTGTTGATATGTTCTCTATAAAACCCTACAATGTCGGGCGATTCAAGTTTTTACACCACACCAATGCTGCGCCAGGCCGATTTTAATGTGTTTGCCAGCAGCATGGTGATGGTCATCGGGCCGACGCCGCCCGGTACTTTCGTGATCGCGCTCGCTACTTTCAGCGCCCCTTCGAAATCAACATCGCCGACATATTTATAGCCTTTTTCGCTGGTCGGGTCGTCGATTTTATTCGTCCCAACATCAATCACCACCGCACCCGGCTTGAGCCAGGCGGCTTTGACATATTCCGGCTGGCCGATAGCGGCGATCACCACATCCGCCCCGCGCACGATTTCCGGCGTATTGACCGTCCGGCTGTGGCAGACTGTCACCGTCGCGTTGGCCTTCATCAGCATCAGCGCTACCGGCAAACCAACGATGTTGCTGCGCCCAATGACAACCGCGCTCGCCCCTTCCAGTCTGACGCCGCTTTCCTTCAACAGCACCATACAGCCGGTCGGTGTCGCCGGGGTGAACGAGGGTTCGCGCCCTTTCATCGCCAGCGCGCCAATGTTGACCGGATGAAATCCATCAACATCTTTTTCCAGGCTCACCAGACCTAAAATGCGGTCTTCATCAATATGCTTGGGCAAAGGAAGCTGCACCAGAATCCCGTGAATGTGGGGATCAGCGTTGAGGGCTTCAACCGCCGCTTCAACTTCGGCCTGCGTGCTGCTTTCTGGCAGCAGGTGGGCGATAGAATGCAGCCCCACTTTTTCGCAGGCTTTACGTTTCATGCGAACGTACTGCGCCGAGGCCGGGTCATCCCCCGCCAGTATTACACCCAGCCCCGGTGGATAACCCGTTTGCCCGGCGAAACGGGCCGCTTCAATCCCGATCTCTGCCTGAATTCGATCAGCAATCACTTTTCCATCTATAATTGTTGCAGGCATCGTCTCAGTCCTTAGGTGCTATTGAACCCTCACGCGAGAAATCATATCATAGCGAGTGAGGTCGATAAAGATAGCATTAATTGTCAACGCTTTTGAACAACTTGACGACAAAATTAAACTGACTTTTCTCAATTGTCAGGTAACATAGATACAGGGGCGAAATACGCGCCCGTATCGATTCGTACCATGCGAAAAGCCGATCAATATGATTGGATGAGGGATCGAAGCTATGGCACAACAAGGGAAAACCCGGAAGTGGCTCTGGCAGCGCACTGAATCAGGTCAGGCGATGATGGAATACGCGCTGATTCTGGTGCTGGTTGCTGTCGCGCTGGCTGCTGCACTCATTGCTACTGGCCCAGCGCTCGGCAATGTTTTCAGCAACACTGTCATTAATCTCGTCGGGCAGGAAGGTGAAGCGCAGGATCTTTACAGTCGTGGTGGGCCGGATGCCTTCTGGGCAACCGTGACCTATGTCGCGGCTAATCCGCCGCCGCACCGAGAGTTTCCGGCTAATCCGCCGCAGCCGCCGCCACCACGCGCGACTCCCGGCCCCTCGCCAACACCGACGCCAAAGATTGATACGCCGACGTTCACCAACACTCCTACACAGCCCCCTACCAGCACGCCGACTGATGCTGCTTTCAGGGCAGAATTCAATGATCCGATTGACCATCCTGAATGGTGGCGCGTTGATAACAGTGTGTGGATTGGCGGCGATGACTGGTTTGGCACCTACTACGCGACAACCAATATGACCGGTGTCAACCGCACCTACTGGAATGCTCAGATTGGCGCTATCCACCGCTACAATATCAATTTTGACTGGGGAGTATCTGGCCCGCTGGAAGGCTGGGCAGCCGATAACTTCTCTGTCCGCTGGACACGCAATATCTACATTCCGGCAGACAAAGCGCCGCTTAATGTCTATTTCAGTTTTATGGTTGATGGTGGTTATCGCCTCTGTCTGGACTCGACAGCAGCCGATAAAGCGTGCAGTGCAGGTACGATAATCGCCCAGGACTGGTCAGGGTCGCGCACTTTCAATGATGGCACTGCCATTGTGGCTTATGCACTGCCTGCCGGTTTCCATACGCTGACACTGGAATATTTTGATGGTACGGGTACTGCCGGTATCCTGATGGATATTGCTGCCTATAAAGCCAACCTTGCGGCAGACAGCGCCCTTCCTACCGGCCCGGCCAACTGCCAATGGAGCCGTGTAACAGGCAGCCAGCCAAACACGGTGGCCTGGGCCTGGAAGGAAAGTGCCGTATCGGGTAATGGTTTCCCACCCAATATGCGCTGCAACCTGGAACTGCGCGGGTATATTGACCTGACAGAACTGGGCGGTGCGGCACAGATGTCCTTCTGGGAAGTCTGGGACTTTAAAGCCGCCACTACCGCACGCTTACAGTTAGCAACCTATGCACCTTACAATGCCGATGGCTCCGGCGGCCCGAACTGGGCGGCAGGAACAACGATCACCCTGCGAAGCGGTACTGGCACCAATTACAACTGGACGCGCCATCAGATCAATATTCCGGCGGCGCTCGGCCCTTACATCACTTACCGCTATGTCATTGAAAGCACTGGCGCAGCCGGGGTGCGGCGCTGGTATGTGGATGATCTCCGAGTCGGTCAGAATACCTCGCGCGTCTTTGAGGCCTGTACTGTTGATATTGGTAGCTGCGGTAACTACTTCAATATGGAAGAAGTTGCCCAGAAAAATGCCTTTATTGCTACCGGGCGCTGGGACCTGACGAACAGGAATACTGCTGATAATTCGTCACTAAGCTGGGATGTGAGCAGCACATCAGCCGGTGGCAGATATGTCCGATTTGGGCCGGAACAGGGAACGGCTGATTTCCGCGTCCATGCGCTGGAGTTCAACGGCACCATCAGTATGCCTTACAATGCTGCTGACGGTTCTGGTGGTCTGCCAGACTTTGAAGGCGATGAAGGATTTCCGTTACTTTCATTCTCGCACGCCTATGACCTCGATGCAGGTGAACGTCTGGAAGTTCAATGGACGCGCGCCGCGCACGACACCACGCCGGATAACTGGACAACACTGGCGACGCTGGTCAGTACAGTGGGTTCGGGCGGCACATCGCAGCCGATGACGCCCAGAAATATTGAACTCAAAAACGTGCCAAACTGGAATACCCAGCCGTTCCGTCTGCGCTTCGCTATGTACGTGAATGTCAACAACACCACCCGTGTAGGCTGGTGGCTGGACAATATCTATTTCCACCGCGATGGCAAGCCGCGTTACAGCCCTTATCCCTTCTGCGACGATGTGGAAAATGGCAATAAAGCCTGGTTGTATACCGGACAGTGGGGTATTGGCAATGTTGGCGCGTTTGGCAGCACCTTCTCCTACACGGACAGCCCGGCAGGTAACTACATCACCGGCCAGCAGACATCGCTGGAACTGAAGTACGTCATCGACTTCAACAATGACTCGCCGGAAAACACGGCCCTGGGCGGTAACGTGGATTGCGCTGGCAATCCGTCTGGCCCGGCAGTCCGGCCCATGATGACATTCTGGCAGTTCAGGCAGTTGGGCGCTAACCATTTCTTCACCGTTGACCTGTATCGTCCGGCTAATACCGGTACGACGGAGATTCCCTGGACACCTGTCTGGCGCTACGATTGGAACTTGCGGACGCGCACCAACTTCGCCTGGGAATACGGGGAACTGGCACTGGAACCGGCTATCCTCCAGCTCACAGGTGCGGCAAGCTGGGCAGCACTGGTGGGTAACGCTAATCCCTACGATGATGATTTCTCGGTACGTATCCGTCTCGATGCCCGGACCGGCTCTGGTGTTGGTACCGGCATTTTCGTCGACAATATTGACATCCGTAATTACACCGAAGTTTCACATAAGCTCTGGGAACAGGGGAAGACAATTGGCACACCAGCCGGGCAAACGGCCCCAGCCGGTAATGGTAATGGCACGCGCTACATTGATGATGTAGACAGCCCGGCAGAGTGGTGGCTGCGCTGGCGTAATGGCGGCGACTGGACGGCTGTTGACTGGGATCGTCACGTCGGATTCTTGTCTTTCCATGACCATCTGGAACAGAATCAGACCTATCGCCATCAGACCTACTCGACGATGGAAATGACTCGCATCATCGATCTGCGCGGCGCGGAAAGAGAGGATAATCCCACCCTTTACTTCTGGCATCGTTATAACACGGGTACTGATGATCTGCTCCGTGTGCAGATTGCGGTGGAAGATGCCACCCGCACTCGCCAGGGTTATAACTACATGTATGGCTGGGGATCGGCGACCTCCTACTCATCCAATACCTCCTGGGAAAGTGCGCCCTGGGTGGTGGGGAACCAGAACTACATCAGGGGCAACAGACGCAATGATGCCTGGGTGCGCGAGCAAATCAACCTGTCAGATTATGCAGATGATCCAGCTACAGCCGGTGTGAATGAGGGCAAACGCATCCGCGTGCGCTTCCTGCTGGACGCGCTCGACACGGCGACTGATTTGCGGGATGGCTGGTGGCTGGACGACATCCGCTTCGACTATCGTAATCCGCGTGTATATGGTCTGCCGTTCTATGATGGCGCTCAGAATACATCGGCATGGGTCACGGAAGGGAAATGGGGTCTTGCCCCCGACTACTGGCGCGGTTCTGGCGGCGGCCCGGCAGCCCTGGGCCCGTTTGCCTGGGAAGCCTTCTACTTTGACTGCATCCGCTGGATGAATGATGCCAGCGGGCCGGGCGGAACACCGAAAGCGGGTACGCCACCCACGAACGGTCTGAATACGCAGGACTGCACCGATGTCAATACCAACAGCTTCCTGCGCCGCATTCCACGCACTTCGGCAGCCGATATGGATGCCTGGGTTGCGGCGCGGCCAACCTGGAATGACCCGGTTCGCTACCTGCGTGACAACGTGAGCGATATTAATCACGATTATGGTACGACCCTGCGGCCTTTCGGTGCGCCAACAGGCACTGCGGGCAACACCTGGACTGACCACTACCTGGCTCGCTGGTTCCGTCTGATTGATGTGCTGGCAGGTGACTACACCTTCATCACTACATCCGATGACGGCGTTCGCGCCCGCTGGGATACCATACCGGGTGGGGGCGCACCCGCTGGCTGGAACCTCATTAACAACTGGACGTATCATGGCCGTACAGTTGACATCAAAACGGTGTCGCTGGAAGCTGGACAATACATGGTGGTGGTGGACTGGTTCGAAACCGGCGGTGACGCGGTCATCATGGTACAGGTTGGTAATAACAACTTCTCGTTCAGCGACAGTCCGAAACAGGGTTCGGCGGGCGATACTGTCCTCTCTATCCCTTACAGCAATGCGTCGATGATTTTGAACGGGCTGCTCAACCTGAATAACCCTGGTGTGCCGACGACAGCCTGGAGACCGCGTATTCAATACTATACTTACTACATCCTGGGCAGCGGCGCGACAGCGCAGACTGAAATCTCGACGGACGGTGGTTTCACCTGGACGAATGCGAATTTCAGCAATAACTGCCCCAGCGGCGCCCAGTGTGGTGCTGTCATCTCCGGCGCGACGGATTGGGCACCAACCAGCAGTCCGCCGAGGGACTGGCAGTTACGCTCGCATGATCTGCGAACGTATGTCAACCGATCCTTTGGCCTTCGCTTCCGGGTGAATACCGGCGGAGATGCCCGCGACGGCTGGTGGATCACAGACATCCTGGCAACCAACTAGCAGTAACCTTCCAGAGGGTGAGCTTAAGAATAGGCTCACCCTCTTTCTTTTCTCACTGAAGTCTCTATAGAACCGGCACTCCTATCCTGTTAAACTAAGCAGAAGATACAAACGTTTCATTGTCTGAGGATAGAGCTGGATGATCTCACAAAAGCGCCTGGGATTGTTGTTCGTTCTCATCGGCCCACCTGGTGTCGGCAAAAACACGCTCATGAATCGCGTACTGGCACGGCTGGATGATCTATATCAACTGCCAACTGCCACAACCCGTCCCATGCGCCCCAATGAGCAGCAGGGCAGGGAACATCTGTTTGTCAGCCGTGACGAATTTCAACAAATGGACAGCTCAGGCAAGCTGATTGAGTCGCAGGTTATTCACGGTGAGTTGTATGGTATCCCACGTGCCACTGTTGTTGTAGCGATTGCTGTCGAGCGCGATCTGATTGCTGATATTGATGTACTGGGGGCTACTTATCTTCGCTCTGTATACCCGGACAATACCGTACTCGTCTTTGTCCAGCCGCCCTCAGTTGATGTTCTCAAAAACCGGATGCAGACACGCGGCGAAACCCAGGACGAAATTGATAAACGACTACGCCGTGTCGAGATGGAGATGAGCTATGCTCCACTGTGCGATTACCTCATCATCAACGACGACGATATAGACCGCGCCAGTGAGATTCTTCACAGCATTGTCATCGCAGAGCGCAGCCACCGCGCTTTGCTGAATCTGCGCGCTGCCCACAATCTGCCCCGTCATCGCTTCACTTATGTCACAACGGTTGTGCCAATTTTTGATGGTGAAGTGCTTGTCCGGGATGAGTCTCCCCATTTCCCTTATGCCCAGCATACACACGGTGAATTTCCACAGGATGCGGCCCTTCGCGCACTGCGGCAGGACTTACAGTTAAATGCTGCACCCGAAGGGCTGAATCAGGCTGATAATACGCCTGATGCCTTCAGCTTTCCGATTGCTCTGGAGACCACCCAGCAGGAAAATTATCAGCAGCTTGGATTTTACTATCTCTATACCCTGCATGAGCGCATTCAGCCGCCTGCCGGATGGACATGGATACCCTATACAGAGGCTGGTCTGCCAGGCGCGGTTCACGAAGCCGTCAGCAATCTGTTGAAAGCTCAGCCACGCATGGAGGTGTTGGGATGAATATGCGCGAACGCCATCTCTCGCTTGGCGCGACAGTGGCGGCAGATGGTATTCCACTTGAGTATGGTAATCTTCGATTTGAATATCGCGCTGCCCTCGAACAAGCCGTCCTGATGGAGCGTTCTCATGAAGGGCGCATCACAGCCCGCGGTCGTGATCGTTTTAATCTGATACATCGCATATCGACTAACGATGTAATGAATCTGGCGGTTAACGAAGGTCGAGCCACGATTTTTACCAACGCTACCGGACGTATCCTTGATCGTGCTGTTGTGTATGATCGTGGCGAAGACGCCCTGATATTGACCGAACCAGGGCGCGGCACTGGCCTGCTCAACTATCTTCAGCGGCAGGTTTTTTTTAACGATGATGCTATCTTCACTGATTTGACCCCTGTGACAGTGCAATTTTCCCTGCATGGCCCGGCTGCTGCGGCGATTATGGAAACCATTGCGGCAGGCGCTGCTGCGGGTGAGGATCCGGGGGGTATAGAAGCCTTTATCAGTGGGGTGCCGGTGTATCTGGCTCGTAAGGCATCATTGGTGGAATATCACTGGGTCGTCATTGCGCCCCAATCCGAAGCTGTTTCTGTATGGGATGCGCTCATGGAGGCAGGGGCAGCTCATGGCCTCCTTCCAGCAGGTTCACTCACCTATAATATTCTGCGGATACGAGCTGGACGCCCCGGTGTTGGGCGTGAGCTGACGCAGGATTATATCCCGCTGGAAGCCGGATTATGGGATGAGGTAAGCTTCAGCAAGGGATGCTACACAGGTCAGGAAATCATTGCCCGTATGGAAAGCCGCGGGCGACTCGCCAAGACAATGATTCGACTTGGCTTATCAGCAGCAGTCGAAGCCCCAGCCGAATTATTCCACGAGGGAAAAACGGTAGGAAAACTCACCAGCAGTGTCGTCACACCAGATGGGGAAGCGCTGGGGATTGGTTTTGTGAAAGTGCCTCTGGCTGTTCCTGAACAATTGTTATACGTTGGTCAGAACAGTGTGCAAGCGAAAATTATTGATCTCGCTGGCGCACAACCACCGCAACTGGTCACATCTTAAAATTGCGGCGGATTAGTGTCAAAAAATAAACTCCACCATACCATCCAGGGGTCTGGCTCAGGTGGTTTGGTTTCAATCGGGACAGCCGGTTCGGGGATCGGCGTTGCCTGGATGTTGTTACCGGATGGCACTGGAACAACCAGTATTTCACCCGGTTTGACCATTTTGCCTTCATCCCGCGCCCAGCGTTCTACATAACCATCGCTCTGGGCGTAATCGCGTTCTACAATCAGTTCGGCCTGTTCGCGCTTGAGGCGGTTAATTTCACCCGTCACCTGCTGATACAATTCCTGAAGTGGCTGGCCGCTGGCTATCAGCGTGGTGAAGTTGATGCCAAGAATGAGGCCAATCGCCAGTATTGCAGCGAACATAATCTGAATGCCGGAAAGCTGTCCGGTACGCCGCCGGTCAGAACGTTTGGGTTTGTTCTCAGCCATGCAACCCTCAAGCTGATGATATGAATACCCAGATCATACTCGATTCCTGGGAAACAAAAAACCCGGTCTGGACCGGGTTTTTTGCTGTGCCGAAGGAGGGAGTCGAACCCACACTCCGGTGAAGGAACTACGCCCTGAACGTAGCGCGTCTGCCAATTCCGCCACTTCGGCTTGGATAAGTGAAATTTTAGCAGAGAACGGCGAAGTGTCAATATCGGAAATCAACCATTTTGCAGCTTTTCACGCATGTTATAATTCTCCCCGTTGACAGGTGATTGAGGATGTTATTGAACGTGATGAAACGGCTCTATTTTTATTATTCTGGCTGGCTGTTTGTAGCATTATTGGCGCTGCTGCCCGCCCCGGCTTCCGCACAAACTGATGTGAGCGCGGAGGCTGTTGGTCAGGCTAATCTGCGGGCGACGACTGATGTGAATTCGGCGCTGTTAGGGCAGATCAGTGTCGGCACGCGCTATCCTGTCATTGGGCGCAGTGAATTTTATCCCTGGCTGCTGCTGGGTGATCCGGCCAGCGGTCAACCACTGGGCTGGGTATTTGCCGAATTAATGACTGTCTTTGGGAATACCGGTAGTGTGCCATTTTCGTCTCTGATAGTTGGCACGCCACCAACGCCAACTTTTTCGCCAGTCTCCACCCAGCTTCCGACCCTGGCTTTTCAGCCACAGGGCGTGGCGCTCCCGACTGCAACGCTCACACCGGCGACGGGTGTCACCGGGTTGGTAACGGGTGAAATTAATGTGCGTTATGGCCCTGGTGTCGATTATCCGCGTATTGGCGTCTCACGGGCGGGGGAGATATTTGAAATTACAGCACGGCATACACAACTTCCCTGGGTGCAGGTGCGCTACACAAATGCCCCTAATGGATTCGGCTGGGTGGCGACCGATCTGCTGGAGATACAGGGCGATGTTTTCAGCGTTCCCGCTATTTCTCAGACGGTGTTTGATCTGCCGACGCTGACGCCAACCCCCCCAGCCGTGCAGGCCAGTACGCTCTTTTCCGGTACCCCTGTCCCTATCAGTCCGGCATTTGAGGCTTTGGGGGATGAATTATGGGATATGGTATTAGCTGCAAGATTTGAACCAGAAACCAGCCGGTTAGCGGGGCTTTTCCTGATGGATTTGCAGACAGGCGAGGCGATCACTTTTGGCAATCAGATCGCTTTCAGCGGTATGAGCCTCAACAAAATTGTTATTCTGGCTGATCTCTACAGTAAATTATCCACTCCGCCGAATACCGAACTGGCAATCAATATCGCCAATATGATGGTGTGCAGCGAAAACAGTGCTTCTAACGCATTGCTGAGTTACCTGGGTAGCGGCGATCCTTTCCAGGGTGCGAACTCGGTCACTGCATTCATGCAGGAAATCGGGCTTGGCAATACTTATATGGTTGCTCCCTTTCTGATTGATCCACAGGCCACCCCTGCGCCAGTTCGTGCGCCGACAACCCAAGCCGACCAGGTGCGGGCTGAACCGGATTATTCCAATCAGATGACGGTTGATGATATGGGATGGCTGCTGGGCGGCATGTATCAATGCGCCTATGAAGAGGGTGGGCCGCTGATGGAAGCTGCCCCGGATGCTTACACCAGCAGCGAATGTCGTCAGATGCTCGACGTTATGAGCAGCAATAACCTGGGTGAACCACTGCTGATGAGCGCTGGCGTTCCGGCAGATACCCGCGTTGCCCATAAACATGGCTGGACGGCGGATACACATGGCAACGCAGGCATCGTTTTTACACCCGGCGGGAATTATGTACTGGTGGTGGCGCTGCACAACCCAATCTGGCTGGATTTCTCCGATTCATTCCCGCTCATCACAGGAATTTCGCGTACAGTTTATAACTACTATAATCCAGATGCTCCGATGGAAACTGACCGTGAGCCGAACATCATTGAAGTCCAGAATTGCAATATCATCAGCAGTCCGATTATCGACGAACTGACTTCTGTTAATTTTGGCGGATGAATAAAAAGGGCGTCTCCAGACAACGAGACGCCCTTTTTATTAGCCTTTCACACCACCGAGGGTCAGCCCAGAGATCAGATACTTCGACTGCCAGGTGAATAACAGCAGTACCGGAATGGTCACCAGCACTGAACCGGCAGCGTATTTGCCCCAGTCGGTATTAAAAGTACCAATGAGATCATTCAGCCCAAGTGACCATGTCCATACCTTGGGATCAGACAGGATGACCTTTGCCACCAGGAATTCTGCCCAGGATGCCAGGAAATTGAATAGAAAGACGATAGAGAGGGCAGGTGTTGAGAGTGGGAGGATAATCCGCCAGAATGCTTCCAGCCGGTTACAGCCATCAACCATTGCTGCTTCTTCCAGCTCCGGCGGGATAGTGTCGTAATAACCTTTTAAAATCCAGATGCTAAACGGTACCGCCGTTGCAATATAGGCCAGCATCAGACCCCCAATATTATTGGTCAGACCTAACTGCGCCACGATCACGAACAATGGCACCAGAATCATGCTGGCGGGAATCATCTGGGTGGTTAACAGGAAAATCAGGGCGGGACGGCGACCGGGAAAGCGCCAGCGGCTGAAGGCGTAAGCTCCAGTCGCGGAAACGACTACGCCAACAATGGATACCGTAACGGTGATTGCCAGTGTATTCCACAGCCACAGCAGGAAATTTTCTTCAGTAAAAATCTGATTATAGCTTGCCAGTGTTGCGCCGGGGGGGATGATGTCCAGCGAACGTGACAGCAACCCTGCTGAAGGCCGCAGTGATACACTGATGACTCGCAGCACCGGATAGATCGAAATGATCGAATACAGAATCAGGATAGCATGATAGGGCTGCCACACCAGCAGTCCAACCCACAGGCCAATCACCGCCCAACCGAGATTCATACTGTCAGCAATAGTCAAAATCAGACCGAGGATAATGATAGCAATTGCCCCGTACTGACGAAGTTGTTTGGCATTCAGTCCGGCGAGTGTGTTCTGCACGGATGAAGGTTTGTGTTCACTTTGCGTTAGCGTACTCATCGGTCATAGACCTCCTTCAAGCCGCCGCTTGTCGTAATCCATACCACTGCAAACAGCAGCAGAATAAAGAAAATGACAATGGAAAAAGCGGCTGCGAAACCAAATTCTGAAGTTGCTGCCGGGCCGAATGCGGCATTGTAAAGCGCAGTCACCAGAATATTAGTGCTTTCCTGTGGGCCACCGCCTGTCATGATGAAGATGAGATCGGCTTTATTGAATGTCCAGATCACATCGAGTGTGACAGCGGGAATAAGAATGGGACGCAGCAGCGGCAGGGTGATATTGCGGAAGCGCTGCACTGCGTTTGCGCCATCCATCTGGGCAGCTTCATAATATTCGGTGTTGATGCTTTGCAGCCCACCGAGAATCATGACCATATAAAATGGTACACCCAGCCAGACATTGACGAAGATCACCGCGATGAAGGCCGCTGTCGGGTTATCCAGCCAGCTAATGGCCTGTCCACCAAGTGAGGTGATCAAATTATTCACGAAACCATACTGAGCATGAAATTCCTGTTTCCACGTCAGCGCGACAATTACACCCGGTATCGCCCAGGGAACCACAATCAGTGAGCGGTAAATATTCTTAAACCGTATCTTCTGGTTCATGATGAGCGCGAGCGCCATGCCCAGCAAAAAGTGAAAAACCACATTCACAGCCGTCCAGACTGCTGTGCGTGCCAGCAGTACAGGGAAGGTTGAATCCGCTGTACGCAGCAGGCGTCCAAATTCCGGGTTGCCATTATCGTCACGGACAATTTCGCCATTGCGTGTGCGGAAGAAAACGGAGAGAAAGTTGTTGGCAGCATAATCCAGCCCGTAGAGATGATCGAGGCGACATTCGCCGCGCAGCACCGGACTGTAACATACAAAAGTGTTGCGCTTCAGGTCAGAAAAAGAGAGGAGAACATTAAAAATGAGAGGGTAAATCATGAAAATGACAATAGCAATGGCAGCCGGTGCCAGCAGTGTGTATGGCATAGCATGACGAGTTTTTAAAACTCCAGCCAGCACGCGGTAAAAGCCAAACTGAAAAATGATGGTGCCAACAATCAAGACCAGAATCAAGGGGACTACCAGACCGAGCGTGTTGAGTATACCCTGACCCGTTAAACCACTAAATTCCATGAGCTTCTCCTAAAAAACAGGGTGGAGCATTTGCTCCACCCCGGCCTAATTTTGTAGTCCGTTTTGCCTGAAACTATTCGAGACTGGCGAGGCAGTCCTCAGCCGAAAGTTGTGCTTCAGCCGCCGCATCTTCTGGTGTGACACTGTTGCTCATCACGCCTTCCAGATTCGGGCGGACGCTATCCCACATGCAGCGCAGCGACGCATCGGCAGGCATACCCTGACCGCTTTCCAGCGCCGCAGCCGAGGCCGCCAGAACCGGATTTTCTTCTGCATTCACTTCAACTTCAGCGATAGCCGGGAGGCGGCTGGTGCCGAGGGCATAAGCCGTTACCGCTTCGGGGTCTGTGGTCAGCCATGTTGTGAAGGAGACAGCCGCGTCCAGTTTTTCACCTTCAACGGTGGTCGGAATGCTGATGAACTTGCCAGCAGTGAATGGGCGTGGGCGTTCGCCATTTGCCAGCGCCGGCCAGGGGGCCAGACCGAGGTTGTCTGCGCCGAGTGCGGGCGACTGTTCGGCATCCAGATATTCACCGATGGCCCAGTCGCCGTTGATAATCATGGCGACACTGCCTTCTTTGAAGAGGTCATTAGCGCAGTTGTAATCGCATTCCTGCGGCACGGCTTCTTCAGTGAATTTCAGATTCTGCACGAAAGCATAGGCGTCTACCCATTCCTGAGTGTCCAGAACCATATTGCCGTCAGCATCGTATATGCTGCCACCGAAACCGGCAACAAAGGGAACGAACCAGAACGGCTCATTCAGATTGTAAGCAAAGCCCTGAACATCGGGATTGGCTTCGGTAACGGCTTTGGCGGTAGCAACCAGTTCTTCCCAGGTTTCCGGGGCTGCTTCAACCAGGCTCTTGTTGTACATCAACATCAGGTGGTTGCCAGCATTGGTTGGGATGCCATAGGTTTCACCACCAACCTGAGCCGCGCCAATATTGAAAGGATACTTGGAGATGTCGAACAGGCTGTCCAGCGGTTGCAGGATGCCAGCATCCACGAAGACGCCAATGGCATCGTTCGGGCCAAGAACGAGATCGGGCAGCCCTGAACCAGCGAGACCGGCGGCCAGCAGGTCAGTACGCAGAACTTCGGTTTCCTTCTGGACGATTTCGAGCGTCGAGCCGGGGGCAACCGTGTCCGCCCAAATCTGGAACTGTTCGGCCAGGACGAGGTTGTTGGCATCACCATCCTGACTCCAGATAACCAGATCGACCGGTGCCATTCCATCCTGCGCCAGAGCGAAGCCGAAGCTGCTCAGCGCAAGCATAGCAACCAGCATTAATGCAAAAAGTTTACTGTACTTCATAGTAGAGGAATCCTTTTCCTAAACTTAAACGATTAACTTGTTACAATGGATTTGTGAGGGAAACCCCCTCACATTGTTGAGTCATCATAACGCTGGGGTTAGGTTAGCGCAAGTGACATTCATCCGGTAGGCGTAATCTTGTGCAATACACCCAAAAGGAGCGGACAATTGACTCTGGTCAGTGGATTCGCTCACTCACATGGGCATCCCATTCATAGAGACGATAACATCTGCCAATGACCACACTCAGGCCATCCGCCCAATCCATAACATTGAAAAACAGCTCTTCAGTCATTGCCACGTCTTCATACAGTTGCGCTGCCATCTCAACCGACGCTTCCAGTAATTCTCGCAGTACAACCCGATCCCGCGACGATATAGCTGGATTAAGGCGAGCGATAAAGCTCAATGCATCATCCAGGTTGAGGCGATGATAGGTCGCTAGTGCATCAGGCGGCACTATGGGGGTTAAATCGACGCTGAAATCACTCCGAAGTGTTCGCAGCACCCGATCACGTACAGCAAAATGATATTCGCGCAGGGAGAGCAGACGTTGATGCAGATCTTCCGCGACTTCCTGCAACAGGTCAATTCGGGGCGGCTCGGCAAGGATTTGCTGCTCGATGAATTGCAGTAAATAATCGGGGCTGCCCTCTGTCAGGCAGCGTGCAAACAAATCCTTCGCCTCTAGTCGGAGATAATTCTGTTCAGCTAAGGAATATAGACCGAGCGCACGAAACTGATCCAGCATGATCGCTATTTGTCCTCAGGGCAAAGCCGACGTAAATAATCCCATGTGTAGATGCCGGTATGGTGGCCGTCGTCCCAGGAAGGTTGCAGCG
>CAYUTY010000100.1:0-6536 GCA_964447795.1 uncultured Anaerolineaceae bacterium
AAACAAATGTCATGACAAATGTTTCACCCCTCGCCTCATTTCCCTGCTAAACTGTCTCTATGACACACGCATCTCGTCTTTCACTCGGTACTCAGAACGCGGCACTTGGAACTTGCCTTTACTCATCCCTCATTCCTCGTACCTTTTACTTTGCGGCTTTGCCTCTTTGCGCCTTTGCGTTGAGTCTTTCTTCCGCTTTCCCGCGTCTCCCGCGCGGTTCGCTCCCGTGCAACAGCCAAAAAAACTTTTTGCTGTGTGGTGGCAGTTCGCTCCCTCACAATCGCGGAAAAAACGGTTGCATCGGCGGCGGAAAGGCGGATGGCAAACATGGCACTGTATTTGCCTTTTGCTCATCCCTCATACCAGTTCAACTCATCCCTGCCTGATGGCAAAGATGGCGGCGGCAGACCCCTCTGCCACTTTTGCCATGCCTGCCACTGCGCATTGTGGCATAATGGTCTGAAACAGGAGTGAATCACCATGCGCCGAATCATCATTCACCGCAGTGACCCGGATGAGGCAGTCCCGTATTGGGTAGAGTGTCCCAGCCTCGGCATCGCCAGCCTCGGCGAAAGCATAGACGATGCCATTCGTATGATTCACGAAGCGATTGAACTCCACATTGAGGATTTGATCGCACACGGAGAACCCGTCCCGGCGGAAGATGCTGAGTTTGTGCCGGATGAGCAGGCTTTGGTGCTGGATGTATGACCAGCCTCCCAACTATTAATCCTGACGAGTGCATTAAAACACTGCAAAAGGCCGGATTTTATATCTCGCGCCAAAAAGGAAGCCATATCCAGATGCGCCGCGATGAGCCGCAGCCTGCCCGCACCGTGCCAATTCCAATCAGCAAAAAGCCCCTGCCACGCGGCACCCTTCGCTCGATCATTCGATTGGCCGGTCTGACTGTGGAGGAATTCATCGAATTTCTGGGTTAGCTGTCCATCGCAAAACAAAAACGCGCCCGTCGTTGGGCGCATTTTGCTTGTTTCGGAACTTACGACGCGGAACGTTTCATCCCCGCGCCAGCACCTTGCGGAACTTGTAGCCGTAGACGATCATCCCGCGTGCGCCTTCGGTGGTCAGCTTGCGCGTCACCATCTCCACCCGGTCGCCAATCTGCGGCGGTTCGTCCAGGTCGGTGAGCTGCGCCGTAATCAGCGGCCCTTCGTCCAGCCTGACCAGCGCCAGCGTGTACGGTGCCTGCTCGTCAAAACCTTCCGGCGTCTCTTGCAGCGTGGTGAAGCTGTACACCTCGCCCGTCCCGGCGAAGGTGAACTGCTCCCGCTGAAGCTCAACCGGCTTGCGTTCGGTGGTGGTCATGGTTTAGCTGGCAGCCTTGTAGGCCACTTTTTCCAGCGTCTGGTTGGTATCACGCACATCAGCGCGCGCTTCTTCCTGAGTGGTTTGGGGGCGTGCCTGAAGGCTGACTTCGCCGTTGGCATAACGGACGCCCTGTAAACGGTAACGTTGTGGGTTCATGCGCCAGTGACGTGAAATCTGCATGATGGAATACTCCTTAATCAGCGTAACATTGTGCAATCCTGCACGAACTTCCCTGTCATCATACGGTCAATCGACTATCAAAACCTATCAGCGCTCCCGTGAGAGCTATCAATGGCTCTCAGATGTGACCCTGTAATAAGGGCTGTCACACAAGTTGTTTCCAGTTTTGCCCGCTTTGTTACGAAACTGATGTTGATGTTATGAAACGCGCCTTCAGACCTGTAACACATGGGTAATCGCTGTGCTGCCCAGTCCACCCAGGTTTTGCACGACTGCCGTCCGCGCGTTCGCCACCTGATTCGCACCCGCCAATCCCCGCAGTTGCAGGCAGGCTTCCACCGCCTGATAGATGCCGGTCGCGCCTGCCGGGTTTCCCCGGCTTTTCAGCCCGCCGAAGGTGCTGATCGGCAGCGATCCATTGAGCAGAATCGCGCCTTCCTGCGCCAGCTTCCAGCCCTGTCCCCGTTCCGCGAATCCTGCCGCTTCCAGCGATAAGGCACTGAGAACGGTGAAGGAATCGTGAAGTTCGAACAGGTCAACATCGCCCGGCTGAATATTTGCCCCGGCGTAAGCTTTGAAAGCAGCATGATTGGCGGCCCTCAAAGCCAGCAGGTCAGCCCGGTCATGCAGCGTCAGTGTATCAGTCGCCGCGCCGCTCCCGGTGATTCGTACAGGCTGCGGCACCATATCGCCCGCCCGCGCCACGCTGGTGATGACAACCGCCGCCGCGCCATCTGCGTCTGGTGCCATATCGAACAGGCTGACCGGTTCAGCCACCATCGGCGCTTTGGCAAATCGCCCCGGCTTGATGCTGTTGCGATACATAGCGAACTCGCTTTTGCCGCCGTTAGCATGGGCATTGATGCTGAAGCCTTCAAAAGCGCTCAAATCCAGCCCGTACTCATGCATGTAACGCCGCATCAGCAGGGCGGCCAGCGCCGGAAGGGTCGCGCCGTGCGCCGCTTCGTAATCGGCATCCAGGCTGACGCCGCGCGCAGTCAGGCGAGAACTCCCCACTGTATCGGTGGATTTTTCGACGCCGACAACCAAAGCAGTTTCCACAGCACCCGACGCGACAGCCAGATAGCCCGCTCGCAGCGCCGCCCCGCCGGAAGCATCACCCGCTTCGATGGTGCAGGCTTCGACGCCATCCAGCCCGGCATAATCAGCGATCAGTGCACCAAGTTGGGACTGGCTGCTGTAAGTCGCGCCGTAGGCATTCCCAATATACAGGGCATCGACGCCGGACACTCCTGCGTCTTTTAGTGCAGCGTTAATCGCATCTGCCGCCAGCATCCGCAGGCTGCTCTCCCAGTGTTCGCCCACCGGGATTTGTCCAATTCCAATGATTGCTGTATCGCGCATGATTATTCCTTGAGTTTGCCGCGAAAACGGCAGTAGGTCGCGTAGTCAATGACCGTGCGCCGCCTGATGTAATCGCGCGTAAAGGGTGCGCGGCTTCTCACAGCTTCGATACGCTCGGTCACGCGCAGATCGAAGGCATCTGAACCCGCGCCGCTGCCATAGCTGACCATGAGAATGCGATCACCGGGTTTGGCGATGTCGAGCGTCGCCGTCAGACCGAGCATACACGAGCCGGAGTAAACATTGCCGACTTCATTTGCCAGCAGGCCGGGTTTAATTTGCTCATTGTCGAACCCAAGCATCTCCGCCGCGCGGCTGGGGAACTTGACGTTTGGCTGATGGAAAACCGCATAAGTGTAATCCTGCGCTGTTGTTCCCATCATCTCCATGAGCGCCTGTGCCGCCGAGGTTACGTGACTGAAATAAGCCGGTTCGCCCGTGAAACGATCCCCATGACTGGGATAATTTTCGCCAGAGCGCCGCCAGAAATCGGGTGTATCAGTCACGAAGCTGTAGCTGCCCTGATACACCGCGCAGGCTTCATCCGCCGGGCCGAGCAAAAAGGCGGCACCGCCAGAAGCTGCTGTATATTCCAGCGCGTCTCCGGGGCGTCCCTGCGCCGTATCCATGCCGATGCTGAGGGTGTAAGCGACCATGCCGCTGCCGATCATGCCAATGCTGGCCTGCACCGCTTCCGTACCGGCTTTGCAGGCAAATTCCCAATCGGCTGCGGTGATGTTCGCTGATGCGCCGATGCTTTCGGCGACGATAGTGCTGGTCGGCTTCACGGCGTAGGGGTGACTCTCGCTGCCCACCCACACTGCACGTATGAGCAGGGGGTCAATTGCTGCGCGGGCCAGGGCGTTACGCGCGGCTTCAATGGACATAGTGGTCACATCTTCATCCAGCCCGGCGACGGCTTTTTCCATGATGGGGCTGCCGCCCAGCCCACCCGTCCAGACCCGCGCGACTTCTGTGCCGGGCAGCCGGTAACGCGGCACATAAGCACCGTAGCCGACGATACCGACCTGCCGGTCAGGACGCATCAAATTTGCGTGCAGGGGATTTGTTCCTGTTCCGTTAAGTGATGTCATTTGTTTATCCTTACAGCTTGTATGTGCTGAGGCTTTCCATTAACTGCTTCGCGCGTTCAAGACGGATGTTATTTTCTTCAATCATGGTCTGAACAATTTGCGCTATCTGATCGCCTGCTGCGCCTGCCGCCAGCGCAAGCTGCCGCGCGTGCATTCGCATGTGACCGTGCTGGATGCCTTCGGTGGCCAGCGCCCGCATCGCCGCCAGATTTTGTGCCAGCCCAACCGCCGCGCAGACTTCGGCAAGCTGCTGCGCCGACTCAATGCCAAGAATTTTCAGCGCCAGCCCCGCTGACGGATGAACACGGGTCGCTCCGCCCACAATGCCAACCGCCAGCGGCAGTTCAATCGAGCCGCGCAGGTTGCCCTCGGCGTCCTGCCACCACTGCGTCAGGCTGGTGTACTGACCGCCACGCGCGGCGTAAGCGTGCGCCCCGGCTTCAATCGCACGCCAGTCATTGCCGGTGGCAATCACTACTGCATCCACGCCATTCATGATGCCTTTGTTGTGGGTGGTAGCACGGTAGGGGTCAACAGCGGCGAATACGCCGGCCTCGACGATAGCTATTACAGAATCCGCGCCGCTCATATTTTCTGACGACAGTTCGTTAGCGGGGATCATGCCTTCGGCATAAGCCTTCCGTTGATCGGTCAGGTTGCTCAAAATGCGAAGGTTGACCCGCCCACCGGTAATCTCCTCAATCAGCGGCGCAAGGTGTTCGACAGCCGTGTTGATCGCGTTTGCGCCCATCGCATCGCGGGTGTCCATCAGGAGATGCACCACCAGCATTGGCCCAACCGATGTGTCGGGGAAAGGACGAACTTCAATATCGTGTGCGCCACCACCACGTTTGACGATGCTGCCGCCGGTTTCATTCGCTGCTGCCAACAGACGGTCACGGCTCACCAGGACTTTTGCCGCTGCTGCCTCAACATCTGGCAGATCAAGTACCTGTATCTGACCAATCATGACCGGATCATCGCTCGATGTGCTGAAGCCGCCACCTTCGCGGAACAATCGCGCAGCATTGCTGACTGCCGCTACCACTGATGGTTCCTCAATTACCATCGGCATCAGATAATCGCGCCCATTGATGAGGAAATTAGTGGCGATGCCTAGTGGCAGCGCATAGACACCAATGGCATTCTCAATCATATTGCTGGCGTGATCGGCATTCAGACCGCTGATCCCCAAAAGCGTGTTTTGTTCATCAGACGTGAGGTTTGCCCACTCGGCGACGAGTGCTGCCCGTTCCTGTAATGCTCGTTTGTAAAAGCCGGAAATACGCGATGTTCGGTTGCTCATGGGGGTCACTTTAGCAGCATGAAACCCTCAAAAACTATCAGGCTGGTGAAATTCGGCACAAGTTATGTGAGTGTTTGCTGAGTGGTATAAGGATATTATCTTGTCTGTCATTTGTAATTTCCATCGGAGTGATGATTCCCGATGGTGTAGTTTTATGTTATGCTGCATCTTATGATAACTCGTTTCAGTGCCAACCTGATTTTGAGCCTGTTATTGTTCGTTTTAAGCCTGAGTTTTCCGGGGATGACACAGGAATCTGAACCGGATATACCTGTATTTGATGGCACGCTGCGGCGCATCCGCGTCCCTATCTTAATGTATCACTATATCAGCCCGCTGCCTGAAGAAGCGGACGACATCCGGGTTGGGCTAACGGTAGAACCGGACATTTTTCGTGCACATCTGCAATATCTGAAAGAGCAGGGTTATACCACCATTTCGCTTTATGATCTGGATGCAGCACTTCTAAACGGGATGCCGCTGCCGTCAAAGCCGGTTATTCTCACCTTTGATGATGGTTATGCCGATCATTACACAACCGCTTTCCCCATGCTTCAGGAATTTGGTTTCACAGGTACTTTTTTCATCATTACTGCGCGGGCGGATGTTCATGATCCGGCGCATGTAAGCTGGGCACAAATTGCGGAGATGGCTGAAGCCGGGATGGATATGGAATCCCATACCAAAAATCACCCTGACCTGCGGGAACGGGAACGTGATTTTCTGGTTTATCAGATTCTGGGGAGCCTGGAAAGTCTGGCAGCTTTTACTGACAGAGTGCCACATATGTTTGCCTATCCAGTTGGACGCTACGATGCGGAAACCCTGGCGGTGCTGACTGAACTGCCCGTGTGGCGGGCGGTGACAACAGAACCTGGAGCGCTCCACAGCAGTGACAATCGTTTGCTGCTGCCGCGTGTCCGTGTGTTAGGGAATATGGGAGTGGCAGCACTGGCATCCGTACTGGAAACAGGTTAAAAGTGCAACCGAAGGGGGAATTATACGTAAATAAGAGGGCGCACGTGGTACGCCCTGGCTTTACCTGGAAGTCCGGGCTGGTGGTACGATTTAATCTGGCAGGATGCCCGTTCCCATGAATTTATCCAGCCATGTGACGAATACCAGCGCCAGCGGTATCATCGTGACCAGAAAATAAATGACGCCATATTTCTCAATCGTCATCCCGGCGGCAGTGGGGTTAATAAGCGGGAATCCGATGACAATGATAGTGGTTCCGATGATGATGTTTCAAATCAAAGACG
>CAYUTY010000100.1:6546-18959 GCA_964447795.1 uncultured Anaerolineaceae bacterium
CGCCAGCGAGACGCCCCAGACGATCAGGCGGCGGATGAACAACGAGGACATGCAGCTTGCCTCCAGAAATGAAAATTCGTTGAGTTAACGAGGTTTATTGTAACCCTCGGCAGGGGCTGGATGCAAGCGTTTTTCACGAATGACAATTGCCAAAGTTTCAAAACGTTGTTAAAGTTCTAAAATTCGCAAGTGCTTCAAATCTCAATCTGGTTTCCGGTGTTATTATCATAAACTCGTGTAGGGCATCGGCGGAGGGGGTAGCTCAGCCTGCGATGTTACACAAAGCAAGGGGAAGGGAGCCATTCAATGGCTGATTTATTTGACAAGATGCGTAATGATGTCACGATACGGCGGGCGAAGGATGCTTCCGAAGTGGGTATGTATCCTTACTTCCGTGCGTTGAGCGACTCCGAAGGCACAACTGCTACCTTCGAGGGCAAAGAAGTCATTATGCTTGGCTCCAATAATTATCTGGGGCTGACCACTGATGAGCGCGTGAGAGCGGCGGCCATTGAAGCAGTTAAGCGGTATGGAACCAGTGTGACAGGATCACGCTTTCTGAATGGCACGCTGGAACTGCACCTGGAACTGGAGCGACGTCTGGCGAAGTTTATGGGGACGGAAGCCGCTGTAGTTTTCTCAACGGGCTATCAGAGCAATGTTGGGGCAATCAGCGCGGTAGCAGGGCGCGGTGATTATGTCATCATCGACAAGGATGACCACGCCAGCATTGTTGATGGCTGCATCATGTCGCAGGCGGAGATGAAACGTTTTCGCCATAATAATGTAGACAGCCTCGAAACTGTTTTGAGCAAGCTGCCGGAAGAAGGCGGCAGGCTGGTGATTGTGGATGGCGTTTACAGCATGGGTGGAGACATCGCTCCACTGCCGGAAATTGTGGACATCTGCAATCGTTATGGCGCACGCATCATGGTTGATGACGCGCACGGTATTGGCGTGACAGGGAATGGGCGCGGCACATCAGCGCACTTTGGCCTCACTGATAAGGTTGATCTTATCATGGGAACATTCAGCAAAAGTTTCGCCTCTATTGGTGGATTCATCACTGGTTCGGCGGAGGTGATTTATTACATCCAGCATAAGGCGCGTCCGCTGATTTTCTCGGCGGCGCTGCCCGCGCCCCAGGCAGCGGCTGTGTTGGCCGCGCTGGACATCATCGAGGGCGAACCGCAGCATGTGGCGCAGCTCTGGGACAATGCGGAATTCATGCGTTCAGGGCTGAAAGACCTGGGTTACAACACGCTTTCCAGCAACAGTCCGATCATACCGATTGTGACCGGCACTGATTTCCAGACAGCTATTGCCTGGAATGCGTTGATTGAAGAAGGCGTTTACACCAATCCTGTTGTGCCACCTGCCACACCGCCCAATGGGGGTATTCTGCGGACAAGCTATACTGCTACACACCGGCGTGAACATCTGGAAAAAGCGCTTAATGCGTTTAAGGTTGTTGGGGAACGTCTTGACCTGATTCCGACTCGGACTGAGTTAACTCCGGCGAAGTAGGTCTGGCGAAACGGACAGGGGAGTGTTTGAAATGCTCCCCTGCCATCAAATGAGTTGACCAGTGGCGTTCAGGCGAACGCCTTTTTATTTTACGCTTTTTCTGGACTGGCTAATTTATCCTCATTCCGCCCGAACAGGCGCATCACTGCTTTGTGAACAGGCGCGAGGATGCTGTACATGACTGGCACGACGATTAATGTCAACAGTGTACTGCTGACCAGGCCGCCAATGACCACTGTGCCGAGTTCAGAGGCGATGATAGCACCTTTAGACAAACCAATCGCCAGGGGCAGCAGTGCGAACACAGTAGCAATAGCCGTCATGAGGATAGGCCGCAGGCGGCGGCCACCAGCTTCAATCAGCGCGTCAAAGACTGACATGCCGCGTTCATAACGGTTAGACTGTACACGGTCGATCAGCACCACCGCATTTGTTACCACGATGCCGATTAACATCAATAACCCGATCATAGCGGAGATGCCCAGCACACGGTTGGTCAGCGTCAAAAATACTGCTGCGCCTACCGGGGCGACCACGATGCTCAGGATAATGTCGAACCAGTGAACGATTGAGCCGAAGGTTACAATCAGAATCAGGATGACCAGCACTATAGCAATGCCCATCGCAAGGCCGAGGCTCTGGAAGCCCTCTGTCTGCAATTCACTGTTGAAACCCTGGCTGACGATGACTGTTTCTGGCAACTCCGGCAGGGATTCAATTTTCTGAATCGCTTCTGCTGTCACACCGAGGGTGTTTTCAGTTTCGAGTTCAGCGGCGAAGCTAACCGCTGATTGGCCGTCGATACGGATATAGGTGGCTGGGCCATCGCTGCTGCCAACACCAGCCACGGCCAAATCACTGGTGGCATTGGTGATGCCAGGAATACTGTTGAGTGTATCGATGACAGTCTGGTTAACTGCTATCAGTTCTTCTACCGGGCCGTACAACACCAGCTCAAATCCACCAAAACCCTGATCGCTCAACGAAGCGGCAGATACCGTCACATTCTCGTCGCCGAAAATGGTTTCGGCTTCAGCGCGGATGCGTCCGGCCCAGGTATCAAGCTGATCGGGCGATTCTATTCCAACGGTGATATTAGCGATATTTTCCGTGACGCCGCCGCCTAAGCCCAGCAGGGACTCGATGCTTGCACCGCCGCTGCCGATTGAAGTTTGTACCGCACCAAGTTCTTCCTCTGGCACTTCGCTTTCGAGGAAGGCTTCAAGCGCTTCAACTTTCTCGTTGGTTTCGACAATTTTTGTGCCAGCAGGCAAATTGACACTGACTGTGATTTGCGGTTCACCCAGGCCGGGCAGAAAGGTTGTCGGGCGGGTAGCGAATAGCGCTGCACCGAAGATGAAACTGGCGAAAGCCACAATCAGTACGATGGCTTTGTTCAGTGGGGTCTTCAGCGCCCAGCGCAGCACGGGTACATAGAGGCGCTCCAGCCCACCTTCATGCGCTTCCTCACTGACTTCATCGCCGCTGATGAACAGATAGGCCATGACCGGCACCACGGTGATGGCGACCAGAAACGAAGACATCAGCGCATAGGTCACGGCGAGGCCGAAGGGCAGGAAGAATTCGCTGATGATGCCACCTGTCATGCCGAGCGGTAGAAAAACCACTACGGTGATGACTGTGGCGGAGAAGATAGCAACCGATACATCGCGCGTCCCGGCGATGATGGCATCCCGTTTATTTCCGCCTTCCTGAATCTGGCGGAAAATGTTTTCCAAGACGACGATACTGTCATCAACCACACGGCCAATGGCGACTGTCAGGCCAGAAAGAGTCATGATGTTGAGCGTCAGGCTGGCCGGGAACAAACGCAGGATGAAGGCCAGAATGGATGATCCTTCTGCCGCTGGTTCAAGCAGGCGATGCACCGTCGGCGCAAACCAATTCATCAGCGCCAGCGTCATCAGAATAGAGAGTGGGATACTGACGCCGACAACCAGGGTGCTACGCCAGGCAGGGTAGGGCAGGTCGCCCGGCCAGACGATGATGAGTGCGCCGATGATCGCACCTAATATCAACAGTACGCGCAAAACGACATCAGTCTGTGCAAAGGCAGCGCCAAAGTCTCCGCCAGCAGCCCCCGCATTTGACAGTACAACGGCGATCAGGGCTGCAACAAAGCCAATGAGCAGGATTGCACCCACTAACCGACGCGGTGAACGTGACCAGATGCCGGTGCTGAGGAAAACCAGAATGACGACAATGGCGAAGATACCGCCGAGGCCGCCTTCACGGGCGACGCCGCTGATTGATTCTTCGATGAAGCTGGCCTGCTCGAAGCTAACATCAACGCGCAGCGATGGGTCATCCTCCACGATTTCGCGGATTTTTTCTTCGACGGTGTGGAAGGCTTCCACCGGGTTCGTCCCATCTGTTTTTATGATGGTGAGGAGCAGGCTGCTGTTGCCGGTGGGGCGTGTGACAGCAGCGGTTGGCTTGAATGGCGTACCGCCTGATACGACGATTTCCTGTATCTCGGCAGGTAGTGTCGTCAGGATGCTCTGAGGCAGCAGTTGCAGCGCTTCGGCTCGTAAATCGGTCAGTAGCTTGGGATCACGCTCTGCCATATAAGCGAAGGCCTCTGGCGGCAGGTTGCCGAGCAGGTTTGGCGCAAATGCTGCACCCTGCGCGCTGTCGAAAAAGCCATTGATGAATCCGGTTGCATCCGGGATGACTGATGGGGCGCGGAAGAAATCGTCAGCCGTATCGAGTTCAACACCGAGGAAATCGCCAATGAAAGCCCAATCTGTATTCAAAACGGGTGCATTGGGGTCGGCTGGAGGGGCATCCGAGGCATAGCGGCTGGCAAGTTGCTGCGCCGCTGATTCCTGTTCCCCGGCTGCAATAGCTGTCACCTGTGCTGTCGTTGATTCTTCTAAAGTTGACGTGACTGCCTGGGGCAGGGTCGCAAGCACTGCCGGGCTGAGTTTCAACAGCACTTCTGTGTCCAGATTAGCGAAGAAATCCGGTTCCTGCACAGTCAGATAGCGCGTGACTGCCGGGGTCAGGCTGTCGAACAGTCTTACCTCATACCCGGCAAATTCTTCTGGCACGGTGGCGTTAATTGTGTTCAGGACACTGGCTGCTGAGCCATCTCCAATGCCGATCAGGTCAGCCGCCGTATTCAGTGGTTGGTCGGCGAACTGAGGTTGATTCGCCAGCGCATCCCAATCGCTCGCCAGCGGCGGCGCGAACTGGGGCAGCGCTAATACCGCTTCCGAGAGCGCTGCATAAACGCCATCACTCAGATTAGGAACAAAGGTTGGATCGTTCTCTGCCAGGAAAGTCATCGCCTCGGCGCTGATGCCGCCGAGAATCAGACCGGGATTGATGGGAATGGGTGAAGCAGGCGTGCCAGGTGGTAAATTTTCCGGGTCGCCCAGCAGCACAACAAAGTTAAACAAATCAGCAGCTCGTAGGCTGGTTGCACCAAATTGTGCCGCCATTTCTTCCGGCAGTCGCAGGTCGATCAGGTCATCGGCAGTATCAATGGTTGCCCCAAACTGACTGCCCAGCAGCGCCCAGATAGGCGGCAACGCCGGGCCTTCAGGTATATCGCGGCGGGGCGTCGTTTCCTGGTTTACTGCTTCAGCGTCAGTTTTTCCATCCACAGGTGTTTCGCTGGTGGCACTCTCTACCGGTGTGAGTTCCGCTGTGCTGGAAATGCTGAAGCTGGCAAGGGGAATGTCATCAAAACTGAAGCTGATGAGCTGTGGTGGAGAAATTTTCCAGGCTGTCGGCAGGTCAACTGGCGCAGGCACAGCATCTTCTCCTGTTACTGTTGCGGCCAGCGCCCTGGCAGCCAGTTCATCACGGGTGAAACCATCCAGCCCGGCGATGAAATTATCCGGCAGCGCCGCGAATACATCATCCGGCAGCGCTGCAAGCTGCTCAGCTTTGAGATATTCAATCAGGGTTGGGTCAATTCCCAGCAGTTGTTCGATGGTGTCTGGTGTCAGGTCGTCGGTTTGCCCCAGTGCCCCAACGATGCGTCCGGTTTCATAAAAGCTATTGAAAGCCGTTGCAACTGTACGGGTTAAGGTTCCCATTTCCAGCAGGTCGCTGGCGTTATTGAAATGATCAAACTGCCAGCTTGCAGGCAGGACAGGGGCAGACTCTGGCAGCGGAATTTCAACGCCTTCCAATGCGGTTATCGCCTGGGCATTTAAATCCCCTGATAACCCAGCTTTGGACGACACGACACGCCACACATCAGGCGAAAGCTGGAGCAGCAGTCTCGTAGTTTCCGTAGCTTCCGGCGCAGGAACAGGGATGTTAGCAGTTTCGTCACCGGGGAGTGCCTGTCCACCACTGATATTGACTGTGGCGACTACATCCAGCGCTTCAAGCTGTGGCACAATCTCCTGCTCGATAAGCTGAGCTAGTGCGCCCCCTTCGCTTGCCGACTCTGTTTCCTGTGAGGCAAGGTAAGCCAGTACCGTTTTGACAGTCTCGTCTGAAAAGGCGCTCCATACTTCTGGCGAGAGCTGGAACAGGAAATTGGGGTCACGCTCCTGAATATAAATCAGAACATCGGGTGATAGATCGCTCAGCAGCCCGACGGCGAATTCCTGCGCGTTCTGTCCATCGGCTGGTTGGATACGGCGCTGTGGCAGCCAGATATTATCCAGCGCGGTTTCAATTTCTGACCGAAGTCGTGTTGAATTGACACCGAAATTATTGCGGGCGATGACAACGCTGCCAAAAGCACCCGTAGTTGTGGATTCGGTATTGACGACAGCACTCACATCTTTCAAAGCTGTCTCAATCCGCTCCGTGATGACTTTTAGCACTTGTTCGCTTGTCATTCCCGAAACCTGGCTGAGGATGACGGTTTGCGGGAATTCAATTGACGGCAGAAGTTCCTGCTTGAGCTGTGTCACGGCGATGAGTCCCAGTACCGAAACAATGGCAACCAGTGCCAGGGTAACGGCGCGGTAACGCAGCGACAGCCGAGTTAACGCAGTAAAGAAAGCTTTCATGAATGTACAACGCTCCTGAGTTGTGGTTAGGTAGATCTAAAACGACCCGGCAGCGTGGGGCGGCTGCCGGATTGAGGCGCGAGTGTGCGATTTTTCACGAACTAACATTTAAATTCTATACGATGTGTCTATTAACGTCAAGCAGGCACAATCTTTATTATAAACAAGTTTTGCATAAAATTTGATACACGAATTGCTTGACAGTGTTTAAAAGCTCGTTACAATCCTTCGCAAGTGTGACTGTTGTTTTACTAACATTTTATAAAAATAAATATGCTTGACATAAATAATTCCGTCCTCACGCGTGAGAATCAGACTTATCATCTGTTTCATGATATCTATGTGCTGCTGGATGCAGGTGACAGGCGCGTACTGGAGCAATTTGGCTTAAGCGGGGCACAGTTTCGTGTCCTTACCTTGCTGGGGGCTCAGCCGGACTGGCGTTTGATTGACCTGAGTGAAGCACTTTTGGTGGCACGCAGCACTATTACCCGTGTTATTGATGGGCTGGAACGCGAAGGTCTGGTCGGACGTGTAAAGGACGCCCACGATCGACGTGCGTACCGTCTGCGTCTGACAGATAGCGGCAGGGAACGTTTGCGCCAAGCTCACATCGCCCACGAACGCTCGCTGGTGGAACGTTTTGTGCGCCTGGAGGATGGCGACCAGCGCGACTTGACCGGTTTTCTCGAAAATCTCCGCCAGGGTCTCCTGAACGATCTGTATGAAAATGAGGATTAGTAGTCAAAGGAGTAGCTATTCGGTAGACTCAAAGATGACTGATTTGCTGTATTGTCGCTTTACTTAATCGTTTACATTAAGTCTGTGAGGAGTTGATTATATGCGTAAAAAGTTACTACTTTGTCTGGTGATTATGCTGCTGTCGCTGGGGATTACAGCCGGTATCAGTGCTCAGAATCGTCCAGATTTGCTCATCTGGGCAGATGGAACCCGCGCCCCAGTGCTGACCGAATTAGCGGAACAGTTTTCGGCGGACTTCGGTGTCAATGTTCAGGTGCAGGAAATTGGCATGGGCAATATTCGCTCGGATATTGCGGTTGCTGGTCCAGCGGGCGAGGGGCCGGACATCATCATCGCTGCTCACGACTGGATTGGTGAGCTGGTACTGAACGGTTCGGTTGTTCCGCTTGATCTGGGTGATAAAGCAGCAGAATTCTCGGAAGCTTCCCTCAAGTTGTTTACCTACAATGGCGAACTCTATGGAATGCCTTACGCGGTTGAAAATATTGCCTTCTTCCGCAATCCTGATCTGGTGCCGGAAGCCCCGGCAACGTGGGATGAGGTGAAAGCAATTACTGAAGCGCTGGTTGCTTCGGGCGATTCCAAATATGGTTATATGATCCAGACCGGCGATTCCTATCATTACTTCCCCATCATGAGCGCTTTTGGCGGTTATGTTTTTGGGCTGGATGAAGCAGGTAACTATAACCCGGCAGATGTGGGCATTGACAGTGAGGGTGCAATTGCGGCTGCCGAATGGCTTCAGAGTATGGCCGAAGACGGTTATATTGTGCCTTCGGTGGACTATGATGTGATGCATACCATGTTTGAGACGGGCGAAGCTGCCATGATGATGACTGGCCCGTGGGCGCTGCCCCGTTTACGTGCAGCAGGCGCGAATTATGCCATCAGCAACATCCCTGAAGGCCCCGCCGGGCCGGGTAAACCATTCATTGGTGGGCAGGGTTTCATGATTAGCGCTTTCAGCGAAAATCAACTGCTGGCGGAAGCCTTCCTGCTGGACTTCATGGCGGCGGAAGAACCGATGCAGAAATTGTATGATGCTGACCCACGTCCTCCGGCTTATTTGCCTGTGCGCGAAAAGCTGGAAGACCCGGATTTACAGGCTTTTGATGCGGCTGGTGCGGTTGGTGAACCCCAACCCTCTATACCGGAGATGACCTCGGTATGGGGAGCATGGGGCAATGCACAGCAGTTCGTCATTACAGGCGAACTCAGCCCGGCGGAAGCTTATGGCAATGCTGCCGAGCAAATTCGGGCGTTGATTTCAGGTACGGCTTCGCCTGCTCCGGTTACTGGTGCGATGACCGGCGATACCCCTCCGGCAGATGGCCCGCAAGCCGTGTCCGTTCCGGGCACGATTCAGAGCGTGCTGGGTTGCGCGGGAGATTGGGCACCGGAATGTGATAATACTCAGCTCGCTTACAACGCCAACAGTGACGTGTGGATAGCGACATTCCAGCTTGAAGCAGGCGATTATGAGTATAAAGCCGCCCTGAACAAGGGATGGGACGAAAATTATGGCGCGAATGGCGAACCCGGCGGCGCGAATATTGTACTTTCGCTGGCTGAAGCAGGTTCAGTGACCTTTGTATATGACGACAAAACTAACCTGATCGCGGACAGTGTGAATTCTGTAATCGCCAGCGTTCCCGGTGACTTCCAGAGCGAATTGGGCTGTGCGGCGGACTGGGCACCAGAATGTCTGCGGAGCTGGTTGCAGGATGCGGATGGCGACGGCGTATACACCTTTACCACCACCGCAATTCCGGCAGGCGATTACCAGGCAAAAGTGGCCCTTAATATGACCTGGGATTTGAATTATGGCGCGGATGGTGTGGAAAATGGCGACAATATCGCCTTCACCGTCCCGACAGATGGGGCCGCTGTTACGTTCTCGTTCGACTCGGCCAGCAATGTGCTGAGCGTCGTGGCGAGCTAACGCTTTCCCTATAGACACTTTGTTACAGGGGTGAACCAACTGGTTCGCCCCTATTCCTATCACGGGATAATTTTATTGTAAAGCGGAGGTTTTTATGGCTGTTGTTGGTGTACAGGAACGACCACCCGCCATTACTCCCAGCCTGCCCGGCGTTGGCTGGATGATTGTCCGCCTGGGCATCATCGGTTTGGTCGATGCCCTGGCACTGTGGTTGGCAGTGAATATCTGGGGCGATGGTAATATTTTCCTGGCGATTACGCTGGTCGTTATCGCTTTAGGGGTGACGATTATTAATCTACGCCCCGATTTATGGCCTTTACGATGGATGACGCCGGGTTTGGCAGCAATCACGCTGCTGGCAATTTACCCGATTTTTTATACCGTTTATGTAGCCTTTACCAATTATGGCACTGGGCATCGCTTCAGCAAAATCGAAGCAATTGAGCAAATGGGTAAGACGACTTTTCTACCGGAAAGCGGGACAAGCTATGCGTGGGAAGTATATCGTAACGAAGCGGGGGACTATGCTCTGTGGCTGACGGCGGCAGATGGCAGTAATCTGTTTGCTGTTCCCGGCCAGCCGCCTCGTTCGGTCAATGCTGAAGCGGGTGAAGCGCCTGAGTCATTCGAAGATTATCTGTTGCTGACAGGTGGGGATCGCTTCCGGGCATTGACCGAAATTCAAAATATTCAATTTGGCGATGAAGCTAATCCGGTGGGTATCAAGTCACGCAACGAAGCCGGTGCCTTTGAGTCGAAATGGATATTCGACCCGGCTCAAAACGCACTCATTGACCGCCAAACCAATACACCCTATTTCGCCAATGAAAATACGGGCGATTTCGTGGCCAGGGATGGCTCAACCGCGCCCCTGGGTTATTGGGTGCCAGTAGGCTTCAGCAATTTCACGCGCATTTTCAATGATATTGCCATCAGCGGTCCGCTCATTCGTGTTTTTATCTGGACAATTGCTTTTGCCTTTTTCTCCGTAGTGACTTCCTTTTCACTTGGTCTGTTCATGGCGCTGCTGCTGAATAAGGATTTCCCCGGTGCGCGTCTCTTGAAGTCGGCGCTGATTATTCCTTATGCTATCCCAGGTATGATTAGTATCCTGATCTGGCGCGGCATGTTGAATGAGAATGTTGGTATCATCGGTACATTGTTGAGCAATATTGGCGTCACCGCGCCGAAGTGGTCAACTGATCCCGGTTGGGCAAAGTTTGCTATTCTGCTGGTCAATCTGTGGCTGTCATATCCGTACTTCATGCTGATATGCAGTGGCGCGTTGCAGTCAATTTCGTCCTCGATTTATGAAGCGGCGGAAGTTGACGGTGCAAATGCCTGGCAGAAGTTCTGGAGTTTGACGCTGCCGCTGCTGCTGGTGGCGGTTGGGCCGCTGCTGATTGCTTCCTTCACCTATAATTTCAACAACTTTCTGTTGATTGAGGCGCTGTTCAGGGGCGGGCCGCCAATGGTTGGCACGGCAGCTCCACCTGTCGGCCATACGGATAATCTCATCAGCTATACCTATCGTTTTGCCTTTTTTAGCGGTGGGCGGCAGGATTTTGGGTTTGCTTCCGCGATTGCGATCATCATTTTTCTGATCGTTGGGGGTCTTACCCTATTCCAATTCCGGTTCACCAAGCGTTTAGAGGAGATTGGCGAAGGTGTCTAGCGTAACTTCCACTCAAACGGGTGTCGATATGCGGCGTTCCTCGCAGCCTTCTTCACCTGACACCGGGCAGATCATCATCAATGCGCTGCGTGTGGTGTTTATCATGGTCATCATCCTTTTCACGCTTTTCCCGGTGGTCTGGATTATTTCGGCTGCCATCAATCCCACTGGCTCAATGACCAGCCAAACACTCATACCGCGCAATGTAGACAGCATCGACGATCTGTTGGTGAACTTTCGGGCTTTGCTGAACGATCCACAGGTACCCTTCTGGCGATGGGTGGGCAATTCAGCAATTGTGTCGATCATTACCACTACGCTAACCGTAGCGATCAGCGCCCTCAGCGCCTATTCCTTCTCGCGCTTTCGGTTCGCCGGGCGTCGTAGTCTGCTGGTGCTGATTCTACTGATTCAGGTGTTTCCAAACATTCTGGCGATGGTGGCAATTTATCTGATGCTGCTTCAGATTGGTACTTATATTCCGTTTCTGTCGCTCAATACTTACGGTGGCTTGATTCTGGCTTACCTCGGCGGGGCGATGGGCGTCAATACCTGGCTGATGAAGGGATTTTTCGACACCATCCCGCGCGATATTGACGAATCAGCGCTGGTGGATGGCGCGACCCATTGGCAGACCTTCATTTACCTGATTTTCCCCCTTGTCCGGCCTATTTTGGCGGTGGTTGCCATCCTGGCTTTCGTCGGCACATTCAACGAGTTCATTTTGGCGCGAATCATCCTCACTGACCGTGAAAACTGGACGCTGATGGTAGGGCTGTTCAATTTTGTGGAAGGAGAGTTTTCCAATGACTGGGGCAAGTTCGCTGCCGGGGCGCTGCTGGCGGCTACGCCGGTAGTCATCCTTTATATCTCACTGCAAAAGTATATTGTCGGCGGTCTGACACAGGGTGCGGTCAAAGGTTAGGTCTGCATGTTTGATGATGGGTGAGATTTTAATTTCTCTCCCTTTTATTATTTTGTTAGCAAGTAAATAACTGGAAACTGAAAAAATTCATGGAAGAGTTTATCTTTGGTACGCTGGCAACTGACCAGCTTAAGCTGATGCATCATCGCGCCTCCCACAGTGGCTTACAACATCAGCATGATATGCAACCGCGTAACCCCAAACCCGGCCAGCCCGTCACGATTACTGTTCATATTGGTGTCAATCTGGCGGCTGACCAGGTGGCCTGCTACTTCACGACAGATGGCACAGAGCCAGCCGGGAGCAGGGGAGTCGCAGGCAACGGAGCTGTTATTGCTTTCGTAGCCGATGGGGTTGTGTGGGATACAGTCTCATGGGGGTATCGCTCTCGCTGGCGAGCTGTGTTACCGGCTCAGGCAGCCGGGACTATTGTTCGCTACCAGATTGGCGCATGGGAGAGCAATGGGCTGGAAGTTTTCGCTGACTGGCCGCAGGTGAAAGCAGCATCAGAAATGGCGGCAGGCGCTTTTTTTCGGTGGGAAGAAGTCGTTGAAGTAACAATTTGCAATCCCCACATTC
>CAYUTY010000101.1:0-4642 GCA_964447795.1 uncultured Anaerolineaceae bacterium
GGTACGCGGATACAGAATGTGTCTCCCTGACCCGCACCCCGGCTCTCGGCTGCCACTTTCCCACCATAATGGTCGAGGATGGCTTTGACCACCGATAAACCCAGCCCGTTGCCAGCGAATTTCCCCCGTACCTGTTCTGAGCGGTAAAAACGTTCAAACAGGTGCTTACCTTGTTCCGGCGTAAAGCCCACACCAGTATCCTGCACTTCCAGAGCAAGGCAGTTGTGAGAATGGCTTGCTTTCACATGGATGCTGCCTTCAGATGTGTATTTGATCGCATTTGCCAAAAGATTGTCCAGAATGAGCCGTAAATCATTAGGACTCATCGATAGATCAGGTAGTGTGGCATCCATTGTTATGTCAAATTTCAAGGCGCGTTTTTCGGCTTCGATCCGCCAGTTGCGTAGAATGTCATGCAGGGTGGAAACCGTATCGGTAACAACCACATTCTGCTGATAACGCCCCTCATCAATCCGCGCCAGCATAAGCAGGGACGAGACCAATTCCGCCATGTGGTCAATTTCCTGTCGAATTTCACGTAAATACTGGTCGCGTTCAGCGGGGGGCAGGGTTTCGTCGGCAAGGGCTTCGGCACGTAATTTAAGCATCATCAGCGGTGTACGCAGTTCATGTGCCGCATTACTCACGAAACTGCGCTGCGTTTTCATCAGGCTTTCAAGCTGCCCGGCCATGTAATTAAAGGTCTGAGCAAGCTGCCCTACTTCGTCCTGGGATGCCATCTGGATGCGCGTGTCCAGCGCTCCCTGCGCCATGAGCATGGCGGAATTTCGGAGGTTCTGCACTGGACGCGAAACGGTGCCAGAAACCCACAGGCTGGCGGCAATCACCAGACCGATAACGGGTACGGTTGCTCCGGCTAACTCGATATAGCGCTGATTGACCTCCGCATAAGCAGGCTGCATCGGTTCAGACAGAACCAGATATCCCAGTGAAGTTCCCTCATAAATGACGGAAACTGCCAGATATAGGGTATCCTGTCCTGATGGGTTTGGGCGAATATCCGCGCCGATACGCTCGGATCGTGCTTCGACCAGTTCCGGGGTCTCAGTAACGCGGTCTATCTGTTCATATCCGGTGTCGGCAGTGTAGCCGACGACGCGATAATTACGATCTACAATCAGGTAATTATGTCCGACCTCCTGCTGAAGCGCTGCCAGAGTACGCCCGATGCTTCCCTCACCTTCGCCTTCAAGGTAATGCCCCAATTGTTCGGCGAAAGTTGCTGCCACCAGCAGTGCATCGGTTTCTAAATGGTGTTGGTAGAACTCCAGTGTTGCCAGTTGAAGCTGCCGTCCGGCGATCAGGAACTGCACGATTCCGCCCACAAGCGCGATCAGGATAAAAATGAGTAAAATCCGCTGGCGGATCGTCATACGTGCGAACATTCGCTTTAGCTCCGTTCCGGGTCGGCAAAACGATACCCAACACCACGAACTGTTTGCAGATAGATGGGATTGGCTGGATCGCGCTCCAATTTCGCCCGCAGCCAGCTCATATGAACGTCCAGTGTTCGTGTGTCACCCAGCCAATCGGTTCCCCATACCTCGTCAAAAAGACGTTCACGGGTGACAACTTTACCGATGCTGTTCATCAGCAGCGACAGGATTTCGAATTCCTTCTGGCGCATGGCGATTTCTTTTCCGCTTTTAGAAACAGTGTGCGCTTCCAGATCAAGAACAATATCTCCGACGCTGATTTGCCGGGGCATCTGGATCCCACGATCCAATTGGACTCGCCGCAGCATCGCCCGGATATGGGCTTCAATTTCTTTGAACCCAAATGGCTTGACCAGATAATCGTCTGCACCCAGTTCCAGTCCTTTGATGCGATCCAGGCTATCATCCAAGGCGGTCAGCATAATAATCGGCACGTTGCTGTGCTGCCGGATCGCCTCGCAGACCCGCCAGCCATCCAGCCCCGGCATCATGACATCCAGCACAATGACATCCGGTTTTTCGACGAGGGCCAGACTCAAACCCGTGTGACCATCGTTGGCAATCGTGATCTGATACCCTGCTCGCTCGAATGATGAGCGCAATGGATCAGTTAGTTTTCGTTCATCGTCAATCAGTAAAACGTGTGCCATTTTCTTATTCCAGAGTAATCTCTCTTTCAATTGTACTCGGTAAAGCGGGGATTTAACCCAGATTTAAGCCTGACACGGCGCTCGCTGCACCTGTGATGGTTATAGGAGGTTGTAGTGTTGAATGATTTCAGTGACTATTATGCACTAAACGCCGAAGATAAGAGAAATCTCACAAGTCCTATCTGACCTACTACACTGAACTCCGGATGATTGAGCCGATATACTTTAAACAGCGTTAATTTGGATGTTCGTACAGATAGAGTCACCATGCAGCCTATAATCAATTCAGACTCACGCAGGTTCGTTTCAATTTCCACTTCATTACGATAATTATTTATCCTGAGAAACTTATTTGGAGTGAAAATGACTACAAAACATAGTGAACGCCATCGGACAGGACGCATTGGCTGGTTACGCGCCTCAGTTTTAGGTGCAAATGATGGGATTGTATCTACTGCCAGCCTTATCGTCGGTGTGGCTGCCGCAAACGCGGTTCGAGGTGATGTCTTAATTGCCGGAGTCGCTGGACTGGTCGCAGGGGCGATGTCGATGGCGGCTGGTGAATATGTCTCCGTGAGTTCACAGGCTGATACGGAACGGGCTGAACTCGCCCGCGAACGTAAGGAGTTGGCGGATAATGGAGCGTTTGAATTAGATGAGTTAGCGACCATCTATGTGGAGCGCGGGGTTGAACCTGCGCTGGCAAAACAAGTGGCTCAGCAGTTGATGAATCACAATGCTTTGGCTGCCCATGCCCGTGATGAGCTGGGCATCTCCGATACGATGAGCGCCCGCCCGGTTCAGGCGGCACTCGCATCGGCGGCTTCCTTTGCGGTTGGCGCGGTTCTGCCGCTGATCACGGTACTGCTGGCTCCTGAAAGTATTCTAGCGCCTGCCGTATCTGGAACATCACTCATTTTTCTGGCTTTACTGGGTATTTTAGCGGCGTGGGTCGGGGGTGCCCCAATTATTAAGTCGACTGTTCGCGTCACCTTCTGGGGTGCTCTGGCAATGGCGTTAACCGCTGTCGTCGGCTCATTGTTTGGCACTACGGGGCTAAGCTGATACCGACTTTAGTAAATGAACCATTGTCACAACTGTCACAGGCACGAATTCAGACTTTTGATGCGTGTAGCAACTACCCTGTGTGATTCTGTATTTTGCAGTCCAAATGCGATTCTGTGACAGTTACACTGGTTCACCTGTGACAGTATTTTTAGGGTCTGTTACATGAGAAAGATAGAGTGCCTACTCAAGTGAACCAGTGTCACACCTGAAACAGGCACTTCTTTACTCTTCCACTGTGATGATTTATACGGCTATGCTGTTACTGAACCACCGTCACAGTCGTCACAGCCCAGAAAATCGGCTTTTAACTGCCAGAGTCGTGTGGGGATGCCCCGAATGCGACGCTGTACTGTCAGGTTATTTGTGCCGGGGATGAGCCAACCATCTTCTTTCAACTGCGCCCCAATCGCAGGCGTGTTGAACTTGAGCGGCTGCACCCGCAGCACTGCGCGATGCGCGACATCCGGCAGTAGATAGACATAACGCTCGTCGAGATAACCGGCAATGGTGGTTCCGGGTCGCGGTTCTTCCGGCTGCTGCATATCCCTCGCCAGCATCAATTCGCCGCTGGCGAGAAGCTGCCCCAGTGTGTCAATGAACACCTGACCGGCACGCTCCTGCTGCACCGCCTTCACCGTTTCTACGATACTGTCCTGCCATGAGGGTAACATCTCGTCACAGTCTAATTCCATCATGAACTGCCTGATCATCTGGTAGGTCGTGACCAGCACCGCCCAGTTCTGCACCATCCGTCCGGTGTTCGCCTGTCGCCCCAGCTTACTCGTGAGGCTGGCGCGGTAGCCCTTTACATTCGACTCAAAACGACTTGTCAGCTCCTTCGCCAGTGTTCCCTCATCCGCTTGAGCCGCAATCCATTGGATAAACTTCGCGGTGAAACCGGGAAGCTGGTCACGTACCGCTTCCAGTAGTAATAGCGCCGCACCACCCGGATCACGCTGCTCCCAGGGTGGGATTTCCAGCACCAACATGCGCGAAAGGATCGAGGCTTCCCCCTCAATAGTCGTTTCGCCAGTGGACAGCAGCAGTCCGCGACAGGGGCGCTCGTGCCGTAGTTTGGCTTCACGGGTCAGCCTACCGCTCGCCTACCTGCAAGAAATCTCTGAGCGGGTACGCTGTCAGGGTAAGGCTGGTGCAGACAAAACAAAAGCCAGCGAATGTGCTGGCTCATGTTCGGGTTGGATCCTAGGTTGTGGGCGCACTAGGACTCGAACCTAGAACCTTACGGATGTAAACCGTGCGCGCTGCCAATTGCGCCATGCGCCCTAATTAATGGGGTGCATTTTACATCAACCACTCTGGTTTATCAATCCCAGTGTATTACAGTCTCGGCGGCGTCACCCCACGCTGACCCTGATACTTCCCCTTTTTATCCGCATACGACACCTCGCATTCTTCGTCGCCTTCGAAGAACAACCCCTGCGCGATGCCTTCATTGGCGTAGACCTT
>CAYUTY010000101.1:4652-18720 GCA_964447795.1 uncultured Anaerolineaceae bacterium
CGCGGGTAGGGGAGTCGTGTTGCTGATTGCCAACGTTACAAAGCCTTCCCATTCTGGCTCGAAGGGCGTTACGTTCACGATCAAACCTGTTCTGGCATATGTCGATTTTCCCAGACAAACGGTTAATGTACTGCGGGGAATTCGAAAATACTCCACCGACACGGCCAGAGCGCACGAATTAGGCGGGATAATGCACACATCGCCCTCAAAATCCACAAATGATGATGGGCTGAAATTTTTGGGGTCAACAATCGCCGAATACACATTGGTGAAAATCTTGAACTGGTTCGAGACGCGCATATCGTAGCCATAGCTCGACAGCCCGTAGCTGATGACGCCCTCGCGCACCTGTGTCTCCACAAACGGCTCGATCATGCGGTGTTCCAACGCCATCCTGCGTATCCAGTGATCCGGCTTTAACCCCATCTTTTCCTCCGTTTTACTTCCACTTAGCCGCTTCCATTTGAAAACGGAACTGACTACATGCGTTCTGGTGCGCTCATGCCCATCAGCATCAGCACCCGTTTGAAAACCACCTGCGCTGCACGGTAAAAACGCAGACGCGCCTTCTGCACATCCGGCGATAAATCTCCGTGCAGTGCCCGCACTTCGTCGTAAATCGGGTGGAATGTGCTTGCCAGTTCATGTGCGTAAAAGGCCAGTCGGTGCGGCTCTAAAGTTGCCGCCGCCAGGTCAATTACCTCGCCCAGTTCCAGCGCCTTGCGGATGAAGCGCAGTTCTGCTTCGCCCAACAGACTCAGTTCCGCGCCTGCATCGGTCACACCGCGCAGTTCCGCCTCGCGGAAGATTCCGGCGCAGCGGACATGGGCGTTCTGAATGTAATACACCGGATTTTCGTTGCTCTGTTTGACCGCCATATCGAGGTCGAAATTCAGGTGCGAATCCGGGCTGCGAGCCAGCAGAATATAACGCACCACATCGGCGCTGGTCTGGGCAATCAGGTCATCCAGCGTGTCATAATTGCCCTTGCGCGTACTCATGCGGACTTCCTTGCCATCGCGCATCATCTTCACCAGTTGCAGAATGATGACATGGATGACTGACGGGTCGTAGCCGAGCGCCTGCACGCCGTGCTGCACCACTTTATATTGCGCGCCATGATCGGCCCCCAGAATATTCACGAGTAGGTCGAATCCACGTTTGATTTTATTGACGTGGTAGGCGATGTCCGGCAGGGTATAGGTTGGGTTGCCGTCGCTTTTCACAAGAACCCGATCTTTTTTATCGCCCAGCTTAGCACTACTGAACCAGACTGCCTCGCCTTTACCGGCTTTTTCCTCTTCTTCGGGTGCATCATCGCTGACTTGTGGTTTCACCGCTTTATAGACATAGCCGCTTTTTTCCAGCGCTTCCAGCGTTTCCCAGACAGCACCATTTTCGTAGAGGCTGTTTTCGTTGAAGTAGACATCATGGCGGATGTTGACCCGCGCCAGCGTTGCCTTGATGATGGCGAACATCCTGTGTTCGGCGTATTCCTTAAACGGCTTCCAATCGGCTTCAACCAGCGAATCACCTTTTTCGGCGGCCAGTTCCTGCGCGAAATCTTTCAGGTATTCGCCCTGATAAAAACTCTGGTCGTCCTCAGCAGGCAGTTGTACTTCTTTGCCAAGCGCTTCCAGATAGCGAATCTTCAGGCTGTTGCCCAGGTTTATCATCTGCACGCCGGCATTGTTGAAGTAATACTCCCGCTCTACCGCGTAACCAACCGCTTCCAGCACCCGCGCCAGCGTGTCGCCTACCATTGCCCCCCGGCTGCGTCCGACATGCAAGGGCCCGGTGGGGTTGGCGCTCACAAATTCCACCTGCGCCCGTTTCCCTTTGCCACGCTCAAGCTGAAACAGGTTGTCGCCCTCGCTGATAATTGCTTCCACTTGCGTTCGCAGCCAGTTTTCGCTCAGACGGAAGTTGATGAAGCCCGGCTTGACCACCTCGGCGCTGGCGATAAAATCCGCTGCTGGCAGATGTCTGGCGATGGCTTCGGCCACCTCAAATGGATTTTTTCCGGCGATTTTCGAGACCTGCATTGCTACCGCACAGGCGTAATCGCCCTGTTCGGCCTTCTTCGGCGGGCGTACTTCAATTATCGGAATATCAAAAGCGGGCAAATCTCCGGCGGCCTGGGCAGCCTGTAAAGCCTGTTTAACCAGCCGTGCGGTTTCATTTGGGAGGAGCTTCAAGATGGGTCTTATCCTTCACACAGATATGTGTAGGGGCGAGTCGATGACCCGCCCCGGATTGCTTCCGCATTGTAGCAAATTTGGATGTGTTAGCAAGGCAGTTCACGCCAGCGCGAAACGGACTTCCTGCCCCCCTGCGTTCAATACCAGCGTAAGCTGCATTTCGCTGCGCGGTACCAGAAAGCTCAGATAGCCCCACGTCTGCCCGACAGAATATCCATTGGGCGAAAATAACGCGCCCAGGTCAACCGCTGTCGTGGTGAACGCCCCGCCGGTTGGGTTTACCAGTTGAAAGCTGCTCGTCGTCGGTGTGCAGTTATCGCCCCCGGAGCAAATCAGCAGCAGTTCCACCAGCATCCTTTCCTGGCCGCTGGGGGGGGCGGAGGGGCTGCCACCCATATCCGTGATGAATTTGCTGGCCGGGCGCATCGCCGAAAGCACCCGCAGGCTGCCGCCGTTGATGCTGACCGCGCTGCCGAGCGGCACCGTTGAACCGGGAACCAGCGTTGCTGGCGCGGCATCGGTGGGCGCTGCGCCGGGTGGTGCTTCACCCGCCACTGGTGATACGCTGATGGAGCCGTCCAGCGCCGTCGGAATTGGCACGACTCCAGCCGGTAAAGTGCCTGCTGCCTGAACCGCTGCGGCTTCGACGGTCACTTCTGGCGTTGGCGGTAGAGAGGTGGGCGGCTGTGTCTCGGTGATTGTCGCTGATGGAGTGGCTGTTGGCGTAAAAGTTTCTGAAGGTGTTGGTGACAGATGCGTCACTGTAGCGGTAACGGTAGCAGTTGCGGTTGCCGTCGGCGGAATAGGGGAGGGCGTGATTGAAGCCAGGTCTGCCGCTGTCGGCAGGGCGCTTACGGCTGCTGGTTCCTGCTGAGTCAGCATGACAGCGGCGATAGCAATCACCGCCGCCATCAGCAGCCCCGCTCCCAGGAAAAGCGGCAGACGAGACGGTGCTTTGGCGGTCAGTTTTTCCAGCCGATTCTGATATTTTGCCTCTGTCGGTGCGAATTTTACCGCGCGTTGTATTGCCTTGAGGCGTTTGACAGGGGTTAGTTCAGCAAAAGAATGTAAATACCAGGCGTAGGCATCGTCCGGGTTATCGTCCAGGTATGCTTGCAGCAGTGGTCGCGCTTCATCATAACGCCGCGCCTGAATCAGTCGGGTGATTTGCGTCAGTTGATGGTTCATAATGGAATTATTATAGGGGCGGAATGAGGTTGAATGCTATTGCCATATCGGTTGGGGTGAGCAGTTTGCCCACCCCAACCGGTGATGTCGAAGCTTGTGAGGGGCGGAGCGGATGCTCTACCCCTCAACGCAGCCTGCTTTACGGGAACACGCGCACTGCGTCAATGTCCACGTAGAAGCCGTTGAAAGCGAACGGCCCGAACGACATTGAGCTGCAATTGGTGTCTGCCCGCAGTTCGACTTTGTGAATGCCGCGTGGCAGGTCACTCACGCCGAAAGCCCAGGGCGAGTAACGTGGTGTATCCACCCACAGGAAGATTCCATTTTCCGTCGATGCCCCAACCTGGAACGGCTTGACCACGCCATCCACCAATACCTGCATACAGCCGTTGCCATTACCAACGCTGCTGTAAAGGATGAATCCCGTGCCGTTGATGAAGAAGGTTGCCGACGAGTTATCCAGATTCGTCCGCCGCATTGAGCCGCCCAACGGCATGAAGCCGCCTGCTGACTTAGCGCCCGGTAGGATGGTGAAGTTGCTTAAGGCGAAGTTCGGCCCAGTCGCCGCGCCCGTCACGCTTACCCACCCATTGCTATAGCTCAAGCTTGCATCGTTCTCCTGCACCACGCCGCGTGCTGGCGTAATCAGGTTATAGGTGCCAGGCTGGACGAAGTCCAGCTTCAGCACGCCCGCACTGCTGCGGACGATGCGCGCCACATGCTGCCCGGTGAAGAACATCTGCCGTCCGGCGCTCACACCAGCGCTGATGTGGCTGCACCAGGGCACGAAGCTCGACCCCCCGTTCGTGTTGATGGTAGCAACTGTGGCGTTGTCCACGATCACGCTGAAACTGCCGCCGCCGCCAATCTGCTGATAGCCGATACACAGGTAATTACCAGTGAAGGTGAAATCCACCCGCGCATTGGCATCATTGGTTAAGCGCGTTGTGCTGGTGAATGCCCCCGGCGTCGCTTCGTTCAGCCAGTTGCCCGTATAAAGGACAGTAGCCGCCCGTTCATCAGTTTTGGCTGCGATGGCTGCTGGTGACGATGGCTGTACCGCGTCAATGTCCAGCGTGCTGCCAGCATTGTTGACGATACGGATGACGTGATCGCTCGGCGAAAGCCCACTGATGGTGTACGGCACTTTCAGCCCGCTGCTGTCGCCGTTATTCATCGTGCCGTAGAAAGCGCCGTCAACATAGACATTGGCTGTGCCGTAACCTGGCGAGGTGGTTCGAAGGATGCTGACTGCGCTGCCCTTCGCCCGGAACAACAATTCTGCATTGGTCGCGGTTGTGCGGGTGATCGTGTTCAGATGCGCTCCCGCCGCGCCGACCGGGCTCCACGCACCGTAGTATTTCAGCGCTGTCAGTATCCGGTCATCGGTGAGTGCTGTGACCACCGTCCCGACGGTGGTGTTGCCGGTAATGATGCGATCCAGGCCGATTGCGCCCGCTGCCCCACCTGCTCGCCGCTTAATGATGATGGTGTGCAACCCATTGTAGGGCATGGAAATCCCCACAGGTGAATTGCCAGTTGTGAAAGCCGCCCGGTTCGGCAGCGGTGTCGTGCCATTTCCCGCGTTAAAGTCGAAATCATACGGTGCGCCGTTGACCCACAAATCCAGGTCGCCCATCGTCGGCCCAACCACCCGGTACAGGGTCAGGCTGTCACCGACGAAGCTGAAACTGACAGTGGCATTATCGTCGGTGGTGGCATGATAATTGCCGCCCGATGAGCCGGTCAGCGTTGTGCTGGCCCAGGTGCCGCTGTAAGCGAAATTGGCGCTGGTATTTTCGTAAGTTGTGTTGATGGTCTCCATCGCCGCTTTGACCTGGAGCTGAAGCACCTCGTCGTTGATCCCGCTGCCAAAGACATCGACCATGATGTGATACAACTGGCCGGCTGTGAGCTGCGGGTTAGCGATGGAGGTGTTGTTCAGGACGCCCCCGTCATCATTACAGGCCAGCAGCCGCAGTGCGCCCTGGTTGCCCTGGTAAACGGCCACAACTGTATCGTGGCTTGAACCTACGGTGCTGATATGATAGGTGCCGGAGGTTGTGGGCCTGAAGGTGTACCACAGTGTTTGATCCGGGCTGATGCAGTCGGTTGGGTCGCTCGGCTGGCGGGTGGCGCTGCGGCTGTGAATCGGCTGAATGATGTTGGCCGAGGTATTCAGAATCGCTGTCGCCCGCTCAAAGTCGTCATTCGGCTGCGGGAATTTGCAGTCGGACGAGTTATAGCGCCACTTCAGCGCGAAATCGGCATCCAGCACGCCCCAGCCCATCTGAGTATCCCGGCCTGGCAGCGTGCCGCTGTTCAGATCGCGCGCGCCGCAGGCCAGCGCTTCTCGTACGGCAGCCGGCGTTGTAGCGACGTTAGCGCTGACGAGCAGTGCTGCCACGCCTGTGACGTGCGGTGCCGCCATCGACGTGCCATTCAGTGTAGCGTAACTTCCGAATTCTACCGGATACAGACTGTAGATTCCTACGCCTGCCGCAGAAATCCACACTTTGTCATTTCGGGTCGAGAAGCCAGCGGTATTGCCAGCACTGTCATGCGCTGCTACGCTGATGACGCCATCATACGAGGACGGATATTGATATACGGTAGTCCCGGTGTTGCCTGACGAAGCAATCACCGTCACCAGCCGCGACAGCGCATAATTGACCGCGCCCTGCTGCGTTGTCGAGAAGGATGAGCCGCCCAGGCTCATATTGATGATCTTTGCGCCCCGGTCAACCGCATAGACGATGCCCTGCGCCGTCCAGAAAATGCTGCCGTTGCCGGTCTCATCCAGCACCTTGACCGGCAGAATTTTGGCATTGAAAGCGATACCGGCGATGCCCAGCGCGTTATTCGTCCGCGCCGCGATCACGCCGGCAACGTGCGTTCCATGCCCATCATCGTCGTCGGCATTGTTATCGTCATTCACAAAGTCATAACCGGCGAGGAGCTGCCCGGCCAGGTCGGGATGCTGGTAATCCACGCCCGTGTCGATGACTGCTACGGTTACGCCTGAACCGCGCTGCGTGAAATGATCCCAGCCCAGTTGCACCCACGCGCCAGCGGAGCTGTTTTTCAACCCCCACTGCGAACTGTTATAAGCCGGGTCATTTGGCACCAGTTCGGCTGTCACTTCGCTGTTTTCTTCTGCCGAACGGAAGCCGATTTGCGCCGCTGAAGCCAGGCCGCTGGCCGTCACCGTCGCTGCGCCAACCTCGCTGATGCGCTGTGGCACGCGAACCAGCATCGCGCCGATCTGCGGAATCCGGTCAACTTCTTCCGCGCCCAGGTCAGCCAGGAATTGTTGTAGTGCTGCTTCGCTGGCTGCCGGGTCGTAATTGATGATGATTTCTTTCACCAGCGGTTCAGCCGGTATCACCTCAGTGGGTTCAGCCGTTGGCGCGGCTTCTTCAAGGGTGGGCAGTGCTGCGGTCACATTGATCTGCACTACCTGCACGACGGCCTGTCCATCCGCGTCAATCGCCCTCAGCCCGAAGCTGTCACTGCCGGCAAAGGTTTCGGGAGCGGTGTACTGGATGGTGGCAACTGTTGTGAAAGGTGCGCTTGTCTCTGCCGGGGCGCTGGTTGTCACCAGTACGCTTCCACCGGACAGCGCTGCATCAGCCCCAACGCGAACTTCGCCTTCATCGTCCAGTACGCTGACCTGGAAAATGAGCGGCTGATTGGCGATAGCGTTGAAGGGTGCGCTGAAGTCCGTCCCAAAGGTTGGCGCTGCTGAGAGGACTTCCACAGTTGGCGGTACTTCTGGCGGCGGTACCTCAGTAGGCGGCACCTCCGTCGGTATTTCAACCGGCGCTTCCTCTGTTGGCGGCGCATCGGTAGGCGCTGCCTCAGTTGGCTGCTCGGTTGGTACGATGTCTGTAGGGACATCCTGTGCTGCAACGCTGCTAAAAGCCATTACAGCCATCAACAAACATAGAATGAGTAAAAAGCTGAATTTTGAGTTGTGTCGCAAACTCACGGTATCTAACCCCCTTCAATAATTGGAAAAGATTTTCCCGTTGATACTATTGTATGAGGGTTTTTAGTGGAATTTAGAAATATTTACTTTTTTCACGTAATTGTTAGGAATTTTAGGCGGAGATTTTTTTGTAAGGTTTGTTATGCGTAGCGAATTACCCCGACAATGCAAATAATTCTATAACGCCGTCCTCACCCACTTTCGCTCGACTGCCGCATTTTTCGCACACCCAGGCATCCCCCTCACGCTTCATGAATCCCCCCTGGCAACTGGGACAGCGTAAAATGCCTTCCAGTGAACGCGCCCCTGTCGGCATGGACACACCCGCTTTCTTGCCCCATACCTTGCGGTAATCCACCTGCCAGATTTGTGCTTTTCCCCCTTCGATTCCCTCTTTTGCCAGCAGTTCCTGAATCTGCCCACTCGTCCACAGTTTACCCGGCATCCAGCGTGTATTGACGCGCTGCGTAATCAGCATCAAACCGCCGGGACGCAGCACCCGCGCCAGCTCTGCCAGCACCGCCTCCGGCCTGGTCATGAATTCCAGCGCTTCCAGACAGGTCACCACGTCAAAAGTGTTGTCTGCGAAGGGAAGATTTTCCGCCGGACACCAGATGAAATCAGCAGTTTGCTCGTAGGGGTAAATATTCTGGCTGGCGAAATGCAGCATTCGGCGGCTCAGGTCAACGGCTACTGTTCTGCCTTCAAATAACCCATGCCGCGCCATCGCCAGCGGCAGTCGCCCTGTCCCCGTTGCCACATCCAGCACCAAAGGCGATTGCAGCGGCGCGATTTTGTCCATAATCGGCTGTGCCAGATACATGTGTTCATATTCGCGGTAATAATTTTTCACCCCATCGTAGCGATGCGCGTACAGGTCGTACAGCCAGATCACCATCCGCCGTCCCAGGTACACGCCCTCGCTGGCGATCAGCAGCCACCACGCCAGCGCCGCCACCACCGCAATCACTATTCCTAACAGAATGAGTCCGAATAAATCACTCACGACATTGCCTCAATGATGCCGCTGCCATCCGCTGAAAGACGATAGGGCGGCCAGCTAGAATCTAAATCACTCTGTTGCCCATTCCAGAATTCGGCTTGTATCCAGCCGTCTGATTTCCACATCATATCGCGCACACCTACAAAACGAAATGCTGTTTTATCCGTCAGCGCTTCCAATCCGCTCCCGTCCACACGCACCCGGTACAAGGTCAGGCGCACCGACTCGTCACGGGTGGCAAACGCCAACCACTCTCCATCCGGCGAAAAAATTATATTTGATGACAAGCGATCAGCAATGACCGTTTCTGTTTGATCGCGCGCTCGTTTGAGCAGTATTCGTTTTTGAAGGCTGCCATGCCGATACGACAAATATTCATCACGCAGTATTATCGTATAGTCATTTGTCATGTAGAGTGGTGCATCAGCTATCTGTGTGGATACCGCCTGCCAGCTAGAATAATCGACGGTTGGATCTGGGGTTTCTGTCGCCACAGGCGCAGTCCCGCACCCCGCTATTGTTATACTCATAATGATAAACAACAGGCGAATGATTTTTGTCTTTTCTCTCTTTGAATAACGCGGTTGCGAGCGACTCAAGGGAGTGTCGGGGGAGGGGGTAATCGTGTTCACCGCAGCCATCCTTTCTCGCGCAGCCATCCAGCGCAGCGCTCCACGCCTTCCTGCAAGCTGACCTGTGGCTGCCAGCCCAGCAGTTCCCGCGCTTTTGTCATTTTGAATGTCACCTGCCGCTGTGTCAGCCTGATGATGTTCGCCAGTTCTTTGATCTGTGTATTGGGGCGTGCCAGCGCGCTCGCCGCTGCCGCTGCTGGATAAACTGCACCTGCTGGCAAACCCAGCCAGCCGTCATGTCCCGCCAGCCGCGAATACGCGCCCAGAAATTCGCGCCATGTTGGTGACGGGTCGGGGGCACAGTTGAAAATTTCTTCTGTCGCTTTTGGATGAGTTGCCATTGTCACCATCATATCCACCACATCATCGACATAAATCGGGTACGCCGAACCGCTGCCATTTCCCAAAAAGACGGTTGGCCGCCGTTTGGCGGCGCGGAATTATAAGCCTGTCCACATGCCAGAGCGTGGCCCATAGATCATTGCCGGGCGAATAATGCTGTATGCCATTTGATTTTGCGCTGCGATTGCTCGTACTGCTGCCTCTGCTTCTGCTTTGGTGATGTTATAGGGATCATGGCCGGGGGCAGGTGGTGTATTTTCCGTCATCGCTCCGCTTTGTCGATAGCCATAAACTGCTACTGTGCTGACATGGATGAAGCGCTCCACACCTGCCATAGCGGCTGCCCTGGCTGTGTTGCGCGTACCAATCGTATTCATCTGTCGCTGTATATCCAGTTTGCCGCCCGTATAAGCCGCCACATGAAATACCATCTCGCATCCATCCGCGGCTCGCTGCATCTGTTCCGCATCAGTGATGTCACCCTGCACAATTTCGACTCCTGCCAGTCCAGCGATATATTTCCCGCGTGCCGGGTCGCGCGCTGCAACTCGCACCAGGGCAGTTTCTTCCGCCAGTCGTTTCACCAATGCTCCACCCAGAAATCCTGTTCCGCCTGTCACCAGAACCCGCTTATTTGCTAACGACATTATTCATTCAGTCCTTTCCGTCTGTTACACAATCCCGGAATCTAACGACAAAACCCCGCCTTGCCAAAGCAGGGAGGGGTTTGCTTCCGTACACTATTGCCTTTTCACACACGGAATGGCTTGTGTGAGGTTTTTGCTTTTTTCATTGAGCGGGTAATTTCCTCTGTCAGGATTTTTATTTGCCCCACTGGAAGAGGCTCACCGTCTCCGGCAGTGCTACATCCATAACTGTGCCTGTCAGGGCGTTGTGGATGCTGACCGCCCCGTACAAGCTCCCATTGTCCGTCCACAGCGCATCCTGATACGCCGGAAACAGGCTGCCATCTGGTGATAACGGCCCGGCGATGCTGCTGCCCGTATTGCTCTGTGGCAGTGTCAGGATGTTGACCTCGCCTGCTGTGCCAGCCATCAGATCATAATCGAATGAAAAGATGCTGGCTTCAGCCGGGTTTGCGCCAATTGTCTCGCCGAAGATACGCACCGTGCCGGGGGCGATCTCAACCGCCTGCTTCGCGAACAGAGTGGCATCAGTTAATTCGCTGAATCCGACAGCTTCCGTATAGCTGTTGATGTCATCCAGGCTTTCCGCGATATGCAGCGCCATTTCGCCCGCCACACCGCCGTTGCCATACAGCAGCGCTCGCCCGCCGTACAGGGGCAGCAGGCTGGTATGGAGCTGTCCTTCCAAAACCTGCAATTGGCCGCTCACCAGGTCATACACTCCGGCGGTTTGCCACTCCCAGATTCCGACTTTCAGAATCAGCTTGTCTTCCCGGCCATTTTCTCCCCGTGCGAACATGTCCGGCTGATAGATGCGAAACTCGGCCATATTGCTGCCGTCCTCCGCCACCGGCACGTCCTGCAAAAGCTGGCGTGTCTCCCGCGTCGCCAGGTCGAGCAGCCACAGGCCGTTATCAGCATAGGCGATATAGTCGCCATCCTGGCTGTACACCGGGCTGCTGAAAAACTGTGACGTGCTGATTGATGCCAGCGCCTCCGCTGTGTCTGTATGAATCGGTTGCAGCCATAACTGCCCGCCGCTGATGTAGGCGATGCTCAATCCATCATAAGCTACGCCAAATGTCTGCACATCGCTGCCTGCCTGCGTGATCTGCCGCGCCTCGTTCTGCCCGTCCAGCAGTAGTTGGTAGACTTGCTGCACACCGCTTTCATCCGCTGCCATGTAATAGGCGAGGCGGTTGACCGCCCCCGCGTCCTGCGCCGTCACTGCTGCTGTGCTTATCACGCCCACCAGCAGCACGATCATAATTTTGAACCAGGTCTTCATCACGTCTGTCTCCCTTCAATGCCTGTCTCTCTACAGTAGGATGATTTACCGTTTACTTCATCCGTCTTTGGTTGTAGGTAGGCATTTCGTAGGGCGGGCGTAGAATTAACCGACTCCTTTTCTGCGATTTCATGCTTAGGCTTGAGCGTTTTTCTCGATCTGCTCCAGAATGCTGCTCCAGGATTGATGGTTTGCCATGTCTGGAAAATCTGCTTTCACTTCATCAACCGAATCCCATCCAAATTTCGCTGCCAGCTCCAGAGTCTTGATGGCTTCATCTGGTTTGCTCGACTTGGCATAACAGCGCGCCAAAACATAATAAAAATGGACATGAGCAGCCGCGTTTTCAGCGCTGATATGCTGCTGACAGATTTCCATAGCCTGCATATAACGCCCGGCATCGAAGTGCGACCATGCTCGATTGACCTCATGCAGCACAGGATTCAGAATGAGGTTATACATCGTATGCTCGTGACTGAAGTGTAGTCCCAGCTTTTTCGCCGTTTGGATTGAGCCGATGTTGAAAGATTCGCAATCCCAGTGAACGGTGTCAACACCGTGCGCCAGCGCATATTCAATGACGGCTGCCGCTGTGATGTAGGCCAGACCGCGCCGTCTGAACTCCCCATCGGTATACAATCCGATATCACCGCCCCTGTTGACAATACAGTCAATCACGGAAGATGCCACAATCTTTTCATGATGCACAGCGACGAAGCCAACGGCTTTGCGATCTGGCTCCAGGGTATCCTTACGCAGTTCCAGAACATTTGCGGCTGCGCCATGAACTGCCAGCCCATCTTCGACCAGCGATTGATCCACGAATCGTACTTCAAACCCATCAGGAATATGATCGCGCCAGTTCGCTTCCAGGTGCTGGCAGGTGTAATGAAGTCGTTTTGTGGTAATGGGAATATGTGGCGCATAAAGGATTGGGATCTGGCTGTCCCAGTTCGCCGGATGGCACACCAGCATCCCACCCCAGCCTTTTTCACCACTCAGAGTACGATCAAACACTGCTGTATTGATCGCCTGATTAAATGCGTCGTTGTGGGCATTCCCGGCGAGAAACCACCACACACCGTCTTTGGTGACCAGCCCACTCTGCGGATTATTGAGGTCATCGACGAAGACCCGACCTGAATACAGTCCCTCCAGAACGCCTGCACAAAACATTTGATAAGCCATCAATGGCTCAAACAGAGGACGCACTTTGTGAAAATCGGATGTCGGTAATTCAAACATAAACACACTCCACCAGCTTGTTTCAAAAATATATTTAGCAGGATTTTAACTGCTGCTTGTGTTTCACAAGAGATCATAAAGGGTATTAGGAGTATTGACAACCTAAAACCAAAAACATCTATCCTGCCTTCCTATCCTGCTGGGTTGGCACTGCCATTCAACCTGAACAAAACTGAAAAATTAGCCGAAACCTTTTCTGCGATTCCATACTCATCATCAATAACACGACTCGTACTGGTGAATGGGGGACTTATGCTCTTAATCGTCCTGCCCGATGTCTCACTTGATGATGACCTGCTGCTGCGCCTCCGTCGGGGGGAGGATGCCGCGATGGTCGCCGTTTACGAGCGCTACTTTCCGCCGCTCTACCAGTACATCCGCTTCAAAGTCGGTGACCGGATGCTGGCACAGGACATTGTGAGCGAGGTCTTTGCCCGCCTGATGGAATCCATCGGCAGGCCGAGCGCCCCGCGCGACAACCTCCGCGCCTGGCTGTTTCGTGTCGCCCGCAGTGAGATATTTCATGCCCTTGCTAAAAATCCCCAACACGCTGAAGTTCAACTGGAGGAATGGATGATCGCCCCAGACGACCATGATCCCCAAACCACTGACGCTATCTCGATGACCCGCCTTCGCCATGCCCTGAAAATGCTGGTGCCGGAGCATCACGAAGTGCTGATTTTGCGCTTCGGCCAGCGCCTGACGCTGAAGGAAACCGCCGACATCATGGGCAAAAGCGTCGCCGCCATTAAATCGCTGCAATTCCGCGCCGTCGATACGCTGCGCGGCATCCTGCTGGAAACGGAGGCTAACAATGGCTGAAAACGAACTGATTGAAATCCTTGACGACTGCATCAACCGCCTCAACACTGGCGAATCCCTGGACTCCTGCCTGAAGCGCTATCCGCAGCACGCCGCTCGTCTGCGCGATCTGCTCACTGTCGGCCAGAATGTCCACCGTGCCAGCGCCGCTGATGTAGCTGCTGACCAATCTGCCCTCCGTGATCCGGTTCTTGCCCGGATGCGCCGCGCCCACGCCCAGCACCGTCCAACTCGTAACTGGCCCTTCATGCTGGCTGGTCTCGCCGCCGCTTTTGCGCTGGTTTTTGTAGTGGTGTTATTGCTTTTCGGCCCAGCCGTTGGGAATGTTTTTTCCAATATCAACTCAAACCTCAACACAGAATTCGATGCTCAGGCTACGCTTGTTGTACCGACACTTTATCCTGCTGAAACAAGTTTAGCCGTTCTCCCCACTTCAACACTTACTGGCCGCCCAACGCTCCCCCCCGAATTCACCCCCGCGCCCTCCGCCACAATCACCGAGACTACCACTGTCACCCCCGCGCCGACGATGACGCCTGGCACTGACCCGGCTTATGTCGCCACCTCCATCATGCTCATGTCGCCTGTAACCCCCGAAGGTGCGCCGCTCAGTGCTGCCAGCGTGGCGTTGACAGCCACCGCCTTAGGCCAATTGTTAGCGCCACCCACCTTAGCGCCCGCTGGACCATTCCTGCCGACTGCTGGCTTT
>CAYUTY010000102.1:0-18389 GCA_964447795.1 uncultured Anaerolineaceae bacterium
ACTCTAGGAACGCGCTGTTGGTGCTGGATTTGTTCGCAGTGTTTTATGCGCTGCACGATATCCGGGACGCGCGGGCGTTCGTGCTGGCGGGGGCGGGCGGCACATTCTGCGCCGGGGGCGACATCAGGGAAATGGCAGCAGTTTTACAGAATGGTGGTGTGGACGCGATGGCGAACGCGGCTAAGCTGGATGAGCTGCTGCGATTGGTTACAGAAGCGCCGCAGGTCGTGGTCGCTAAAGTGGAGGGTGCAGCGATGGGCGGTGGCTTCGGTTTGGTATGTGCGTCGGACATCGCTTACGCCAGCGCGGATGCCAAGCTGGGACTGCCGGAAGTGCGGCTGGGGCTGGTTCCAGCACTGATCTCGCCGTATGTAATCGAGCGAGTCGGGCTGACGCGAGCACGAGAATTGATGCTGACCGGACGGCGCTTCAGCGGAGAGCAGGCGAAAGTTTACGGCATCGTCCACGAGGCCTATCTGCCCAATGATTTGCAGGGGCATCTTGATCTGCTGCTTGAGGATTTGCGGCAGTGCAGCCCGAAGGCACTGGCGGCGTGTAAGCGGCTGATTTTCAGCGTGAAAGACAAAGCGCTGGACGAGACGCTTGCCTATCGGGCGAACCTGCTGACGGAACTGCGGGGCAGCGAGGAAGGCATGGAGGGGATGATGGCTTTCGCGCAGAAGCGAGCGCCGAAATGGGCGGGAAAAGATTAACCACCGAGGCAAAGAGGACACAGAGCGATAGCGAGTAAACAGCAGACAGTTTTCAGTAAAATACCGCATTTAATTTGATGTGGTTTCAGGATAGTCTCTTATTTTGCGACCAGGTTATTTTTGAGGGAGAAAGGCTTATGGTTATGCCGGTGATGCCGTATTATCAGGCGGCGGAGAACCGTTACGAGCCAATGCCGTATAAGCGGAGCGGCAGCAGCGGGTTACAACTGCCGCTGATTTCGCTGGGTTTGTGGCACAATTTTGGCGGCGTAGACCGGATTGAAAATATGCGGGCGATGCTGCGGCGGGCGTTCGACCTGGGCATTACGCACTTTGACCTGGCAAACAATTATGGGCCACCGCCTGGCTCGGCAGAGGATAATTTCGGATTCATTCTGGATAAGGATTTTCGCCCGTACCGCGACGAACTGATTATATCGACGAAGGCCGGATACTACATGTGGCCGGGGCCATATGGGGAGTGGGGAACGCGCAAGTATCTGGTGTCGAGCCTCGACCAGAGTTTGAAGCGGATGCGGCTGGAGTATGTCGATATTTTTTATCACCACCGGCCCGACCCGAATACGCCGCTGGAAGAAACGATGATGGCGCTTGACCAGATTGTGCGGCAGGGGAAGGCGCTGTACGTCGGCATCTCGAATTATAACGCGGAGCAGACGCGGGCGGCGGCCAAAATTCTGCGCGAACTGGGGACTCCATGCCTGATTAATCAGGTAGTGTACAGCATGTTTAACCGCTGGGTCGAGCCGGAACTGCTGGACGCGGCGGCAGAAAATGGCGTCGGGTTGATTTTCTTCTCGCCGCTGGCGCAGGGTTTGCTGACGGATCGCTATCTGGGCGGGATTCCCGACGATTCGCGGGCAGGAAAGGAAGGCACATTTTTGAGAGCGGAGCAGGTGACAGATGCAAATGTCGCTAGAGCGCAGCAGTTAAGCGAAATCGCGCAGGGGCGTGGTCAAACGCTGGCGCAGATGGCGGTGGCGTGGGTGCTGCGGCATCCGGCGGCGACTTCGGCGCTGATTGGCACCAGCAAGGTGCAGCAGGTCGAGGACTGCGCGGCAGCGGTGCATAACCTGTCGTTCAGTGATGAGGAACTACGGACGATTGACGGGATTCTGGATTAAGAAAAAAAAGCGTAACACTAAAGATGCAAAGATTTATAGGCAAAGGCACAAAATTTCATGCCGATGATACGCAAAATTCTGATCGCCAACCGGGGTGAGATCGCCTGCCGGATTGTGCGGACGTGCCGCGAGATGGGGATTGCGACTGTGGCGGTGTATTCCGACGCGGACGCGCGGGGGCTGCATGTCGAGATGGCGGACGAAGCGGTACATCTAGGTGAGAGCGCGGCGCGGGAAAGCTACCTGAATATCGAGAAGCTGGTGGCGGCGGCACAGCGAACTGGCGCAGACGCGGTGCATCCGGGTTACGGTTTTCTGGCGGAGAATGCGGCTTTTGCGCGGGCTTGTATCGCGGCGGGGCTGATTTTTATCGGACCGACGCCGGATGCGATTGAGGCGATGGGCAGCAAAAAAGGCGCGAAACTGCTGCTGAAAGGTATTCCCACCGTGCCGGGGTATACCGGGGATGACCAGTCGGATGCGCGACTGGTCGCGGCGGCGGAAGAAGTTGGTTATCCGATTATGGTGAAGGCGTCGGCGGGCGGCGGTGGGAAGGGAATGCGCCAGGTTGACGATCCCATTGACCTGCCCAATGCGCTGGCGACAGCACGACGTGAGGCATTGCAAGCTTTCGGCGATGATACGCTGATTCTGGAACGGGTGGTGCAGAATCCCCGGCATATCGAGGTGCAGATTTTCGGCGACCAGATGGGCAACGTGATCGCGCTGGGGGAACGGGAATGCACGATTCAGCGGCGGCATCAGAAAATCATCGAGGAGACTCCTTCTACAGCGCTGACGCCGAACCTGCGGGCGGCGATGTTCAAGGCGGCAGCCAGCGTTGGCACACAGCTTGGTTACAGCAGCGCTGGGACTGTTGAATTTCTGGTGGACAGTGACCTGAATTTTTATTTTATGGAGATGAATACCCGGTTACAGGTTGAGCATCCAATTACAGAGGAAACGACGGGATTTGACCTGGTGCGGTGGCAGATCATGGTGGCGGAGGGTTTCCCGCTGCCGGATATGGATGTGTATCCGGCGGGTCACGCCATTGAGGTGCGGATTTATGCCGAAGACCCGGCTAATGATTTTTTGCCAGCGACGGGGACAATTTTGCATTGGAGCACACCGGATGAAGTGCGTGTGGACACGGGGGTGCGATCTGGTGATGTGGTGAGCATTCACTATGACCCGATGATCGCCAAAATTATCGCTTACGGCGAACACCGTGATGGCGCAATCCGGCGGCTGGATTATGCCCTGAGCCAGCTTCAACTGCTGGGGCTGAAGAACAATATCGCTTTTTTGCGGCGAGTGCTGACACATCCCGACCATCTGGCAGGGGACATCACAACGCGCTTCATTGACGAACATCCCGATTTGCTGCGGGAGGATGATGTGCCAGTGGTGGCGCTGATCGCGGCTGGGATTGCGAAGAATCAATCCCTAACTTCTTTCCCATACATGGAGAGAGAAAGAAGCATCAATTTGTCGCGGCAACATTGGCGGAATAACCCTAACCGGCCAGTTCGCGAGCGCTTCAAGTCAGGGGATAGGGAAGTTGAAGTGTTGCTGACGGCAGCGGGCGAGGGGCAATACACAGCGGAAGTTGGCGGCAAGACTTATGCGGCGCGTGCCTGGTCATATGCTGACGGGGTGATGTCCCTGGAAGTAGATGGCTACCGGCAGGTGGTCAGGCTGGCCGCCGGACATGATGGGCAGTGGTGGGTACACGTCGGCGGGGCGAGTTATGGGCTGCTGTGGGTGTCGCCGCTGCCGGAAGGTGGTCGCGCTATCGCTGGCGAAGGGTCGCTGCACGCACCTATGCCGGGGCAAATCCGGGCGGTGTATGCTGAGGTCGGCCAGCGGGTAGCGCAGGGCGATACACTGATGATTTTAGAAGCGATGAAAATGGAACACCGCATCAAAGCGCCTTATGCGGGTGAAGTGGTCGCGGTGTATTTTCAGGCCGGGCAGCAGACCCAGGCGGACGCGGTGCTGCTGGAATTGGTGATGCGTGACGCGTGATGGGTTAAAGAAAAAGAGCGCCACGAAGCGCTCTTTTGATTGATAAAGCCGGGGAAGATGAAAGCGATTAGCCTTCGTCTTCGTCCTCGTCGGACTTGCCCTTCTTGATGATCTCGACTTCGCCAGCGGCAGCTTCGGCTTCGGCGGCTTCGTCTTCCGCCGAGCGTGCAGCCGAGGTCTGGCTGATACGGGCGATCATTTCGTCGGGGTCATTGAGGATGGTAATCTCATCGTCCAGTTTCAGGTCACGGACGTGAATAGAATCACCAACTTCGACCAGTGTGGCGAGATCGATTTCGATATGGCTCAACAGTTTGCTGGGCAGTGTGTCGATGGTGAGCATGGTTGGGCCAGTGATGAGAATACCCTTGCGGGCAGCAATGGCGGGCGATTCGTTGAAAAAGTGAATCGGCACATCAATGCTGATTTTCGCCTTCAGATCGACGGCGAAAAAGTCCACATGGAGGATGTCGCCACGCAGAATGTCGCGCTGGACTTCACGAGCGAGAACTGTGTGTGTCTTGCCGCTGACCTGGATATCAATCAGGTTGGTACCACCGGCTTTCATAAGAGCGATCTGTAAGGGGCGATAGGGTATTTGCAGATTAACTGGTTTTGCCTGTGGCCCGTAGACAATCGCCGGGACGAGTCCCTGACGGCGAAGCTGACTGACCTTCTTACCTGTTGTCTCGCGCGGCTGCGCTTCAATGACATAATTTTCGGCCACGATACCCAAACTCCTTATAGCTGTCAGCCGTCGGCGATCAGCAGAAAATACTCGTTCGTAAGTGTAGGGATTTTAGCGGTCGGCAGGGGTATTCGTCAATGGCAAAAGTGGCGGCACTATTGACAGGTAGAATCGCTTTTGCTAGGCTAACTTCGCTCGGTTAGCTACCACGAGGCTCATTATGAAACGCCTGCTGCTGTTCCTATCCCTGGCAACATTGATTTTGAGTCCGGTTTTCATTCTGTATGCCGCGCAGGAAGAAGGCGGCGTTGAGGCGACCATTGTCCAACGCGCCAAGCTGCGCGATGGCCCCGGCACCGACTGGTACATTCTGGGCTATGTGGAAGCCGGAACCGTGATGCGCCTGGACGCCCGCGCACCATTTGTTGATGCGTTGTGGGTTCGCGGCATTACAGCGGATGGCCGTGTTGGATGGGTGTTTGGTGATCTGATTGAAGCACCGGCTGACCAACTGGCGGCACTGCCGACCAAATGGGCTGACGATCCATTTCTGCTGAACGCGCCGCAGTCAGCCGCCGCGCCACCCGCTGACATTCCAGCGGCGGATGTGCCAGCGGTGGAAGCGGCTGAAACGCCCGCGCCACAGCCTGTGGTTTCAAGCTCAGGTGTAGTATCCGGCATTTCGGATACTGCACGGACTATTTTTGAGCGCGGTCAACAACTTGGCAACCGGGCGAATGTCTTCTCCAAAGTGGGCGACAGCATCACCTATTCGCGCTATTTTCTGTTCCCAATCGGATGGGGTACCTACGATCTGCGCGGTTATGGCGGATTGCAGGATGTGATTAATTTTTTCTCAAGCGAAAGCGCACGGGATGGCAATAACTCGTTCGCTAACCCATCACTGGCAGCCTATAACGGCCTGACAACACAGGGTTTGCTCGATCCCAGCGTGGCCTGGCCAGCAGTCTGCCAGCAGGGTGAAACGCCACTGGAATGCGAATACCGGCTGGTAAAACCGTCAGTTGCACTGATTATGATCGGCACCAATGATCTGGTGGGTGTGCCTGAAGCTACTTATCGAAGCAACCTGGAACGTATCGTGCAAATCTCGATTGATCGCGGCGTCATTCCAGTGTTGAGCCTGCTGCCAGTTCGGGCGGGACAGGAAGATCGTGTTCCGGGTTTCAATTCCATTATTGAATCGGTGGCGACCAATTATGGCGTGCCGCTGTGGAATTATGCGGGTGCGATGGCTGGTCTGTATCAGCAGGGCATTAATGACGGCATTCATCCATCGTATCCACCGGGATTCAGCGAAAATGATTATGCCGCCGCCGCAGATTTCAACGGCGAGAACCTGAAATATGGTTATACCGTCCGCAACTTAACGGCGCTGCAAGTGCTGGACGCCATCTGGCGGCAGGTTATTGATTAAGGGAAGCCGCCTGACTCTACCTGATTCTGCCGCCAACCTGTCATTAATCGGGCTGGCGGCAGTGCTTTTGATTCTGGCGATTCTGGTCTTCATTCCCACCCCTGCAATCATAGAAACTGAGCAAAATGGGGCGAGTATTTTTTTCGCCGCTAACCGTACTGTTCTGCTGGCAGCGGATGAGTGTGTGACACTGCGCTGGCAGGTTGAGCATATTCAGGCGGTTTATCTGAACCAGGAAGCGCAGGTAGGGAGCGGTGAAACTTACTTGTGCGGCCTTCCGCAGCAGCCAATGCTGGATGTTACCTTTCAGGATGGGGGTAAGGAGACTTATCAACTTCCTGTGTGGGCCTTGCGGGAGAGCCCGGCACTGGTTGGGCTGGTTTCACTGTCGGGTATTGCGGCTCTGCTTAACTGGCGTCGGTTGCGGGCAAAACCTGCACAAAGCATGTTTTTCATCCTGTTATGCATCGTAGTTGGCGGCTTATTCATCTGGCAGGTGATACCGCTGGTGGAAGTCGCTGCCAGCTCACGATGGCTGGAAGGATCGGACGCACTGGCGACAATCTTCACTGGGATGGGGCTGGTCGTGTTTCTGGTGATTGTCGCCGCGCTGTTTCTGCTGCGTCCAGGCGGAGGAGCAGGGGGAGAGCGGGTTGCAGCATATTTATTCGGGGGCGCGGGACTGGCGCTGCTGGTGGTTGTTGGGACTATTCTGACGGTTAATCCGCGCGGGATGTATATTTCATCGCGCTATACGCCGCACCAGTTAATTCTGCGCGGGGCGAAAATGGCTGATTATCTGGCGCTCCCGGAAAGGCCGGAAGTGGTCGTATTAGGGTCATCTCGCGCATTCACGATTTCTCCGAAGACAATCACGGCGGAAACCGGATTGAGCGCTTACAACATGGCAGTTGAAGGCGGGACGATTGAGGATGTGCTGATACTGGCACGACAGATGAATCCGCTGCCGGAGGTGTTGTTCATTGAGATTCAACCAGGACTGCCGCGCCAGTCTAATGACATCGCTGCTCGTGCGCCGCTAGGCTGGCTGCCACACATGCGGCTGGAAACGGCACTGCTCACGCTTCAGAATCGTTTTGAAAGTCTGATTAATCTACATCATTTCGCGGAGGCAGTTTATATCGCACGCTATGCCCGCCTGTACGCCCGCCAGCCGAAGGAATGGCCGTTATTCGAGGCCGATGGGATGGCTTCACGGGCAGAGATCAGCGCTGCTGAACTGGAACAGAATGTGCTGGTCGATATTGGCGGCCTTCAGCCGATTCGCTGTGACAGCGTGGATGAAATTTCGCGTAATGAAATGGATGCCCTCATTCTGAAAGCGGCATCAGAGGAAACGGCGCTGGTTTTTTATGTCAGCCCGTATCATCCACAATATTATGATGAGCGGTTGAAGGATGAGCCGGATTACCAGCGCTGCCAGCAGGCATTTGTGGACTATATGAATGAGGTGATGGCGGCCAGTCAGCGCGTTTTTCTTCTCGATTTTTCCCTGCTGACGAGTATTGGCGGGAGCAGCGATGAAACGGGCTATTTCGACGCACAGCACCTGACAGCCGCCAACGGCAATCGGCTGATTGCAGCAGCAGCGGATACCTTACGCGCTGCCTATTCATCCACCTTACCTGGCACATCCTCATGACGATCACCAGTTACGGGTTTCTGCTGCTCTTTTTGCCACTACTACTGCTGATGTATTGGCAGACATCGCATAAACTGGCGCTGCTGTGCGCGGCCAGCTATCTGTTTTATGCACTGGGCGGTCTGGTTTTCATCCCGCTGCTGCTAGGCTTATCGCTGGCGACCTATTACCTGGCACAATGGGGCTGGACAGGCTGGGGAATCACGCTCAATTTGCTGGCATTGGCATTTTTCAAATACTGGAATTTTGGTGTCGATACAGCACAGGGCCTTTTGGGGGCACTTGGCATTTCAACACTGCTGCCCATGTTAACCCTAGCGCTGCCGCTCGGCATTTCATTTTATGTTTTCAAACACATTGGCTATTTGCTGGATGTACGGGCAGGACGGTTCATGCCGGTTGATCGCCCACTGCTGCTTGTCACCTATTCGGCTTTTTTTCCACAGATCAGCGCCGGGCCAATGAGCATTGGCGACCACACTCTGAAACAGCTTGCAAACCTGCCAACCCGACCTGAGCGGGAGCAACTGATTCAGGGAGTGATGTTCATCAGTATTGGCCTGATTAAAAAAGTCATCATTGCTGATCCGCTGCAAGTCGCTCTGCGAGATGGGCTATTCGGCGCGGATGTGAACACAGGTGGCCTGTTATGGGCGTGGTGTTCGGTAGTGATGTACGCGGCACAGCTTTATTTCGATTTCTCCAGTTACAGCGATATGGCGCTGGGCATCGGCGCGCTGGCCGGGATTGAACTGCCGCCTAATTTCAATAATCCATACAGAGCGACGAACCCGGCTGATTTCTGGCAGCGCTGGCATATCTCACTCTCGACCTGGTTTCGGCTGTATCTTTTCTTTCCGGTCAGTCGTGGATTGCTGCGACGGTGGGGCAGCGGTGGCAGCGCACGAGCGCAGTACGCAGCCAATCTGGTGACTATGGGGCTGGTGGGACTGTGGCATGGGGCTGGATGGGGATTTGTACTGTGGGGATTGTATCATGGTCTGCTGCTGAATGCCTATGCCTGGGGCAAGCGGCGTAAGCTGCCACTGGATAACCGTATTCTGCTGATTTTCGCAGTGTTGATCGGCTGGGCACTGTTCCTCAGCCCGGACTTAGCGTTTGCGGGGCGGCTGTTCGGCAATCTGTTGGGGATGGGCGGGATTGGTTCATTCGATCAGCTCATCGCGCTGTTTACCCCACCGGCGTTGTTGACGCTGACTGCTGCATGTATCATCGGATTGTCAGGCAAAGCAGAGGCGGCTGACCTCGCGCCAGGACTGTGGCAGCCTGCTTATGCCCTCACCCTGGGAGCACTGGTAATGCTGTGTCTGATGCAGTTGGGCGGCGCGACTCAGTTTATTTATGTGCAGTTTTAAACACTATTTTCCCGCCGCTGTTTCTGTTCTCTTCCAGAGCAAGGTTATTTTTGTACCGGTTCCAACGCGGCTCTGTATTTTAAGATCGGCGTTGATGCTGGCAGCCCGCTCCCGCATGGATGTTAAGCCGAAACCTGATGCAGTAACACTGGTGTCAAACCCATCGCCATTATCGACAATAATCAGTTCTTTGAATTCAGGTGTCCGTGTCAATCGCACGCGAACCTCTGTCGCATTGCCGTGACGCACAATGTTATTCAGACTTTCCTGGGCGACACGATAAAAGGTGACATGAACATCGTCTGGCACGGGCTGCTCACTGGTATCCTTAATGATGAACGAAACCGGAATATTTTTTCGGGAACGCAGCGCCTGTGCAAGCTGATTCATAAGTTCTTCCAGCCTGGTGTTGATGACCTGCTCTGGACGAAGCTCAAACAGCAGCTTTCGCATTTCAGCGATTGCGCCCTGGGTGAGCTGGTGGAGCTGCTCCATCTGCTGGCGTCCTCTTTCCGGGTTGCGTTCCATCAGGCGCGGCAAGCTTTCGGCGATAACATTGGCGGCGAAAAGCACCTGACTTACCGAGTCATGCAGATCACGCGCAAGCCGGTGACGTTCATTAAGCGCGATGACTTCCTTTTCCTGTAGCTCGGCCTCTTTACGCTCTGTGATGTCACGGAAAACCAGTACCACGCCGGAGATTTTTCCAGTATTGTCTCGAATGGGCGCACCGCTGTCATCAATCGGGATTTCCTGCCCATCCTTTTTGATTAAGAGGGTGTGATTCGCCAGCCCGACGACTACACCTTCGCGCATCACTTTATCTGCCGGACTTTCAACAGTTTCGCGGGTGTATTCATTGATGATATTGAAAATAGTCGATAATGGCTGTCCTTGAGCTTCAGCCTGTGTCCAGCCGGTCAGTTCCTCGGCAACATCATTGATGAGGAGGACGCGCCCTTCGGCATCACTGGTGATAACCGCGTCGCCGATGCTCCTTAAGGTGATGTTGAGCCGTTCATTCACTTTAAAAAGCTCGGATGCGTAATTTTCCAGCGATTTGCGCGTATCTTCCAATTCCTGGTTGCGAATGAGCGCTGTGAGCAGTTCACCGCGCAGGGTAGTTTTTAACAAGTCAATGAGGAAACTGACTAAAGCTGCATTAAGTATGAAATTGACGGCGATACCAATATCCAGCGTGCCGACACGGTAGGCCAGGAGGATGACGGCAATGCTCGTTATAAAGACAAACAGCACTGCTCGACGATTCAGGAAGACACCGGCTACTGTAAACGGCAGAAAAAATGCCATTAATCTGCCGCCGCCAGCATTGACTATGCTGGTTACCTGCAAGAAATTTGAGACTGTTAACAGAAAAAGCAGGAGCAGCAGCAGCCAGGCGGCAACTTTGAAATAGCCGCGCCGTACCAGCGCCAGCATACTTAAGAGGCCGGAGATAAAAAGAATGGTGTTGCTTACACCATTTGCCGGGAAATCGGCGGGGCCGGAGCGCACTAATCGTTCGACAAAAGCAATTCCGAGCGCTACCCCCAGCGCAAGCAGCACAAGTTGAAAGAGCGGGGCAAGCCTGCGTTCTACAGGATCGACCAGCGGAACATTCTGAAGCCAGCGCCAGACGAACATCACAGCGTCCCTTTATCGAAAACTTATGTTGGCTGAGAGTTGATTGTCAAAAGATTGTACCCATTCATGGAGACTCTACAAAACCTGTTCGGTCGGGAATGGCTCTATAGGGGACAAATGAAAAACGCCTCTCAAAGTGGAGGCGTTTGTTGAGCGGGTAATGAGATTCGAACTCATGACATCCTGCTTGGGAAGCAGACGTTCTACCACTGAACTATACCCGCAAAGTGAAAATGATTATAGGCCTGGGCAAGGGGCATGTCAAGGATGCAACACCTCTTTATCAGGAGCAGAAACCCTGGTGCGGGTACGGTGGTACCCATGCCACTTTAACCCTCGGCAAGCGATTCTCAACGGTAGTATAATGCGCCAGGGATGAAAATCGTGAAGGATACACTATACTGTTGAAACGCTTGCGAATTGGGCTGCTGGGGGCGGTTGTCAGCATCCTGGCGCTGTATTTCATCGCCTCGCAGATTGATATGCAAGCGCTGATGGCAGCACTGGCACGGGCGCGTTATGTCTATGTTGTGCCGACGATTGTGCTGCTGCTGGCCGGTCTAGTGACACGCGCCTTACGCTGGCGGGTGCTGTTGGGCGGGGCGCTGCCGCTGGGTCGGGCGTTCAGTATCATGAACGTGGCCTATCTGGTCAATGGTATCCTGCCGCTGAGAATTGGCGAAGTAGCGCGGATATATCTGGGAACACGAGCCTCACCGCCTGTCCCCGCCCTCAAAGCAGCCAGCACCATTATTGTTGAACGACTGCTGGATTTACTGGCGGTGGTGATTTTGCTGGCGCTGGCGCTGACCGCCGGGCCGGTGCCGGATGAACTGAAAGCGGCTGCCGCTTTTGCGGTTCCAGCTTCCATCGGCGGATTTATCATACTGGTGATTTTGTCTGGTCAGCGTGGTTTCATCCGGCGGATGCTAAAAAATGACCGGCTGCGGGGGTGGGCAGAGCATTTTCTGGATGGCTTACAACCGCTGACTCAAGCGAGTGCGCTAGGGCAGGCGCTGTTCTGGACAGCAGTCAGTTGGGGATTTTCGACTGCTGCGGGGTATATACTCATGTTCGCCTTTTTCCCGGAAGGAAGCTGGGCAGCGACCTGTTTGTATATCGCGGCGGCAGCCTTCGCCATCGCTGTACCTGCTGTGCCGGGGAATCTTGGGCCGTATGAACTGTCGATTTTGCTGGCGTTGAGCGCAGCGGGTTATGGCGAACCGCGCGATGTCGCAGCGGCATTTGCGCTGGTGGTGCACGGCGTGAATCTCGGCGTCCATGCGACGACGGGACTGATTGGTTTTATACAGGAAGGCATCTCGCTGGGGCAGCTTTCGGAAGGTGTACAGCAGATGCGGCAAACGCGAATGGTTGCTGAGGATGGACTCTCGCGGGAATAAACCCGATAAACTCAAAATTCTGATCTGCCTGCTGTATTATGTGCCGCATCGCACCGGATTGACGATTCACGTCCAGCGGGTGGCGGAAGAACTGGCACGGCGTGGGCATGAAGTGACGGTGCTGACGGCACGTTACCATCCATCACTGCCGCGAGATGCTCAAATGCACAATGGGGTGCGGGTGGTGCGGCTGGCCGTACCGCCGATTCCGATCAGCCGGGGGATGATTATGCCTGCCTATCCCTGGGCGGCCTGGGCGCTGATGCGGATGCATGATGTGGTCTGGGTAAGTACACCGATGCTGGAAACCGCTCTGGTGCGGCTTCTGGCGGATGTGACCGGGAGACGTGTGGTTGTTACCCATCACGGTGATCTGATACTGCCGAAGGGTTTGGCAAACAACATCATCAAATCACTGATGTTTTCGATGTATAAATTCATGGCGCGGCGAGCGGCACGGATCATCGCCTACAGCCAGGATTATGCCGAAAATTCGTATTATCTGAAGCCGTTTCTCAATAAAGTAACGCCGAATTATCCGCCGATCCACATGCCGCGCCCGGATTTGACTCATGCGCGGAAACTGCGTGAGGAATGGTCAAAGGATGGCGGTCCCGTGATCGGCTTTTCGGGGCGCTTTGTCGAGGAAAAACGGCCTGATTTGCTCATTCGCGCACTGGAGGTTATTAATCAGACTTATCCAAATGCGCGGATCGTTTTTTGCGGTGAATACGAGATTGCCTACGAAGATACCTGGGAACGACACCAGGATATTGTGCAGCAGTACCGTGACCAACTCATCTTCCTCGGCCTGAAAGATGATATGCAGTATATGGCTGATTTTTATGCGGCCTGCGATGTGCTGGCGCTGACGAGTGATAGCGAATGTTTTGCGCTGGTGCAGGTGGAGGCGATGTTGAGCGGGACGCCGGTAGTCATGACCAATACACCGGGCGGGCGTGTGCCGGTACAGGTAACGGGTATGGGCAAGCTGGCGCAAGCGGGTGACTGGCTTTCGATTGGGGAAGCTATCGTGGAAGTGATCGGTCACCGCGAGCGTTATGTCCGCCCGCGTGAGCATATTGAATCCACCTTCTCGTTTGAGGAGACTGTGAACACCTATGAGGCCATTTTCCGAGAGTATGCGCGATAACCCGCCCCCTCCTCGCAGGTAGAGAGCGCAGGAATAAAAGTGAAGTATGGTTGATCTGGCGACGATTGAACACATGACGCGCAATGAAGCCGATATGGCATTCAAAAAGCGCGTGCGGACAATTTTTGAATGGGTGGCTCCAAAGGACAGCGATCTGATTCTGGACTGTGCCTGTGGACGCGGTTTTTACCTGAATATGTTTCGCTATGTCAGCAATTGCAGGCTGGTGGGATTGGAACTGGATTGGGAAGTCATCCAGAAGGCGAAACATAATAGTGGTCATCTGCCGGGGGTGCGGCTCAAGAATGCCAACATCTACACACTGCCGTACCCGGACGACACCTTTGACGCGGTAGTTCTTTCGGAGATACTGGAGCATATTGACCGGGATGTGGAAGGATTAAGCGAGGTTTATCGGGTGCTGAAACCAGGCGGTGTGGTAGCAATTACCGTCCCCAATGCCAATTACCCTTTCTGGTGGGACCCGATCAATAAGACGCTGGAAACGGTGTTCAGAACCCATATTGGCAAAGGGCCATTAGCGGGCATCTGGGCCAATCATGTGCGCCTGTATAGCGCGGAACAACTGCGGTCAAGCGTGGCTGCTGCCGGTTTTGTGGTTGAGGAAGAACGGGCTTTCACGCACCACAGCTTTCCATTCATTCACAATCTGGTGTACGGTTTGGGGAAGCCACTGCTGGAGTCCGGCGCACTGCCGCAGGCGATGGCGAATGCGGCTGATCGCACGAGATTTGACAAAAACAGCGGCAGTCTGCTTAACCCAATCAACCTGGGCATAAAAGTGTTAAACTTTTTTGACCGCCCGAATGTCATGAATGAACCGCCGGGCCGGTCTACCGTGAATCTCTGCATCAAAGGCCGCAAGCCGAATTAATCGCCGGGAAATATGTTTTTATGATGACGCCACCCGATCAATTTGATGAGCATAACATTCCAACAGCCTCAGCGGACAGCATTGACGAGCAACTCCCTGCTGAGGTTGCAGCAGAAACGCCACCAGAACAGAGCATGGCACAACGCAGCGTTGAAGAATTGACGCTGGCAGAGGTCATTGGTCAGCTTCGGCGCACACCGGGTGAAACCTGGAATGCATTATCACAGATACTCACCGCAGCGGGAGATAGACCGGGGCCGAGTCTGATGGTCGCCACCAGAGAAGATGAGACTCCTTCCTCAGGGTGGCTAGGCAGGCTGAGGGCGAACGGGGCTGAAGGTACAGAAACACTCATCCTTACGGATGAACATGCGCGGCAGCGGGAAGCCTTTCAGCTAGGGCTGCGGTTGTCGGCGCTGCTCATGGGCATTTATGGCAACACGATTCTGGCGAACAACCGTTATGAAGCCATTGGGCTGAACGTTGGCGCACCTTATCTGCTGTTTGCATTTTTTCTGTGGCTGGCGTCGGAAGTGGTTGGCGGATGGCCGGGTCTGCAAGCATGGTGGACGCGACGCGGCGCAAAAGCTGAAGCGGCTGAAACTGATGTGGTCGAACCTGAAGCTGCCATATCTGAACAAAGCAGCCCGCAGTTATGGGTTCGCCTGAGCCTGGTGGGAGTGGGGCTGGCGTTCAGTTTTCTGACAGCACTGCTTAACTCCAGCAACCGCTTCACTATCCCTGGTGTGATAGCGTGGGCAATCAGCATTGTGGCTTGGGTGGCGGTATTTGCGCCGGTGGGGTGGGGACTGCGCCCAGCCTGGGCTGCCATACGTCAGCTTCGGATACGCCGAAGCTGGACGTTATGGGCGCTGCTGCTGATTCTGCTTCTGGGGGCTATATTCCGGCTTACTTAGTTAAACAATACGCCGCCGGAGATGACCAGCGATCATGTGGAAAAACTGCTGGACGCGCAGCGTATCGTCGCGGGCAATCCGCAGGTTTTCTTTCCCAATAACGGCGGGCGTGACCCGATGCAGTTTTATGTGCTGGCTTTTCTGAACGAGACAGTCGGGCTGCCGCTGACGTTTTTTTCATTAAAGCTGGTGACCGTCATCGAAGGACTGGTTTCGATACTGCTTCTGTGGTGGATGGGACGCGAAATTATCGGCGCGGAAGACCGGCGGTTGGGCAACCTGGTGGGTGTGCTGCTGGCGGCGCTGGTGGCGGCAAGTTACTGGCACGCCTCGCTCAGCCGACTGGGACTGCGAATCATTCTGACGGTTTCATTTACGGCACTGCTGATTGTCTATCTGGCGCGGGCGCTGCGGTACAACCAGCGTGGCGATTATATCAAGGCTGGGCTGGTGCTGGGCTTCGGTTTGTATGCCTACCAGGCAGTACGGATGCTGCCAGTCGTAATCGTGGTTGGCGTCATTATGGCTTTTCTGTTTAAAGCGCGTGGCTGGCGTGAACGGGGGCGTTATATCACCAATCTGGCGGTGTTGGTCGCGATGGCGCTGATCGTGTTTGTGCCGCTGCTGACTTTTTCACTGCAATATCCCAATGACTTCTGGCGGCGCACATCCGGGAGACTTCTGGGTGATGAACTCATCCAGATGACTGATGAAAGTGGTAATCTGGTCGAGCGGCGGGCGTCCATGGAAGAGCGGCTGGAAGCGTTTGGTAAAAATGTGCCAATTCTGGTCGATAACATCCGTAATTCGCTGCTGATGTACAACTGGAAAGGCGATGTGGCCTGGATTAATGCCGCACCCAACCGCCCGGCAATGGATGTTTTCAGCGGTACACTGCTGATTGTGGGGCTGGCAGCGTGGCTGGGGCGCATGGTGCGGCGGCGGGATGTCGCGGACTGGCTGCTCCCGGTGATGCTGGTCATTATGATTTTCCCGTCCGCGCTTTCACTGGCCTACCCAGTAGAGAACCCCAGCGCGACACGCATGAGCGGGACACTGCCAGAAGTGTATCTTTTCGCGGCGCTGCCGCTGGCGTTGGTAGCAGTTTCACTGGTGCGATTATTGCCTGGTCGAAATCCGCTGACTGCCATGATCTGTGTGCTGGCGGCTGCGGTGTTTACGCTGCTGAACAGTTCCTTACTGCTGGTTATTTTGCTGCCACTGGGGGCAGGGTTGGCTGTGTATCTGTTCCGGTTTCGGGTGGGTGTAGTGGTAGCCGCTGCTCTATGCGGGGCGCTTGTGTTCGCGGCGTATGATGCCAATCAGCGTATTTATTTTAGTGAATATAAAGTCTATTATACCGGCTCCTCACTACCGTATACCGAAGCCGGGCGGGCGCTGCGTGGCTTTGCAGACAGCGGTGGCACGTTTGGTAATGCTTTCATGATCGCCTATCAATACTGGTGGGATCACCGGGCAGTTGGGATTGAGGCAGGATTGCTTGACTGGCCGAACGGAATTGAACGGTTGAACGACGTGCCGCGCACCATCATCAATTCATCGCAGCGGCGTGACCGTTATCAGCTTAACCCGGATAAAGACCTGTTATTCTTCTATAATCTTCAGGACAATGTAACGGAAACGCAGCTCAAAACTTGGTTCCCGACTGGTTATGCTGAGATTTTTGAGAGCTATCAGCCGGAAGACAGTTTCAAAATTTTCCGTGTTCCAGCGTTAGGGATGCAGGGATTGATTAGTTTTGCCCAGCGAACTGATGTCGGGATGTGAGGAAAGCGGCCTGTGTGTGTGTATTTTAGAAACTAGCTGGTAGTTAGCAGCAAGACTTTTGGCGCAAAACAGCGAAGGCGCAAAGAAATTATGCTGGATGCAATGACGACGAGTGAAATAACGCGAAGCCGCCCCCGCAGTCTGGGTCTAACCCGGAAGGATGTACTGGTGGGCGTCGTGCTGGTATTAATTATGCTCGGCGGCGGATATTTCCGCTGTGTGGGACAGAACTGGGACGAGTTTGTGCGCTTCCACCCCGATGAGCGCTTTCTTTCAACAGTAGTGTCGCAGATGGGTGGGCCGCTCAGCTTTACGGATGCCGATGTGGAAGGCCAATATGCCCGCTGTCTGGAACGCTACCCGGATACGGGCGGGCGCGGCGGTTTCTTTGACGCGCAGTGTTCGCCGCTGAACCCGCATAATACCGTCAGCGGCCTGTACGTGTATGGCACCCTGCCTAGTTTCATGGTGCGAGCCGCCAGCAATCTGGCCGCGCAGGTGACGGGCGATACGAGCTGGGGCGGTTATAACGGTGTGCATCTAGTAGGGCGGGCGCTGTCAGCACTGGCGGAAACCGGCATCATTCTGGTCGTCTTTTTCATCGGCGTTCACCTGCATGACAAATGGGTGGGTTTGCTGGCGGCAGCACTCTACGCGGCGACGGTGTTTTCGATACAGCAGGCGCACTTCTGGACAGCGGACGCGATGACCAATTTGTTCGCGGCGTTAACCGTCTGGGCGGCGATTCGGGTGCAAACCAGCGGCAGGCTGGGCGCATACGTGGAATTTGGTCTGTATTTTGGCGCGACGCTTGCGAGCCGCATTAATGTTGCGCCGCTGCTGCTGCTGCTGTTCATCGCGGCAGGGCTGCGATTGCTGCCGCTGCTGGATGGTCGGGTGACATGGAGCGAGCGGCGGCGAATTTTCGCTGTGACGCTGACCGGGTTGGTCATCGCGGGTTTTCTGACATTTTTTACTTTTCGGATTTTTAACCCCTATGCCTTTGTGGGGCCGGGTTTTTTTGGCATCATCAACGCTGAGGCGCTTAACAACCCCAACCGGGCATCACTGGCGGAAATCATTTTCAACCCGCGCTGGCTGAAGGACATCGGACAGGCGCAGTATCTTGTCAGCGGTAGTGCTGAGTCGCCACCGAACTGGCAGTGGACAGGACGCACACCCTACCTGTTTCCCCTGAGCAATATGAGCCTGTGGGGCATGGGTATTCTGCTGGCGCTGGCAGGCTGGGGAGCGTGGCTGTGGTCAGGTTTCCGGTTGGTGCGTGGGAAGGCCGGTGCGCTCAGGAATGTTCTGCCTTTCGTGTGGATTCTGGTGTATTTCGGCTGGGTCGGCAACCTGTGGGTGATGTCGATGCGTTACTACCTGCCGCTGTACCCGATGTTCGCGCTGCTGGCGGCCTGGGGATTGATTGAGCTGGTGAGGCGAGCGAATCGTTCCGGCGCGGCATGGCGAAAACCGCTGGCCTGGGGCGCGCTGGTTGGTGTGCTGGGCTTCGCTATATTGTGGGCGTTGAT
>CAYUTY010000103.1:0-18107 GCA_964447795.1 uncultured Anaerolineaceae bacterium
CCAATGAGCCGACTTATTATCGTGTCTTCGGCCTGCCAGTGGTGCTGTTTGGCGTGGCGACGGTGCGGTATGCCAGCATCAACCAGATTGCCGGGGATAGTCTGGCTGACCTGCTGCGGTTAGGTGCTGGCGTTGTACTGGCGATTCACTGCCTGTATCTGTACCGGCTGATGACACGCGACCGATAGAGGTGACTGTGATTGACTGGGGGGGGCTGTTTGGCCTGGTCGGGCCGCTGGCGATTTGTGTGATGCTGGTGGTGATGGGATTATTGAGTAAACGCCTGGGCAGTGTGACGCGCATCCCGCGCTATTACCTGGGGTTTTATCTCGCCTCCGGGTTGATGGGGCTGAGTATTCTGGCTCGTCTGCTGGACATTGGGCGCGGCTCTGAGGTGGCAAATGAGGTGGGCAAGGATACTTTTCATGTCCTGATGTTTATCGGCCTGCCTTCAATTGCGCTGACTCTGGCGCTGGTGGTTGCCTGGCGCTACTGGAGCTGGTTGCTGGCAGAACGGGGATGAATACAATTGGAAGTATTGGCTGCAACCGTCCATCCTGATAGAAAGAGCAATCACTTGGCCGATAATCGGCTGCTGAATAGCATTCGCGCACTCCCCAAAATAGAACTTCACCGTCATCTGGAAGGTTCTGTACGTCTGGAAACGCTGGTTCAGATCGCCCGCGATTATGACATCGAGATGCCGGAATACGATGTGGAACTGGTGCGTCCTTTTGTGCAGATGATGCCGGGGGAAACGCGCAATTCTCAGCATTTTCTGGCGAAGTTTGCCACACTGCGGCAGTTTTTTCGCTCGCCGGATGTCATCAAACAGGTGGCAGGGGAGGTGATTGCGGACGCCGCCGCCGATAATGTCAAATACATTGAACTGCGGATGACACCACCGGCACTGGCGAGTGTGATTAAATGCTCATTTCACGAGGTTGTGGAATGGGTGCTGGCGGCGATGGATGAAGCGTGCCGGGAGCATGAGGTAGAGGCTAACCTGATCCTGGCGTTGAACCGTCATGAGAGCCTGGAAGTGGGCGAAAAAGTGTTGCAGGCAGCGCTTGATTTTCAGGGTCGGGGTGTGGTGGCGATTGACCTGTGTGGCAATGAAACTGAGTATCCGGCTGCGCCTTTTGCGCCACTTTTTAAAAAGGCAAAAGCGGCTGGTCTGGGCATCACGATTCACGCCGGAGAATGGGCAGGGGCGGACAACATCCGCGAGGCGATTGATATGCTGGGGGCGCAGCGGATTGGTCATGGCGTGCGGGCGATTGAAGACCCAGCGCTGGTCGAGTGGTTAGCCGAACGCCAGATCGTGCTGGAAGTCTGCCCGACGAGCAATATTCACAGCGGCGTGGTGGGTGACTGGGATTTGCACCCGCTTCCCGGCCTGTACCGCCAGCAGGTGAGGACGACGATTAACACGGATGACCCGCTGGTGAGCAATATCACCCTGAGCGACGAACTGGTGCGGGCGGTGACTTCCCTGACCTTCACGCTGGACGAGGTGAAGGCGCAAATGCTGACGGCAGCACAGGCAGCTTTCCTGCCGGAAGACAAACGGACGGCGCTGGCGGGGCAGTTGGCGGGGTGGCCGGGGATGAATCTAACCTCGTAAGTTTTCCCGCAACGTTATCCAGCGCTCGATGTGTGACTTCTTAATATCAGTGTTTGCTTCATAGTCGGCAAGTAGATTGCGCTCGTAAACGCTGAGAAATTCTCCAGGTTCGTTCAGCAATCGAAGGTAGTATTTTAATGTTGGCATTACCCCGTTAATGACCATTTCACAGCCGTGATTAGCGCGAACCGATTGAACAAATTGCTCAATGGCTTCAGACTCTTTTGTGTTCGGTTCAGCAGTTGTCAGCAGATAATAACGGTGTACAGGCAGCGAACGTATTTTATCGAACGCATCTTCAACCAATGCTAATGTAATGGGCATTTGATGCTTGACTTCAACCGCTTCAAAGAAACTGCCCTTCGCAGTAATAATTTCCACATCGCCTATGGTGTGCGACTTCAGATCGGATGCCGTATGACTTTTAAGCAGCACAAGGTGTTTATCAGTGTAGCGACTTATGCTATGAAGCAATAATTCGTAAATCGAATAGATGGCGATGACTGGCAGACGAGAAGCGCCCGCGACGCTGTAGCGGCTGTTGATGTGGTTATCGAGCAATCGAAGAATGGCGCTGATTGTCACTCCACCGACATCCATGCTCGTTATATCGAATGTTCCAGCCTGCTGATACCGGGACAAGGCATGGAATGTCATGACGAGATAAGCTCTGGCATCGGCTGAATTCTCTTCAACATCATGCAGAATTTCCAGAAAAGCTGCCTTAACTGCGGGATTTTGAATTCGACCTGGAAAATCTAATGTGAAGGAGTGTAACTGCTCAATTGAGCGGGTTAACCAGCCGCTTCCACTTTTCATCGCTAATCGGGGAAAGTGCTGACGAATAAATGGTGTTATGTGCAGTGTGTCGTAGACACGGCCTGAATAACCGCCTGGTAGTTCAACCTTATGCCGACGGACATCTTGTGCAGGCGTTTCGATCTTTTTGGTTAGCGAAGTGATTAAGGCTGCAATCACCGCCTTTTGTGTTTCAGCACTCGATACAATGAGTGCCACACGAGAATTTTGCTCAGGAGACAACAATTCGGTGTGGCTTTGTTTAGCCTGGGCAAATGCTTCCTCAAGAATAGATTGAGGAGTTCTCATGTATTTGTCCTTAAAAAGGCAGGCTAAGCTGTGATGAAGATGCTTCTGCTAAACGCTGTTCGGCAAATGCACAATAATCCGGGTTGAGGTCGAAACCGATATAACTGCGCCCAGTTAACTTGCAGGCGACAGCAGTTGATCCTGAACCCATGAATGGGTCTAATACCACATCCTCCTTGCGCGTGAGCAAATGCAAAAATTCGACGACCAGATTGACGGGGTACATAGCCGGGTGGTTACTTCCTTTAACTGATTCAACCGACATTTCTATCACATCCCGTTTAATTGGATTCCCATAAATGCGTATGATAGTGAAACCATTTTTGTTGAGTTGAATCTGTCTTCCGCCTGCCTGTCCCCCGAAAGGCTCAGAATGCAGGCCGCGTATTTTCATCCTGAAGCCCTCGATTTTTCCGGATTTGGCTTCTTCAATGACCTTTATCAATTCAATGCGTGCCATCTGCTTCTGTTCAGGCGAAAGTTCGGAAGCTTCGATCAAGTCAAAATAGCGCTTGCCAATATTCGAGGTGCCATTGGCTGCTTTTTTGGGTTTTTCAACCGCCATGAAAGTATCTATATCATAGTAATAATCATCTGATTTTACGAAATGGAAAAAAGGCTCGGTACTGCTTACCAGTCGGCGTTTGAACTGACGCGGCGTGGGATTGCGCTTCACCCAAGTAATCAGATTGACCAGCTTCAGGGGTTGAATTTTCAGTGCTTCCAGCGCAAAACGATAAGGCACGAGCAGGAGTGAACTTTCTTCGTATTTATCACCAAGATTGAATACAATGCTCCCATCATCAGTGAGAATGCGATGACATTCGCGCATGATTTCAATAAGTTTTTCGATATATTCATCAACTGACTTTTCGCTGCCAATGCCGCCGCCGTAGTCGCGTTGCTGATAGTAAGGCGGTGAGGTTATGATTAATTTGATGCTTTGATCGGGAATAGTGCGAATCAGATCATAAGAATCGCCGCATAAAATTTGATTGATCGGAAGGAACATAGGTGATAAATCCATCTAAACTGCCAAGCGAGAACAGGTAAATCATATCACAAACAGAGCAGAACAAAATATCGCTATTCCAGCTCCACCATGAAATTTATCCCCGGATGGCGTACAATACGGCCTGCGTGAGTACCAGAAGCCGAGGCTGATTTGCTGAACCGCCCCCCGCGTAACATTCTGGAAGACGAACCGAGCATCATGCGCTCCGAGCGGCTGCTGTGGCGTTTTGTGACGCGACAGGCGGGCCGCCCGCTGCTGCTGCTCAACATTCTGTGGCTGGCAGGGCTGGCAGTGTATGTGCTGGCCGGGACACCGCTTGTCCCGTTTCATGGCGATGAGGCGACCCAGATTTTCATGAGCCGCGATTATGCCTACCAGTTCATCGAGCGCGACCTGGGCAAAATCTATTACAGCGAAACGCCTGTCAGCGAAACTGAACAACAGCTTCGTTTGCTCAACGGCACTCTCAATAAGTACCTGATTGGGATGGCGTGGCATCTGGGTGGTTTCACGCTGTCAGACATCAATGAACAGTGGGACTGGGGCGCGGATTGGAATTATAACCAGACCACAGGCCATGCCCCCGGCGAAGCTCTGCTGCTGGCGGCACGCTGGCCGTCAGCACTGCTGCTGGCGGCAGGCGTGGTAGTGATTTTCCTGATCGGATGGCAGCTTGGCGGCCTGCCGACAGCGTACCTCGTCAGCCTGTATTTCGCGCTGAATCCGGCGCTGCTGCTGAACGGGCGGCGGGCGATGATGGAAGGCAGTTTCATCACCTTCAGTCTGCTGGTGGTGCTGGCGGGAATCTGGCTGCTGCAACGGCCATCGTGGCGGAGCGCCCTGGCATTGGGGCTGGCGGCAGGCGTGGCAATCGCCAGCAAACATACGGCTTTATTCACGGTAGCAGCGGTCTTTGGCGCGTGTGCGATTTATATTTTTACACGAACCATTCGCACATGGCGGGTGGTGCCTGTGCATATTTACCTGCGCTATCTGCTGGCGCTGGCGGTGACAGGATTGAGTTTTCTGGCGCTCAATCCGGCCTGGTGGAACACCCCGCTGCAAATGCCGGGCGTAGTTTTTGACCTGCGTGAAGACCTGCTGCGGGGTCAGACAGCGGCTTTCGATGGGTATGCCAATTTTGGCGAGCAGACTGCCGGATTTTTGCGGCAGACATTCCTGGCACAGCCGCAGTATTATGAGGTGGAGGGATGGGGCGCTTATCTCGGCGAACAGATCGCCCGTTACGAAGCTTCTCCCTGGCATGGGGTGAGCATTGGCGGGGCGCTGGCGGGGGCGATTGTGTTATGCATCCTTATCGGCTTCGGCGTGTATGCGCTGGCACGGGGGCGTAAGACGCGCCTGACGGCGCGCTGGGTCATCAGCGTATGGGCGGCGGCGATGGCGCTTTCGACACTGCTGCTGACACCTCTGGAGTGGGAGCGATACTATCTGCCTGTGTATCCGGCAGTGGGTCTGGTAGGGTCATTGGGGGTGAGCCGCATTGGGATGGAAATACGCCGCTTGAACCGCAGGGTGTCGCCCGAATCGCAGACCTCGGACTATGCTAAAAAAATGCCGTGAAAGTGACTTAACTCCATTGTTCAGAACGGGCCGGTTTTTTGATTGATCGTCTTTACCCCTCTGTCTTTAAAGGCCCTGTTTTAACTGAAAGCTGATGGCTGATTAGTTATGCCCTACTGGTTAAATTCGATGCTGGCGGCCACCCCTGCACTGCTGTGGATGTTTGGGCTGGTCGGGTTGCCCTGGGCGCTGGTGGTTTTACCGCGCCGCGACTGGCGCGATTATTCGCTGGTGGCCTGTCTGATGCTGGCGTTCGGCCCGGCGCTGGTGACAGCGTGGATGTTCATGCTCGGCAGCGCAGGCGCGGTGAACCAATCGGTGCTTTTGCGGCTGGACTATGTGCTGGCGGGGACGGCGATCATTGGGCTCGCGGGGTGGGGGCTGGCATGGAAAAAACAAAAAACGCTCCCGCACGCTCGATTGAGTGGCTCGCAGCCCTCCCTCTCAAACAGAGACATGGAACCGGCTGGCTCCCGCCGCCTGCACTGGGATGAAAAGCTGCTGATTGCGCTGATCGGAACTGCGCTGGCCGTGCGCTGGATTGGGGTGGCTTACTGGCCTTCTACGGCCTACGACGCACTGTGGGTCTATGCCTACGAAGGCAAACTGTATACATTACTCGGCTATATCCCCAACAGCATTGCTTATTATCCGCAGTTTTTGCCGCTGCAACACACCTTTCTGCAATTATGGGTTGGCGGGCTTGATGACCACACGGCGCGGGCAGTGCTGCCCTGGCTGCATCTGGGCAGCATCCTGGCGACCTATGTGCTGGGCAGCCGGCTGTTCACGCGGCGGACGGGGATTTTCGCGGCGGCAATCTGGGCGTTGTATCCGCATGTGGGGGAGTGGTCGCGCTATGGCGATCTGGAAATCCCGGTGGCCTTCTTGTTCACGGCAGCCAGTGTATTTTTCCTGATGGCATGGAGAGGTACATCCAACGCCCTTTCTCCGAACACAGCCAAAGGCGGAGAGCCGCAGGGACGAAGACAATATGCCCTGATCGCGGGATTGCTGCTGGGCATCGGTATGTGGACAAAGCCCACGATGGGCGCGTTCATCTGGAGCGTAGGATTGATCGCTGCCGCGACGATTGGCAGACAGTGGTGGCTGGGACGGGGGAGCGCTCTGCCGCTGCGGGAAAATCTGCGTTTAGTCTGGCCGAGGCTTGAGTTGGTTATGCTGGCTGGGGTGGCCTGTATCCCGCTCGGCGCGGTCTGGTATATCCGTAATATCCTGCTCGGCCATAATCCGATTGATCTGCCACCGGGATTCTGGCAATCGCTGGCGGCACAGAGCGGGGCGGAATTTGGCTGGCCGCTGCTGGCGCTGCTGGCGCTGGCAGGGTGGGTGGTTTCCGAGCAGGTTAAAAGCGCAAACTTAAAAGTTAAAAGCCAATCCGTTTGGCTGCTTATGCTGGCAGGGCTGGCGCTGGTTGCTGCTGGTGTCGTTCCGTCGATGGCCGGGCAGCAGCGCATGAGCCTGATTGAATGGCTGGCGCTGGCCGCTGGTGCCGCGCTGATTTTTGTGGCGCTGCGGCGGTGGGCGCGGGATAGATGGACGGAGGAAGGTCGCCAGTACGCGGCGACAATGGGCTGGCTGGCGCTGCTGGCGCTGCCGTATTTTGTGACGTGGTTTTTCTCCTATAGTTATCACTACCGGCTGTCATTCGCTATCGTGCCGCTGCTGATTATGCCAACGGCGCTGATCGTCGCTCATTGGACAGAAGGTAATCTCCGTGCGGGAAAAAGTTGGGCGTGGTATGGGGTGTATGGGCTGGCGCTGCTGGGGCTGGCGCTGCCGGGTATCGTGATTCCGCTGTATGACCCGAACGCGGGCTGGGACTGGTTGTGGACGGATAAGCTGCCGGATGACCATGCCCGCTATCAGTCCGGCAACGTCGCGCTGCTGGCGGTGGTCGATGGGTTGCAGGCTTATGTGGATGGAGACAATCCGCCGCTGCGGGTGGTCGCGCCGGGTATGAAAATGCTGCCGTTTTTCTTCCCGCTGGAGGATATTCGCATTGACTACATGCCAACGCGGCTGAGCGAACTGGAAGGCATCACCTACTTCATTTACGGCACGCCGGAGAGCGGCGGCGATTTCAACACTATTCAGCCGACGGATAATCAGGTGCTGTCGGCACTGTCAATGGCGACCACCAACCCCAATGACCAGCTTCAGCCGATTCGGGCGGCGTGGTGGAATGATGACGGCATCCTTAAATACACCGTATTTGAGCTGCGGCTGGCGAAGCGCTTTGAGCAGGCTCATGTGAACGTGCCGACGGCTGGCGAAACCGATTTTGGCGGGTTTGTGCGGCTGCTGGGGCATGACATTGGCGGGGCGGAATTGTGGCAGGGACGCAAGGTTATCATGCATCTGTACTGGCAGTCCATCGCGCCTGCGCCCGCCGATTACCGCATTTATGTGCATCTGCGGGACGCTGATGGGACGGTGTGGGACTCGTGGGACGGGCCGATGACCGAGAGCGAGGATGGTAACTACTACCCCGTGCCGCTGTGGGAAACGGGCGAATACCTGATCGACACTCGCACCATCATACTGGATAACCCGGATACGCCGCTTGGGGAAGGCTATCAGATTGTGGTTGGATTGTATGATCCGCTCACGAATGAGCGGGTGCCAATGACGGTGGACGGACAGGCTGCCGGGGATGGTTATGTCGTGCCGGAGGCACTCCAGGTTGTCAACGCGCCCTGAATGATGCGACGGAGCATGGTGTCATCATGCCCCGTTCAGCAGTGTTTTGTCAGCGCAGGGCGAGGATGGCGGAAGCAAGTTTCTGCTGCACCTTGCGGGTGTTGAAGCGCTCCCAGGCATCGGCGAACTGGGCGCGGTGGGCCTCCGCGCGGCCATCTAGATGGGCGAAATAGGCAGCCAGCGCTTCCGGTACTTCGTCATCGTCCAGCACCGTATCCAGCAGGGCGCGGGCGGCGGCGGTATCATTCAGATGGCCGAGCGCATCCTGAACGGCCTTAATTTCGTTAATGAAGTCGCTGATTTGTGACCCCAGCACATCCTCAAACAGTGAAAGCGCATAACGCAGGCGCTTGAATTCAATCCGCAGGGCGTGCAGCGTCACCATATCAGCCTTTTCCAGTACGCTTTCGTAGGCGCGAACAGCGGCCAGGCGTTCATAAATCAGGCCGGGCAGAACGTGGCGGACTTCGTGCGGGATGACTACACTATCAGCCGGTTTCAGCCCTTTGATAGGCGTGGTGACAAAAGCGCTGTACGCTTTGAGGAAGCGGCGGTAGCTTTTGCTGTCCAGCAGATCAACAAGTTCTTCGCGTGCTTCTGTCCGGCGGTGGTCGAGCGCATCAATGACCGCGCCCAGATCGGCCTGACTGGTTTCACCCTGTTCGGATTGATAGAGGCGCAGGTCGTCGATCATGACATCAAGGTCACGCACATTGCCCAGCGTCCCGGCCAGCTCGCGCAGGGACTGGTTGAAGGAACGTATTTCCTTTGCACTGAAAAATGGCCTGAGCAGGCGAAAAAGACTTCGCATCCGGCGGATGGCGACGCGCATATCATGCACATCCTCAATATCTTCCCCGGTGCGGCTGCCTGCTTCATGTTTGAGCATTCTGGTGAACTCCACCAGTAAAATTTTTCGCCCGGCTTCGGCAATCGTGTCTTCCAGAGCAATGGGTTCCACGCTGGTTTTCAGGGCTTCGATGCGTTCCGGCACTGTAATTCTCATCTCTGTTCCTTCAGCAACAGGCTGCTATCCGTTTGGCAAGATAGGCGGTATTTTAGCAGGTTATTATGAGGTGCTTAAAAATCGTAGGGGAATCTTAAAGATGTTAAAAATATTAAGACGGGGTTTTGGCTGGACGGGAGATCGATGACATGTTAACGGTGATACAGTCCGCTAATCTGGCGGCAGCTTTTCTGCTGGAATTGTGCGCTTTGGCCGCGCTGGGTTACTGGGGTTTTCAGACAGGGGAGAGTACCCTCGTCAAAATAATCCTGGGCATTGGCGCACCACTGCTGCTGATCGTGGTGTGGGGAAAATTTCTCGCGCCAAAATCCAGCACACGGCTGCGCGACCCCGCGCTAACACTGGTTAAACTCCTCATTTTGGGGGTAGCTGCGGCTGCGCTCGCCAGTGCCGGGCAGCCGGGGCTGGCGCTGATTTTCGCGCTGGCGGTGGTCATTAATCTGGCGCTGGCCTACATCTGGAAACAGCATTGAATTGTCGCTCAGTTCGTGAAAAACAGAGAGTTTCCGGCCTCCTGTAAAACGCTCATGCTATACTGTGCAGCTATAGAGATGGGTTATTGGGAGACTCAAAAATGATTTTTAACGAGCAAAAGCTGAGCGAACTGGCGGCGGCAAACCGCGCCTGGGAAAGCGGCCCGCTGAAGCAAACACTGGAGCGGATTCCAGACCGGCGGGAAACTTTTGTCACGCAGTCCAGCACGCCGGTGAAACGGTTGTATACCCCGCTGGATGTGGCCGATCAGGATTATCTGCGCGACCTGGGACAGCCCGGCGAGTATCCCTTCACGCGGGGCGTCCATGCCACCGGCCACCGGGGCAGGCTGTGGACGATGCGGATGTTCGCCGGGTTTGGCACGGCAGAGGAAACCAATGCCCGCTACAAATATCTGCTCGATCAGGGCAATACGGGCCTGTCAGTAGCATTCGATCTGGCGACGCTGATGGGCTATGACACCGACGCGCCGGAAGCGCTGGGTGAGTTCGGCAAATGCGGCGTGGCAATCAGCTCGCTGAAGGATATGGAAATCCTGTTTGATGGGATTCCATTGGGCGAGGTTTCCACCAGCATGACGATCAACAGCCCCGCTCCAATCATCTGGGCGTTTTATATCGCGGCGGCGGAAAAACAGGGCGTGCCGATGGCAAAGCTGCAAGGCACGCTGCAAAATGACATCCTCAAGGAATACATCGCCCAAAAAGAATTCATTTTCCCGCCGGAGCCGTCGATGCGGCTGGTGACGGACACGATTGAATTTGGCACGTGCCACATGCCGCTGTGGAACACGGTCAGCATCAGCGGTTATCACATTCGCGAGGCGGGCAGTACGGCGGTGCAGGAACTGGCCTTCACGCTGGCGGATGGGCTGGAATATGTGCGCTGGTCGCTGGAACGCGGGCTGGATATTGATGAGTTCGCCCCGCGATTGAGTTTCTTCTTCAATTCGCATAATGACTTTTTTGAGGAAATCGCCAAACTGCGGGCGGCGCGGCGAATCTGGGCGCGGGAAATGCGCGAGACCTTCGGGGCGAAAAATCCGCGCTCGTGGCTGTGCCGCTTCCATACTCAGACAGCAGGGGTGAGCCTGACGGCGCAGCAGCCGGAAATCAATCTGGTTCGCGTGGCGATTCAAGCGCTGGCGGCAGTGATTGGCGGGACACAATCGCTGCACACCAACAGCATGGATGAGGCATTGGCGCTGCCGAGCGAACATGCCGTGACGCTGGCACTGCGGACACAGCAGATCATCGCCGAAGAAAGCGGTGTGGTTAACACGATTGACCCGCTGGGCGGCAGTTATTTCATTGAAGCGCTGACGAACGAGATTGAAGCCGGGGTTTACGATTATTTCCGGCGGATTGATGATCTGGGCGGGGTGATCCCGGCGATCAACGCGGGTTTCTTCCAGCAGGAAATCAGCGATGCCAGCTACCGTCACCAGCTTGAGGTCGATACCAATGACCGGACGATTGTCGGCGTCAACAAATATGTGAGCGGCGAGACGCCTGCCATCCCGATTTTGCAGATGGATCCGCAGGGGTTTGAGCGGCAGGCGAGTCGGCTAAAAACGCTGCGGCGGGAACGGGACAACGCCGCCGTCGAGCGGACGTTGAACGCACTGCGGGCGTCCTGCGCCGGGACGGAAAATGTCATGCCGTATCTGATTGACGCGGCGAAGGCTTACGCCACGCTGGGCGAAATCACCGACGTGATGCGCGAGACATTCGGGGTCTATCACGAACCAGCGTTTGTGTAAAAATAAGGCTAAATACGGAGCGCGTTTCGATACAAAGCCTGTATCGCGCTGATGGCATCCTGTCGTATAAAACGATCATAAGGGTAACCTGATCGGGAGATACGCTGGTGTCCAAAGCCCTGTTCCGCGCGATGAATCGCCTTCACATTTTTCTCTATCGCCGCAGTGGTGGCAGTATATTGGGGAAAATCGCCGGTTCGCCGGTGCTGCTGCTGACCACTGTCGGGCGCAAGACCGGCAAACAGCGCACCGTCCCGCTGGTGTATGCCCGCGATGAGCAGCAGTATGTGGTTATTGCATCTGACCAGCCCGGCTGGTACGCTAACCTGAGAAGTCAGCCGGAAGCCCGGATTGAGATTAAAGGGCAAATTTTTCAGGTAGAAGCGCGGGACGCGGCAGAAGCGGAGACTCCGGCACTGTGGGGGCGGCTTATTTTCCAGTCGCCAGCCTTCACGTCATTCAGCAAAAGCCCTGAGCATCAACTGGTGGTGCTGCGACCAACTGCGGTTGATCGCTAACAGCACGATTCAAGAGTCACTCCGTAAAACTGGCACTGATGCGCCGTCGCTGACTGAGCCGATCCGGGCCATCAGGATCGACTCAGCGTGAATTGCTGCTTACTTTGGCAGTTTACCAGTGCGGGTCATCCACCAGCACATGCCCTTATGAAAGATATCGGCCTTTTCGCCGTACATCATCGGGCAGCCGCCGGAAATAACCTGAAGGCCGTGTTTCTGTCCATACTGAACGGCATCTTCCGAGACGCTGCTGCCGTGCATGATGGAGCCATGCATCCAGACACGCGGAATGTGCGCCTCGGCACACTGGCGCACGATAATATCAGTGACACCCGGCGTCGTCACGATCACCACGCCGTCCGGCTTTTCCGGGGTTGAATGGACATCCGGGTACACAGGTTCACCCTCAATGCTTTCGGCATTGGGGTTGATGGCGTAAACGGTGTGGCCTTCCGCTTTCAGTTTTTTATAAATGAGATTGGCCGGGCTTTTACCGTCGCGGGCGACCCCGGCAACGGCGATGCGCTGCTGCCCCAAAAAGTCATCTACCATTTCTTTCATCGCTGGCATATCATCCTCCTCATGAGGCACTCTACATACTTTACCAGTAAAGTGCCTTCTGGCCGGTGCTGTCGCCTGACATTCAGCACCTTTTTGAGCGCGGTTTATACGTTTTTTGCGAATGAGAGCCAGGATGCGCGAGACTGATCTCAGCGGCGATTACGAATACATTGGCAAGGTTGTTCTGTCAGGGGTGGGTGTCGTTGAAGGCATGGCGGCGCTGACGGCTTATTGTAATCAGCACCGACCAAGCCCAGTCTGGGAACGCGTCCGCCAGCTTGATTACCTGGCTGATGTGGAGCGGCTGGCGCGGTGGCTCACAAATGTTTTGACCCATGAGCCGCCAGTTGATGGCATCAAAGGCTTTTGGTTTGGGCTGTTTAACCCCTCCAGCGTCGTTGATGGAACATGGTGTGATCTGTACCTGTCTGGCACAAGTGCCTTCGACATCGAGAATGACTCGACTGATTGGGACAACGAAGCGGCTAAAGCAGGTTACATGCCGGTTGGACGCTATGGTGATTCGCAGATTTTGAAAGCAATTTTTGCTCTGACAATGGCTCGACGCGCCAATAATTCGCAGGCTGGCATTGAGTCGCCAATGGGTGAATATGTGCTGTGTCTGGGATATGCGGCGCTGGCGGTTACACATCTCTGTCAAACCCTGCCAGCCGATTTGTTGTTAGGTAAACGCAGTCAGCGTATTGCTTCGGTAGGTTTTGACAGCGGTGATTATTGGGTATTGGGGGTGGTTCGCCGCTCCGGGTGGCATTTTTATGGCGATGAATACCGTCACTATCGGTTCGATTAAGATAAGCCCGCCGCTGACGCTCGCGCCAATGGCCGGGCATACCAATCATGCGCTGCGGACACTTGTCCGCCAGATTGGCGGCTGTGGGCTGGTCTGCACCGAACTCATCAGCAGCAATGTGATGAAAAACAGCGGCGTGAAACGCACGCTGCATCTGTTTGACTGGACGCCGGATGAATATCCGTTCGCGGTTCAGTTGTTTGGCAATGACCCGGCGACGATGGCTGAGGCGGCGCGGGTGGTGGTTGACTATGGCGCGGCGATTGTGGACATCAACATGGGCTGCTGGGTGCCGAAGGTGGCGGGGAAGGGCGGCGGCGCGGCACTTCTGAAGGATGTGCCAACCGCGACAGCCGTCGGCGAAGCGGTGGTGAAAGCCGTCAGTGTGCCGGTGACTGTGAAAGTCCGCAGCGGGTGGGCGGCAGGAGATGCGACCGCTATTCCATTTGCCAGAGCAGCGGAAGCGGTGGGGGCGCAGGCAATTGCGGTGCATGGTCGTTTCGCCCAGCAGGGTTTTCAGGGCGATGCTGATTGGGACATCATCCGCCAGGTGAAAGAAATCGTGAGCATTCCGGTTTTTGGCAACGGCGATGTGCAGAACGGGCGCGACGCGGCGCGGATGCTGCGGCTGACCGGCTGTGACGGGGTGATGATCGGGCGGGCAGCACTGGGGCAGCCCTGGATTTTTAAGCATATCGCGCACGAACTGGCGACGGGCGAGGTACTGCCAGAGCCGACACGGGCGGAACGGGCGGCTTATGCCCTGGAACAGGCGCGGCGGACAGTTGCAACAGCCCTTGTCGAGGAAAAAGTGGTGGTGATGGAACTGCGCGGACAGCTTTCCAGGTATCGTCTGGACGACCCGGATTCGGTGGTGATTCGCAACCAACTGGTGCGGGCAGAGTCGCTGAAAACAATTGAGGGAATTCTCCTTCCTCTAGTACAATTAGAATCACTGTTAGAAGTTGTGTAATGGTGTCCAATGTCTTTGAATGAAATGCTCAAGCGAAAACGCCAGGATATTCTGGAAGTTGCCCACGATTATGGTGTCACCAATGTGCGTGTTTTCGGTTCGGTGGCGCGTGGAGATGAAGGGCCACAAAGTGATATTGATTTGATTGTCGAGCTGGAACGGGAATGGAGTCTGCTCGATCATATTGGTTTTGTGCACGCGCTTGAAGATTTACTGGATTGTAAAGTGGATGTTGTGGTTGAGGCCGGGTTGCGCGATATTGTACGGGAGCGCGTGCTGGATGAGGCGATCCCACTGTGAAAGATGACCGTGTATATCTGCATGATATTCTGGAACGCATCCAGCGAATCGAAGCGTTTACAAAGGACGGACGTACCACCTTTATGGAGTCGCTTTTGATACAGGATGCGGTTATCCGTAATTTTGAAGTCATCGGCGAAGTGGTCAAGCGATTATCAACTGATTTACGCAGTCAGCATAGCGATGTACGCTGGAAAGATATCGCCGGATTCTGGGACATTCTTATTCATGATTATATGAATGTTATTCTCGCTGAGGTATGGAAGTCTTGTGAGATTGATTTACCACCTTTCAAAAGTCGCGTGAAAACAATCCTGGACAGCCTGAATGCGGAAGAATAAAAATGACGCCACTGCTTCATACTCTGGAAAATGACTTTTGGCAGGTTGGGATTTTGCCGGAAACCGGCGCGTCGATTGCCTTCGCCCGCGTTCGCAAGGACGGCGCGTGGGTCGATGTGATGCGCCCGACGTCGGAAGCCGATTATGGCAATTCGAGCAACTGCGCCAGCTTCATCATGCTGCCCTGGTGCAACCGCATCAAGGATGGCCTGCTGCGCTTTGAGGGTCAGACCCATCAACTGCGGACGACCAAGGATGATGGCACGGCGCGGCACGGCGATGTGCGCGGGCGAGCCTGGCAGGTGATAGAAGCAACTGCAACTTCCATTCGTATGAGTCTGCATTCAAATGATTTCCCGGACATGAACTGGCCGTTCAGATTTTCGGCAGCAGCAGAATACCTGTTGCTGGAAAATAGCTTCACCTGGATTCTGACCTTAAAAAATGAGGATGAGCGTCCTTTTCCCGCCGGATTTGGGCATCACCCATATTTCGTCAAACCGGAAGGTACACACTCGCCGCAGGTGCAGATTCCATGCGATCACCAGTTTGAGCTGGTCGATTATCTGGCTGTCGCTCCACCTGTGCCAGTCAGGTCGGAATTGGATTTCCGCGAGGCGCGCAGCCTTGATGGATTAGTGCTAAATGATCTGCTGACTGGAAAAATACGGAATAAACACACCGAACTTCGTTATCCAGGTAAGAATATTGGATTAATGATGCAAAGCTCAGATATTTTCGAGCATATTCTGATTTTCGCGCCGGAAGGCAAACCCTTCTTTGCTGTTGAACCGATGAGTAATGCCAGCGACGGTTTCAACCTGTTTGCCGATGGCGTGCCGGGCAGCGGGGTGTTTGTGCTGCAACCGGGCGAGGAACGGATTGGTATGGTTGACCTGAAGACAGATTTCAGCAGGTAAATTTATTCGGAAGGTTTACCTGCTCCCTGTGTAATTCTGGATAGGCATATGACGACCAAACTCAACTCAATGCGGCTGCTGGAAAAGCACAATATTCCGTATGAAGTGACCGAATTCCCGGATACGGAACGCGATGCGGAGGTGATTGCGGACATCCTGGGCGTCCCGGCGTTTATGGTGTACAAAACGCTGGTGATCGAGCCGGTGGGCGGGGGGAAGCCGCTGCTGGCGCTGCTGGCCGCTGACAAACATCTTGATCTGAAAAAGCTGGCTGCCGTTTCCGGCCATAAAAAGGTTGGCATGGCCGCGCACGCCGACGCCGAAAAACTGACCGGACTGAAGGTGGGGGGCATCAGCGCGTTGATGCTGACGCACAAAAACTGGCCGGTTTATCTCGACCAACCAGCGACTGAACTGGAGCATATTCTGGTGAGCGCGGGGCAGCGCGGGCTGGATTTACGCGTGCCAACCGCGGGACTCATCCGTGTGGTTGGCGCAAAAGTTGCTGACATCAGTGCTGATTAACAGGGGGAATGATGTTTAGACGCCGCCGGGAAAACCAGGACGAGTCGCAGAACGACCCGGCTTTTAATCCCAACCGTACTGCTGACCTGTTCGCGCTGACAGCCGATGGTTATGTCATCGCGCAGGATATTAACTGCCAGTACGAATTCATCGGGCAGCATCGCTGTAGTGCGTGTGATGGCGATCTGATGCCCATCGCGCAGATTAACCGGGCTTTTCAGGGATTAAACGAAGTGGTGACGGTTTGTCCGAACTGCGGCGCACGCTATAGTTTTATCTTCGACATCAGCAACGATGTCTATCAGCGCTGGTGGGCAGACCGTATGGGCGAGTCGTACATTCGCGCCTATGATGGGACACCACGCACGGCAGACAGATAGATGGACAGGGGAGAACCTGAAATCCTCCCCTGTCGTGTTAAGCTGGTGCCTGCCGGGGTTTACCGCGAGAGGATACGCGCCAGTTCATAATAGTTCGGGTTGATTTCGCGCGTTTTCTGCGTTGCTTCCTCAATGGCGACCGGGACGATGTGCTTGCCGTCGAGCGCCACCATGACGCCGCTTTTGCCATCGCGCAGGTATTCCAGTGCGCGAACGCCCATGCGGGTCGCCAGCAGCCGGTCAAAGGCTGAGGGGCTGCCGCCGCGCTGGAGGTGGCCGAGGATGGTCAGGCGAATGTCGAAACCCACTTCTGATTTTTTGTTGAGATAATTAATCAGTTCGGTTGTTTCGTAGGAGACGCCTTCGGCGATGATGGCAATGGCGTGGGATTTACCGCGTACATACGCATCGGCCAGCGCGGCGGCGATGTCTTCCATCGACATTTCCCGCTCCGGTGTGGACACCACCTCTGCGCCGCCCAGAATGCTGGTGATAATCGCCAGATAGCCGCAGTTGCGTCCCATGACTTCGATGACGAAAGCGCGGGTATGCGATGAGGCTGTATCGCGGATGCGGTCGAGCGAATCAAGAATGGTATTAAGCGCCGTATCGACGCCGATGCTCATATAGGTGCCATCCAGGTCATTGTCAATGCTGGCTGGAACACCGATCACCGGGAAACCGAGTTTATGCAGCGCCAGCCCGCCGCGCAGGCTGCCATCACCACCGATGACGACTAATCCTTCAATGCCCTGTTCATTCAGGCGGCGCAGACCTTTATTCTGTCCGCCAGGCGTTTTAAATTCTTCGTTGCGTGCCGTCTGGAGGACGGTTCCGCCGCGCTGCAAAATGCCGCTGACTTCAAAACTGGTCAGCTTATGCATGTCTCCGCTTAATAATCCGGCATAGCCCTGGCGGATGCCATACACTTCTATATCGTATTCTAACCCGGTACGCACGACGGCTCGGATGGCGGCGTTCATGCCGGGGCAATCGCCTCCGCTGGTCATGACAGCGACTCGTTTCATGTTTTTCGTGTCCTTCGTTCTAGCTGCCTAGGAATTAAACACAGGCACACCAGGAAAGTTCTGGCGCTTGTTTACTTTGGGGTGGGATTGGTTATCCCTGCTGCACGGGGCATCATTGTAGCTGAGAATCGATCAGAAAAACAATTATCCTGGTCGCTCGAAAGCTTCGATATTTCCCTCACCTACAATGCTTAACAAATCACGCCTCAATTCTTCACAATCGGAGGTGGTGAGATTGGGGAATTCCATTTTAAAAGCCTGCCCCTGATCTTCCACAACAATGGTAAAGCGGTCATCACCGGGGTAGGACGTCAGGATACCGTGCAGGCGCGTCTGCCGGCGGCGGTCTTTTTCGGCATCGCCGGAGCGCAGGAAATAGATCAACAGACAGAAAGACGGGGCGGGGGGC
>CAYUTY010000104.1:0-17807 GCA_964447795.1 uncultured Anaerolineaceae bacterium
CGATGAATCCATCCCTATCCAGGTCGCCAAATTTGGCCGACCAACTCCACCCACTCGCTTCGATGTCAAAGGCTGGAGCGAGGTTATCAAAACTGCTTGAGCCGGATACCTGAAACACATTGGCGAAAATCTGGCGGTCACCGGGAAGTCGCGATGTGCGAGCCAATTGACTGAGGACGGGCTGCCAGGCTTCCAGCACTTGGGGTGAGGGTGAGTCGGGTTTCATATCGGCAGCGAAGAATTCCATGTCCCCGTCGTTATCCACATCGGCAGCATCAAAACTCATCGTGCTGAAAGTAGTAGTGGCGAAGAGCGCATTCTCCTGCCAGTGACCATCCACATATGACCATTCCTGGTCGGGCATACTGAAATCGTTGCCGACGATCAAATCTGGCGAACCGTCAGCGTTCAGGTCAGAGAGCCAGAGTGCCAGCGCCTGTGAACGCTTGGCGAGGCGGGTTGGTGAAAATTCGTCATTTTGGTGGTCATAATAAAACACACCCGCGCCGTCACTGAACAGGAAGGTATTGCCTAATTCCTTTTCCAATTCAGAGTCGTATGAGCCAATCATCAGGTCTAGATCATTGTCGTTATCGGGATCGCCCCAAACGAGAGAGTAGGCAGGGCGGGTCACATTATTGAGGCGTTCACGCTGGAAATTAGTGCGGCCATCTTCGCTAGTGCCGATATTGTGCCAGTAGGTTGGCGGGCGTACAGAGTGGGTAAAAACGATGTCGAGCTGGTTATCGCCATCCACATCCACAATATTGGCCGCACGTGATTGGCTGTCGTTCAACTTTTGTGGCTCAAATTGTAAATGGCTCTGATTCCAGAGAATGGTGTTGTGCCCATGCAAATTCGCCAGGACGATATCCAGCAGCCCATCGTCGTTCAGATCGTTGATGGCGACTCCCGCGCCGTTACTTTCGTAAAAACGGACAGGCTGATTTCGAGTAGTGGTGATATGGGGTAGAGAATGTTCGACGAATCGGTCAGTACATGCCCCCTTTTGAAGTGAATGCTGTTGAATGTCGATGGTCGAATACTGGGCAGTCACATAGACAGGTGAACAAATGACCCACATCAAAATTAGTAAGATAAATTTGTGCACCCATGCGGGTTTGTGCGCAGCATGTTCGCACATGGCAAAATCTCAAATCAGGTTTATTTGAAAGATTCGCCGCCTCTATGAGACGGCGAACGGTGTCACAATTGTGCTTGCTGTCTTGCTTCAGATTCAGCGGCTACTGAAAAAGGTCATTCACTTCTTCATTTGCCGCTTGCAAGGCCGAGGCTGCGTCGGTCTGACCCAGCCCAATGCTGTCCATCGTCTCGTTCATGATGGTATTGATTTCACCACCGAAGTCGGTAATGGGGAACAGGAATGTGCCGCCTTCTTCGTCGGCCTGAGCGACAAAGGCGCTCACATCCACGCCTGCTGCTTCACGAACCGCTAGAGAGGCTTCTACCGCTTCGGGGATGGCAGGGAAAACAACGCCTGATTCACCGACAACCATCTGGCATTCAGGGGACGCAAGGTACTTGATCCACTGCCATGATTCTTCGGGATGCTGCGTACCAACCCAGATCGAGTCCGCCAGACCGTTGAACATACTCTTGCGACCCTCTGGCCCTATCGGAAGGCGGGCAAAGCCGACCGGGAAGGCGTTGGCAACATGGGTGCCGATCATCCATGAGCCATCGACGATCAAACCAACGTTACCGGCCTGGAAGAGTGCAGTTCTGCCCAAAGAGGTTTGTTCTTCCAACGGAGGCGCGTAACCTTTTTCGAGCCATAGATCAGCCATCCATTGGATCGTGGCCGCGAAGCGAGGATCGTCATAGTAATATTCGTCGCCCCAAACGCCATTGTTAACCTCGAAGCCAGTGGTCATCGCCAGCCAGCTCCACTCAGTCTGACCATATGGGCCACCCATACCACCATAAACTGTGCCGTACTGAACAACATTCGCTTTGTCGAAGTCCGGGCTGAGGCCATTGTTGCCATTGGCATCCACGGTGAGCCTGGCGATGATTTCTTCGAATGTGCCACCGTCATCCGGGTTCCAGGTGGCGTTGTTCAATTCTTCTTCAGTGACGCCAGCAGCTTCGGTCAGGGTTTGGTTGTAGATAACAGCCACCGTATCCCAGTCCTTCGGCAGACCGTAACGTGCGCCATCGCGCGTCCAGAGATCGGCCAGACCTGGATAGTAGATGTCGGTCGCAACCGCATCACGCTCTACAAGTGGTTGGATGTCGATGAGCTGTCCAAGCTCGACAAATTCTGGATACTTCGCCAGATGGTTGGTGAAGGTATCGGGCGCGTCGCAACTAATGAAACCAGTAGAAATTCCTGTCCAGTAATCATCCCAACCCAACTGCTCGATTTGCACGACGATGCCTGGATTGGCAGCCATGAAATTTTGGGCGCAGGTTTCGTAAGGCGGAAGCTGATTGGTGTCCCACAGCGAATAACGAATGGTCACCGGGTCTTGTGCCCCTACCACCATCACAGCGGACAGCAGCATGGCCACCAAAGCGACGACCAACAGAAAACGAGAATTTTTGCGATTCAACATAATGTGTCTTTCTCCTGAAATTGCTTGCTAAGCATGATCTCCAAACACGTTCTCAGAACAGCAAGGGTTGTGACCTGAATTGCTTGCAACGCGGCTATTTGAAGCCCGCGAACTGCACCGAATCAACCACACGGCGGCCAAAGAAGATGAACAGCAGGATTGTCGGCACAATAGCGACGACTGTTCCAGCCATCAGACCCGACCAATCGGGTGCACCCTGTGGAGTTTGTGAACGGAAGATACCCAGCGCCACCGTAAGGACGCGCACTTCTTCATTGCGCCCTACTAGCAGCGGCCAGAGGTAATCATTCCAACTGCCGATGAAGGTGAGCAGTGCTAATGTCAGCAGCGGGCCACGCATTAACGGCAGTGCGATACGCCAGAACACACCGAGGGCGGTCGCGCCGTCCAGGAGTGCGGCTTCTTCTAACTCACGGTTTAAGGTGAGGAAGAACTGACGCATAAAGAAAATGGCGAAGGGCGACATGAGAAAGGCGGGCGCGGCCATGCCCTGGAAGGTGCCGATCCAGCCAAGCTGACGGATAACGATGTAGTTGGGTAAAAAAAGGACGATGCCCGGAATCATCAGCCCGGTGAGGTAGATAAAGAATATCTTCTCTCGAAACGGAAACTTTAAGCGGGCGAAGGCATAGGCGGCCATCGAACTAAAAAGCGTTTGACCGAATGTGACGAGGCTGGCGAGAAAGAATGAGTTGCGTAAGTACAACGGGAAATTGATCTCACCAACCGAAATGTTGGTTGCACCTTCTGCAACCAGAGTTCGAGGATTGACCAGGCCTAAGACACGGGAAAAATTCTGCGCCGTAGTATCGGGTGGCAGTAATGAAGTGGCGTTGGTGAAAACTGCACTGGGGCTTGTCAGGGCTGTGCGCATCACCCAATAGAAGGGAAACAGGGTAACAAAAATCAGCAGAAGCATGAAAATCCAGATGATGATATTACCGACCGAGTTCAGGCGGTCAGCGACCATTTCGGTAGCGGATTGTCTGCCTCGTTGGGTTCTAACGTCAAGAATTGCAGCCATTTTGACTTTCCTCTAACCTAACTGTATTCGGCAAGATCGGACTGATCGGCGCGTAGGTAGCGTGTCTGAATGATGGTTACGGTCACTAAGATGCCGAACAGGACAACACATGCTGCGGTCGCTGTGCCCATTTTGATGCGGCGTTCAAAGACCTGATCGTAAATATAGTAGATGATGGTGCGCGTCGAACCTGCTGGGCCGCCCTGGGTCGTCACCGCGATGGTGTCGAACACCTGGAAAGAGCCGATGACAGAAGTGACAACCACAAATACGAGTACCGGACGAAGCAGCGGCATAGTGATCCGCCAGAATTGTGTCCAGCCACTGGCCCCGTCAATCTGAGCCGCTTCGTACAGGGATTGGGGTATCAGCTTCAACCCTGCGAATACGAGGATGGCGTTATACCCCGCGTGCCGCCAGATGTTGACTCCGGCAATGGTCTGAATGGCCTGATCCGGCGAGCCGAAGAATGGCTGCCTGGGTATACCGACACCTTGCAAGGCCACATTAAATATGCCAAGCGTGGGGTCGAGAATCCAGAGGAACAGCAGCGCGACGACTACATTTGGCAGCAGCCAGGGAAGAATTATCAGATGCCGCAGCAATGATGAGTTGTTGATTCGGTTCAGCATGACGGCGATAAAGACCGCTAACGCCGTTTGCACCGGGATGTTCCACAGCACGTAGGTGACAGTAATGCCGAGCGAGCGCCAAAAGCGTTGGTCGCTAAAAATTTCATTGTAGTTCTCCAGGCCAACATAAGTAGCATCGGTCAGCAAATTCCACTCATGGAAGCTGATAAAGACACTCCGAATGGCTGGGATGGCGAAAAAAATGGTGAAGCCAATCAAACTGGGAAGGACAAAAAGAAAACCTAATATTTTCTGGTTATCGGCCAGCCGCGTGAAAAAATTACCGGACTGGGGTTGCTGGAAGGTACTTTTCGACACAGCACTCATAAAAATAAACTCCTTGTCGTAACCTGGTCACTATTGAAGTGATCGATAAGGTTCATTCACCTCCTCAGTGTCTCAATGCTGCTCCACAGGACTCGCGAACGATCAATCTCGTATCTAACCGCTGATAATGCTCTGAAGGGGCTATCCCGTTTATAAGGTCAATCAAGGTCTGTCCCGCTAATCGTCCATGTTCAATGTCGGGTTCGCGGATGGTGGTTAGCGGCGGATTGCAGTACCGGGCGAGGCGAATATCGTCAAAGCCCACTACTGCAATATCTTCAGGAACGCGCAGGTTATATTCGCGAATCGCAGCTATTGCGCCAAATGCCATCACATCATTCATGGCAAACAGGGCAGTTGGAAGGGGTGAAACTTTTAGTATCGACTGCATGGCCTCGTAACCTGTATTCGGATCGTAAGCACCATATCGCATCAGTTCTGGATCAAAAGGCAGTCCAGCAGCCGCTAAGGTTTCCCGATAGGTGGCGACACGCTGAGAGGCATGGAGATCGCTTGGTGGGGCATAGCTGATACAGGCGATACGCTGATGGCCTAACCCGATCAAATGATTGAGCGCGATCCGAACCCCTTGCCATTTATCCACGGTGACTGTGTAAAGTTCGGGATGCCAGTAGTCCAGCGCTACGATAGGGAACGGCAGCCTGGCACATTCTAAAATGTGTTCTACATCTTCCTCAGAACGGGGAGCCAGGTTAACCAGCATCCCCGCTACTTCCTTGCCCTGGATGAGTTCGTTATAGGCATTCCGATCTGCCCGGCGATCTTCGATCATTTCAACCAGAATGCGAAATCCGTGCTCCTGGGTAATTTGTGTTAGGCCAGTCAGGATGCTTGGGATGTATTCATCGATGAAAATCTGGCGGTGAGGGCGAGCCAGAACGAGGGCGATGTTGTTGCTGCGACCACGAGCCAATGCCCGCGCTGCTACATCAGGGACGTAATTGAGTTCACGTGCAGCCTGAAACACACGCTGCCGAGTTTCCTCGCTGATGTTCGAACTCTCTACCTCGTTCAACACAAAAGATACCGTCGTCTGGGAAACACCGGCTCTTTCGGCAACCTGTCTGCTGGTAACTTTAAATGATTTTTTTACCATAACCGTTATAAATTTGATTACTAATGCGCTTTACTAAAGCGCATTAGTAAAATAACTTGAAATTATAATGATGTCAAGGAACTCGTTTTTTTGGAAGTGGCTAAAAGTATAGGGAAAGGGTAAATTGATGAAATGAATACCCCCCGAAAAGACCAGGACACCGTAGGCTGGGCAGTGAATGCTAGGTGTGATTAACAGCATAGGCAGAACTGCTCCCAGTCCCACCGTGCCTATCATCAATCAATGGAGGAACGATGGCTCATAACCAACCACCCCAACCCAGATTTGAGCCAACCTGGGAGTCGCTTAAGCAGTATCAGGTTCCAGACTGGTATAAGAATGGTAAATTTGGAATTTTCATTCACTGGGGAGTGTATGCGGTTCCGGCTTTTGCCAACGAATGGTATCCCCGCAATATGTACCTTGAAGGCAGCCCGGAATTTGAGCATCACGTCAGGACTTATGGGCCGCATACCCAATTCGGCTACAAGGACTTTATCCCTCATTTGACAGGGGAGAAGTTTAACGCCGATGAATGGGTGGAGTTGTTTAAGGAAGCTGGCGCGCGCTTTGTAGTGCCTGTCGCAGAACATCATGATGGTTTTGCCATGTATGACTGCTCATTCTCCAACTGGACGGCTGTCAAGATGGGACCAAAACGGGATGTCATCGGCGAATTGGCGGCGGCGACCCGCAAACACGGTCTGACCTTCGGCGCATCCAGCCACCGCGCTGAACACTGGTGGTTTATGGATGGCGGTCGCCGTTTCCCCTCCGACGTGCAAGACCCGGCCTATGAGGACTTTTACGGCCCAGCGAGTCCTGCGGCATCGATTTCATTCACAGAGGAAGCGTGGAAAAGTAAGGACTGGCAGCCACGCCCACATGCCAAATATATGGAAGACTGGTTAGCGCGTACCTGCGAGATTGTGGACAAATACAGACCGCAGTTGATCTGGTTTGACTGGTGGATTGAACAGAATATTTTTCAGACCTATTTACAACGTTTTGCATCCTACTACTACAATCGAGCCGTCGAATGGGGCGTAGGAGTTGCGATTAATTTTAAGCATCAGGCTTTCCCCGAAGGCACTGCTGTTTACGATATTGAGCGTGGACAGCTTAAGGGTATCCGTCATGCCTTCTGGCAGAATGATACAGCGGTTGCAAAAAATTCCTGGGGTTATGTTCATGACCTGGACTACAAAAATCCCAGTGACATCATCGGCGACCTGGTTGATGTAGTCAGTAAGAACGGCGCGCTCCTGCTCAATATTGGCCCCAGGCCCGATGGTTCGATTCCAGAAGGCGACATAGAGATTTTGCGGGCGATTGGTCGTTGGCTGGCCGTCAATGGTGAGGCCATTTACGACACTCGTCCCTGGGAAATTTATGGTGAAGGCCCGACTGAAGTGAGCGAAGGTTCCTTCACGGACACCAATCGAAGTTCCTTCACCGGTGAAGACTTCCGCTTTACGACGAACGGCAATGTGGTATATGCGACAGCACTGGCATGGCCGGGAGAGGAAGCGCTTATCAGGAGTTTGAAAGCAGGGACTTCGTATCAAACGGGTGAAATTTCTAGCATCAGCTTGTTAGGGGCGGGGCCGTTGGAGTGGGCGCAAGACGAGATTGGTCTGCGGATCAAGCTTCCACCTCGGCCACTCTCTGAATTTGCTTTTTCTTTCAAAATTCAATTTGCCTGACGTGAGAGTTGTAGTGTGGGGAAAATTCTGGAACACCCAATAGTGGAGTATTATCACGACAGGGAGACCAGAGACCGTGAGCAGTTGACGCTGAAGGGCGTGATTATGGATTTTGTGCTCGCGCTAGTCAGTGTGCCCGATTTGACGGTGGGCGAAGAAATGATCTCGTCCCATACTGATTTGGCGATCTTGAGCTTTCTTATTAGAGAAAGTATTTGTGGAAAGAAGCATAATTTGTTTACACTGTTTTAGAAGGTTAGTTTGTCCGCTGCGGACAAACTATAGGGAAAATAAAAAAACGCCTTGTAATTGGGCGTTTTTTGCTGGGTGACTAGTGGGTCTTGAACCCACGGCCTCCTAGGCCACAACCAGGCGCTCTGCCAACTGAGCTATAGTCACCATATTGACGCAAAAAATTGTATCATGCCTTGACGGAGAAATCCAGACCTTTTTTCTGCGCCACGATCACCTGTACCACACTTCGAGGACAGGCTTCTTCTACCAGTCTGGCATCAAAACCATAGCTGCTGAAAAAAGTGGCGATATTTGTTCCGCTGCCACCACGCTGACCGGTGATTCGGTACAACCATTCCAATCCCGCACGGGAAAGACCCCCAGCCGTGAGAACTGCGTTGGGGACAATTATAAGCTGGCCGCCTGGCTGCAAGATACGATAAATTTCATTTAAAGTTTCTGGCTCAGTGATGAAGTCGGTTGGGAAAGTGCTGATAACAGCAGCAAAGGATTCGCCGGCCAGGGGTAACTGTTGGGCTTTGCCACGAATCAGGTTGGGTGAAAATCCTGCTTTCAGGAGTTTATAGCGAGCAATTTTCCCCATGTAAGGGGATAAATCATAACCGATAGTCTGATAACCGGCGGCGTGTAGATCGAGCTGGAGATTGCCTGTGCCGTGCGCGAGTTCGAGGATGTGTGCGCCGGGTGCAGCAGAAAGATGTTTGAGCGCAGTGCGTCCCCAGCAGCGCCATGCTCCCAGCGAGACAATGTAACTCACCAGATCGTAGGTAAAGGCCATCTCGTTGTAGAGCAGGCGAAAGCCAAAGCCCACCAGCCACCACCAGATATCAATCACGAATGGCCTCACCGATGATGTCCGGTTTATCGGAGATGAGCATATCCACACCAAATTTATGTAGTTCCACCGCCCGCGCCGGGTCATTTACGGTCCAGGTATTTACCCGATAGCCATGTTGGTGCGCCCACTGCATGTAGGACATGTCGATTATGCTATGATGCGGATGACGTGCCTCGTGGGGCAGGGCATCCATCACTTCATCGAAAAAATGATAATCCGGCGCATAAAGATAACCGATTGGCACAGATGGCATGATTTCACGAAAACGGCGCAGCGCCAGGGGATTAAAGGAGGAGACGATCACCCGACGAGCCATAGTGTGGCGCAGGAGGCAATCAGCCACTCTCTGCTCAACCCCATCGGTTATTTCGCTTTCAGACTTGATTTCGACATTGATGAGCAGCTTGTGACCAACCGCTTCAAAAACCTCGTCCAGCGTCGGAATCCGGGTGTTTTTGAATGCTTCCCCAAACAACTTGCTGCCAGCATCCAGTGTCTTCAACTCAGCCAGCGTCATATCGCGGACATACCCACTGCCATTGGTTGTGTGATCAACAGTGAAATCGTGAAGGACGATCAGTTGACCATCTTTTGAGAGATGTACATCGAGTTCAACCCCATCAGCGCCCAGTTCCACAGCCTTTTCAAAAGCAGGGAGCGTATTCATGGGCGCGTAGGCGCTGGCCCCGCGATGGCCGAAAATCAATGTTCTGCCATCATACATCTCTGTGAGCAGGGTTTGCATCGAAGACATGATTAACCTTTGCGCCGCGCAATCTGAACTTCATTATTCTGCACCCGCACCTCAAAAACTGGCACATCGACCAGTGCCGGAGGCGTTAATACTTTGCCAGTGGCGATATTGAAACACGCACCATGCCTTGGGCACTCAATGACGAGACCGTCCAGTTGTACCTCGGCCAGTGGGCCATCGTCATGGGTGCAGAGATCATCGATCGCGTACAAATAAACATCCACGTTGAAAATGGCTACCCATGTTCGCCCTGATTCAACAACTATTCGGTCTCCAGGGGGAATTTCGTCGATGGTTGCGACGGTGATAAATTCAGTCATGGTCTAATCTTCATCCCTATCCTTCAAGGCACGCCACTCTGCATCCCCATAAAGACCGATTTTGAGCGTTTTTAGTGAAAGCAGGGCGCATTTAATGCGGTTCATGGTGAGTGGGAATCCGATCAGATCCAGCACGGTTTGTTTATCAAGTGCGCGCACCTCATCGAGCGTTTTTCCAATGACTTCCTCAGCAAGCATGGATGCTGAGGCCTGGCTGATGGCGCAGCCTTCACCATCCCAGGCAATGCCATTGATGCGCTGATTTTCGTCCATCCGCAGCGTCAGCCGCAGCCGGTCGCCGCACAGGGCATTGTGTTCTTCATGGTCAACATCCGCTGGAGAGAGGATGCCGGGATAACGCGGATTCTGGGCATGGTCGAGAATGTTTTCGCGGTACATATCGTACATGACTGCCACCTTTACTTGCGTGTAAACGCTTTTCTGGCTTTATATAATGCTTCGATGAGGGCGTCAACCTCAGAAAAGGTGTTATACAGATAAAAGCTGGCGCGGGCAGTGGCCTGTAGCCCCAGATGATCGTGGAGGGGTTGAGCGCAGTGGTGTCCCGCGCGGATGGCGATTCCTTCCACATCAACTACCTGTGCCAGATCATGAGGATGGATGTTAGCGTAACGGAAAGCTGCTACTGCCCCTTTTTGCCCGGCATCTGGCCCAAATACGGTGAGTTCTGGCACTTCAGCCAGGCGTTCCAGTGCGTATTCGGTGATGATCTGTTCGTAAGCATGAACATTGTCCATGCCCAGTTCGGTTAGGTAATCGACAGCATGGCCGAGTCCAATGGCTGGCGCGATAGCAGGAGTCCCCGCTTCAAATTTATAAGGCAGTTCATTCCAGGTGCTGCCTTCCAGCCGCACGCGGGAAATCATATCGCCCCCACCCATCCAGGGGGGCATGTTTTCCAGCAAATCGCGCTTGCCATAAAGGATACCGATTCCGGTTGGGCCGACCATTTTATGACCACTGAAGGCGAAAAAATCGACATCAAGCGCCTGTACATCAACTGGCATGTGCGGCACACTTTGTGCGCCATCAGCCAAAATCAGCGCTCCAGCGGCGTGTACCTGACGGGCAATATCTGCAATGGGGTTGACCGTTCCCAGTACATTGGAAACATGCATAACAGTGACAAGTTTTACCGGCTCCTCGTGGAGAAGGCGTGTCAGTTCATTTACATCCAGTGTGCCATCCTCACGAAGGGGGATGTAGCGGATAGTAAACCCTTTTTCTGCTGCCAGTATTTGCCACGGGACAATGTTGGAATGATGCTCCATGACTGTTGAAACCACGACATCGCCGGGTTGGAGATTGACACGCCCCCAGGTTTGGGCGACGAGGTTGATACTCTCAGTGGTGCCTCGGGTGAAAATAATTTCACGTTTGCTGGCAGCGTTAATGAAGTGCTTGATTTTGATGCGGGCTTCTTCGTAGGCTGCGGTAGCTTCTTCACTCAATTTATGCACGCCACGATGTACATTGGCGTTGTAGCGGCGGTAGTAGTCGTCCAGTCCTTCGATCACCCGTAGGGGTTTCTGGCTTGAGGCAGCGTTGTCGAGGTAGATGAGCGGTGTGCCTGGATGATGTTCCTGATGCAGAATAGGAAAATCGGCACGCACTTTTTCGACATCATAAGGTAGGGTTTGCTCTGTTATGTTGGTCATGTGACCCCCTATAAAAAGGCGCGCTCTGGATTTACCGGGCGCGCCTTCAATGCATACTTGCGAACAGCCCGAAGACGCTTATGCGCCCCGTCCTGTGATTTTTGCTTCCATCGCTGCCTGCAAACGTTCACGGACACGCTCGAAGGGAATGCGCTGGAGCAGTTCGTCGAAGAATCCGTCAATAACCATGAGTTCGGCGTCCGGGCGCTCGATACCCCGACTCATCAGGTAAAAGACCGGTTCCTGTTCCAGTGTGCCGAAGGTTGCCGCATGGGAGCAGGCCACATCATCAGCTTCAATTTCGAGGCCTGGTATACCATCCATCCGAGCATCTTCACTTAGGAGCAGATTACGACAGGCCTGATAGCCGTCAATTTTCTGCATCTTGGGCTGTGATTTAATCATGCCCTGCCAGACGGTACGGGCTTCGTCTTTTGCCGCGCCCTTGAAAAGCAAATCGGAAGTGGTGAGTGGTGCATTGTGATTTTGCTGCGTATCATGATCGAAAAGCTGGTCGTGGTCAGCGAAGAAAAAGCCCGACATGCGACCATTACTGCCCTTACCATCCAGTTCAAGTTCCATGTAGGCTTTTACCAGTCGCCCACCCATCGTGCCATTAATCCAGTCCAGGTTGGCATCGCGTCCGACACGCGCTCGCTGGTAGCTGAATTCGTAAGTCTGGCGATTCCAGTTTTGCAGGCCGACATATTGCAGGTTTGCGCCGTCACCAACCAGCAGTTCAGTTGCACCGATATAGGCTGACTGTGTCTGTCCGTCATCGGAAGCATAATCGACCAGCACGGTTGCCTGGGCATTTTCTTCCACGACAACCAGTACATGGCCGAGGCTCGCACCGTCGTGCGTGTTATAGATAACCACATGAAGTGGAAGTTCAACAGCTTTGCCGCGTGGGACATACAGGAAAACCCCATGTGTCCAGAGGGCAGCGTGCAGTGCGGCAAATTTTCCTTCGCTTGGGAGTACAGCCTTTGTCATCAGGTTAGGCCGCACCAGATTTTCGTGTTCACGGGTTGCCGTGAGCAGATCGGTGAAAATCACGCCCTGAGATGTCAATTCATCGGCAATTTCGTGATGGACAATCTTGCCATCAACAATGACCAGCAGCCCACCTTGCCGGTCGCCGATCAGCGGTTCACGGTTGGCTTCCGGCACGCTGGTGAGCGTCGCGCCGTTAGGTGAAATAAGGCGCTCGGCTTCATCCCATCGGATGCTGCGATAATCGGTACGACGCCATTCTTCATCGGTGAGCGACGGCATCGGCATATCTTCATACAATTCCCAGGCAGCGAGACGACTTTCGCGCAGCCATTGGGGTTCATTGTTGGCGTGACTCAGATGTTCAACATCGGCCTGGGTATAACCAGGGGCGACAGGCGTATTTGAGCGACGCCGGGTTTGGGCAACCACCGTTCGCGTTCCTCCTTGCGGTGTCTGACGATAAACCGTCAGGATGATTTCAGATTTTATAAGGTGAAGCGAACCTCATGTGTTCGCCTCACGGAAATGCATTAGCCAATTGTGCCTTCAAGCTGAATCTGAATCAGGCGGTTCAGTTCCAGCGCATATTCCATTGGCAGTTCTTTCACCAGTGGTTCGATAAAGCCATTGACGACCATTGCATTGGCTTCATCTTCATTGAGGCCGCGACTCATCAGATAGAAAAGCTGGTCTTCGCCAACTTTGCTGACTGAGGCCTCATGTCCCATAGTGATATTTTTAGCATCTACTTCGATGGTAGGGTAGGTGTCGGAACGGCTTGCATCGTCGAGCAGGAGCGCATCACAAACGACGTTGCTCTTGCAGTTGTCTGCGCCTTCAACAATTTTCAGCAGACCGCGATAACTGGCGCGACCACCAACTTTGCTGACTGACTTGCTGACAAATTTGCTGGTGGTGTTCGGGGCAAGATGGGTGATTTTTGCGCCGGCGTCCTGGTGCTGTCCTTTGCCCGCAAATGCGATGGACATTACTTCGCCATGTGCGCCTTCGCCGGCAAGAATTACCGCCGGATATTTCATGGTCAGTTTACTGCCGAGATTGCCATCCACCCATTCCATCGTTGCCTTTTTGTAAGCAACGGCGCGTTTGGTGACCAGGTTATAGACGTTGCTCGACCAGTTCTGAATCGTCGTATAACGGCAGCGGCCACCATCCTTGACGATAATTTCGACAACGGCGCTGTGAAGGCTGTTCGAACTGTAAGTAGGGGCAGTGCAGCCTTCGACATAATGTACATAGGCATCTTCATCGACAATGATGAGGGTGCGTTCGAACTGGCCCATGTTCTGCGTGTTAATACGGAAATAGGCCTGAAGCGGCATTTCGACTTTTGTGCCTTTTGGCACATAAATGAATGAGCCACCTGACCATACAGCGCTGTTCAGCGCGGCGAATTTATTGTCTGCTGATGGGATGACCGTGCCGAAATATTCTTTCACCAGGTCAGGATATTCGCGTACAGCCGAGTCCATATCCAGGAAGATCACGCCTTTGTCTTCCAAATCCTGACGAAGGTTGTGATAAACCGATTCTGAATCGTACTGCGCGCTTACCCCTTGCAGATATTTCTGCTCGGCTTCCGGGATGCCCAGGCGATCAAAGGTTTCTTTGATTTCTGGCGGCACTTCATCCCAATCGCGCTCCGTTTGGTCAGTGGCGCGAACGTAGTAGTAGATGTCGTCGAAGTCGATGCCTGTCAGATCGCCGCCCCAGGAGGGCATTGGTTTACTGATGAAAATGTCATAGGCTTTCAGGAGGAATTCAGTCATCCACTCAGGATCGCCCTTCATCGTGCTAATCTGGCTCACCATCTCGCGGGTGAGGCCTTTTTCGCTTTTGAAGGCGTATTTCACATCATCATCGTGGAAACCATAGGTTTCTTCATAGGTAGCACCCATATCTCTGAGCGCCGCTTCAGCCGCTGTGAGCTGTTTTTCACTGGGAATTATTTCAAAGTCGGCCATACTGGACTCCTTTTGCTAAGCGGGGCTGTATTTCTCACGAATCCAGTCGTAGCCGGATTCTTCGAGACGGAGCGCCAAATCCGGGCCGCCATTTTCGACGATTTGACCCTCAAACATAACATGAACGAACTGTGGTTTGATGTAATTGAGGATGCGCTGGTAATGTGTAATAACCAGCACGCCGAGGTCGGGGCCTTGTAGGGCGCTAACCCCTTCTGAAACGATACGAAGCGCGTCAATGTCCAGTCCAGAGTCGGTTTCGTCCAGAATTGCAATGCGTGGTTCAAGCGTTGCCATTTGCAGAATTTCAGCGCGTTTCTTTTCGCCGCCGCTAAACCCTTCGTTGAGATAACGCCCCGCAAAACTGTGATCCATCTTCAGATAGTCCATCTTAGCGCGAAGCAGACGACGAAATTCTGGAATGGGGATGCCCTTGCTTTCCGGTTCGGTGGCCTTCATCCGTGCATTGATGGCCTGGCGCAGAAAATTCGCCAGTGTAACACCGGGAATGGCAACCGGATATTGAAAGGCCAGGAACAAACCGGCCCGGCTGCGCGCATCAGGTTCAAGATCAAGTAGATCTTCACCGTCGAAAATGATCTGTCCGGCGGTAACAACATAAGCGGGATGGCCGAGCAGCACATTGGCAAGTGTGCTTTTTCCACTCCCATTTGGACCCATCAGGGCATGGATTTCGCCCTGTTTTACAGTGAGATTGACCCCACGAAGAATGGGTTTATCTTCGATGGAGACATGTAAATTGCGGATTTCCAGTGCAGCGCCCATCTGGCGGTATCCTCCCAGGATTTTAATGCCAGTTAACTTTACTTTGTACCCGTTGGTCAAAGACAAGGACAGTATAGCAGTGTGAGAGGGGCATGTCAATATTTATGATTAACATCAGAAAAATTCTCACACGGGTATTATGTTTCGGCTGCGAAAGAGAATTTTAACCAGCATTAAGCATCCATTCTGAATTTTAATGATAGCGATCAGAGAAATTGACTCGTATATGCGGTTGTGCTACTATGCAGCTTAAACACCCTTAGCCAGTCAAGGAAGTACCATGACCGACCAGACACAAGTGACTGAAGAAGGCCTGCGCGAAGCGCTGCGTGAAGTAGTTGACCCGGAAATTGGCATGAACATCGTGGAGCTTGGCCTGATTCGTCAGATCGAAATTCATGAAGATCGCGCTCATGTAACGATGATTATGACCACTCCCTTTTGCCCATATGCGCCACAATTGTTGGAGCAAACCCGGCGCACTTCGCAGAATTATCTGCGTCGCCCAACCACGATTGAAATGGGCTTGGAAATGTGGGATCCCAGCATGATGGAAGATGGTGCTGCTGACGACTGGGGCCTGTTCTAGTGCGATAAAAGGGGCCAATCATTGATTCGCCCCTTTAAAGTGCTTTGTCTATTTAGGCCTGTTTTGCTGGATGAACTGACGTGGGTCAACATAATTTGCCAGCAGGGTGGTCAGATTTTTGGCCGGCCAGTGCTGCGGCTGTGACTCCAGAATGTTGGTTGGGCTGATGTCATAGTGTAAATGGTAGGCGAACTGCCCAAAGGCGTTACCGACTTTTGAAATCTGCTGTCCCCGTTTGACACGATCTCCAACTTTGACAATCATGTCTTCGACATGCCCATAACGGGTGTAATAGACTTTGCCCGTTGCGGTAAATAATGGGTCATGGCGGATGACGATAACATTGCCCCATGTCGGAAGGCGGCTGGCGAATACCACTATTCCACTGGCAGAGGAGTAAACCGGGCTGTGAGCGTCAGCATCGCGGGGGAGGTTTAGGTCTGCTCCGGTGTGATAGGCTTCACTGGGTGTACCGACAAAATACAATTTAGCGAATGGACTGGCATCAATCCACTGTCCGGGCCAGACCTGAGTAGTGCGTCGTTCGGCGTCAGTGCCGACAGGAGAATCAAATCCATCAGCCACATTCACGCCAACAGGTGGTTTAACCGGATCGTTTATGACACGCCAGCGCAGGGCATCAAAAGCAATTTCCTTCCCTGTTTCACCCGTAAGATCGTTCAAAAAAACAGTTCCTGCATTGGCAGTGGCCGGGTCAAGGTCATACACGCCAAGTGTTACCCATTGATTACCGACCTTGGATTGATCGACACTGACGATAATTTCGCTTGCCGATCCTTTCACACCATTTATCTTGAAACGCGCATTCTGCGAATTCGAGTGACGACCAGGGACGAAAGTAGCGATTTCATATTTGCCGGCCTGCGTGATGCGTGGTGACCAGCGCGCCCATACCTTGCTGGTTTGAGGTTCAGTGGCTTTGTAGAGGCTTTGCCAGCCCCAAGTATTCTCGAACTGCTGAAATTCCTGTTTGCCGGTATACGTTCCGCTGGCGAAGCCCGAATCACTAGGTCGAATAAGCTGTTCCTGTCCGGTGACCGGCGGAATCGGATCGACTACGGGCGGGGGCTGGTTGGGATTGATGGGTTGGTTAATAGAGCGCCATCCCGCCGAATTAATGACCCCCAGACGCCACCAGCTCAGCCCACGCGCCTGATGCTGTCGTGTACTGAGGATGATAGCTGTATTCATATCATTGGGATCAGCATCACCCTGAAGCACGGTGAAAATAGGTCGGCCAAAACCGCCCCAGACTTCAAACGTTTCGCGCAGCGTATCTTCAGGCGTGCGTCGGAATGTCGCCCAATAATCCTGAGGATGGATGCTGTTGACGAAAGGGAACCACTCCTGTGGGTAAATGGAGGCGTAGTGATGTTTGCGCGGATCAACTGACATGCCGATGTGGAAAGAACCGGGAATAGCCCGGCGGATGCGTGTCATATAGGGGCGCACCATATCGCGCCCGCCTTCCCAGAAGCCAGTGTAAGGTTCGACATCAAGAATCATGGATTTGACGCCGGGGCGGTTGCAGACCTGAATGATAATATTAGTCTCAGCTTCCAGATGTGTACCTTTGGGGACACACCAGGCATGAAATTCCATACCATAACGATTGAGAACCTCGACCCAACGATCAATGCTCTGCGGGCCGTCAATGGCTAAAGCGCGTTTGGTATCCCAATAGCCCTGCCACTGAGCGCCTGTTCGCGCGGTGGCATCACTGGTTTTTACAAAAAGGGCGTTCACTTGCGGCGCAACATTTTTGATGTTCCGAACAACATCCTCAATGGTATTTTCTGAAAGGGAGTCTCCCTTCCAATGCCATACAGCAACTTTTCCATCATAGGGCGTTGGCGTTTGTGGCGGAAGGGGGCCAGGGCTGGCGATATTTTGAAATGAGATGACATCCGTGAGAACCCAACCGCCGAGAGTTCCCTGTTCTAACCAAATCCAGCGATCAGGTCGGCGGGTTGATGGATAGTAAACGACGACTGTGTTGTTGCGGATGTCACCAATATCCCGGTAATTGGTGCCGGGGCCATTACGTAGGTTGACATAAGTAGCCTGGGTTTTAGCAATAGCGGTTTGGGCAGTGCCAGCCGGTGAAGGCTTTGGTAATGGTGCGGGGAAGCTGGTCATTGAGAGGTTTACCTCCGTATGGTGATCTTTCACAAA
>CAYUTY010000105.1:0-11686 GCA_964447795.1 uncultured Anaerolineaceae bacterium
ATCTAGTCCCTCGCCACTCATCCGCACCCCCTGGCCTATAGCGGAGTGCAATCTCGTTTCCTTGTCTCTCAAAGGGGCTAATATCCGCCGGGATTCATCTACTGAGAGTGATATTTTAGGGCTGCTAAAAGCAGATGATGAACCTTTAATCATTTATGGCGCACGTAAAGTTGGCAGCACAATCTGGTGGTATGTTCGCAGCAATTTCGGGGAAGGTTGGATTAGTGATGAGGCTGTGAACATCGGCGGTGGCGATTGTGACCTGCTTCGGCAAGGGGCGGAAGAAAGAGGTGAGATATTTCGAGAGGACGGCACGGTGACGCCGGAGCCGACACGCGCAGCGACTATGCCCCCGGATATAGAAGTCATTATTGAGAATTGCCCGCAGTATCGTGATTATGTAGTTAGCGAACTTTCACCAACTTCGCAGCATCAATTGCTGGCACATCATGATCCCTGCACAGTTCTGATTCAAATCAACGAAGCGGAACTGGCATTAGCGACAGCACAGGAAGAACTTGCACCTTATGTGGAAGAACTACTTACTCAATGTCCGGTTGCAGGCGCACTTTATCTGGAGCGAGTGGCAACACTCTATCGAGTGAATCCACAGGCTGCCGATACATTAGTGAGGCAATTGGAAAATTCAGTGGGTAATCTATGCGAAAGGATAAGAATCCTTCTCGAATCGCTGGGAATTATCGGAGATAACCCGCGAATTAGGGTTGGGGATGACCTGAAACAAACAATCGTTTTTTGCCTACCCGATTTGACACCAGATCGCATCAATGCGATTGAGCAGTATTTCTATGCCTCTGGCTTCACAATGGATGAATTGGGGGATAACCCCTGTGGGATTATTCAGCGTATCAACCCATTACCGGTCTTGCCAAAAAATACTGAGTCGATATTCAACATCCTGCGAGGGGAGATGTGTAGATTATCGCTGGAAGAGGCACTTAACCGAATTCTGCTGATCGCCGCAGGATATAAATTTGGTGATGATCCTTGCTATAATATCGTTAATCCGCCAGAGCAAATGTGGCCGGATGCTCCAATCCAATTGCAAAACTGCGATATAGCGCTGGTCAATCTCTGGGCAACTCTCTTAGAGAACAGCGCCCGATATATTGACGCACCGAGCGATGATGAGGCATTACTCATCTACAATGCATCTGATCCCTGTAATGCGCTCCTGCGTTATTTGCGGGATGGCGAGATTCCGCTGCCAACCATTATACCACCGTCACCGACAGAAACCGAAACGCCACCGTATGACGATCCTACACCTGCCGCAACGTCAACTTCGGAGACTAATCCATCTGCAAGCGTAACGCCAACTGCGCTTCAAACATTAACAGAACCGACAGCAGAAGCTCCATCAGCCCCTACTAAACCTTCTAAAATCCCTGTAACCAGTGTATTCGAGCCACAACCTACAGCGACACTTGGCAGCCCCGATACACCATCTAAGAATCCAGTCGATGTCTTGGCAGAGTTAATCATAAACCAGATTATAGAACCAGAAACTAGCGCGCTAGTCAGCGCTGGTGTCGACAATGAACAATTCGTGACATACCTCTTCACACAGAATAGCCTAGAACCAGCTAGGATTATAGATGGAGCGAACATCAGGCAGTATGCTGTCAACGACGAAGGCAGCCTAGCCTATGTTGAGACCATAGGTGGAGAATCAGCCCTATTTTATCAGCCGGAGGATGCCCTCTTGCAACCGGGGCGCTACAGATTGTCGGTTGGCGATGGTATGAGCATCAATCCCGAATCGCGGATTGCATGGTTGAACAATCACCAATTTTATGCATCTTTCACTAGCAGTATAGATAAGCAGGGGATATACCTCGTCGATGTTAATGATGCGACACAGCCGACGCTTTCAGAAAGCCCCATAATCGTGGGCGGCATTGATCCAATCATCGTTGGCGACACCTATCTCGTTTATCTTGTTCGCACAAATGGCGAGCGAGATGGAATACTCTACCAAGTGCGACTAGATGAAGGAGCTGGCGCACAGGGCGTTCCAGTAGATGGTCAACCAGCACAGGCGTGCGAGAGCGTACAGCAAGTCCCTGATGGAAATCCGTACGAGCATCTTATCGCCTTTCTGTGTGGAAACACAATTTATGTCAGAAAAATTGAAAATGCACAGTATGAGAAAACCTTTGTGGTTGACCTCAACAGCAGTATTTCTGATTTGGCAGTACTTCCAAGTATAGGCCGCTGGTTCACGTTCGACGATGATACCAACGCTTATATCATTGATGTAGAAAATTCATCCGTAACGCCAAAGCGTCTCGAATTTAATGTCGATTCAAGACCAATCAGACGGGTGGTGTGGTCTCGGGCTATTATATTGCAGTAGATTGTGAACAGATAAACGGGAACGATAGGGGATTCTGAGTCCCCTATCATTTATTCTGTCACTTTAACGCAACGAAAACCTGTCACCTCATTTTGAATATCGCTTGTGGGAATAAGTCGCGAGATTCTCAGATCCTCAAGTGCATTGTTCCAGTAACCACCTCGACCACTGTAACCGTCAGATTGTCCGGCCCATTCACGGACATTACCGCTCATGTGCAGCGCCCCCACCCAACTCATCTCATTTCCAAGACGAGTTTCAACCGGTATTGGGCCGCGTATAGAGTCGTCACCCATAGAATTTGCATTGTACCACGCGCCTCGAAGCGCATCTTTTTTATCGTCCCAGGGGAAAGCCCATCCTGCTGGCCCGGCAGCAGCATATTCCCATTCGTCATGTGTTGGAAGGCGGCCACCAACAGCCCATTGGCAATACTGATTAGCGACCTGTGGTGTCACATAACGTATTGGAAAATACTTTTGTGGGAATAATTCGTCCAACTGGTCTTCTAAAAATATGACAGGACAACCATCTGCATTAATACACTCCTCAAACTGCGCAGCGGAAACCTCATAGCGGTCAATCCAATAGCCTGACTCTGGCAAGTCAGCCTGATGCTGGTTGTCACCTAATAGAACACGCGAAAAGTTTGGAGGAACCCAAGCCATTTCGTGTTTTACATCTCCATTTCCATATTCTGCAAACTTAGGTGTCCAATCGCTATTGTTGCCGCTGAATCCCGAAGGAAGAAACGCAACATCGCATTTAAAGCTAATGAAACTGCAAATATCATTTGAGAATGAGTCAATCAAGCTCTGTGACTTCGAACCGCTAAAAACTCGAATTGGTCGTATATTGTTATTAAAATTGTCATACCAAAATACCTCACTGGCGGGGAGTACAAAAGGAAAGGTGATTTCCTCTGTGCAATTGAGAGATGGTGGTGAAGTACTGCCAGGAGATTTTAACCAAAAACAAATTGGGGGCTGAAGATGCCAAAAATCCACTAAATCGAACTGGTAGTCTTGTAAATACCTTATTTTTTCATTATCCGCATACTGAAAACCGAGACCTTCAAGCGAAATCGTGTTGCCATTCTCCAATTTGTTGACATATATCACAAAGCTTTCTTTATTTACGTAGATTGTTACATACACGAAATTCGATTCGACATTAGGTTCAACCTGTGCAGATACGGAGAAAATAAACGTGCACAGCAAAAATGGAATTACAGCGAATAAACTAACAAGTGATTTTAATACATAATCAATGTTTCGCATATTGACTTACTTTCTACTTATTTCCGAAATATAAGTAGTATATCGAGAATGTCATCAGCACATCAAGTTCAATTAACCGAATTCAAGCAATTTTTTCAAAAGTGACCTGAAGCAACTCCCGGTTGCGCTGGCGCGTTGCTTCTGTATAATCGCTTTCCAGACGCCAAAGCCCATTTTTAGCCCATTCGGCCTCCGCAGTGCTGGCGTCCCGGCGGTTCAAAAAGGCAGCGGTTTTGAGCAAGCAGCACGAACAGCAACCCCTTCCCTCCACGCTCTATACTGAAGAATATTTCCTGACGGCGTGCGAGGGATATGACGAATTCACCACCAGCGAAGGCGAACACCTGTCACGGCGGCTGTCGGCGGCCTTCGCGCTGGCGGAAGTCACGCCCGGTATGACCATTCTCGATGTGGGCTGCGGGCGCGGCGAGATTCTGCGGCACTGCGCCCGGCTCGGTGCGGACGCCTACGGCATCGACTACGCTGCCGTCGCCGTGAAAATGTCGCAAAATGTGATCCGCGCGATAGACAACATTGCCCCCGGCAAAACGGCGGTGATGCAGGCTGACGCAAAAAAACTGCCCTTCCCCGACGCCGCGTTTGACCGGGTGCTGATGTTTGATGTGGTGGAACACCTGCATCCCTGGGAACTGCATGAGGCCATGCGTGAGGTCTACCGCGTCCTGAAGCCGGATGGCCGTTTCATCATCCATACCGCGCCCAACGTCTGGTATGACCGCTATGCGTATCCGGTGGTGCGCCAGTTCCGGCGTCTGCTGGGCCAGGGGGCGCAGTATCCCAAAGACCCGCGCCAGTTTCTCGTCGATGTCAACCAGCATGTGCATGTCAACGAACAGTCGTGGTGGAGCATGGGGCGGGCGCTCAATCAGGCCGGGTTCAAAGGCAAGGTGTGGCTGGACAGCCCGCCGCAGAACCGGCTGGAAAACCCGATCATGGCGGCGCTGCGTTATCTGGCGTTCGCTGTTGTGCCGTTCCGCTGGTTTTTCGAGCGGGAAGTGTTCGCCGTCGCCGCCAAAATCCCTGAATAACCCCTCCCCCGGCCCCTCCCCATTCATGGAGAGGGGGGAAAGACCGTCGTGATGCCCGCTCAGTCCTCAGTCCTCAGTTCGCAATCCTTCATTCTGGCGCTGATCGTCCTTATATATCTCGGACTGGCAGGCTTGTTCGCGCTGCGGACGCCGCCCTGGCAAGCGCCGGACGAACCGGCTCATTACAACTACGCGGCGCAGGTGGCACAGCGCGGCTGCTGCCCGACGATTCAGCCGGGGGACTGGGATTCGGCCTATCTCGACCAACTCAAAAGCGCCAGCTTCGCGCCGAATCTGCTGGGTGATTTGGATTTAATCGAGTACGAAGATCACCAGCCGCCGCTCTATTACCTGCTGCAAGCGGTCATTTACCGGGTGGCAAGTGGTAGCCTGACGGCGATGCGCCTGTTTTCGGCCCTGTTCGGCGTTGGCATTATTGTGTGCGTGTATGGCGCGGGCGTGCGGCTGCTGCCGCTGCGTCCACAGGTGGCGCTGGGCGCGGCGGCCTTCGCGGCCTTTTTACCGCAGCATGTGGCGATTCTGGCATCAGTGAGTAATGACTCGCTGGCGTGGCTGCTGATCGCGATGACGCTGCTGGGGACGATCATCTATTTGCAGGATGGCGCAATCAAACCCTGGCATCTCGGTTTGCTGGTGGGCCTCAGCCTGCTGACCAAAGTTTCGACGCTGTTTCTGCTCGGCCTGGTGCCGCTGGCGATCCTGCTGAAAGGCTGGTCACGGCGGCGGATTCCTGTCGCGGAAGTGCTGCAATTTTTGGCCCCGGCGCTGCTGCTGGGCGGCTTATGGATGGCGCACAACGTCAACATTTACGGTTTCCCCGATGTGTTTGGCCTGCGCCAGCATGACCGGGTGGTGGTCGGGCAGCCGCGCACGGCGGAACTGATCGCGCAGGTGGGCTTTGGCGCGTATCTGTCGAGCGCTGTCCAGACGACCTTCAACAGCTTCTGGGGACAGTTCGGCTGGATGGCGCTGCCGCTCCCGGCGTGGGTATACCCCATTTTGCTGCTGGTCACGCTCATCTGTGTCAGCGGCTTGGGGCTGGCCTGGGTTCGCGCCAGAAGGCCATCCGTAGGGGGGGAGGGTTTGAAACCCTCCCCTACAGGTAAGCGGTTAGCCGTGTTAATACTGGCGACAGCGGCGGCGCTGGCGTTTTTGGCTTACGTCTATTACAACACCGAATTCCTGCAATTTCAGGGGCGCTATCTGTTCACGGGGATGCTGCCGTTCGCGCTGGGGCTGGCGCTCGGTCTGGATACATGGCGAGCCGTATTATTCCCACGTTTCGAGGTGGGTCGCTGGCTGCCGGTGGCGGTTTTCAGTTTATTGGCGCTGCTGGACTTTTACCTGATCTGGCGGGTGATTCCGCCGCTGCTCTCGCCTTAAACCTACATCGGAGAAAACACCATGCAGTACCGGCGGATGCCAATTGAAATTGAAGGCGCGGAAGAATTCGGCTACGACAAGCTTGATTCGAATCTTGCCGAAAGTTCGCTGCCCGATCTGGCCTTCCGTGATCTGAACTTCAACTTCGATGAGCTGGTGCTGTCCTACGACAACCACCTCGGCAAGCCCAAACTGCGCGAACTGATCGCGGCTGATGCGCCCAATCTGCACCCCGATCAGGTGCTGACAACAGTGGGGGCGGCTGCGGCACTGTTCATCGTGGCGACGTCGCTGCTGAAGGCGGGCGATCACATGGTCGTCGTGTTCCCGAATTACGCCACCAACATCGAAACACCCCGGCAGATTGGGGCGAATGTCGATCTGGCCCGGCTGCAATTCGAGGATGGCTATCACTTCGATGTAGAAGCTATCGCGGCGAAAATGCGCCCGGAAACCCGCTATGTCAGCATCACCGTCCCCCACAACCCGACCGGCGCGACCATCAGCGAGGGCGATCTGCGGCGGCTGATTGAGGTAGTCGAGGCGAAAGGCTGTTACCTGCTGGTGGATGAGACTTACCGCGAGATGGGTTACGAAGCGGTTTTGCCACCGGCTGCGTCGCTGTCGCCGCGTGTTATCAGCGTATCGTCACTCTCGAAAACCTATGGGCTGCCAGGAATCCGCACCGGCTGGCTCATCACGCAGGATTCGGCGCTGATGGAGACATTCCTGGCGGCTAAAGAGCAGATTTTCATCCATAACTCGGTGCTGGATGAAGCAGCGGCCTATCAATTCCTGCGGACGAAGGATGTTTATCTGGCGCGCATCCGCCCTTATATCCAGTCGCAGTTGAAGGTGGTGCGCGAGTGGATGGCGGAAGAAGCGCTGCTGGAATGGGTCGAGCCGCGCGGCGGCGTGGTGTGTTTCCCCCGTATTCGGGCGGATGTGAACATCAACCTTGACCGGTTTTATGAGCGGCTGGCGACCCACTACCGGACGCTGGTTGGCCCCGGCCACTGGTTCGAGAGCGACCGGCGGCACATGCGCGTCGGCTTTGGCTGGCCGGCGGAAGAGCAGCTTCGTGCTGGCTTGCACAATATCTCGCAGGCGTTACGCGATACCGTTGTCACATAAGCGCTTAAAATCTGAGGAAAATCATGGATTTACTGATAGGGACGAGCAACGCCGGGAAGCTGGCGGAACTGGCGGAGATGCTGGGCGATTTGCCGCTGCGCCTGCTGAGTCTGAAGGATGTCGAGCTGGGCGGGATGGATGTGGCGGAAGATGCGCTGACGCTGGAAGAAAACGCCCGCCTCAAATCCGAAGCCTATGCCAGAGCCAGCGGTTTGCTGACACTGGCCGATGATACCGGGCTGTATGTCGATGCGCTGGACGGCAAACCGGGCATTTATCCAGCGCGTTACGGCGGGCCGGAGCTGACGATGGCGCAGCGGCGGGCAAAGCTGCTGGGCGAGCTGCTGGGCGTGCCAGAGGAAAAACGTACGGCGCGTTTCGCCAATGTGATCGCCGTGACTGACCCGCAAACGGGCGAGACGACGGTGGTGCGCGGCGAGTGCGAGGGACACATCGCGCTGGCGGAAATGGACGGCGACGGCGGTTTCGGCTATGACCCGCTATTCATCCCGGCGGGGTACACGGTGAGCTTCAGCCAGCTTACGGCAGAAGAAAAGAACCGCATCAGTCACCGGGGCGTCTCAGCGCGGCTGATTGCGCCGTACCTGCGCGCGCGGGCGGGGATGTAACGGGCTGGCGCAGCGTAATTACAACAGCGCAATGAATTCATCGACTGTCAAACCGGCATCTTTGATGATTTGGTGAAGGGTTCCCGGCTTGAGGTCTTTACGGTGATGAGGGACGCTGGCGTGAGCGACAGGTTGTTTCGTCATACGACGGCAACATGAATCGGTGCGCCCACATCGTCAGGGACTTCTTCGCCATCCGCAAGCATATCTTCGATGTACAGATCAATGGCTTCTTTAATATTCGCCAGCGCTTCGGCCTCGGTGTCGCCCTCGCTGATGCATCCCGGCAGACTTGGCACAATCACGGTAAAACCGCCTGCTTCAACATCAGGGATTAAAATGACCTGCCGCATGATCGTGACTCCATTAAACCAGTTCGATCAATCATTATAATCGCAAAGGGCATGACACATCATGCCCCTGCGAATATGCAAAATTCTACCAGGCGTAGGCTTCGGGGGCAGCGCCGCCGGGCCCCGGCCAGATTTCGTCCAGCTTTTTCATCTGCTCATCACTGAGGTCGATTTCCAGCACATGCATCGAGCCGGTGAGCTGTTCCATTGTGCGCGGGCCGATGATCGGGCCGGTGATGACCGGGTTTTTCAGCATCCACGCCAGCGCCACATCCGCCGGTTTTTCGCCAATTTCGGTGCAGAAGGCTTCATAGGCTTCCAACTGCGGCAGGTATTTTTCGATCACCTCTTTGGAGCGGCCACCCTGACGGCGTTTGCCATCTTCACGGATGCCGCCGAGGATGCCGCCCGCCAGCGGTGACCAGGGAATCACGCCCAGGCCATAGGCTTCGCAGGCCGGGATGACTTCCAGTTCGATGCTGCGTTCGACCAGGTTATACAGGCTTTGCTCGCTGACGAGGCCGAGGAAATTGCGGTGTTTGGCGGCTTCGTTAGCCTGGGCGATATGCCAGCCAGCGAAGTTGCTGCTGCCGACATAAAGTACCTTGCCTTCACGCACAAGCTGTTCCATCGCCTGCCAGATTTCTTCCCAGGGTGCTTCGCGGTAGATGTGGTGCATCTGGTAGAGGTCGATGTAGTCGGTCTGGAGGCGCTTCAGGCTGGCCTCGCAGGCGCGTTTGATGTGCAGCGCGGAGAGGCGCTTTTCGTTGGGCCAGTCGCCCATATCGCCATAGACTTTAGTGGCAAGAACGACTTTTTCGCGGCGGCCATCGCCCTGCGCCCACCAGCGCCCGATGATCTGTTCGGTGACGCCTTCGCCTTTTTTCCAGCCGTAAACATTGGCGGTATCAAAAAAATTGATGCCTAAATCAAGGGCTTTATCCATAATAGCGTAGCTGTCCGGCTCGGTCGTCTCTGGCCCAAAGTTCATGGTGCCGAGGCAGAGGCGGCTGACCTGCAAGCCCGTCCGTCCCAGATGGGTATATTGCATCGTGTGTCCCCTTCTTTATGATAAAAATGGACTCCCGTCCAGATTATACCCACAAGGGCGCGTTGACTGAAACCCGATCACCCCCTATAATGGACTCATACGCGCCCGTAGCTCAGTTGGATAGAGCACTTCGGTCCTAACGAAGCGGTCGCAGGTTCGAGTCCTGCCGGGCGTATCAAACTTCTGTGCCGCCTGTGTCACCACACACCCCCTTCTAAAAAGTTTCCTGCCTCACTTACTGCGGCTCAAGCAGCGCCCAATTGTGCGATACATGGGGTTCACTGCACAGATTGCGGTTAAAACAGCAGGGGCGTCTCATGCCTTTGTTGAGTTTGTCGAGCGCGACGTCGATATGTTTTTGGCGGGTTTCCGCTGTTTTGACCGCCCGTATCCAGCGAATCCAATCCCAACGCGCGAGCGGGGTAATATCGTTCCATAAAGCCTCAGCTTGTGGGGAAGCTGCCAGCGCTTGTTTTAAATCTTCAGGAACTTCTGGCTCAATCCACTCTTTGCTCGGTTCAAGCGAAACCTGTACCGTATCGCCTGCCTTTGCGGAAGCCTCATCCAGCAGTTTTTGGTCAGGGCTAAACCAGTGGCTCGACCCTCTCCCCGGCGCATACCGCCCATCCGGTTCGAGCAGGGTTTTAAAAGGAACGCCATTGATCGTCCCGGAAACCATCGTCATCCCGCGTGACGGCAGCTCAGCGGAGGCAGGCTCAGGGAGTCTGAGAATAATCCAGGAGTTGATGGTAAACAGCTCGGTTTCAAATTGGATTGGCGACATATTATGTCCTCACGAAGCTATTGTTGTCAGTACACCGCAATATCTGTAGGAATTAGGGTCGTGTTTAGGCTACAAAGTGTATTGATTATGACTTATGCAGTTGAGCGTGTGTTTGCGTAGGGGAGGGTTTGAAACCCTCCCCTACACAGATGGCAACTATGTAACTTCTAATTGATTATACCAAAGGTTCGAATGCGCTTTTGGGGCATAATACCCCCTTCACAGCGCTCGTCTCTGCCATGAAACAAATGAGGCCGGGTTTCCCCAGCCTCATGGTGATATACGGAAAGGTGAGTTATTCCGTCGGGGGCAGCAGCACGCCGTTGATGACGTGGATGACGCCGTTGCTGGCTTCAATGTCCGTCACGATCACTTCAATCGTGTCGTTCAGGAAAACCTTGCCGTCTACCACCGAAAAGCGGATTGGCGAACCCTCAACCGACTGCAACTGCCGCAGGCCAGTTACCATCGCCGCAGGGTATTCCCCGGCGACCACATGGTAAGTCAGGATGCTGGTCAGTAGATCGGTATCCGCCAGCACAGCCGCAATCGTATCCTCGCCCAGCGCTTCAAAGGCCGCGTTGGTCGGCGCGAACACGGTGAACGGGCCTTCGCCGCTCAGCGTTTCGACCAGGCCAGCCGCCTGCACTGCCGTCACCAGTGTGCTGAAGTCCGGGTTGCCAGCGGCGATGTCCACAATCGTGACAGCTTCCTCTGATGCTTCAGCCGGTGCTTCGGCGGCAGCTTCCTGCGCTTCGCCAGTATTGGTCGCCGCCAGCGCCACCTGTGGGCTGCTCGCCGTGCCGACAGCCGCCACGAAGTAGTTCACACCTGCATCAAGCGCGGTGCCGGGCAGGTCAAGCAGCGTGGTGTTGGTGCCAGTCACATTGACGGCCAGATCATAGGAACCCGCCGGAACATCCAGTGTGAACGCGCCGTCGTTGCTGCCCAGTGTGCCGGGGAAGCCCAGTACGGTGATGACACGTGCGCCCCCAGCCAGCACATCAACCGAAGGTGCGCCTTCGATAGCGTGAAAAACGGTGACGCGGGTATTGCCATCAGCAATCGGGCTGTAATCTTCAGCGACGATGGCCGGTTTCAGCGTGCCAGCTTCCAGTGAACCCACCGCTGCGACGGTCAGCCATGCGCCAGCAGGCAGGTCAAAATCCGCCGGGCCAATCGCTGCATCGTCCAGCGAGGTGCCAGCGGGTGAAACCGCCAGGTTGTAGCTGCCAGCGGGCAGTTCAATCCACTCGGTCACGTTGGGGAATTCCAGCCCCTGAACCGCGCTCAGATCGCCATTGACGTACACATCGACTGCCGGGGTATCCGGGGAGAAATGCGCCACACGGATATGAACGGTTTCAACAGCTTCGGCAGGCGCTTCCGCAGCCGCTTCATCAGCCGGGGGCAGCAGCACCGAGTCAATCACGTGGATGATGCCGTTGCTGGCCTGAATATCGGTTGCAACGACCTGTGTGCTTTCATTCAGAAACACATTGCCATCCACCACGGAAACCGCGATGGGTGAACCCTGCACCGAGGTCAGTTCGCTGGAGCCGACCACTGCCGACGCGTCAACTTCGCCAGCCACCACATGATAGGTCAGAATGCTGGACAGC
>CAYUTY010000105.1:11696-17616 GCA_964447795.1 uncultured Anaerolineaceae bacterium
ACACGCTTCGTCCGTTGGCGCGAACACCGTGAACGGGCCTTCGCCGCGCAGCGTTTCAACCAGCCCAGCCGCCTGCACTGCCGCCACCAGCGTGCTGAAATCCGGGTTGCCCACAGCAATATCAACGATAGTCTGATCCTGCGCCATTGCCGGGACGCCAGCCATTGCCAGCAGCGCCAGCACCACCGCCGCTAAAACAAGTTTCTTCATAACCCAATACTCCTTCAAACGATGTAACAGGGGTAACAGCTTCTGTTGTCTCAGTATGCCGTTCAAAAATGAGACAAAAGCTAGTCAAAAATGAACAGTTTATGAAAATAGGGGTTACGAAGTGCCTAGATCGGGTCGTCGGGCGGGGTGCTGCCGCTGTCCAGGTCGCCCGTAACCGCGTACATCAGCACGCCGATAGACGCGATGACAAAGCTGCCGATAATGCCGAAGGCTTGCAGTGCACCGAACAGCGTTCCGGCCTCAGAGCCGATGACGTGCGAGCCAAACCCCAGCACATCCGACAGCCCGGCCATGCAGGCGAACAGCAGCCCGGTCATCGCCAGTCGAATCCCGATCTGCTGCGCCAGGCGGGCAGGACGGTAAGGGTAAAAGGTGAATTTCACGTAAATCAACGCGCCCAGAATCAGCATGGTGAACCCCGTCAGGATGCTGAAAATCTGCATGATCCCGATGCCTGCCGCCGGGCGAATCCCGGTCACGCCGGGAAACAAACCCATAAAGGTCAGCACTGCACCCAGCGCACCTAGCGCAATTCCAAATTGAGCAACACGATGCATGAATACGTCCTAACCGGGGAGTGACTGGCGCAGTTTGCGGAGCATATTGCCGCCCAGGATAGCTTCCACATCCGCCGGGGCATAGCCGCGTTCGCGCAGGGCTTCGCCAATCACCAGCAGATCGGTGACCGTATCCAGCCCTTCCGGGATGCTCTCCGCGCCGAAACCACCGTCAAAGTCGCTGCCGAGGCCGACGTGCGCGGCGCTGCCCGTAAGCTGACACACATAATCCACCGCGTCGATGACCACCGAAAGCGGCAGTTTGGCTTTGGCGCTGTTGAGCGTCCAGGTGTTGCTGAGAAAGTTGTTCCACAGCACGATGCCCATCACGCCATCGCGTTCCGCCAGCCTGCGGATGGTGTCATCGGGCAGGTGCCGGTCACTATCGCGGAAACGGCGCGGGTTGCTGTGGCTGGCGATGATCGGGCCGGGGTAATAATCCAGCGCTTCCAGACAGGCCTTTTCCGCCAGATGTGACAGGTCGAGCAGCGCGTTAAAGCCCGCCATCACATCCAGCAGTTCATAACCGAGCGCTGTCAGCGGGCCAGGCATCCCCGTTCCACCCGCGTAGCGCGTCCCCCGCCAGGCCGGGCCAACAATGCGGACGCCGCGTTCGTACCATTCCTCAAACTGCTTCGGCTCAAGAATCGGATCAGCATTTTCCATCAGCAGCACGAGTCCCTGCTGGTGATCGGTCAGTTCCTTGCCCTCGGCCCAGGTCGCCAGCACCGCATCAAGGTCGCCAGCCGTGCGAATCAGGCGGACTTTATCGGTTTCGTCGCTGAGGCGCTGGTAATAATCCGCCTGCTGCAAAGCGAGGCGATAGGCTTCCATCGGTGTTTTGTAGTACAGCTTTGCCCAGGGTGCCGCCGTGTTGCCATCGTCCGGGGCGACAAACAGCGTGGCAAACACCAGCGCCACCCGCCCCAGCAGCGCATCCGGCAGGCCAATCGTCGCCGCGCCAAAACGAGCGCTTGTCCCGGCTTCACGGCGGCGCGTTTCGATGGCGCTCTGGCGATAATCGCGCCCGTAGCACAGGGCGGTATAAGCAATATCCTGATGGGCGTCAACCACAATCATGCGGGGCGGACTTTCTGTGTGAAGCAGTAAAACAGGCTAATTGTAACGCAGGATTGGCAGCAGGCAATCAGCGGTGCGGATTTGAGGGGAAAATTGCTCAGGGCATGGTTGTCATGCCCCTGACAATCAGTAGGGAGCAGCCTGTGTGCTGCTCCCTGTGGCTGTGTGCCGCTCCAGGCGGATGCACACGCCCAATCAGGCGGTCACAGGTACCGGCGCGGGGATCAGCATCCCGCTGAGGATGCGCTCCATCGCCATCGTGTGACAGCAGGTTGACCGGCTTTTGAAGAAGTCACAATCGCAGTTCCACACCCCTTCATGATAGCTGAAGTGGTGGACGCTGTTGGTGCCTTCAAAGCTGGCATCAAAGCTGGCGAGGCGGATACGGTCTTTTTCATCGGCGTAGCGGCGGGTTTTTTCAACATCACTGACGACATTCTGACCGGGTGCATAAGGAAGCGGCTGGCGCTTCAGCATCGGTTTGAACAGCTTTTCCAGCGTCATGATATGCGGGCAGATTTTGTGCTGCTGAAAACCGGGACACGTGCAGGCCCAGGCGTCGTCTTTGAGGGTGATCTGGTAGTTATTATTGTCGCCCTTGAATTCGGCTTGAAGCGAAAGGAAAGTAACCCGCTCCGGTTCCTGAGCGTAACGACGAGCCTTCTCAATCTTGCCGATCATACCGTAGTCCATAGTTCAACCTACTCCTTACAGACTTACTTGAGCGAAAAACAAAACACGCGGTCTGGTAGGCGACCAGAACCGCGTGTTCAGGGACAGAGTTGCTCTGTTGGCATCACACATATCTTCATCGAGGAACATCCTCACCAGGCCAACTAATATAATGAGTTTAAGGCTGTTTTAAGGGTTTGTCAAACAACGATTGTGCTTTTCAGGCAGAATTTTACACATCAAGGAAGCCTGTCATAGACTCCCTGTGAGCATGTTCTATAATCCTGGAAACCATTTCAAAACGCACGGTTTTTCTCATCCGTAGGGGCGCACCTGTGTGTGCGCCCGCGCTTTGTTCCATATAATCGATGCTGATGAAACCCTGACAGTCATTCATGGCGAAGGGTTTCCCGGCGCAAGTGCTGCGGGATTAGCCTGCGGCGCTTATCGGATGCACCTGAAAGGATAAAAAATGGGCGCAGGCGAACACCGCGAAAAGGCCGGTCACGGCCCAGTCACCGTAGCCATTGTGACGGTGAGCGATACCCGCACGCCGGAAACCGATCAGAACCGGCACTATATCGAAGACAGAATGAGCGAGCTGGGTCATCGGGTAGCGGCCTACCGGCTCATCCTTGATGAGCCGGATCAGGTGGCGGCGGTGATCGAGGAACTGGCGGCGATGGCGGGTGTCCAGCTTGTTCTCTTCAACGGCGGCACTGGCATCAGCCCGCGTGACACCACCTACGATGTGGTCAGCCGCTATCTGGAAAAGACACTGCCAGGGTTTGGCGAGCTGTTCCGCGCCCTGAGCTATGCCGAGGTCGGCGCGGCGGCCATGTTCAGCCGGGCGACAGCCGGTGTCTATCGTGGGACGTTGATTTTTTCCATGCCCGGCAGCCCCAACGCCGTACAGGTCGCCCTGGAAAAGCTGATTCTGCCGGAGATCAACCACCTCGCCTGGGAGGTCGCCCGCAAGGCTTGAGCATAACAGTCATACACGTCACCACTCGCTTGCCTCTCCCAGACCGCCGTGTTAAGGTTGATTTCATTATGACGAGGGGAGGCAGGCTTTGTCGGACGGCGCTCATATTTTCATTAGCTACCCCCACACCGAAGCCGATTTCACAGCGCGGCTGGCGGCTGACCTGAAAAATAGCGGTGTGCGGGTGTGGATGGACATCCTCGAAGGCGGCATACGCGGTGGCGATGACTGGCGTCGAGCTATTGAGCAGGGTGTGGATACCAGCGCCGCTATTATTCCTATCATCTGCCCGGATTACGTAGGCTCGACCTACTGCCGCAAGGAACTGGCGCGGGCTGAACGGCTGAATCGCAAAATTTTCCCGGTTTTCCTGCGTGAACTCCCCAAACCATCTGACTGGCCGATTGAAGTGGAGGGTATCCAGTACACTGACTTTCGCGCCTGGCTGGACGAGCGTATTTACCGCGAACAGTTGCAGGATTTATTGACGGTGCTGAAACGCGATGCTGCCGCACAGGTTGGGCCGCCGCCAGATGCCGAAACACAGTATCTCACGCGGCTGATAGCCGAACTGGAAGCGCGTAAAGGTGTCCTCGAATATGTTGATCTGGCCGGGCAGATGGATGAACCATTACGCCCCCGTCCCCGCATCGCTGACGATTGGGGACTGGAAGGGGCATTCGCGCTGTTAGAAACCAGCGCAGCTCTACCAGCCAATCCGGCAATAAGTGAATCGCTGGAGCCGCAGTCGGTTCCCTTAAATGATATTCGGCAGGCGGTTGAGAAACATTCCCGTTTTGTCTTGATTGGCGAACCCGGCGCGGGCAAAACGACCACGCTGCGGCGGCTGGCGTTGGATGCAGCCCGTGCGCGATTAGCAGATTCCGGCGCACCACTGCCACTGCTGCTCTATTTGCCCGCCTGGGGCGACGAACCAACGGCAGGCGATTTCCTCACGGCACAAATTGAGAAAATCGGGTTGGGCAGCTTGGCAAAAAATCAACTGCTTCTCTACCTCGATGGCCTGAATGAGATGGGCGGAAGCGGCGCAAAGAAGGCAAAACTGCTGCGCGAATGGCTGGCTGGGGCAGATGTGCCAGCGCGAATCATCATAACCTGCCGGGCGGCAGATTATGCGAATGAGCTGGTGGTCAATCTGCCAACAGTATTAGCGGGCGAGATGGACGAAGGACGTATCCGGCAGTTCGCACACAATTATTTAGGTGAGGATGACGCAGGAAGATTTCTGGAACGTGTTACCCCAACAAAATTCAGCGGCCATACCGATGAAAGCCGCAGCCTGTTCCGGCTGGCGAAAAACCCTTATTTGCTGACAGCGCTGATGGTCGTCTACAAAAGCTCGCCAGAAGGCGACCTGCCGCGCAACAATGGCGCTTTATTCCGTCGTCTGGCGATGGCACTCTGGGAACGAGAGCGGACGCGCAATCTGCTGGGGTGGATTCCCTTTGAGCAGATGGAATCGTCGTTGGGCAGGCTGGCATTTGCGATGATTAATGAAGATAAACCGATTGATGTGCCACTGGACTATGTAAGGCAGTATGTTGAGGATGTTGGCCTGTTGCCTGCGGCAGCGAGTGCAAATTTTGTCGAGATTCGCGGGAATGAATTGCGATTTTATCATCAACTGATGCTGGAGTATTTTGCAGCCACCTCGCTTCATCATCAGAATATCGGCAGTGTCCTGTTATGGCCGCGACTAATCGGAGGTGGCCGTTTAGCGCGAAAATGGGATCAGGCCGTTATTGCCGCCTGTGGAATTTCTGTAAACACGAGTGAGATGATTAAGGTCATCCAACAGGGCGACCCCTTCTTGGCGGCGCTTTGTGTGAGCAGTGGTATTCACATGGATAGGGATAGTATTGAGGATTTAGTGGCTCATCTGATGTGGATGGTATCGAATCCAAGAGAGTGGAGAGATCAGGATGTCTTTGAGGGAATACATAACATTGCTTTATGGGTGATTAGAGAAAATGCCATTATGGCGTTAGGAAATATTGGTCACGAAAACGCCATCCCGACTCTTATTCAAGCGCTGAGTGATGAAGATACAGATGTACGCAGGCATACCCTTGAGGCATTGATAAAAGTAGGAATTCCATCGGTTCCCAGCCTCATCACAAAGCTGAAGGATTTAAAGCGGCCCAGCTATTCATCAATCCGTGTGTGTGATTATGCCGCCGATGCACTCCAAAAAATTGGCACACCGGAAGCGCTGGAAGCGGTGCGGAAGTGGCGCGAAGAACAGAATCAGCAGTAGCTTTTCGTCAATCAGGAATATCTTTTTAGCTCTTGTTAGCATTTAACTGATGATCGGTTGCCATTTCTCCCCTCAAAAGTGAAACAAATGTTATGACAAATGTTATGACAAATGTTT
>CAYUTY010000106.1:0-17533 GCA_964447795.1 uncultured Anaerolineaceae bacterium
TCGAGCGGCTGCTGGCATCCAATAATGCCTTTGGCGCTGCTTGGCTCAATCCCCCATATGACCATGACAAAACCGCCAAAGCCAACAAGCGCGTTGAATTCGCCTACTTGCGTCACAGTTGGAAATGGCTGCAAGACGGCGCACTGGCGTTGTGGTGTATCTACAACCAGCATATCACGGAAGAGAGGTAGAACTCACCGCCAAACTAAGAGCCTGCTGCTCCGCTCGGTATTCTTCGGTTTCGTGCCACTTGATACCGTAGGGATATTTCTTCTCACCCTTATAGTGGGGTGTAAACCGACGATCCGGGGAGAAGTGATTCAGATAGCGGCAGGTGATGGTGTGCCAGTTCCAATGCGGAAATGCCTTCAGAATTTCCCACTGCGGGCGACCTGCGTCCACCATCTCGCGCAGTCGCTGGAGTTCCGCCTGCGTCCAGCAGTTTCACTTTGGCGTAGACAGACAGCGCCTCGAACAATTCCCGGCGGTTCGCTGCGGGGACATCCTGCCAGCGAGCGATGATTTTGTTCAGTACCGGGCGGGCATCCTCCAGCACTTCACGCCGGTGCTTACCCTGTCTCAATTCAATCTGGACCGCGCGAAGGCGTTCAATCTCACGTTCATTGGCGGCATAGCTGGCTTCCAGATTACGCACCATCTCCGCGTGCTGCAACGTCTTAAGGTTTTCGAGAATAGCAGTCTTGGCGCGCTCCGCACCCCGGATTTCGTTTTCAATCCGGCGCAGTTCGCTGTGACCATCTTCACGGGTGCTGGCTAAGGCTGCCTGCCATGCGGTTTCGTCAATCGTCGTCGCCTTCAACCGCTCCAGCAGCAGGGTATCAATGCTCAAATCCATCCGGCTGGCTTTGACGCTGAAAACAACGACTCCGCGTCGATCCCGTAAAGCATACTGATACACTTTGTTATGGCTGTTCCATTGGGTGTGCAGTCGTCGGTGCAGATAATCTGGGGCATCCGAGAACACGACCCCACCATAAACCGGTGGCGCTTCCGTTCGGTCTTTGGCATCGTGACGGTTGTAGGTACGGTAGGGCTGATAGGCCGGGTTGGGGTCGCCATAAAAATCCAGCGGCGACAGAGCATTGAAAGCGAACATAAACAGATCTTCATCCACGATGGGTTCATGGTTGTAGAAACGGGTGATTGCGCCCTGATGCACCCAATGCCCCATGTAAACCACATTGGTCAGCAGTTTGTCGATCCCGGAGAGTGACGGCACAATCCGTCCGGTAAACATCGAACGGTAATCCATTCGCATATCCGTGCGGAAGCCTTCGGGAGTCAGGCGTGCGACTTCCTCCGGTTCAGGCAGAAAGGGTCCGTGCTGCTCGACGTATTCCCACGTTTTCTGCATGTTGCGATTGAAGCGTTTGAACAACTCAAAGTAGAAGCGGATCGCGTCGGCACACGGCGCAAAAGGCGCATAGCGGCGGTGGTTCGGATTGGGGCTGCCGTCGGGCAGTTTCGGGCGCATGTCCACCATATACCCGGTGATGATGGCACGTCCCGCCCATAACCCTTGCTCATGCAAATAGGCACGGCTTTTATGCAGTCGCCCTTTGATATGATACTCAAGGAAGTCTGCCGCGTGCTGCGCTTCCTCGCGGAAAATCTTCATGTGATACGCACCCATCATCGGGTGATTGAAGTCATACACCATGCGCGGAGTCATCACCCGCACGTTATTGCGTTTGCAGGCATCAATGAACAGGTTCGTCTGGATTTGGGTCACATCGCGGAAGAACCGATCTACCTCCTGCGCCGCGACCAGGCTGATCTCGCCACTCTCAATGAGGATCATCAGCCGCGCCATGCCTTTGCGATCTGCCAGTTTGGTGGTTCCACTGACACCCGCATCCATGTCAATCATCTCGATGCTGTCCCGTGCCCAGCCCTGACGGACGAGGTGTTCAAACATATCGACGGTTTGCAGCGTCGTGTTGATATTGCCGATCTGCGCGTCGGTGGACTGGCGGTAGTAAATGGCACAGGGACGATCCACCGGCAGCGGTTCAAACCGATACGGATCAATGATGTTCTGTTCGGGGCGCTTGTATTTGGTTGCCATCACCGCTTCTCCTTTCCAAACAAAACGCCCTGCTCCCGCAAAAGTGATACGGCAAGAGCAAGGCGCATCATGTACAATGCTTCCTAGCCCTGCGACGTGGTAACGTCACTCGCGGGGTCAGCCAGATCATCGAGTACCACCTCGGTGGTCTGGCGCAACAACGAATTGCTTTCAGTGTACTCATTTTCGTCCAGCCGCGCAACAATCCTGAGCAGTGAGCGATAAACGCTTTCCAGATTCATGCCCTGCTCGGTATTCAGTTGTGGAGTTACTTCATGTGACGTGGGTTCAGCCTTCAACCCGCTCTCCTCGTTGAGTCTTGCGGTGATACGCCACCGCTTCCAGTATGAAATGCCGCGCCATGTAGGAGTCGGGCAGCCGAAGCTGTTTAGCCAGAGCCTCAATCTCGGCGCGTTCCCGGTCCGTCAGCCGGATCGCAAAGATTCTTTTGCGTGTCACCTGCCGAACCGATAGGGTAGGGATGTTGGGTTTCTCCATTAGTCGCGCTCCTTCGTTTTACTCACAGTTCCAGCGTAGCACACCGACCCTGCGCGAACCCCGCATTTTTCCAGTTTCGGGTTAGCAATCTTGCGAAGGTGTCTGAAATATTTCGGCACTCAGCCCGAATCAAAAAGCTGACTGCTCAGTATGTGGTACGCCCACGTTTTACTGATGCAATCAGCTTATCAAAGTCGGGTCATCAGACTTATGTAAAATTGGCAAATCTGAGCGTCAATTTTGGCAAATCGCCCGTTAAAATTACCGGTCGCTATGAGGTGGTGGAATGTGTCTAAAATTTGGCTGTGCATCAGGGTTTTCCGTTGATTAACCGATATAACGAGCATAGTAAAGCCAGATCGGACGACCTGACGAATTTTACAGTTTTGACTTGGGAGTTTTACGGGATTCGGTTAGAGTTCTCAAACCAATTTAACCGCATCAGAGTTGGAGGCAAAAGCGGCTGATTAGCGGGGACGTGGACCTACGAAACGATCTCCATTGAAGTGGATCATGTGATCGGGCAGCTCACTGAGCCAGACTTCGGTTTCCCAGGCGATTTCGCTTAGGAAACTGCGGAAAGTAATCAGGTCGGGAAAGGCACTCACATAAATCAGTCCTGCCGGGCAGTTGGTAAGTATTTCATCCAGTTCAACCCGGCGTTTAGGTGTTACCGGGCCGTGCGATGTGACTGCCTCAATGAGATACATCCAATTACGCTCTTCATCATACAGAATCACATCTGGCAGTTTGTCATGTCTGGTCAGTGGAATATTCAGCTTGATGAAAGCCGCTTCATCAATCAACAGTGATTTGTTCGCAGTATCGCCCAAATAGAGCAGCTTTGCTCCCGGTGCGAAACGCGGGCCAAACGCCTCGATAATGGCAATTTGCAGTTCATTATGTTTTCCGGGTGAGAGATGATATTCCTTGCCCTGATAAGTCAGCGGGATAAGCTGAAGTTCCCGTTTGCGCTCATACAGCTCGATAAGCGACTGTTGAACATTCAAGAATTCTGTGACGGCTTCAGCCCAATCTGGGGTGTTATATTGGCGAATAGTGCGTATAGCCGCATCTGTCAAAGCGTAGTGGGTGCGTGGACTGTTGGTTGCTAGACCCGGTTCATCGGGATTGCGATCTACGATGCGTGCCTGCTCAAACTGGTGGATAACCTGACGGCGCACTGTCTCGCGGGTGTTCTCAGCATATACCCGTCCGAAACGGCTGCTCATGGCCTGCATCATATCGTGAATACGCAAGCTCTGGCGTTTAGCATCGCTCCAGGGTGTGTTGTCATCCAACTGCGCCAGCACCAGCAGAGTGAGGGCAGCAATTTCGTTTTGTTGGGCAGCGGGTAGGTGGACCGCGGCGAGAACCGCCTGGGCTTCGGTGATTTTGCTCATACCACTCTCGTTTCGCGGAGAATGGGAAAGTCAGTCGGCACCAGCAGGTAAGTTTGAAGGGTCTGAACGACAATCGCGTCCAGATCAACAGCATTCACTTCTTTCATGACCGCTTGACCAATGGCAGTAATGACCTGAAACGGTGGCAAAGGCAAAGCCCGCAGTTCAGTGGCATTGACCTGGGTGTTCCCGTTCGAGATACGAAAGTAGCGGTCAATTAAGCCGCTGTTGAGTAATGCCGATAAACCGATGACTTCTGCTGTGCTCATCTCCCCATCACGACGGTAAATGAAGTTCAGGTGATTTTCCAGCCCGATCATTGTATAGTCAAACTGATCTGCCAGATAAGGGGCGGCAACCAGTCGGCGCTGTTCTTCTTTGGCGCTGAAGCGGCGCAGCAGTACATAATTGGTATTCTCAACCAGCAAAGTTCTTGTGCCAGATATGTTCAGAATGTGCTGGGGTTTGCGGAAACCGTGATTCACCGGCCAGGTAATTTGCTGAGATGTAACGTGCTGCATCCAGAGCAGCGGAACGACGGGTATACCATTTGGTTCGTTGATAAGGTATTCCTCGGCGCGAAATGGCACCACTTGTCCCGTTGAAATCGCCAGATCATACGCATGAAATGAACCTGTCCAGTGATCCACCACTTCGAGAATCGTTTCATCAAGCTCGGAGGTGGGGAGACGGAGTAGCCCAATTGGGCTGATGAATTGCGTCTTCGTGATTGGTCGTGTCGTGACCCCGTTAGCAAGTTCATCCAGAGTTGCTGATGACGAAACCAGGACCCGTGAGTCACTCACCTCATTTTGTGGTGTGAAGGCGATCACCAAATTTTCCTGCAGCACATCGTCCTGGCTAAACGCATCGCTGCGTGATTCAAACAGATGGACGTGCTGCACCGTCACCCGGTCTAAAAATTCCTGCCGAAAGCGGGTGAAGTAGTTTCCAGAACAAAAGCTGCGCGGCACGATGAAACAGGCAGTACCATTGTGCAGCATTCTGGCGGCTAATCCCATAAACAGTGTATAGATGTTGGTGTGACCGCTGAGGATACTTTCTGCCATCTGACGGCGCATATCGGTTGTATTGATCTTGAAATAGGGTGGATTGGCGATGATATGCTGATATGAGCGATAACCTACAGGCGTATCCAGTAAAGTGGGACGCAAAAATTGCAATCCATTCAGGATGAAATCAATGTGAAACAGGTTGAGATAAATCTGAATATCGTGTTTAGCCGCGTAACTTACCGCCTCATTCAGAATTGACTGTGCAGCAGTAAATAATTCTTCATCTAGCTCAAAACCATCTATCCAAACTTCAATTGGCTTATTTTCGGCAATTAACCGTTCAATAATCGCACAAAGTAATGTCCCTGATCCCATTGCCGGATCAAGAATGTGATCACCATCTTTAATTGTTCCAAGTTGTTCCGCCATAAACCGTGCCAGCGGTTCCGGGGTAAGAAACTGCCCATGCGCTTTACGAAAACCATCAGAGCGATCTGTAAGGATGCGTTGACCTGTTTCCAAGCTTTGTTGGGTGAGTGAATGACCCATTTATCTCTGCCCATGTTTACCATTTCATCTTGAGTATACCTGATTTTTGGGTATTAAGTGGACAAAATCGGAATGAATGTTCGTATTTATTAGTCTTGTAGCTACCTAGCAAAATAAAAGATGGCTGGAGTTAACGTCCCCAGCCAGGACGATTTTTGTCAGGCATAAGCTGCGGAGAGCATCCGTGCGGCACGCTTCATGTACTTTGGAAATGTGTTCGGGTTGCGTCCGATGTCCTGCGCAGCCTGGCGGTAGGTCTTGCCGTCAAGCTGCGCTCGGATCGCTCCGGCGATGCAGATGGTGTGTCGGTATTGTTCCAGCAGCACTTCGGCTGGTTCAGTATGTCCCTGCTGGTACTGCTCACGCCAGTTCTGATAAGGCGAGGTGAACTGCCCGTTGTTCCGGTTCTCGGCTGGCTGCTTCTCCGGCAGTGTGTAGCTGTGCCGTGCTAGAAACACCTGCGCGAATTCGTATCGAACCTCTTGCAGCATCGGCTCTTCGTAGGTCTTGTGCCAGTTCCAGGGCGTGACACCTGCCAACGCTGCCGCGTCTTTGCGCGTCACCTGCGTTGTCACCGCATACAGCGCGACCAAGTGCTTGAACGAGTCGGCGTACTTCTCCGCCAGCTTCCACATGATTTGTTTCACGTCGATGCGGATATCAATATCAGTTGCCCAGGTCGCCCACTGCTCAACAGAGTTCCACCAACCGCTCGGTGCAGAGAACCCGGTGATGGTATGTTCATCCCAACTGCTGCGCCAGTCATAGCTTATCAGCGCCTCAAGGCTGTCGTATTTGTCATCGTAGTAGCGCAGCGTGGAAATCCTGCACCGCGCCAAAATGAAAAACACCGCCTGCTGGCGGGTTTTGTCGGTGAGAAAATCCTTGTTTTCAGAGAGTTCAAGCCAGAGTGCCATGAACCCATGCTGGATGCAATCGGGCAGGTAGGTGGTGCGGTGGATGCCCTTGCCTTTCATGACGTTGGTGACGTAATGCGCCAGATCGTCGTAAATCTGTTGGAAGGTCAGCGAGCCTGCCCATGATGTTGGATAGGTCGCAACACGCGGAAATGGACGAATCTTAGCCCGGATATTAGAACGAACATCGTTATCGAACATGGGGACTACCCCTCCTCAATCACGCTGGAAATCGCCAGCACGTTGAGCGCTACCGCTCGAACATGCGGGGACAGCGCAGAAGGGGGAGACTGTCCAGCACGAGCGCAGCGAGAGGCAGTGGTTCGGCAGTCCCGCCGGGACGGTGGTACTGGCGTACCGCTGCTGGTGCTGGAGAGGGGGTTCCCTCGCGCTGTAAGATCGTCCGCGCGGCGGTAGAGCGAGGAGAAAAGTGTTAGGCTAAGAGCGTAATTGTGGTTTACTCGGTATCAGCCTCAGTCGGGACATGTTCCCGACCCAACCGGGCATTCTTCCCGTTCAGAACGTGACCCCTGCTCATGACAACGGGACATCTTCTCCTTTAGGCTAGATAAAGAAAACGATAAGGAGAACTTCAGCATGTCAACTGAACAGAATAAAGCCGCGATCCATCCTTATTTCGAGGCACAGAATCGCCACAGCCTTGAAGATTCGTTTGCTTTTTTCAGCCCAAACATCATCTCGCACAGCGTCCCTGAACAAGATGGGGCTGTTGGAATAGACGGTATCAAAGACTTCTTCACGGGGTTTCACGATGCTGGTCCCGATTTCAAAGTCACTATCCATGACACAATTGCCGAAGGAGATAAAGTGGTCGTGCGTTTTACCATCAGCGGCACACAGACCAAAGAACTCATGGGGCAGCCCGCCGGACAGCCGTTTGTCGAACACAGCCTTACCATTTACCGTCTCGAGGATAGCAAGATCGCGGAAGTCTGGAGCTAACCAGGCTTTTAACGCCACATCCGCTGATTCGGATGCGCCGCCTTTTGGCGATATCAGCCACATTGGAAGTCTGATTTTCGCCATATAGGCGATGGTCGAATCATGGCAAGCGCTCAAAAAGCATTGAATTGTACGAAATGAAGCGATCTACAGGAGGAAATATGTTAATGCGATGGTCATTGAAATTTGTCGTTGGACTGATGTTTGTACTGGCTGGTCTGCTGCCGGTGATGGCACAGGAAGAAATGCCACCACTGCCGGGTGATCTGGTGTTGGGTGATCTGGGCGCGCCGCGTGGACTTGCCTTCGATACCAACGGCAATCTGCTCGTCGCAGTAGCCGGCACGGGTGGGGAAACATCATTCACCCTGCCAGGACCGGACGGGGTACAACCCGTTAATGCTGGCTTGAGCGGACGGGTCATCTCGATTGCGCCGGATGGTGGGGCATCTGACCGCATTGCAGCTCTCCCCAGCTACGCCTTTGCAATGGAAACGGGCGGTGTGTCCCGCATCATCCCGCATGGCGAGTCGCTGTGGTTGTTGTTCAGCGGCACTGGATCGGGCAATACCGGAGCGTACTGGGCCGACTCAGTTGTGGAATACGATGCGGCAACACTGGTCGTAAGAACAGTCATCAACTTGAATGATTTCGAGTTCACGAATGATCCCGATGGCAATGGCTACGATACGAACATCGCTGATATCGCGTGGGACAGTGATGGCACGATGTATATCGTGGACGCAGGCGGCAATGACCTGCTCTCCTGGACAGCACAAGGCGGCTTGCAGCTCGTCCATGCTTGGCCCGATAACCCCGTCCCGACCTCAATTGAAATTGCCGAGAATGGCGACCTCTATATCGGCTTTCTCGGCGCAGGTTTGGCGCCCGGTGCGGGCAAGGTTGAACACTGGTCAGGTGGAGAACTGGTTGAGACTTTCAGCGGCTTAAATACGGTCACGGACATCCTGCTGGATGGGGATACTCTGTATGCCGTCCAACTGACCGTCTTTACGGATCAGGGGCCCGGTCCCGGCAGTGTGGTGATTGTCACTGCTGACGGTGTGACCTCTGTCGCTGAAGGACTGCTCGCGCCGTTCGGCATCGCCAAAGGGCCTGACGGTACGCTATATGTGACCTTCGGCACGCTTGCCTTCGCACCCGGCATGACTGGCGGTGTCGTCAGGCTGGACATGTAAATCGCTGATTTTTCAGATATCGATGCACCTGTTCACAGCGGGTGCATCCATTTTACTGATGAGATTGACGATGTGTTATTGGGTCACGTTCATGGGTTTTGTCCTGCTGCTGTCAGGATGTACTGCATCGCCTCCCATGTCTGCTCTAAATGCAGGCGACGTGGAACGCGGTGGACAACTCTTTGCACAGGGACGGGGAGAGATACCCTCGTGTTCCACTTGCCATCAGACCGCTACAGGTCAATTTGGTTTCACAATTGGTCCGAATCTCGATGGAATCGGCGAACGTGCCGGAATGCGGGTAGATGGATTAACCGCTGAAGAATATCTTCGGCAAAGTATGCTTGAACCGAGTCGCTACATTGTGCCTGGCTATCGTGACATTATGTATCCTGACTACAGCACGCAGTTGACGGAACAGAATATCAAGGACCTGATTGCGTATCTGCTCACCCTGTAGGTGCTATCCAATTCTCAAAAGGTAGTGCAAATGAACAGGATTTTTCTCTCAACAAATGGCAGCAGGCTGGCACGCGCAGAATGCCGCAGCGATCAATGGTCAGTCGAGTTTCTGCTCGAAGGCGCGAACGTGCGCTGCCTGGCTGTTGACCCTCATAACCACAATATCGTGTATGCCGGAACACAGGACAAAGGGGTACTGCGGTCTAATGACCGGGGCAAAACCTGGCAGCCTCTTGGGATGGAGGATCATGTTGTCAAAGCAATTGCGATAAGTCCTGCTAAACCCGGTCTGATTGTCGTCGGCACCAGACCAGTGAGCGTTTTTATTTCGCATGATGGCGGACAAAATTGGATGGAATCCGTGTCCTTTAAGAAAACGAAGCGCTTCTTCTGGTTCTCACCTGCGGAAAAGCCGTTTACCGCCTATGTGCAGGGGATTGCGCTCTCGCCCACCAACCCCAATGTGATGGTGGTCGGGATTGAGTTAGGTTCGGTCGTTCGCAGCACGGATGGCGGCAAAACCTGGCAGGATCACCGCAAAGGCGCGTTACGGGACTGCCACTCGATCACATTCCACGCCACAAAAGGCGATTGGGTCTACGAAGGTGGTGGAACGGGCGCAGGTGCTGCCTTCAGCCGCGATGCTGGAAATACCTGGACCCAGTCCAGACAGGGACTTGATCGCCATTATGGTTGGGCAGCCGCAGCCGACCCTACGCGCCCGGAGGTGATGTATGTCTCCCTATCACCTGGTCCCATGAAAGCGCATAGTACGGACAACGCGCAAGCTTACATCTTCCGCTCAACAGGTGGCAGTCGGTGGGAAAAACTGAGCGGTGGGCTGCCACAGCCGTTGAGCCACATGCCCTATGCCCTGCTTACGGACCCCAATGAACCGGGACATCTTTATGCGGGTTTGAGCAATGGTGACGTATGGCATACTGCGGATTATGGCGATCATTGGCAGCAGCTTCCGCTCAATCTGGGCAATGTTTGGACCAGCATGGTGATGCTGAAATAGATGGAATAAACGAATGTATAAGAGAGGTCTGTATGAAAACCTGGCTTGTATCCCTGAACGGTGCAGTCACCTTAGCCATCGTCGCATTTGCCACATTGATTGCACGGGTCACTTTTTTAGATGCGCTGTATGTGCCGGAGTTTCGGGTGATGTTCCCTGAAAACCAACCCACCGGCATTGCGGTGATGATTGTGATCTTTATGGTCTTTATTGGGGTCTGGGTCTGGTCGCTGCTGGCGGCATCGCGTGGTAGCCGGGGCGGGTTAATCGTGATTTTGCTCTACAGCCTGTTTACGGCGCTTGGTGGTGGTCTGATAACGCTCACGGCTTTTTGTCCGATTGGGTGTGCCGCTCCGCCCGTAGGAGATGCCGTCGTGTGGGCAAACCTGATCTTCGGGCTGGCGGCGAGCTTCGCGTTGGGAATCCAGTTCTGGCAGACTCCCGGACAGCGGAAAAGTATGCCCGGCACAATGAGCGGAGAAACAGTATGAGAGCATGGTTCACGTCCCGGAATGGGGTTATCACACTCACCATTCTCATTGCCCTGGTCGCGTCTCTGGCGCTCCTGAGTGCGATTGCCACTCAGGGTTTATCTACACGCACTATTGCCGCCAGGCTGCTTGTCCTGTGTTTTGTTGTGTTTACTTTTGGCGGTGTTCTCTACGCCGGAAGAGCCTTTTTGAAGTGGCAGATCGACGAGACTTCTTCTCATTTGATCTGGGAACGGGGCTTCGTCATCGGAGGAGTTCTGGCAACGCTTCTAGGGTTGGCGCTGCTGGAGGATATGCTGCGTGGTGCGGGCGAACCTGTGCTGTCGCGGTTGGGCATGGTGACATATCTGTTGGGCGCGGTGATTGTAATGGTTGCCGAAACGAACTACCTCGGCAAGCGTGACTGGATGTATCCGCAGATCGTGCTGTATGTCGTCCTGGCGTTTCTGGCACAGGCAGCTTTTGGAGCGTCGCTTCTACAAACCGGACTAGTGGCAGGATGGGCAGCATGGACGACAATCATTTGGAATCTGGCGTGGCTATTCATTATGCTCATCGTTCGCCCGCGTGATATCTACTTTCCCGTGCTTCACCATGTAGCGCCGCTAATCATTGGAATCGCGCTGTTGGTGAGGTGATCGGTTTAGCAGTGGTGATGTAAGCCGCCCCGTTCACGCTCCGAACACGGATCGTGTTATGATTCAAAGAAAGCGCGAACGTGATAATGTTCAACGAGATTTTCACTATGAGCCAGCAAACTGCCCGACGACTATCGTGGTCAATCACCTTTTTCTCCAGTGTTGTGGTGCTGATTGGTTTGATCCTGAGCATCCTCGCGCTGACAGCGAACGGGAATCATGCAACCTTCAGTCACCAGTTCTTCACACCGCTGCTGACCATCACTTACTGCGTAGTTGGAGCGTTGGTCGCGTCGCGTCATCCACGTAATCCAATCGGCTGGATGTTCTGTGCCACAGGATTTTTGAGCGCTTTAAATATGTTATCATCGGGCTACGCCTTGTACAGTGAACTTGTCCGCATGAATGCCGCGCTGCCGGGCGCAATGTTCGCACGCTGGTTGACCATCTGGATATGGATACCTAACGTACTGCTTCCAGTCACGTTTCTCTTACTCCTTTTCCCTGATGGAAATCTTTTGTCCACGCGCTGGCGTCCCGTCGCCTGGGCAGCAGGATTCGGTCTGTTCTGTGTCATACTCAGCATAGCTTTTCATCCTGGGCCGCTCGAGAGTATAGGGCTGAATGGAAGCAATCCTTATGGAATTCCCGATGGCGAAGCGGTCATAAGCGTACTATTGACCATCGCTGCCCCACTACTTCTGGTAGGCGTTTTCGGCTCAATCGCCTCGATAATTGTTCGCTTTCGCGGTGCTGTCGGCATCGAACGAGCGCAGTTGAAGTGGCTGGCTGTCGCCGGAGTTGTCGTGATAGTGGGCAATATTATGGGCGGTATTCCCTGGTGGCTCTGGGGAGACAATCCTGTCACCCGGGAATTGAGCATTGTCATTACCGACATCACCGTTGTCACCATCGTCGTCGCTACCGGAGTCGCTATTCTGCGCTACCGACTGTGGGACATCCATATCTTCGTTAACCGCACGCTGGTCTACGGTTCCTTAACTGCACTTGTGATTGGTCTCTATGTCGTCATTGTCGGTTCATTGGGAACCCTCCTTCAAACGGGCGGGAATCTGCCCGTTTCGCTCTTTGGAACGGGCATTATCGCCATCTCATTTCAACCCCTGCGAGAACGCTTGCAGCGCGGTGTGAACCGGCTGATGTATGGGGAACGTGACGATCCCTACGCGGTACTGGGTCGCCTGTCAGAACAGCTTGAAGTGGTAGCGGCATCGCAATCAGTACTTCCAACCATTGTGGAGACGGTCGCTGAGGCGCTTAAATTGCCGTATGTGGCAATCGCGCTGAAGGAAGGTGACCAGTTTTCTATCGCTGCCGAATACAGCCGCTCCCCGGTGGCTATTTCACAGGACAAAGACGGTATGAAAATCCTGCCGCTGATCTACCAGTTAGAAACTATCGGTCAGCTTTTGCTTGTACCGCGTGCATCCGGTGAAGCCTTCTCACAGACTGACCATCGATTATTGGAAACTATTGCCCGGCAGGCAGGTGTTGCAGCCTACAACGTGCGCCTGACTCAGGATTTGCAGCGATCCCGCGAGCGGCTGGTAACGACCCGTGAAGAAGAGCGCCGCCGACTTCGACGCGACTTGCACGATGGACTTGGACCGGTACTCGCCGCAATGTCCTTCAAACTGGATGCTGTCTACAATCTGGCGGATCGGGATGCAGGTGCGGTCAAGAAGATGTCAACGGAGCTAAAGGCACAAATGCAGGAGGTGCTGGCGGACATTCGACGTATTGCCTACAATCTGCGTCCGCCCGCTCTTGATGAACTCGGATTAGTCGGAGCATTGAAAGCGCATATTGCTTCTCACAATCAGGTGCAAGGGTTGCAAATTACGCTGGAAGCGCCTGAAAACCCACCGCCACTGCCTGCCGCTGTTGAAGTGGCTGCCTATCGTATTGCGCTCGAAGCGCTGACCAACGTAAGTCGTCACGCCGGGGCGCAGCATTGTTGTGTGCGGCTTTCGCTTCCTGACGATTTATGCCTGGAGGTCACAGACGATGGATGCGGGATGCCTGGATCAGTTCGATCCGGGGTGGGACTGACCTCGATGCGTGAGCGGGCTGAGGAATTAGGGGGGATGTGTGTCGCTGAAGTGCTGCCACAGGGCGGGACAGGGATAATAGCCCATCTGCCTTTATCATCCGAATATATCGCGGCTGCTGGAGGATAAGCATGGAATCCATCCGGGTCTTAATTGCAGATGACCATACTCTATTTCGAGATGGTCTGCGAGCGCTGCTTTCTTCAATCCCGGATATTGAGGTGGTGGGCGAGGCTTCCAGCGGCACGGAAGCGCTAAGGCTGGCTGTCGAACATCAGCCTGATGTGATTCTGATGGATATTCAAATGCCTGACCTAAACGGCATTGAGGCGACACGCCAGATTCTCCGAACCAGTCCACATATTGGCATCATCGTTCTGACGATGTTTCAGGATGATGATACTGTTTTTGCGGCGATGCGCGTCGGGGCGCGGGGTTATGTGTTGAAAGGCGCTGATCAGGGTGTGCTGCTGCGGGCAGTGCGGGCGGTAGCCAATGGCGAATCGTTATTCAGCCCAGAAATTGCAGCACGGTTGATGCAGTTCTTTGCCGGTTTAGAGCCAGTTTCCCGATCAGAACTCTTCCCAGAACTAACGGAACGGGAGCGGGAAATTTTGTCATATATTGCCGATGGACACACCAACGCTGAAATCGCCGAAAAACTGGTCATCAGTATGAAAACGGTACGCAACCATGTCTCCAACATCTTCAGCAAGTTGCAGGTTGCTGATCGAGCGCAAGCCGCTATTCGCGCGCGTGAAGCCGGTCTGGGCGGTTCTTCTGTCTCGACTGGGGACAGTAGTTTCAAAAGCGAATAAGTAAGTCGGTCATCTATTTCCAACCCCAACCTATATTTCCACGACATCCGCGCGCATCCCCATGCAGAGATTGCCTTTTGGAGAAATTTCATTGGGGTCGGAGGCACATACCTCTCTTCTGGCGAAAGTGGTTTTTGCCAGAGTATAACCCTATCCTTCTCATAGAAATTACCCTATTTAACTCAGATTTAAGGTGACGTTGAGTGGACGTTTAAACAAGAGGGTTTCTATTGCCGTATCGTTAAAACAGATACGAAATGTGATGGAGACACTCGAACATGGCAAACACAGACCGTGCCAGAAAGCTGCTGGTACGAACAGCACTGGTCACCAGTACAACCATTGCAACCATCGTTGGCGCACAAAATCTCGCCATGCTGGATGCAAGCCAGTTTCTGGCGACCCAAACCTCTATAACCGATAATGTAGTTGCGTTTTCACCTAGCGAAACGAACACACCTGTTGCGGTCGTTCGTTCCGCCCCCGAGCTTACGATTTTACAGGCAGCGCCAAGCATTATTATCCTGCGTCAATCCGGCGAGGTTTCTGCTGCACCCCCGGTGATAGGCAGCACAATCACAAACAACGCTATTCAGCCCCCTATCCCGGCTCAGATCACCGCCCCTGATCCTGTGATTGTTCAGCAGCCCATTCCACAACAGAGCCGGTCATCGCGATGAGACACCTCTTTGTCATCGAGTTTCGAGCGATGGGCTGCCAGGTCAACGTGCAGATTGAGACAGAAGCCGACGGTGGCGCTATTTTGCGGCAAATACCGTTTGAGATTGAAGCCATTGAAGCACGTTTATCACGCTTTCGCCCGGACAGCGAACTCATGCAGCTCAATCGACGAGCCGGGGAATGGTTCGGGGCGAGTGAGGTTCTGTTCGAAAATGTTCAGGCAGCCAAACATGCTGCCCGTCTGACCGATGGGCTATTTAACCCACTGGTACTGCCCGCGATGCTGGCAAACGGTTATGACCGCAGTTTTGAACAAATCAACATGCCGAATACCACAGAAAACATCTCTGCTGCTGATTGGCGTGGTATTGAACTGAGATTGCCAACCCGCGAAATCCGCATTCCAGCCAACAGCGCACTTGATCTAGGTGGTATTGCCAAAGGCTGGACCGCTGCGAGACTGGCAGATGGTCTCGCCAAAATTGGGTCGTGCCTGGTGAACATCGGTGGGGACATGGCAGTACGCGGCGCACCCGATGGCTTACCCGGCTGGCAAATCGAGGTCAGTGATCCATTCACCGATACATCGCTTGTGTCTCTATATCTGACTAACACCACCATTGTCACCAGCGGTGTGGATTTCCGTCGCTGGAGCGCACCAGAAGGACGTACACACCATCACATTGTCGATCCACAAACCGGGCGTTCGGCAGAGACGGATGTGCTGACTGCGACGGTGGTGCATCCTCATGCACCCACTGCCGAATCCTATGCTAAAGCCATCTTACTACGGGGTGCCGAAGCCGGGCTGAACTGGCTGAACCAGCAGTGGCACGCTGCCGGACTGGTCATTCAGCATGACGGTAAGGTGCTGACCACTTCAAACTTTGCTCAATTACTCAATGAAAGGCAACTCTCATGAAACGTGTTCTGATCCCTTTACTTTTCCTGATGCTGCTTGGAACACTCCCCGCGCTTGCTCAGGATAATCCCAATCTCATCACCCTGAATGATGCGACTCCCGCAATTGACGTGGTGATTACGCTGCCTCCAGACACCACTGGCACCGTGTCACTGGCAATTGCACAGGCAGCCATCACCCTGACCGATTCCGCGAATGCTGTCGTATTTCATACGGCGGATGCCCGTCTTCATGGGATGGACATCAACATTGCTCCAAACAGCGGTTCCCACACCCTGACGGTTGAGCGTCTACCCGGCATCACTGAGGCGTCAGTGAGTGTTGCCTCACTGCCTGAATTGAACATCAATGGCACTGTCGAACACGTTGAGGGTGTTGCAGTAACACTCAATCAAGAAATCAGCCTGTCCCTGGATACCAGTATTCCCGGTGGTACTGCCGATGTGAGCATTCCCGATGGAACCACCGGTGTGATAACGGCGACATTCCCAGGCTCCAATGCGACAACACAGCTTGTAGATTCCCAGGGAGTTGTCGTTGCACAGTCTGCTGGTGGGCATGTCGATGGAGTCAATTTCGTTCTCGATGCCGGACATTACGAATTCACGGTGCTGGGCGGCGGATTGACCAATACGGTTGTTGCCGGTGTGCGCGTTGTTTCAGCAGAAGATGCCAATGTCACCATCCTTGAAGCGCCTGCCAGTGCCGAAAATGGCGCAACCGACACGACAGGAGCAGCATGTAGCGCAGTCGTCACGCGCAGTTCAGTCAATCTCCGCAGCGGTCCCGGCACTGGTTACAGCGTGCTCGGTTATGGTTACTACAATGAGAACTATGTAGTTGGGGGACGCAACCCGGAGAATAACTGGATTGTGGTGAGTACGGAGGGTGGTTCAGCGTGGATGGCGCTAACTGGGGTAAATCTGCAAGGTGTATGTGATACGTTAACTGTGTTCAATATCCCGCTGCGCGATGCGCCCGTCGCTCCAATTATCATCACGACACCGCAACCGTCGGGCAGCTTAGGTGGAGACCACGAAGAGCATGAAGACGGCGAGTAAGAACATGGAGACCACGAAGAAGGCGACGACGATTAACTGAACTAGACGAGACTTAATCTGACACTCTGAGTAAACTCAAGAGGAGAACGGAGTGTCAAGATGAACCAGATGAATGTTTCTGCGACACGTAATCGACCATTTGCGCGTGTTTTGATGTGGGGTGCTAGTGTTCTTGTTGTCGGCTTTGTCCTTTTGCAGCTTGTTCGGTTCGTTGTTCCCGAATTCCGACTGGACAACCCGCCTGTGACACAGAACGTGGTGTGGAACTCACCCGAAACAAAGCAGTTGTGGAATCAAGCGTGCGCTGACTGTCATTCCAATGAGACCGTCTATCCCTGGTATGCCTATGTTGCACCAGTAGGCTGGCTGGTCGCGCATGACACCCATGAAGGGCGCGAAGTGCTTAACATCTCTGAAGACAGCCGGGTTGAGTGGGATGAGATGATTGAAGTCATCGAAGAAGGCGAGATGCCGCCGCCTATTTACATCACGATGCACCCTGAAGCCAACCTGACTGATACACAACGTGCCGCTCTAATCGCCGGGATCAGGGCAAGCTTCCGCTGAAACAGATTCCGAACGAGAAACGCGGATTAGACACATCTACCAAAGAGAGAAATTCGTATGAATCAAAGTAAATCGACCAGGAACACTGACCTGCTGACGCTGATCGCCAGCCTGATTGTTATTGGCGTGTCCGCCGTGTGGATGATTAACAGCGGCATGTTTGACT
>CAYUTY010000107.1:0-16874 GCA_964447795.1 uncultured Anaerolineaceae bacterium
TTCCCGCCCCTAGCTACCGGCGATAAAATAGTTATTTTCGTGTCTTAGCAATATCAATAGCTAATAAACCGGAATAACGATGCATTCATGTTCTCCCTGCCGATTACCGCCCTGTCAGTTGACATCAGAATATTCGCTCAAATCATCGCTTTCAACAATGTCTTCAGTGCCGATGATCGCTGATGCAATTCTGGCAAATCATACCGTCAATTTTACAAACAGGGGCTCACATAAGGCGAAAGGATGGGCTTGCGCTGGTGAATGCAGTGTTTAGCGAGCAAAATTGAACCGGATGGTCACTCTTAAGGTAAGCGAAAGAAGGTCAACGCTGGCGCATGGTCAGGGCATTAGCAAAACTGTAGCGCTGGCGATAGCAAACCCCGTGTGCAGGTTTTTATCGCTCGTTGACGGGTCTCTACTCATGAGGAAATGGTCATGGAATATCGTTCTCTGGGGCGCACAGGTGTGAAGGTTAGCCCACTTTGTCTGGGTACGATGAATTTTGGGGGACGGACAGATGAAGAGGAGGCCGCCGCTATCATCGACTTTGCTATCGAGCAGGGGATCAACTTCATCGACACGGCTAATGTTTACGGTCACGACCCGGCTAACTTTGAGGTTGGACGCGGGCGCAGTGAGGAAATCATTGGGCGAACCCTGAAACAAAATGGCAGACGTTCGCAGGTTGTGCTGGCGACGAAGGCACACTTCCCAATGAGCGATGATCCCAATGGACAGGGCAGCAGTCGCCGTCATATTGTGGAACAGTGTGAGGCTTCCCTGCGACGATTGCAGACTGATGTGATCGATCTCTATCAGCTTCATCATCCGACCAATGATGTGCCTGTTGACGAAACCCTGCGTGCTCTGGATGATCTGATCCACGCTGGCAAGGTGCGCTACATTGGCACAAGCTCGTTTGCTGCGTGGCAGCTTGTAGAGTCTTTGTGGGTCTCCAAAGAGTGGGGTTTTAACCGTTTTGTTTGCGAACAGCCGGTGTATAACCTGCTTGATCGGCGGGTTGAGCGCGAACTCATTCCGATGGCGCAAACTTACGGACTGGCGATTATCCCCTGGTCTCCGCTGGCAGGCGGCCTGCTGACAGGCAGCTATCGGCGTGGGCAAGTTCCACCTCCCGACTCGCGCTATGATGCCTTCTGGAAAAGACCGGATTATCTGACGGATGCTGTCTTTGATGTGCTGGATGTGGTCGATGCGCTGGCGCAGGAGAAGGGTGTCATGCCAGCACAGATTGCGCTGCGTTGGTGCATGGATCAGGCAGGGATCACGAGTCCGATCATTGGGCCGCGCACGCTTGACCAGTTGAAAAATAATCTGGCTGCATTAGAGGTTGCGTTGTCAGAAGAAGATTGCAAACAACTCGACGCGGTTGCGCCGCCCGGGCAGATGACCATCCCTTTCTATGGCTATGATGGATTCGCCTGGACGACATGGGGCCCGCACCGCTATCGCTAGGGAAGTCATTCTCTAACAGGTTCACGGCTTCCGATTCTGTTTATCGCCGGAGTGAGTCGATATGGCTAATTCACAATCAAGTGTTAATTCACCAGAACCCTATAAAACTCGCTTTCAGCATAAACGTCTGCTAACGGCGCTCGTCATCGGATTGTTACTTCATGTGTTGTACCTGGCTGGCGATGGCACGATTATGCTGTTGTCTATTGAGCGGCGCATGGTACTGGTGATTTTCGCATTCCGAGTGTTAACAATGCTGCACGCCAGTTTTGAGACTATCGAACAGGCAAAAATAACCTCAGCCCCCGGTTACACGGACTGGCGAGCAGGACTCATTCCGTTTCTCTCTGTCATTCCACTGGTGATAGTGTTCTGGTTGGTTTCATGGTCAACGGGTGGGGAGCTTCTTGGCATCACGGGCTACGCAATCGCAGTGAGCATTATCATGATTCTGCTGCTCATCAATCTTGTTGGCATGTTGGTGAAATCCGCAAACGAACGCCTGGCAGAAAATGATATTGTTCGCACTCACTACGGTGTTGGGAAATTTTTGGTGGACAGCTTATTTAATATATCCTATGGTTTGGTATTTGCTCTTGGTATAGTGGGATTGATGGTTTTCTCCCCTCAAGTCCTGGACGATAGTATCGCTGTCGGAAGTCTAACATTTTATGTCTATGGCATGATATGGGTTGTTCAGGCCGTGATTTGGTTCTTTTCCAACCTGATTCGTCAGGCATCTGAGGACGCAGGATTGAGGCCATGACCAGATCACATAACCCTGTATTGCGACGGTATTCCAGGCTGATGACTAATACCTAGCGCGCTTTGCAGCACACGCCAACAGTATAGCTATACCCGTCACTTCACTTTCCACAGACTGGCATATTTCTTGGGGTCTTTGGTGTCGGTTTCAGTTTCGATCAGCGCCAATGCTTTTTCCCATACTTGTTGAATGAAGATTCGCCAACTGATAATATTGTCCATCGCTACTCTTTCCTGTTGTGGGCTGTCGCTCAAACACACGGGAAGGGTATCCATCTCCCAATTATTTCATCCCGTGTGTTCGTTCGATTGTTAAAATGTCTGCCCGATCAGTCCCCAACCTGCAAGGTTGGCTGTGCGGTCAGTGGGCGTTCTACCGGCTCATGCTCCGCCTCTTCTTCTCCATGAATTTCCACATTACGCAGCAGGATGGCGGTCAGGATGGCGAGTCCCACAAACCCGATAACGCCGAGCAGGGCGACGAGCTGTAAACCCTGGACGAAGGCCGCCTGCGCCGCGCTGAGCAGAGCTGCTCCCGCCTGGTCGGGCAGTGTTCCTGCTGCCAGCACCGCACTGCCGAGCGTTTCCTGTGCGCTGTGAAGTGTTTCTGGTGAGATACCTGCCGGAATGGCGGCGGCGAACTGGCTGCGATATACAGCCATGCCGAGGCTGCCCAGTACAGCCAGACCGAGCGCCCCGCCTAACTCTGCGCCTGTCTCCGCGATTGCCGAAGCCGCGCCAGCGCGTTCCGGCGGCGCAGCGGTGATAACCAGATCAACCGTCAGGCTGAAGGTGAAGCCAAAACCCAGCGACATGAGCGTATTCCCGACTACCACCAGCGCCAGCGAGTTGACGCCAATCGGCACCAGCATCCCCAGGCCGATGGCCGCCAGCGTCAGCCCACCAGCAACCACATAGGCCGGGCGAATCTGCTGCACAATCCTGGGTGCCAGATTTGAACCGATGACGAATGCAATAGCCCCCGGCACTGACCATAACCCGGCCTGTAAGGGCGACAGTCCCAGCACCAGTTGCAGATACTGCGCGATGAAGAGGAAAACGCCGAAATTGAAGAAGATACCCAGCGTATAGGTCGCCAGTGAGGCATTGAATGTCGCCACCCGGAACAGCCGCAGGTCAATCAGTGGATCGGCCAAGTGCTGCTGTCTGCGGATGAAGAGACCGCCAACGACCAGGCCGCCAATCACGGTCAGCGCTGGCAGCCAGTTGACGCCGCTCTCCGCAATCTGCTTCAGGCCATAGATGACCAGCAGCACCGCTGCCAGCGACATGCCCGCGCTTAGCAGATCAAATCGCCCCGGATGCGGGTCACGGTATTCTGGCAGCAGCAGCGGCGCGGCCACCAGCAGCACCGCCATCACCGGTACAGCCAGCAGAAACACCGATCCCCACCAGAAATGTTCCAGCAGTAAACCGCCTACCAGCGGGCCAATCGCGCTCCCGACAGAGAAGCCCGACACCCAGACTCCGATGGCTGCTGTCCGCTGCTGTGGGTCGAGGAACATATTGCGAATCAGCGACATAGTGGACGGCATCAGTGTCGCCCCGGCAATCCCCAGCAGGGCACGGGCAGCGATCAGCATACTGGCGCTGGTCGAAAATGCCGCCAGCACCGAGGCCGCTCCGAACGCCGTTCCGCCGATCATCAGCAGTTTGCGGCGGCCAATCCGGTCACCCAGCGTTCCCATCGTGATCAGCGCCCCGGCAATCATGAAGCCATAAATATCGGTAATCCACAGCAGTTGCGAACCGCTGGGCTGAAGTTCGGCGCTCAGGTGAGGTACGGCCAGATGCAGCACCGTAACATCCATCGCGATCAGCAGCGTGGGCAGCATCAGCACGGCCAGCCCAATCCATTCCCGCCGCGTAGCGCGAACCATCTTTTCATTGCTAACAGTCATGAAGTCTCCTTCTGGTGTGTTGTGGCAATCAATGAACGAACAGACCGGTTCGGTTCTTACCTGATAACCCGGTTGTAGATGAGGAATGCCTGTTTCAGTGCGCTCACAGTCGCTTCATTGGCGAAGTCGATTTGTGCGCTGCTGCTTCCGATAAACGTCATTGAACTGATGCCCCCGCTGCGCTTATTCATCCGCTGGAGAGAAAACCGCTCGAACACGCTTTATGCCTGCCTGAACGAAAGCCCTCTGGCATCCAGGGCAGCCCGTAGTTGTTTGAGCGCGTTTGGCCCGATGCCGTGCAGTTGGCTGATCTCAGCCTCGCTGACTTCAGCCAACTGCTCCAGTCGTGTGTAACCCGCGCCGGTCAGCGCCCGCACGGCTGGCTGTGCCAGACCGGATGGAAGCTCGCTTTCTGACGGGATGAGGGATGGGTTTTTCATGTTTTTCTTCCGTTCCACCGTGTAATCTGGTAAGTCAGGTGTGTGACCGCCGCTGCTGTTCGCACCTGTGTCTGCTCCAGATGGATTGTCTCCGGCTCAATTTGCTCAAACAGCCGTGTCCCACTTCCCAACAGAACTGGCACAAGGTGGAGTCGGAATTCGTCCAGCAACCCAGCTTTGAGATACTGCTGTTGAACGCTTGCTCCGCCCATAATGCAGATGTTTTTGTCACCGGCTGCTGCCCGTGCCTGTTGCAGCACATTCTGAATACTATCATGGGTGAAGGTGAACGTCGTTGACCCTTTGACCAGTTTTGCTTCCGGGCGATGGGTCAGTACAAAACATGGCCTCCCGAAAGTGCCGTCCTCACCCCATTCCGCGATACCCACATCGAAGGTGCGCCTGCCAATGATGAATGCGCCGGTTTGAGCAAAATATTCCGCCGCCACCTGCCGGTTTACGCTGTCGGCAGGTTCATCGGCGCTGCCAAACAGCCAGTCATGCAGACGCTGGCCGTTATCACCCAGTGGATTATCGACGCGGATGTTCGGGCCGGCTGCAAATCCATCCAGCGACATCGTGATTTCTGCAAAAACGATTCCCATTACCGCCTCGTCATTCGAGCAGAGCAATTGAAGTGATAAGCAGTTCCGGTTTACGCGGCGAAGAATGCTGCCAGTACCGGAGCCAGCGCTTCCGGCGCGACCTCATGCGTTTGTCCTTCCAGCGTGCGGTACTGCGCGTTGGGAATCGCTTCCGCCAGCGCCTCTGCCGTCACCCGCATGAAGGGATAAGTCTCGCTGCCGTCCATCACCAGAGTCGGCACGCCGATGCGGGCTGCTCGCTCCAGGGGAATGGCGGCTTCTTCTCCCAGAGCCGCGGCGTCGTAGGGCAGTGTCGCCCCTACCGACTCCAGCAGCGGCCACGACGGGTCCTGTTTCACCCCTGGCACATGCTCATCTGGCATCCCCACCAGTTTCATAAACAGGATAACCGCTTCGCCTGGTTGACCTGCTGCGATCACTTCATCCAGAGCCTGTCGGTAATTGACCCAGTTCTGCCGGGCAGTGGCATCATCGTTATAGGGCGCTTCATAGATAGCCAGCTTTCTGATCTTGTTGCCAAGCTGAAGTGTCGCTTCCAGAGCCAGCGCCGCGCCGGAAGAAATGCCGTACAGATAGGCGCTCCCGCCCGCCTCGTCGATCAGGGCTTCAATATCCTCAATCTCCCGTTGTACTGCGAATGGCTGTGTATCGCCGCTCTCGCCACGTCCCCGCCGGTCATAGGCGTATACCGTAAACTGTGGCGACAGCAGCGCTGCCAAACCGTCCATCGAGTGAAAACCGCGATACATCAGTGCGCCATCCACCAGGATGACCGCTGGCCCCTGACCGCTCTTGTCATAAATGATGTGTGTACCATCTTTTGACGTTACCGTTGGCATAAAAATCTCCCTCTGCTTAAGATGCCAGTGGATGATAGAATTCCCAGACATTGCCTTCTGGATCGCGGAAATAAACCCCGCGTAATCCCCAGGGCTGGTCGATTGGTGGTTGAGTGAACTCAACGCCCTTCGCTTTTAGCGTTTCGTAGGCCTCATCCACATCCTCGACCTGCGCGCACAGCATCACCCGATCAATCTTTCCGGTTTCAGCTTCAAATGCTGCCACCGGCACATTAATTATCTTCTCGGCGGCGGCGATTCCCTGCACAACAAAGTTCTGCTCGTCCATTTCGAAAGCGGCAAAAGTTGCTTCAAGGATGCCGACTTTCAGGCCGAGTATGTCGCGGTAAAACCGCAGGCAGGTGTCAAAATCCTCTACGAATAATACCGTCGCTTTGACCTTGTTAAACATGGTTGCTTTCTCCTGTTGAGTATCAATCCACAATCGCGCCGCACGAAATGTTGACTTCGGTGGAGGTCATTGTTCGCGCCAGGTCGGAAGCCACGAAAGCCGCCACATTCCCTACATCCGCCAGCGTCGCCGCCCGTTTCAGCAGCGTTTCCTGCTCAATGCTGGCGCTAATCTGGTCACGGATAGCAAAATCCGCTGAGATGCTTTCCGGGATGCCACCGGTTTTGATCGTCAGGATACGGATGCCGTGCTGCCCCAGTTCAATGGCCCACTGTCGCCGTAAACCCTCAATCGCATCCAGCGCGATTTTGAAACCGCCCAACCCCGCCAGTGTTTGCGGCCCGCCGCCGCCAAAATGCAGAATTACGCCCGCTCCTCGCTGGATCATGTGCCGCGCTGCCGCCCGTGTCGTTAGAAACTGCGTCCTCATCGCGTTCTGAATCGGCTGGAGGAAATCTTCGACTGAAATATCCATCAGCGGCTCTTGAACATCCTCATAGCCGATGACATTGAAGGAAATATCCAGGTGGCCGTGCTGTGCGGCCAGCCCATCGACATAAGCATTGACTGCTGCTTCATCCAGCGCGTCGAGGGCCGCAGCTTCCGCTGTTCCGCCATTTGCGCGAATGTCATTCGCCACCTGTTCCACCTTCGACAGTGTGCGCCCGGAAAGGAAAACGTGTGCGCCTTCGCGGGCAAAGGCGCGTGCTACTGCTGTGCCAATCGCCCCGCCCGCGCCATAAATCACCGCATGTTTGTTTTCGAGCAGCATCAGAATGTCCTCGCTTTGTCAGGGGGTGTCGATTGTGAGAATGGAGAGGATATTCCCACTGGGGTCTTTGAACCATGCAATGTCCGGGCCACTGCCTCTGGCTATTCCTTTGGCATCCTGACCCATGCCATCATAATGCTCAAAACGCACACCGCGCCGGACAAGTTCATCCACCGCCGCTTCTACATCATCGACCGGAAAGTTGAGAACCGTGAAGGTCGCCGGGACGTGATTCGGCTTTGGATACATCAGCACCCGGCTGCCATGAGCGAGCGGTATTTCCAGCATCCCATTGAATTCACTGACTTCCAGCCCCAGCGTCTCCCCGTAGAATGCTTTCGCTGTGGCAATATCGTCTGTTGAAAAGCCACTGAAGGCCTGATTTTGCTTCAACATGATTCCTCATCCTTTCCTGTTCACTGTGGATTGTCGTTATACAGTCTGTAACAGATTAACTGCTGAACATTAATTCTTCATTGAGTCGCACAGATGGGTGCTGTTAGTCAAATAGTGCGCTATTTCACTACACGGAGAATCATGTCAGTTCTGCCTGAAGAGGAGGTGATGACATTGATGGTTTCCAGTTCAATCTGTTCAGCATCGAAAGGCTCGAACAGGCGCAGGCCGTCGCCCAGCAGTACCGGCACAATGGTGATTTGAATTTCATCCAGAATACCGGCTTTGAGGCACTGTTGAAATGTGTTTGCCCCGCCCACCACCATTACATCACGGATTCCCGCCGCCGCTTTTGCCTGCTCAAACGCACTATCAATTCCAGCGCTGATAAAATGAAATTTCAGCTTGTCGTTCTCGCCTTTGGCTGCTTTTTCGGGAGCATGATGGGTGAGGACAAAAATCGGCACCTGAAATTCATAACCCGTAAAATCGCTGTTGCCCATCTCATAGGTATGTCTTCCCATCACGACAGCGCCTGTGTTCTGCATCGCGTCCTGCATCAGTGCCGTCTCCATCATCGCATCCATATCGGCATAGAGGCGCGCGACACTGCCCTCTCGATCATGGATGAAACCGTCCAGCGAGACAGCCATACCACCAAAAACTTTTCCCATGAGCCTCCTGTACGATTGAGCTTAACAATAAACCGAAATCGCACTTCTGTTCTATAGAATATACTTTCTATACTTCAAAAAGTCAAGTAGACCATTCAGAATATGAGAGTTTCAGCTATAAAAATTGAACGAAGGGCCAGTTTTTGTTATAATGAAGCTATGAAAAATCGCAGTTACAATCAATTTTGCGCCCTCGCTTACGCCCTCGATGCTGTCGGCGAACGCTGGACGCTGCTTATCATCCGTGAACTACTGACTGGGCCCCACCGTTTCAAAGACCTGATCGACGGTCTGCCGGACATCAGCACCAATCTGCTTTCTGAACGGCTGAAAAGCCTGGAAAGCCAGGGCATACTAATACGCCGGGTTCTTCCCCCACCAGCGGGATCAACCGTCTATGAGCTGACCGAGTTTGGGCAGGGGTTGGAAACAGCCATTCTTGAGCTTGGAAAATGGGGGAGTCGTCTGCTGCCGCCTTCGCTGGAAGGGCTTGCCTTGCCCAGCCTGGGTTCTGCCGCGCTGGCGATCAAAGCCTTCTTTCACCCGGAAGCCGCCCAGGGCATCAGCGAAACCTACGAACTGCATCTCGATAATCAGGTGCTTCAGATACAGGTGGAATCTGGACAAATTCATATTCGGCAGGGGCAGTTATTGAAAGCTGATGTCGTGTTTTACACCAGCATGTATGTCTTTATAGGCTTGTTCGCCGGGCAAATTTCGCCGGAAGCCGCTCTCGCTGGTGGCCTCGTCCGTGTTGAGGGCAATCCGCAGGCGCTCCACCGCTTTCTCAGCATATCGAGCGTGCCAACCGCGGCTGGATGACCTTACTCAGCGAACGACCATCCCTTCTCGGCCAGCGCAGCGCGCAGGATGCTGATTGCCTTTGGCCCAACGCCATGCAGGGCTTTAATATCGGCCTCTCGGATATGGGTTAACTGCTCAAGCCGGGTATAACCCGCTGCCAGCAGCGCACCTGTCGCTGGGCGTCCGATGCTTTTGGGAAAGTCACTTTCCGCTTGCTGATGTTGACTCATCTGCTGCCCTTTCTGTGTTTGCTCTGGCATGACTAATTCAGGAATCGCCCTGATTTGCCCGCGCGATCTGAGCCGGGGTTTGGCCGATGAAGCGCTTCAGCGATCGGGTCATGTGGGGTTGGTCGGCATAACCAGCCAGATGAACGGCATCGAGGATTGCTTCGCCCTGTTCCAGCAGCGCTGCCGCCTGCTGCGCCCGTTCAATCTGTTGGATAGCGCCATGCGTCAGCCCGGTGGATTGCAGAAAGCGCCGCCTGACAGTACGCTCTGATACATCAAGCGCCGGGGCTTTTAACGCTGCCTTCACAACCGGGTCGGCTGCCAGCGCACCCTCCCGCACCATCCGGTCAACGAATGTCTCCGCATTGTCATAATCAGGAAACTCCCACGCCGCGCCGTTCAGCCAGAAAGCCTGAAACGCCGCTTCTGGCAGGGTCGCATCGCCGTTGAGGAGTTTAGCTGCGGGGAGGTAAGGCATAAATACCCCCAACCTGAACTTGATGACCAGAAAGTCACTGCTGTCCGCCTGCGACTTGGCGACATACTGCGTTGTTGCCCCCTCAGCCGATACCGTCACCCTGCCATTCTGTCTTCTGAAAAGTAAATTCCAGCGAACGTCAGCGGGACAAACCGCCGTGTAATTGCTTCCGGTTCGTCCCCGCCAGATCATTTCAATGTACGGCGAGTCCGATTTTCTTCCCTCAAACACATCATTCATGCAGTCGCCCTTCCTGCCGCCTTAACTGGAAAATCGTTGGGCAGAACGGGCGCGGGCTTTGGCTGCTTCTTCCAGCCGATCTTTGGGCGGGGCATTGGTTTCCAGCGAAGTGAGCAGCGTGCGCGAGACTGCTGTTATCGCTTCGACAGCAGCGTTAAAGGCCGCTTCATTGGTTTTTGAGGGCTTGTTGAAGCCGCTGATTTTTCGCACATACTGAAGGGCGGCGGCGCGGACTTCATCTTCGGTCACGGGTGGTTCAAAGTTGTAAAGTGTCTTGATATTCCGGCACATATACCTCTTCCCTTCCAGCACTCAGCGGTCAATCCTGCTGAAAAAATTATAGTGCCAGACGCAGGAAAAGTCACGAACATATTTTCTGGTAAATCATCCGTCTCAATCGCTGATGGCGCGAATGTAACGTTCTGCCGAGCGTTTAACCGCGTTTTTCGCATCTGTCTGAATAACCTTTTCCCACCACGCGCTGTACAGGCGGTCATAGTCAAAAGGTTCTGCCACCGCCACGATGCGCTCGACTGCGCGGCGGTTCAGCGGAATATCATTGGGGTAGCTGTACATGAAGGTCGCCCAGCGCGTATCGGCTACCACCATAATTGTATCCCCGGTCATCAGCACACCTTTACCATCCGCGCCAGCGCCCCAGTGCAGCACGCTTGAGCCAGGGAAATGCCCGCCGCAGCGAATCAGGGTGACATCGGCCAGCAGCGGATAGGTCTCGCTTTCCCAGTAGACGATGCGTTTATCCGGGCGCATCACCCAGGGTTCATTATCCCGGTGCAGGTAAATCGGCGCGTCGCCAAATGCCTGGCTCCACTCCACCATCGAGTCGTAAAAATGCGGGTGCGAGATCGCAATCGCGTCCACCCCGCCCAGCGCCTTCAGTGCCGCTGCGGTTACGTCGTCGATCAGGCTGTTGCAATCCCACAGCACATTACCTTCGGGAGTCTGGATGAGCAGGGGGCGCTGGCTGATGGCGAAGCCGGGGACAGTGGCGATGCCGGTCAGATTCGGTTCGACCCTGCGAATTTCGTTATGGTGGTGCTGGCGTAAGCTGTCCAGTGTTGTCCACTGCTGCCCGGATGCCCGCACATACTGGCGGTCATCTTCGCAAATCAGACAGTGTGCAGGTGGGGTGTCACTTTCGGCATATTGCACCCCGCACGTCATACAGATGAAATTAGGCATCGCTTCCCCTTTATTGTTGATCCTGAATTCAAGGGTAGCACGCTGGCGTCAGACCGTGCTACCTCTCGCGCACATCCTGTTTTTATGCGTCCCGCAGCGGCTCGTAATTTACCATCAGAACACCCGTCCGGCTGATCTTGCTCCTGACCAGTTTCATCCGCTGGAGTGCCCTGCCATCCTCGAAAAGCCGTTTGCCGCTGCCCGCCACCACCGGGTGAATCGTCAGCGCCAGCTCATCCAGCAGATCGCGTTCCAGCAGGGATCGAATCAGGGTTGTGCTGCCCTCCACGCTGATATTTTTACCGGGCTGCTGCTTCAACCGCCTGATTCCTTCGGCCAGATCGCCTTCCAGCAGCGCTACATTACCCCATTCACCCCATTTAACCGCTTTCAGCGTTGATGAGACAACGACCTTTGGTACAGTGTTAATGTGGCTTGCGAACGGTTCATAATCAGAAGTCGGCCAGTACGGTTCCCACTCCTCATAAATGGTGCGCCCCAGCAGCACCGTATCAGTTGCGGCTATCCGCGCTTCCATGTGCGCCATCATATCATCGTCGAAGCTGTCAAACTGCCACTTTTCGGGCGACTCCGTCACTCCGTCCAGTGTGATGAACAGCACACCCACCACTTTTCGCATTTTACTCTCCTTCTGCTCCTGAAGCGAACATTTGTATCATAGCGTGACAGGGGGCTGGCGTCTTGAATAAAAACGACACCTGCTGAGGTGCAGTAACTAAGCAGGTGTCCGTTGATTGATGCGGCTGTGAAATGGGATGTTAACGACCTCTATCCCGGCAGTCTGGTTTAGTTGTGAGGTTTGTCAGTCGCTGAGCCTGGCGACGCTTCCGGCAATCCGCCGTTCGCGCGTTTCCTGTGTCCTGGCATCTTCTACCTGGCGCACAAATTCCTTGCGTTTGGAAAATGCCAGTGCGTCGAATGCTTTCCGCGCACCTGCTTTTTCCGCCAGCGCTGCCGCCAGATCAGCCGGAACATCAACTGTGCGCGGCGCTTCATCCAGTTCCAGGGTGACGGCTACCGCGTCGCCCGCCTTGATGCCCGATGCTTCCCGGTGCGCCGCGCTGAAAGGGATCATAAACCTGCCGCCCATCACCGCTACGGTGCTGCGATAGGTATACCCTGAAACCGTCACGATCACCGGCGGCCTTTTCGACGAACCCAGTTCAGCGATATTTTCAGGCGGAACTTCCAGCCCGGTATTGTTCCCCTCGCTCTTCAAGGTGGTCTTAAAACTGGTATTCATCCAATTTCCTTTCTGTTCGCCTCAATGGGCTTTACAAGGATTTTGCCGCCTGCTGTATTAGACTGGTCAGCAGTTCGTAATCCACCGTTTGTCCTTCCTTGATTTTAATCGTTTTGCGGTCGCCGGTGTCCGATGACTCGAAAAGTCCTTCCGGCGGCATTAGTTCCTGCGCGTTGAAAATGGTGAAGCTGACCCAGCCTTTCGCCGGGCCGAGGACGCCAGCGTACTTCTTGTGCTTCAGAAAATGCGGCTTGCCATATTGCAACCGTTCTTCCACGTCGGGAATCGCCTGCCGCATGATCTGACGAATGTGCTGGCAAACCTCAACCTGCCATCCCTGCTTGAGATTGTCAATGTAGTCGGTAACTGCCTGATTCATCACCTGCTGCTCCTGATAACTGTTTAGCTGTTGAAAAATTCGATCAGCACTGGCGCGACAGCCTCAGCGGCTGCATCGTGAGTCTGCCCTTCAAGGATGCGGCGCTGGGCGTTGGGGACAGCTTCCTGAAGCCTGTCAGCGGTGACAGGCATGAAGGGCAGGGTTGCCCCACCTGTCATGATGAGTGTGGGGATGCTGATGCGGGCTGCCAGTTCCACCGGCACAGCGCCGCCATCCAGCAGGGTATTGTCGTAAGCCAGCGTCGGCGCACTGCCTTCCAGCAGCGGCCACATCGGTGACTGGCGCATCCCGGCAAATGCTTCCTGCGGTGTTCCCACATAGGTCATAAATGCCTCAACCGCTTCTCCCCGCTGCCCCGCCGCCAGCAGCCCCGTCAGCCGCCTGGTGTAATCTGCTGCCCGCTCCAGGGCATCGTCGTTGAATGGGGGTTCGTACATCGCCAGTTTGCGGATGCCGGGAAGCTGGCCTGCTGCTTTCAGCGCCAGTATCGCGCCGGAAGACGTTCCGTAGACAAAGGCTGAGCCGCCTGCTTCCTCAATCAGGGCTGCGATGTCCTCGATCTCACGCTCCGGGGCGTAAGGCGCTGTATCGCCACTTTCGCCACGTCCCCGGCGGTCATACATCAACACGGTGAAATGGGCTGACAGCAGTGCCGTTAGACCCGGCATCGGCCCGAACTGCCGGTAACAGAAAGCCCCATCCACCAGAATGACCGGCGCGCCTGTGCCTGATTTTTCAAATGCGATCTGAGTGCCATCTTTTGAAACGACTGTTCCCATCTTCCATCCTCCGCTGCTGCGTCCATTGGCTGAGCTGAATACTGCTATGCAGCTATCATCGCATACTGGAGAGGGAACGTCTTGAACAAAAACGACATCTGCGAGGGAAAATCAGGCCGTCCGTAAGCTGTTGACTTCGGCCTCAACTTCAATCAGAGGCTGCGTCTGATAGAGAAAGGATAAGCGCTCAGTCCGGTTTTTACTGCTGAGTTGAGCAGGTGTCTGGCCGATCAGATGTTTCAGCGAGCGCGTCAGGTGCGGCTGGTCAGCATAGCCTGCCAGATCAACCGTATCGAGGATGGAAACGCCCGCTTTTAAGAGGGTCGTTGCATAGCGCGCCCGCTGGATTTGCTGAAGGCTGCCATAGGTCAGGCCGGTTGCCTGCAAAAAGCGGCGCTGCACAGTCCGTAACGATGTTTCGACTGGTTTGCCCTGTAATACAGCGGCCACCAGCGGATCATGCAGCAGCAGCCCATCCCGCGCCAGCCAATCCACGAACGTCTCCGCATTGTCAAAATCAGGAAACTGCCAGGCTGAGCCATTCAGCCAGAAGGATTGCCCGCTCGCTTGTGGCAGGTTTACATCCTGTCGATTCATCAGGCTTTTGGCCGGGAAATGCGGCATCAGCGTGCCGGGTTTGAACTGAATGCCAAAAAATTCAGCATCAGGCGGGGAATAGGCGGGTGTTGCCCATGTCTCTGGCCCGCGCACGGTCAGGATGGTTTGGCCCTTCATCCGTGTCACCACCATGCCCCAGCGGCTGTGAGCAATCGAGGTGAAAGCGCCGCCTTCTTCGCTGTGGCTGCGCCAGATGGTTTCAACAAAAGGCGAGTCGGATGCTCTTTCCTCACAGGTTAAGTCCAACCTTCTGCCTCCTGCCGCTGACAGTCATGAAACTGAATATGCCTTATGGGTTGATTATAGCACAAAAGCACATCCGTTCTGGTGCAGTAAGGCTGTCCGCTGCCTGCTGCCTCCCTCAAAATTGAAAGATGAATGATTCATCCAGCGCTATAACCGTTCATCATTTTCTATCTTCCGCTTTGGTCTTTTAACTCACCAGATAGCGCGCGATGAGCTGTGTGGTGTAGTCGATGCTGTCCCTGTGGGTGCGCTCGTAGCCGTGGGAGGCGTCGATGCCTGGCCCAATCAGCGCCGTTGGTGCATCGCCACCCGCCCGCCAGTAAGCCTCGCCGTCCGAGCCGTAGAAGGGATAAATATCCGTCCGGTAGGGGATAGCGAACTGCTCCGCCAGCCGCCGCAGCTTTCCGGTCATGCCGAAGTGATATGGCCCGCCGCTGTCCTTGATGCAGATGCTCACGCTGAACTCGTCGCCGTTCTGCCCGTCGCCCAGCGCGCCCATATCGACGGTCAGCAGTTCGGCCAGGTTATCCGGCAGACCGGCTGCGCCACCATGCCCGACTTCCTCGTAATTGGCGATCAGAATATGGCTATCCTGGGCCGGTTTCAGACCCGCGTCGCGCAGGGCCAGCAGCGCCCCATAGATGTTGGCTACGCAGGCTTTGTCGTCCAGGTGGCGCGAGCGGATGAAGCCGGTATCAGTCACTTCCACACGCGGGTCAAGGAAGATGAAATCGCCCACTTCGATGCCCAGGTCGCGCGTCTCGGCGGCGCTGCTGGTGCGGGCGTCCAAGCGGATTTCCATATTCTGAGCGGTGCGTTCGGCTGTCGCCATATTGCGGTTGACGTGGGTGCTGGGGTTTTCCAGCACGACGGTTCCGCGGTAGCGCTGGTCATCAAACGTCCGCACCGTGACGCCTTCGAATTCAACGGCGTTGTAAGCGAAACCGCCAAGCTGAGTCGTTCGCAGTCGCCCGCTGCCTTTGACTTCCTTCACCATCAGGCCGAGGGTATCGACATGGGCGGTCAGGCCGCGCGGGGCATCGCTGGCCTCGCCCGGCACATGGATCGCCAGCGCCCCTTTCGGCGTCTGGTGCAGCGTCAGGCCGGGGAAATCCAGCGCGGCAAAAGCCTGTTCGGTGTAATCAATCGCCTCGACGGTATAACCGGTAGGGCTGGGCGTGTTCAGCAGGCCTACCAGAAAATCAAGCGTCGCATCCAGGTTAACGCGCAAATCAGCCATGAAAAAGTCCCCCTTAAACAGCAAGCGAGTCGCCCATTTATACCACCTGCCGCTACAATCGGCCTATGGCCGCGCCCGTAACCTGTGCTACGGTAGAACGGTGTAATCCATGTCCCTGTCTTCGTTGTGAAGGAACGACGCATGAAATTTCTGGCTGTTAACCGCCATTCTCAAAGGTTGATCCGCATTACTCGTTATGCATTACTGATGACGATGCTTGTGCTTGCCGCCTGCCAACCGTCAACCCCGCCGGAACTGCCGACGCTGGCGGTGCTGTCCAGCGAAACACCGACGGATGCTCCGACGGATACGCCCGCGCCGCCGACGGCTACGCCCACCATCACGCGGACGCCATCACCCACAGCGACGCTGCCGCCGACCAGCACGCCGCGCTTTACCAACACGCCGACGGAAACCATCGAACCGACGGTGCGGGCGATAGGTTCAGCCACCCGCGCCGTACAGGAAGCGCCGCGCCTTTCCACGCTGACAGCCGTTCCCGGCGTTTCCGCGCCTACCGGGACGCCGCAGTTGGCCGCTGATGTCATCATCACCGAGGCGCAGTTTCAGGAAGAGGTGAACCTGCGAATCCGGGACATTCCGGCGATTCAAAGCGCGATCATCAACTTCGTGCCGGATGGTATCCGGGTGCAGCTCACAGCGCTGGGCGGGCAGGCTTTCATGACCGGGGAGGTGCTGGTATCGGTACTGCTAACGGGGGATTTTGCGACGATCACCATCAGCGAAATCACGGTTAATGCGCCGGAGCCGCCGCCGGAGTACATTGCTACGGCGACGGGTGAATTTTTCACGCTGATGATCGAATCGCTGGACAGCATTCTGAAGGCGCGGTTAGGCGACGAACAGAATTTGCAGACCATCCGCGTGACTGACAGCGTGATGGAAATCATGCTGCTGGTTCCGCAGCAGTAAGTCGCTATCCGTAAGCCTCTTATCCCCCAAACCCCTCTGCATTCGTTGGCTAAGGGAGATGACAGTGGGGTGATAGCTCATTCTCACCCCTCCCCCCAGCCCCCTCCCCATTGCGATGGAGAGGGGGAGCAAATGCCA
>CAYUTY010000108.1:0-16561 GCA_964447795.1 uncultured Anaerolineaceae bacterium
CTGTGCCTCGCTCTTTATTCTTCCTTTGTCAAAACTGTCCGGTCGTGACGGGGCGGAGCTGTGTCTCCGCCCGCTCATATATCAGGCATGTTCATTTTAATTCGACTTGGTTGACAGGCAGCCACCCAAAACCCGTATCCATCTGTATCACCCGGCCAACCCCCGGATGCGGAAAATGGGTCGCCATCAGCAGCATATTTTCATCCGCTGCCCGTTGCAGGATGGCGTGGCGGGTGGCGCGGGAAGTCGTATGATCGGCGTCGATGCCTAATCTCCATGTTGGATAGGCCACCTGCACTGGCTGGTGCAGCGCGTCAGCGGCATACAGCACCTTCGCCTCACCAGATTGTACCCGAACAGCAATCTGTCCTGCCGTGTGGCCCGGTGCGCGAATCGCAGAAAATCCCGGCAAAATTTCAGCTTCCCTGTCAATCAGATCAACCCGGTCAGCGATCAGCGGCAGAATACGCCGGGCGTATCCCGCGTTATGCTCATCTTTTTCGGCCAGCTTTTCCGGCAGCGTCCAGTTCTCCCATTCGCTTTTCCACATGGCATAACGGGCATTGGGGTAGAGCAGGTTGTTCTCCATGTCGGCGATGCCGCCAATATGATCCCAGTGGCCGTGTGTGATGATGATATGGCTGATGCTTTTCGGCTCAATTCCCTCCGCTTGCAATAGTTCCCCCACATGATTTGCCTCAGGGATGACCCCCGGCGGAACCCCGGTGTCGATCAGCACCCGCTCCCGCCCGCTGTCCACATACAGGATATTGAGGCCAAAGGGGTAAGCATCCGGTGCAATGCCGCCTGCTTCAACCGCCGCGTCCATCTCATCCGCTGGCACATCCATGAAGGTGCTGCGAATGTCGATAATGCGTCCGCCGCCGCTGAAGCTGATACACTTAAAAGAGCCAATCTGAAACTGATAAACGCTCATCCAGGCCTCCCATCCTTACTTTCCCCTCAAAATCGAAGCAGGAATATCTCATTCATTGACACGCTGGCCGCCCACACTGCGTGATCATTCACCGACATGTCTACCCAGTAACTTTATACTCCCCACAAAGTGTTGGCTTTCACTCCCCCTCTCCATCGCAATGGGGAGGGGGCTGGGGGGAGGGGTGAAGGTGAGCTATCACCCCTCTCTGCGTAGCGGGGAGGGGGCTGGGGGGTGGGGATAGATTAAGCTCCAAATCCTTACTTTCCCCTCAAAATCGAAACAAATGTCATGACAAATGTTTCACCCCTCGCCCTATTTCCCTGCTAAACTCATAAATATGATGATGAAATCACTCTGTTTCGCTGAACCTCTGAAACTGTGCGAAGCCTCCCTGTGGGACTGCGTTATGCTTTGACATTTTCTTTGCGTCTTTGCCTCTTTGTGCCTTTGCGTTAAAAGTGGTCTTCTTTCCGCCCTCCTCGCGCAGATCGCTCCCCTGTATCCACCAAAAAATCTTTTTCTGCCGTGGTGGTGGCAAATCATTCTCTCAGAACTGCCGAAAGAACCTTTCAATGGCGGCGGCAAATGTCACAGTCCGTCCATCTTTCACGTTGTACTCTGTATGCCTTGTATGGCAATCATGTCAGGCTGCCCCGCCTTTTTCTTCCCTCATATCTGTTCAACTCTTCCCTTGCCCCATGGCAAACATGGCGGCGGCAGACCCCTCTGCCATAAGCGCCATCATCGCCACTGCTGCAATGCTTTCCCCTGTTCTTGCCTTTCACTCATCCCTCATTCCTCATTACTCGGAACTTGGAACTGGCTATCGCCTCACCCGCCGCAGCAGCGCCCCCGCCACCGCGCGCGGTTCGTCCAGCCGCAGCAGCAAACTCGCACCCAGGAAAACAACGCCGCCCAGCGGAATCCCGATCAATGCCAGCAGGGTCAGCGGCCTTCCGCCGCTTATCCAGAGCATAAGCAGCAGCGCCCCGCCCATCACCACTGAAGCCGCCAGCGTTCGCCACAGGCCGTCGAAAACGCGGGCGTCGTTGATGCTGCCGATGCGCCGCCGCAGCAGCCACCACAGCGCCAGTGCTTCCAGCAGCGTTGTGACCGAGTTCGCCAGCGCCAGCCCGGCGAATGGCCCGCGTTCCAGACTGCCGGGATCGCCAATCAGGCGGCTGAAGATGATGCTCAGTATAATGTTCGCAGCCAGCGACACCACGCCGACGAATACCGGCGTGCGCGTGTCTGCCAGGGCATAAAAGGCCCGCGACAGCACTTCCAGTCCGGCGTGTCCCGCGATGCCGAGCGCGAAAAATGCCAGCGCCCACGCCGTCGCCGCGCTGCTTTCCGCCGTCCACGCCCCACGCTCGAACAGCAGCGTCACGATGGGCCGCCCCAGTAAGATCAGCCCGATTGTTGCCGGAAGTGCCAGAAATAACGCGCTCCGCAGCGCACCCGCCAGCCGGTCTTTGTAGCCGGTCATATCGCCATCTGCTGCCAGCGCGGCCAGCGTCGGGAAAACCGCTGTGCCGATGCTCTGCCCGATGATGCCGAGCGCGAAAAACATCAATGTCCAGGCGCTCACCAGCGCCGTATAGCTGCCGTCAAGCATCGGCGAAGCCAGGTTCGCATTGACCAGAAAATTCAACTGTGCCACGCCTAACCCCAGCACGCGCGGCCCCATCAGCAGCAGCACTTCGCGCACGCCGGGCACGCGCCAGTCCAGTAATGGACGGAGCAGGGCGCTGTCTCCCGCGCCGCGCATGATATTGAATAATCCCGGTAGCTGTACCACCAGATGCAAAACTGCCGCCAGCACTGCCCCCCACGCCAGCCCATATACATTAGCAGTACCGACCTGTGCCGGGCTGCCAGCTTGTGCCGGGATCAAATGTGCGAAAACCACTGCGCCGATGATCTGGCCGATGGGGTTCATCGCTACCGCCAGGGACGGCAGCATAAAGCGGTCATGGGTTTGCAGAATACCCATCAGCAAACCGCTGATGCTGAAAATGAAGGGCGTCAGCATCATGATACGCATCAGGCTGACGGTGAGCATCTGCATCTCTGGTGCTTTTCCCGGCGCGAGTAAAGTGCTGACAATCGGCTGAGCCGCCAGGACGACGACCAGCGACAGCACTCCCGCCGCCAGCGATGACAGCATGATGACCGCGCTCGCCAGCCGCCACGCTCCGTTTTGATTGTCCGCCCGCAGGTAGCGGCTGAAAACCGGGATGAATGACGAACCCAGTGCGCCGCCTGCCACCAGCACAAAAATCAGCTCCGGGATGCGCTGCGCCGCGCGGAAAGCGTCCGACGCGCCGCTGGTGCCGAAGGTCGCCGAAATAACAGCATCACTCAAATCACCCAGCACGCCGCTGGCGAGGAATCCAATCAGCACGACACCGGCGGCCCGCGCGATTTGTCGGTTAGAGAGCGCAGCAGAGCGGGTCATAAATGGCACTTCAATCGGCTGGCGCTCTGGCTTCGCTTAATGGTTCGTTGCACGATGCTTCATCTCCGGCGTGGAAAAATGCGATTGTATCACACCATCTGCCGCAGAATCGAACAGGCCGAGATGGGGCAAACCTCGACCTGTGCTGAGAAAAATATTGCATTGTCGAGCGACAACTATTAGTCCATTGCCCCGGCCAGAACACTGGCAGTATCCGGCTTGACCTGCACATTCTGTTCCGCCTGGAATGCCTGTACATTCACGCGCCGCAGCGCCCACAGGGAAACGCCCAGGCCGAAAACACACAGCACAAAGACCAGCCCATACGATAGCGCAGGATTGCCGCTTAGTCCTAACAGCACATCACGGACGATGCCGCTGCCAGAGACGCCGAGACCGCGCGAAATGGTTACGACCATTGTCCAGAATCCGAGGAATGTTCCGGCGCGCCCGAATGGACTCATCTCCATCATCATGCCCGTTGTGCCGATGTTCCAGATACCCAGGCCGATGCCCAGCGCAATCAGTCCCCACGTCACCAGTGGGCGTACCAGCCCCAGAGCCGAGATGCTGAACAGCACAAACGCCACGATCAGCACACCTACACCCACCCACGACAGGCGTGTATTGGTAATACGGGGAAAACGGCGGCCTATGAACAGCACTGCAATTGACGCCAGAATCGCCATGCTGCCCCAGTAGGCGGTGAAACGGGTTGTGTGCGCCGCATCCATCCCGAAAACTTCGCCTGCAAACGGTTCTAACAGCAAATCCTGGGCAAAAGCGAAAATCATCGAGAGCGAGAGATACCAGAAGAAAAAGCGAGTCTGCCGGTTATTCCATGCCAGCCGCAGATCATCCCGCAGTGAGGTTGTGTGTTCACCCTCAGCCGAAGCGATTGCGCCGCTGCTGCGTTTTTCTTCCCCCAGTAGGGAGAAAAACCATAGTGCCGCCATAATGAGTGCGCCAATAATGAACACATTCTGGACAGCTTCCGGCGTGAAGCTCAAACCATCAGGCTGGCCTTCTTTATGAGCGGGCAGCATAACAGCGAATAAAAACCCGCCCAGGCTGAAGCCAATCAGCAGCATTGTCCAGACGATACCCACTGCTCGCCCTCGCTGGCTCGGCGCAGCCCGGTCATAAATCAGCGCTAAAAAGGTGCTGCCGGAAATCGAATTGCCCAGACTAAAGAGCGCTAACGCTAATGCCAGCACTGCCCATGTTCCCAGGGAGGCTGGATTTCCCCTGACTAATCCGGCGGTAGTGATGCCGACGGCCATCATGCTGGCCGCCATCATCAGCCGCCCCAGCCAAATCCAGAACAATCGCCGGTAGCCGCCAATCACGCGCTGGTCGGACTGCCGCCCGGCCCATACACCCAAGGGTGCCAGAAAGTAACGCAGGCTGACGAGCAGTCCCACTGGCGTAGCGCTGAAACCCAGGTCGCTAATCATGATGCGATTCCAGACACCTGTCGTAACAACATCCGCCATCCCTGAGCCGAGGTGGAACAGGCCAATTTTTACATTGCGCCCAACAGTGAGATTTTGCTCTTGTGCTTCGCTCATTTTTACTCGGATTGTGTAGATTTTATGAGATTTTCATTCAGATTATATCAGTTTTGCAGGAGCCGTCAATCAAGAATTGTATGAGCGTTGGCCGATGTTATGGGGTACGGTACAATGAGGCAATAAAACCAGCTTCTTGAAAGAGGAAAAGACGACATGTCCAGCAACGGGCGTTACAAAAAAATTCTCGTGCCGCTTGATGGTTCCGGTTGGGGGGCGCGGGCTGTGCCACATGCAGTTGACCTTGCCCGTGCGAATGGGGCGGAACTTATCCTGCTGCATGTTTTCCGGCCTCCAGCCTCAGAATATACCGATCAGATTGCGCTGGCCGGGCAGGAGGGGCAGATTCAGCAAATGCGCGAGGCGATGAAACAGTATCTTATCGGCGTACGCTCTGAGCTGCGCGGTGAAGATATTGAGGTGCGCTGTCAGGTTATTGAGGGCATGGGCGTTGCCAGCCTGATTTGCGATTATATCCGCGACGAAGGCATTGACCTGGTCGTGATGAGTACGCACGGACGCGGCGGCATTCGCCGTTTTCTCTTTGGCAGCGTCACCCATAAGGTGATGGAAGCGGCGGAAGTGCCGGTGCTGCTCATTCATCCGGATAAAGACTGACCTACGAAATCGCGTGGAAGGGTGCCTCGCGCTCCTGTACGTCGCGGCGGATGGTCTGAATGGCGCGGAGTGCCGCCATGCGTTCCTCCGTCGGCAAGTCAAGATCGCTGAATTCTTTTTCGTCCATCAGCACCATGGTGCCGTTAGGTGCAATGAATACATCCAGTTCCAGGTCATCGGCTTCCACATGATCCTCAGCGATACGTGCTGGGCGGGTGATGTTGCAATACCAGCCTTTGATGCGCTGGCTGTCGCCATCATGCACCTGGAAGATGTTGTACCAGCGGTCGCTGAAAAACCACTCGATGAACAGGTCGCCCTGACGGAAGGTGACAAAGCCGAGGTTGACATCTGCCCGGTCAAAATAAGCGCGCAGACAAACATACGTGTCGCCACGTTCAATGACATGGCCGTCATATTTCCAGACGGATTGACCCATGTGATTATTTTTAATGACGGTAATCTGGTTGCCGAACATGGCATATCCCCTCATGGCGGCATATAACCAGCTTATTCTAAATCTTTTGGGCGGATATTTCTATCAGATTTCAGACCAATCAAGAAAATTTACGCTTTGCTGCGTCAATCTTCATCACGCTGGCGTTCCCGAAAAGCGGCTGTGTTGTAACGGTTGGCGCAGCGCTCACTGCAAAAGCGCCGTGAACGATTGCGCGATGTATCAACGAAGACATCACGGCAGGGTTCCGCCGCGCAGGCCCGCATCCGCTCCAAACCATGTGCCTGTAAGACCTCGACAATCCCCAACGCGGCGTTCATCGCTATGGTAGGCAGCAGCTCGGCATCAACCGGTGTTTGCAGTGCCATCTGTATAGTGTCTTCAGCACCCAGAACAGCCTGAATGCTGACGGTCACTTCTCCCAAAAGTGGATTGAGCAGGCCGAGCGCTTCATTCAGCGTGGGAGCTGTCCAGATATCGCGTAACCGGGTGCGCAGTTCACGCACACTTTCCAGATCAGTTGCATTGGCAGTCGTTATCTTCAAGCCCCGTGCCGCCAGAAATCGCTTCAGATCGTCGGGCTGTCGCAGGTGTTCCGGTTCACTCAGATAAAGGTCATAGGTGTTTATCAGGTCTTCAGCCAGTTGAGATCGATTTAAACTGTAAGTGTTCAAATAAAATTGACTCCTTACATTAGCTGCGTTATAGTAAGTATCATAGCCAATTTAGACGCTTACCGCAATGGTCGTCAGCACCTATGGAGATTATGCAGTGAACCAGAGTCAGCAAAAATCGGTCAACTTACTCCTTTCTATCAGCAGAATCAGTAATTTCTGGATATTGTGGTTTGCTATCGCCGCCGCCAATCTGGCCGATGGCATATTTAAGCTGGCGCTGCCGCTGCTCGCTATCCGCTACACCGATTCTCCGGCGGTTGTTGCTGGCGTTGCCTTTGTTATCCGCTTGCCCTGGCTGTTGTTCGCGCTTTATGCCGGTGTTCTCGCTGACCGGTTTGACCGGCGGCGCATGATGGTCAGCGCCAACATTATTCGCGTGATTGTCCTGTCGGCGCTTGTACTTTTTGCGATGCTGGATCGACTGTCGCTGCCGCTGTTGTATATGGTCGCCTTAGCATTAGGGATTGCCGAAACACTGGCTGACACAGCCTCTTCTTCTATCTTGCCATCAGTGGTCGATAAACAGGATTTGGATCGCGCTAATGCTCGCGTGGTCGGCGCGATGACAGTGACAAACGAATTTGTTGGCCCGCCGCTCGGTGGGGCGCTGGCGGTTGTCAGCCTGGCGCTAGCCTTTAGCACCAGTTCAGTGCTTTATCTGGGGGCGGCGCTGGCGCTGTTGTTTATGGCTGGCACTTTTCGCCCTGCTGTCACCAGCCAGCGGCACATTTACAGCGACATGCTGACAGGCTTGCGGTTCGTCTGGAATCACGCGCTGCTGCGGACACTGGTCATCATTGTGGCGGTGATGAACATCGGCTGGAGTGCCTGGGCGTCGATTATAGCGCTCTATGTGGTTGCGCCGGGGCCGGGTGGCCTCACCGAATTTGGCTACGGCGTGATGCTGACCAGCATCGGCATTGGCGGTTTTGCTGGCACACTGCTGGCAGTGCCGCTGGTGAATCGTTTTGGCCGCCGCTGGGCGATTGGCGCGGATATTCTTGGCACCTTTATCATGATGCTGCTGCCTGCGCTCACATCCAATGCCCTGTTCATTGGCGCGGCGGCAGTGATTGGCGGCTTTGGCGGTGCGATGTGGAGCATTGTTGTGTCGTCTATCCGCCAGAAACTCGTTCCTGATGAGATGCAGGGACGAACGGGGGGCGTCTTTCGATTGTTTGGCTATGGAGCGTTACCGCTGGGTGCCGCGTTGGCAGGCGTGGTTGCCGAAGCGACCAGCATTACAGCGGTTTTTGCCTGCTGCGCGTTTTTGACTCTTATGCTCTTTGTTCCGTTTTTTCGTGTGATTACCCCGCCGGCACTCAGTGCATTGGAATAATATTATTAGGCCTTTCCAATGGTGTGAATCGCCAGCAGCACCCCGCTCGCCAGCGACACACTGGCCCGCGCTGCTGTCAGCATATTGCTGATGCCACGCGCTGGGCCGAAAGCCAGCGTTTCCCCGCGCAGAGGGTAATATAGCCCTTGTGTACGGACGCTTTTGGCCGCGCCATTGACCGGGATCAAGGACAGGGTATCGCCTTCAGCGCCCTCTATTGTTGTCTCGCCGGGGTAGAGCAGCCATGCCTGCTGTTTCCCGGCAGCGATTCGCACATTCAGTCCGCGCAGATCGGGCAGCGCCAGCAGATAGATATTGCCGAGCGTCTGGTCGAGCCTGTCACCGATTGCGCCAATAATACGAATCCAGCGAGCGCCGCTCTCCGCCGCCAGCCGCAGCGCCAGTTCGAGATCGGTTTCGTCTTTTTCCGGGGGGTAGCGCTGAATTGACGCGCCAGCCGCCGTCAGCGCCTCGATTTCATCCGCATCCAGCGAATCCATATCGCCGATGACGGTATGCGGCGGGAAGCCAAAATAGTGAGCCTGCCGCGCCCCGCCATCGGCCGCGATACACCAGGCATCACTCGCCTGTGCCAGAGCGATTCGTACTGCCGGGCCATCGCCCGCGTCGCCATTGGCGAAGATGAGCGTCTTTAGCGGGTTCGGCGCTTCCAACGCTCTTTAACTTCCAGTTTGCTGATGTCCGGTACTTCCAGAAAATCGTTGATGAGCCGTCCGAAACGTTCATATTCCAGCATTGGGAAATGGCGAATGCCTGGCACAAGGATGGGCAGCACCAGTTCTTCTTTCTCGCCGGAGAGATAAGTCAGCACATTTTCGTTCGGTGACGCGATCAGCGGGTCGTCTGTGCCATGCACAATCAGCTTAGGCATTGGCAGCAGGCGCACCGTATCCAGCACTCGCCCGGAGTCGAAACCGCTGACGCTGCCGCGAATAGCGGCAATATCCGTCTTTGCCAGGTCAAGGGAAAGTTTTTCGTAGACCGTTTCCGTGCGTTTGAAGCACTTATTCAGGATTGCTTCCGGGCTGAGGTTAGCGAGGCTGTCCCGCTCCTTGAAGGGATTATGTTTGGGCGCGCGCGGGTCGGTTTCGTCGAGCGCTGCCGCGAAATTTGCTGCTGCGTCGGTTGTCCGCGCCTTTTGCATTTCCAGCATGGCAGCACGCATGGCCGAGCTGGAATTCATGATAGTGGCGTCCACCTCAGCCACCGGGCGGTTGCTCGTCAGGGCTACCGGACGACCTGCCGGAACACGGCTTTCCAGCCCGCCGGGATCAAACAGCGGCGCGCTGACCAGCAGAATGCGCGGCGCTTTGTCCGGGTACAGGCGGGAAAATTCAGCAACGACCAGCGCTCCTAGTCCATGTCCGATGAACGCGGCTTTAGGGATTGCCATCTGGTCGAGAAAATCCGAGACAAGCTGCACCTGATGATCGAGGGGATATTTATAAGGATTTTTGCCGGAGTCGCCGAATCCGTAAAAATCCAGCGCATAAACGCGATATTTAAGCTGGAGCTGCTGCATCGTCGGCACCCAGTAGCGCCACGAACCCAGCCACCCATGCAGCAGGATGACCGGACGCCCGCGCCCCAGCACTTCGTAATGGACGAGATCACCGCCGAGTGTTATGGCGCTCATAAATTTATGCCAGGCCGTTCTGTTTGAGTATATCCGCGATTTGCCGGGTCAGGTCTTCCGGCGCAAATGGCTTGAGAATATAGGCGACTGCCCCCGCTTCAATCCCGGTCTGTACCTCTTCATCCTGCCCTTTGGCAGAAAGAAATATCACCGGTACATCCTTAATCTCCGGGATGAGTTTCATCTGGCGGCACGCTTCGTAGCCCGTCATTTTCGGCATTCGCACGTCCATCATAATCAGGTCAGGTTTCACTTTCGGCGCCAGCTCCCGCGCTTCCGCGCCATTAGCCGCCTGTGTCACCTGATGCCCGGCAAAAACCAGTGTAAAATTGATGAGTTCGCGGATGTCACGCTCATCTTCCGCAACAAGAATGTGTGCCATGACCTTATCTATTCCGTCCTTTGTTGCTGGGGCTGTTGAGGGCGCTCTCCGCGCCCTTCATGCGTGTTCCGGTCAGGCTGGCTGTTCAATCGGCATCGACACATAGAAGGTCGTGCCTTCGCCCGATTCTGACTCAAACCACACTTCTCCATTATGCATCTGAACCAGTTCTTTCACAATTGATAAGCCCAGACCTGTACCCGGCACATCCATCACCAGCGCGTGATCGTCGTAGCGCTCAAAGCGCTGCCAGATGCGTGACTGGAATTCTGGCGGGATGCCGATGCCACTGTCTTTGATCGAAACCAGCACCCGGTTTTCATCTTCACGGGTCGCCCGCACGATAATCTTCCCGTCTTCGTAGGTATAATTGAAGGCATTGTCGATGATATTGGTCAGAATCTGCGTGATTTTATGCGGGTCGCCCTGGATAGGCGGCAGTTTTGGCTCAATTTCAACCTCGACATTAATCCGTTTCTTGGAATGTTCGATTTTGCCTTCAATCGTCCCCATAACCTGGGGGATGAGTTCGGTCAGGTCAACCAGTTCCACATTCAGCCGTTCGCCCGCGTCAATCTTGGAGATATTCAACAGATCATCTACCAGACGGCTGAGACGGTCAGCATTGATCTTGATTTTCTCCAGGAAACCATGCTGTGGATCACTGACTTTTCCGGCCACCCCCATCAACAGCAGGTCAGCATAACCCTTGATACTGGTCATCGGCGTGCGAAGTTCGTGCGATACGTTCGACACGAATTCACTCTTGATGCGGTCAACTTCGACTTCCTTGGTAATGTCGCGGAATACCGACACCGTGCCAAGGAAGCGGTCACCAATATGTACCGGAGACAGGTGAACACTGACTACCCGTGCTTCCAGCACCAAGCGTTCTTCAAGGAAACTGCCCGCCGGGTGTTCTTCCGGGTTCATTGTCCAGCCTTCAATGGACTGCGCCCATCGCGAGGCCGACCCGCCGAACAGGCCGGTCAGCCGGAATAAAGTCTGGCCGATGACTTTATCACGCGGGAGCTGCAAAATGCGTTCAGCGGCAGTGTTGAAGAGGATGATGACACCTTCCGCATCCGCCAGCATGACGCCGTCGGCGATACCTTCCACGATAGCCTGATTTTTCTCGGCTTCTTCCTGTTCCTGGCGCAGTAGTTTACCGAGGCGTTCTGCCTGGTCACGAATGAGGTGGTACAGGTCAGCGTTATTGATGGCCGAGGCGACCTGATTAGCAGCCGCGTTCACCAGCTTGACCTGTGGTTCGCTGAAGATGCCCGGTGTTTTGCTCAACAGCACCATAACACCCTGCGGATCGTCGCCGGTTTCCAGCAGGGCGGCCAATGCGCTCCGGTAGTCCCCCGCGCCGGGCGCACTTGAGTCCCAGTACGGTTCATTCAGCAGGTCGTCCACCAGCACCATTCGCTCATTTTGCAGCAGCCAGGTCGCCAGCCGTGTCGCCGGGTGTTCTGGCAGCATCACGCCATTTTCGCCCCCGCGCAGCGCTGCACGAGTGGTCAGGCGGTCAGAGAGCGGGTCGAGCAGCAAAATAACGCCATCGTCGGCGGCAATTGCGCTTGCCACCATTTCCAGCGCTCGCCGCAAAACACGATCCATATCCAGTGTCCGCGCCAGTTCGGACGTGATGCGGTAAAGCGTGTCCAGCCGATCACGCTCTTTCGAGAGTTCAAGCGTGCGTTCCTTGACGCGCTCATTGAGTTCTTCGGCAAAAGTGCTGACCTGTTTGAACAGGCGGGCGTTCTGGATGGCCGCGCCAAGCTGGGTGCCGACTGTTGTCAACAGTCGTTCGTCGTTCAGGCCGAAAGCGCGGACATGTTTAGTGTCGCGCACCGCCAGCACGCCTAATACCTGATCGCCTGCCGCCACCGGCACGCCGAGGTAACTTTTTGCCTCGCCTTCGCCATTGGCGATGTTCAGGTTGCTCCGCATGTCGTCGGAGTTGAAGTTGCCGCTGCCCAGGGACAGGGAACGGCGGAACTTGATGATGAACGAAACTTCGTCAACATTAAGCTGACGCGGTGGAATCTCGAAGGGTTCGCCGCCGCGCACTGCCATCGGGAAAGTGATAAGCTGTGTTTCAGCATCATACAGCGCCAGATACATTTCTTCCGCGTCCGTCACCTGCGGTACCTGGTCACGCACGATCAGAATCATGTCCTCAATCGACAGCGTGGACGAAATCGCCTGGCTGAGATTGTTGATGAGGAAGCCTTCTTCCACCAGCGCGGCTGTTTCAGTCGAGAGGCGGGCATTCTGAATCGCGATGGCCGACTGTGCGCCGAGAGCCTGCGCCAGCCGCACTTCCTGATTGCCGAAGGCCCGATGCGGCGAATGGACACCTGCCTGAATCAGGCCGATGGACTGATCGCGCACGACCAGTGGAATGAGAACGCGTAGCGACTCGCCTCGTGCGAGCAGGTCTTCTCGCTCCGCCGGGTCAGCTTCCGGGTTGTTCACGCGGATGACGGTAATTTCACGGTCTTCCAGCACCTTAAATTTCAACGGATGCTGGCGCAGACTGATCTGGGTTCCCTGCGGCATAATATAATACTGTGGGTCGCCATAACGGCTGACATCCACCTGCACTTCAAGCGCATTTTCCACGTTGTCCCAGATCATGACGGCGCAGGTATCCATCTCCAGCGCGTGAACGATCAGGTCAACCACGCTCTGGAACGCCTCACTCAGATCGCGTGTGAGCGAGGTAGCCTGAGCCGCTTCCAGCATCGTTTCCAGCTCGCGGGTTCGGACGAGAGTCTGTTCCAGCAGGTTGGTGTTCTGAACGGCGATAGCTGCCTGGTTGGCAATAATCAAACCGAGTTCAATCTGGTCGTTACGGAAGCGGCGTGGCATCTCCCGCACCTGCAATTCAAACGCGCCGATTACCTGGCCGCCTACGGTCATCGGAATCATGACATAAGCGCGTATGTTGCGTGGACGTAATTCGTCAGCAATCGGGCTGTCTGGCTTGAGATTGCCGGTGTCTTCATAAATGATCGGCGCGGCGGTGCGGCGGATTTCGCGGCAGGTCGGGCTTTCCAGCAGGTTGACCACCTCTTCCGGCGGCATGTCCCCGCGTGGGTAAGTGACGATTACACGACCTAGGTTCAGGTCGCGGTCAAAAACCATCGCTCGCCCTTCAGTGATATTCATATTCTGGGCGATTTCTTTCAATGCCGTTTCAAGGATGTTCTCGCTGTCGAGCGATTGTGCCAGCGACACCGACACCCGGTTCAGCAGAGTTAACCGTTCAGTACGGTACTGGGCTTCGGTATACAGGTCAGCATTAGCCAGCGCGATGGCAACCTGATTAGCGAACGCGAAAGCGGCCTGCTCCGATTGGTCATCGTAGAAGCGTTCCTCATTTTTTGCCAGCGAAATCACGCCTACCACTTCGCTCTGATTCACCAGTGGCACGCCTAGCCAGCTTTTGACATTTTCCTCACCGGGCAGGGGATCCCATCCCTGTAACTGGCTGATGGAGTGGGGGCGGCGCGTTTCCACCAGTGTCCGCAGTCGTTCATGATCGGTATAACGCACATGGGCGATATTATCCGGCACCATCACCATGTCTTCGCCGAAACCGCTTGATCCCTCCAGATTGAGCATGTCACCGTACAGGCTCCACAGCGTCATGCTGTCGAACTGGAGAATATTGCCAATTTCGTCCAGCGCCAGATTAATGACATCCTCACGGTTGAGCGTAGCGGTGATGCGGCTGGAAACTTCGGTCAGCACCGCAAGCTGATTAGCCCGTTTTTCCAAATCTCTTTCCAGAATATGGCGGTCAGTCACATCTTCAAACAGGATGACCGCGCCGCGTACACTGTCCCCCGTTTTCAGGGGATAGGTGTAGAAATTGCGGACGAGCATCTGCCCATCACTGCTGTAAGTGGTCTGGCCGATGCGATCATGGGGTTTGCCAGTTGCCAGCACATCTTCCAGGTCTTCAGCCAGGAATTGTGCCAGGTTCGGGCGATAATCAAACAAAAACTGGTGCATCGCCGTGTTTTCGTCCCAGCCATAGCGCTGCATCATGAAATCATTGATTGAGAGGATGCGCCCCTCTTTATCCAGCACCACAATACCCTGCTGAATGGACTCGACGACTGACTCGTTGAAGGTTCGCAGGTTCATCGCCTGGTTGAACAGTCGGGCATTTTCGATGGCAACGGCTGCCTGGGTTGCCATACGTTTCAGCAGTGGGCGCAGTTCATTGTAGCCGAAGCTCTGTTCCAGGCTGTTGCCCAGGTGAATCGCCCCCAGCGACTTGCCGCTGGCGAATAACGGAATAATCAGCGATGTGCGTTCACCATTCGCCTGCCACTCGCGCAGATCGGCATAATCCGGGCCGTCCGGCATTCCTGCAAAATACAGCATATCTTCGCCACTGCTGATGGTGCGGCCCAATGCTGAGTTATCGAGATAAGCCCGCTGATCGCGTGAGACCACCAGCGAACTATCATTCTGGATTTCGACGCGGATCAGGTCAAAGCCTTTACCCTGCACATCCTGCAAGGCCACTGTCATCTGTGTAAACGGCACCATCCGCAGCGCCCCATACGCCACAGCCTCGACAATCTTTTCGATATCGAGCGTGCTGGAAATCGACTCCATCATTTCGTTCAGGCGGGCTTCCTGCTCCGCACTTTGCAGGCTCGCCAGATACAGCCGGATATTCTCAATCGTGGCGGCTGCCTGATGAGCGAAAATTTCCAGAATTTCGATGCTGGCGCGGTCTGGGCGCTGGTTGTCCTGGGGGCGGTCAAGGCTGATGATGCCTAATGGGTTGCCCCCCGGCCCCAGCAGCGGCACCAGCAGCATATCGCCATCGCGCCAGGCGCGGTCGTCATAAGCCTCTGGCATGGTGCGCCGTCCATCGAAAACGGTGCTGATGGCAGTCAGGCTGCCATTCCGCCAGCGGTTACTTTTTTCGACGGGGAAGAAATAGGACTCACTGGTGCGGAAGTTTTCGTCCATCAGCGCCGTCAGCTCTGCTGTCGAAATGACCGCATCCCGGCTCTGCTCGAACACATCCAGCGGCATTCCTACCTGCGCCACGCGCCGGAATAGCCCGGCATCTTCATCTTGCAGTAGTACCACGCCGGTATCGTAGCCCACGCTCTGCTGGATGCTGTATAAAATGGCTTCCAGCATCATCACCGGGTCAACATTGCTCTGGAGCATCTGCCCCAGTTCGAAAATTTGATTCAACTGTTCGACACGGCGGCGCAGGCGCGTCCCCCGTTCAAGCTGGTCACGGTAGCGGGTGAAGTTGCCATAACCCAGTGACGCTTTGGCTGACAGGGTTAGCAAAAAGGCCGCCGCTCGGTCATCAAAATGATTTGGGCGTTCGTGATACAGGTGAATAACGCCTACTATCGCGCCTTCATAGACAAAGGCAACTGCGATAGCCGAGCGTGCATTTTCCGGCCGGGCTTCCATCTTGCTGGTGTCGTAATTGGAAACCAGCACCGTCTCGACGATGCCGCGCCCGACCGCCTCTGCCTCAATGGGAGTCAGCCCCTTAATGCGCCGTTCGTCACCAAGCCGCTGCTGAATTTCGGGACGATCTTCAACTTTCCACAGATGGGCTGGTTTTAGCAGGACGATGGTGCTGCCATCGGCACGGGTGGCGCGGGCCGCCTCCAGCCGGATGGTATCCAGCACCGGCTCCAGGTCAAGACGCTGTGTCAGCTCGTTGCTGATATTGGAAATCGCGTCCAGTTCCTGCATACGGCGGTTCAGGTTTTGTCCGGCAGCTTCATACAGCCGCAGGCGCTCAATCGTCGCCGCGATTTGTGCAGCCACCGCCATCAGTAGTTGCACATCACTTTGACCATAAGGCTGACCGGTGCGGTTGGCGATGCCTAATTCCCCCAGGCTGGTATTCCCGACGAACAGGGGGACAATGACGGCACTTTCGATGCCCAGGCGTTGGGCTACATCCAGGTAACTTTGCAGCACCCGCTGGTCATGCAGAATGTCATTGCTCACAAACGGTTTGTGCGACATTGCCACACTATGATGGAACTGGTCGCTGTAAATGTCATAAGAAATTGGCCCGCTCAGTTCCGCGCCGTAGGCATAGCGCGGGTAAGCGGTCAGGCTGCCGGTCTGTGCATCCAGAATATTGATGAAGATCAGCGGGCTGTTGGTTAGTTCGGAAATCTGAGCGAGAATCGGTGCGAACGGGTCTTCCGTCGTCAGAATCGACCCGGCCATTTCGGCGATATTTCGCAGGCGCGTTGCTTCCTGAGCGCTGCGCGTCGCATCACGGAACAGGCGCGCGTTTTCGATCATCGCGCCTACCTGTGTGGCGAAGATCAGCAGCAGACGGGCATCCTTGTCGGTGAAGTCGGTGCCGTCGCGTTTGTTCGCCACCAATACCGCGCCCCACCGCCGCCCGCCCCCCACCCGCCCCGCGCACCC
>CAYUTY010000109.1:0-15961 GCA_964447795.1 uncultured Anaerolineaceae bacterium
CAACTCAAGCTTCTCCAAAGGTCTTTCTTTTTGCAAATACCGCCAAACTCCAGGAGCTATTTTATTCAAAATAGCTTGACACATAACTGGATATGAGACGTGCGTGATTAAGTGGCATAGCAGGAGCAGCCACTTGATCCACCCGCTTCAGCGAAAGGCTGGGCGGGCACAGACTGCATAGGCCTCTAATCCGCTTATACTGTCAAACATTTGCTAGAGGTAGCATTCATGCTTCGTATTCCCACTTCCCACGCTGTTGCCTTGTTGATCGACGCTGATAACATCCAGTTAAGCTGCTTAGAACAAATCCTCAAACTTGCAGATTACTACGGTGACGTGCATATACGCCGCGCCTATGGTGACTGGAAACAACCTCCGCTGTCTGCTTCAGCCGCTAAAGTGCAAAAGCTCGATGTTAAGGTCGTACAGGTTAAACGTAGTGGAAAAGACACCACAGATAAGCAGCTATTGATCGAAGCAGGTGAAATCCTGGGGTCTGGCGATGCCGATATCTTTATCATCGCTTCCGGTGATGGCGACTTTGCATTATTGTGTGAGCGAATCAAAGAAAAGGGTCGAAAAGTAGTCGGGATTGGCAACAAAAAACAAGCATCCCCTCACTTACAAAAATCCTGTGAGACTTTCTATTACATCGAAGAACTGGATGAGCTGCTTATCCAGCTTCAGCAAACTCGACTGCAAGAGGAATTTAAGGCTCTTGTTTTTCGCGCACTCGATTTAGTTCCACATGATCCAGAAGGTTGGGTAAATTGTGGACAGCTCGGCAAAAAACTGCGCGAACTAGACCCAGATTTCAATGAGCGATTTGGCAGCAGGAAGCTGTCAGAATGGCTCACTGATCTGAGTGGTCAGCTCGACAGAAACGGACAACTGATTCGTCGGGTTATCGATCCAGAAAGTTTGCAGCGTGTGTCCCTTTTGCGAGCAGCCTGTCTCCAGGTAAAACGCGCCGATGGTCTGGCACACATAGGTCAGATTGGGCAGATACTACGAAAACTGGATTCAGGATTTGAAAGCCACTTTGGCGGGAAAAAGCTGTCAGAATGGTTCAAGCAATACCCAGATATCTTCACACAGCATGAAAACTATATTTCGCTGTCTGTAGAATAGCCTTGTAGTCTGACCTGTAAACCGCTTTTCAAAAGGCGAGCAGACCTCCTGGCATAGCCTTTCCCGGTGGGTTTGAGTCGGCTTGAGCCGACTTCCCACCGGAACAGGTAGCCGCATGGCTTGAGCCTGTGGCGGCTTGAGCCTGCGGCGGCCTCACCACGCCGTATAGCCGCCGTCCACCACCAGATCAGTCCCGGTGGCGAAGCGCGACGCATCCGACGCCAGATACCAGACCGCGTGCGCGATGTCTGCCGGTTCGCCCATCCGTCCGGTGGGGGTCATGTTCATCCACACATCGCCCAGCGCTTTATTTTCAAACGCCATTTTGGTCATCTCGGTGCCGATATACCCCGGCGACACGCAGTTGACGCGCACGCCCCGGTCTGCCCATTCCGCCGCCAGCGATTTCGTCAGCATAATAACGCCCGCTTTCGACACATTGTAATGAGTCTGCGGCTGCGGTCGGTTAGCGATATGGCCGGACATCGACGCGATGCTGACGATCACGCCCGAACGCCGTTCCAGCATGTGCCGCCCAACCGCCCGGCAGCACCAGAACACCCCGTTCAGGTTCACATCCATCACGTTCATCCACTCCGCGTCGCTGGTGTCCTCCGCCGGGATGTGCTGGGCGATACCCGCGTTATTCACCAGAATGTCGATCTTGCCGAAGTGCTGTATGACCGCATCCACCGCTTCCTGCACACTGGCCGAACTGCGAACATCCATCTCATAAAAGGCGCTCTGCCGCCCCATCGCTATAATTTCCTGAACCGCCTCGCCGCCGTTCACCTCGACAATATCCCCGACGGCCACATTCGCCCCCGCATTCGCCAGCGTCCGCGCGATCTCCCGGCCAATCCCGCGCCCCGCCCCCGTCACCAGCGCCACCCGCCCCGTTAAATCAAATAAATTGCTCATCATCAATCCCTTTTTAAGCTGGTTGAGTCAACCGTTTTCTCTTAACCGTCATCACTTATCACAAGCCGAAAACCGGCTGCTGTCTGCTGATTATAATACCGGCGCGCACATTCGTGGGACGATTGTATGTTAGGACTTACCCAGTTGAGCGTGGTTTTGGTAGGGGAGGGTTTGAAACCCTCCCCTATACAGATGCCGACTGTCCAACTTCTATATATTATAATCTGATTACTCATCCTCACCCCCGCTTCGCAAGTAGGCGATTGGTGAGGCGGTGCGGACTGCATGATTCCCCCGGCCCCACGCTCCCTAAGTCGCTCGCAGCCGCTGCCCAGAGAGGAAGAAAATACAACCCTGTCTTGATTCCCCCCTCCCTACGCAGTGGGGAGGGGGCCAGGGGGTGGGGATGCTTTCGAGCCAGGCGGTGGGGATGCAACCCTGCAACTCACCGCCGCCATTTCAAAATTCCTCACCCGCATTTCCCAAAAACATAAATGCTTGATGAGAGTAATCGCACCCCATGAATTCGATGGAACTTCAACGAGCGTATGCTTTAGTTGCACCCATGCGGTGTCTTTCATAGGGTTCTTTTAAGGAGGATGGTTGTATGAAGTTTAAATTTTTTAGCCTCGTCCTGCTGCTGCTGCTGCTGGCTGTAGCTGCCCTTTCCGCCCTGGCGCAGGACATGCCCGAACCCCAGGTCACAGTTGGGGCCGATAATCTGATCCTCAGTAATGCTGTTGATATTCAGTCGGTCTACAGCGCTGGCCCCGGCTTCGTTGTCATTCACCGCACCTCCGATGGCGGCGTGGTTGGCGTCTCCGCGCCCCTGGCCGCAGGCTGGTCGTATAACGTCCGCATCAACCTCGACCCGGCGCTGGTCGAGCCGCAGATGAGCGCCATGCTCCATGTCGATGACAACACCGTCGGCACTTACGAATTCGGCACCGTCGAAGGCGCGGACGGCCCGGTGCGCGTTGGCGAAAACATCGTTAATCCTATCTTCAGCGCCCAGGTCTTGAGCGCGACTGACCAGTTCGTCTCCGAAGGCACAGTCACCATCAGAACAGCAGTTGTCGCAGCCGATGGCTTCGTCGTCATTCATTCTGGCGATGCGGGCAGCTTTGGCCCGGTGCTGGGTTATGCCCCGGTCACGGCTGGCATCAACAATGATGTCGTGGTACAGGTCAGCGGCGAACTGACCGATGTGCTCTGGCCCATGCTCCATCTGGATACTGGCACGGCTGGCACTTACGAGTTCGGCACCGTCGAAGGCGCGGACGGCCCGGTAGTCGTCGGCGGCAAGGTAGCGGCCTTCCCCATCTGGACAGTGCCGCATGTACGCACCAATGACCAGATCGTCGTCAGGGGCGACGGCATGGAAGCCAATATGACCCCCAGCATCCGCGTCCTGTCGGCGCTGCTGGCTGAACCCGGTTTTGTCGTCATCCACAAGGCTGATGGTGACAGCTTCGGCGGCGTCGCTGGCGTCTCCGACCCGCTCCCGGCTGGCCTTAGCACCAATCTCGACATCGCCCTCGATGCAGCGGAAGTCACCCCGGTATTGTGGCCGATGGCCCATGTCGATACCGGCGAAGTCGGCGTCTATGAATTTGGCACAGTCGAAGGTGCGGACGGCCCGGTGGTTAACGGCGATCAGGTCGTGACATTCCCCGTCAAGGCTGCCCCTTCACTCACTATGAGCGATCAGGCCTTGACCGATGGCGCACTGGTGATCGAAAAAGCCATTATCGATGCGCCCGGCTGGCTGGCTATCCATTCCAATAACAACGGTGCGCCCGGCCCGGTCATCGCCACCGCCCTGCTGCACCCCGGCGCCAACTGGAATATCGTCATCCCGGTGGACGCAGCCCAGGCTGGCGAACTGGTTTTCCCCATGCTGCACTACGATACCGGCGAAATCGGCGTCTATGAATTCGGCACGGTTGAAGGCGCGGATGCCCCCACCTTCGTCGGCGAGCAGGTGATCGTCGCCCCGCTGGCGATCACGCCCTAGAGCGTGTTATGCACCTCTAGCCGAGGGAAGTAGGATAGTAAACTCGAAATTGATTTCAAGTCCCTCTCCCTGAGGGAGAGGGATTTAGGGTGAGGGCTGAACTCAGGCGAACAGAGTTCATAACAGGTTCTAAGCAGGTCGATTCGCTTTTGCAGGGATGCGCTCGGCGTGTCCCTGCACCATCCCCGCCTCTTATCAGCTTTCCGGCGTCGTCTCCACCAACTGCGATCCCCGCGCCAGCTCTGCCCGCGCATATTTCAGCGCATCGTCCAGATTTTCAAAGGTCGGGATTTGCATATTGATCCGCTGGAAAGCATCCCGCGCCAGCCGAATCCACTGATTTGTCCCTACATAAATCGGGCGCACACGCGGGTCATTGGTTGAGCCAGGCATCCCTTTGCTTGCCGATTGCACCGCCCGCAGGATGTCCATGAACGAACTCTGCGCCTGACGATAATCGCCTATCCGGTAAAAGATGTCGTCGCCGTCGCCCATCAACTCCACCGAACGGGCGAACATGGCCTCAAAATCGGCAGTCGTCAGAAATCCCTCACCGGTACCAATCAGGATGCGCTCCCCCGGCAGGCGCTCAATGGCAATCGGCATGATGATCCCCCATAAATTTCAGTAGCATATACGATATTCATATCCTAACACACCCCCCTCATATACTCTATTTCAGTCTCCGACACTTTTAACTGAAGGATGGCATTTCTTTCACAAAGTTGGGGACTTCAAGCCCCCTCCTTGCGCAGCGGGGAGGGGGTTGGGGGTGGGGATTTGACGCAAACATGAAAACTGTCGGACTGTGAACATGGCTCTATTGAGGCGGCGATAGTATTTCGTTACATCGCAAAGTAAGGGCTGGTTTAATTCTTAATTATATTTCAAATATTAATGCTTTAAATTTTAGAGAGAGAACTTTGTATCCGAATTGTATTGTCGTTCATGCCCATCTTTCAACGCTTTCGTACCAGCCTGGGCTTCAGCAGGTTAGCCCGCCTCCTCAATGAACCATCACCTGCCCTGACCGATTCGCGTCAGCGAAGGGATGCGCGCCTCTTGTCCACCCTGCTGCTGGCGGCGCTGCTCTTGATTACTGCCGGGCGCACAGGCCGCTGGCTGGCTGCTGTCCCGGAAACCATGCTGATGACTGTCGCTAATGCCGCCAATGTCATGGTACTGGCGCTGGCCTATTTCCTCAGCCGCACCCCTTACTACCGTCTCGCCCTCAACCTCGCCATCATCAGCATTTCGCTGCTTCAGTTCGTTCAAACGCTCGACCGCGCTTACCTCAGCCCGGATTACATCTCAAATACGGCGGGATGGGTGGTGGCGCTGGTGCTGGTCGCCAGCCTGGTCGAGTCGTGGCGCGTGGTGCTGCTCTACAGTGTCGCCAACCTGGCCGCCATCTGCACCTTGCCCTTTATTGTGCCGGGACTGAAATTCAGCCATATCGAATTCAGCGCCTATTTCATCACCGCCATGACTGTTTTTATGTTGATTTCGGCCAGCCTGCGCCAGCGTGACCTCCGCCGCATGGAAGAGGGCGAAAAGCGCTACCGCACCCTGCTCGAAGCCAGTTCGGAAGGGCTGGTGCTGCATGACGACGGCATCATCATGGACGCCAGTGATGCCTTCCTGCGCCTGCTGGGCTATACCACCTCGGAAGTCGTCGGCAGATGGGTCATGGAATTTGTCGCGCCGGAAGACCACGAAACCGTCATTCGCAACATGGGTGTTCCCTATCCTTACGAAATCAGAATGCTGCGAAAAGACGGTTCGCACATGGACAGTGAGATTCACGTCAAGCGCATCATCTACGAAGGGCGGCTGGTGCGCGTTATCGGCATCCGCGACATCACCGGTTTCAAACAGGCGCAGGCGGAACGCGAACGCTCCACCGTGCTGGGCCAGTTCATCAGTGATGCCTCCCACGATCTGCGAAATCCCTTAGCCATTATGATGACCAGCCTGCACCTGCTGCGGCGGCGTGTCGGCCATATCGAAGGCGCGGCGGGCAACCTCGATAACCTCGATCAGCAGGTGGCGCATCTGGCGCGACTGGTGGATGATATGCTCAGCATGTCACAGTTGGATAGAGTAGAGGCCGATTTTCAGCGTGCGCCGGTCAACCTCAATCTGCTCTGCTCGCAGCTAGTGGCGGAACGGCAGGCTGAGGCCAAAGCCAAAGAACAAACCCTGCACTTCGAACCGGGAGATGCGCTGCCCCCTCTCCTTGGCGACGAAAGCAGCCTGATCCGCGCCATGACCATCCTCGCGGATAATGCGCTGATGTATACTCCCAGCGGCGGCACGATTCGCTTCCGTACCCGCCGCGCTGACAAACACATCCTCATCGAAATTGAGGACAACGGCATTGGGATCTCACCGGACGCCTTACCCCACATTTTTGACCGCTTCTACCGGGGAGATGCCGCCCGCCGCATCGAAACCGGCGGAACAGGCTTAGGCCTGGCGATTGCCCGCAAAATTATCCGGAATCATGGCGGCGAAATCACTGCCGACAGCACACCCGGCGCGGGCAGCCTTTTCCGCGTCCGCCTCCCTGCCGAGGGGTAGTAACCCCTTTTGAACTTGCCATCCATTCCCCGCTTATTTTCTCGACTGTCTGCGCCCCGCTTGGCACTGCCCATGATGATTGGGCGTGGTTGCACCAGCACGCCCTGCACAGGTGTTTGAGTTCGTCGAAATATTCTATAATCTCGGCGGTTGCCTTCGCGTTGGGCGCTGGCAGCCCACTGGCGTTTGAAACCGCCCTTTTATCCTGAACCCGTCGCTTATTCACTGTCCACCACATCCGGTCAGAGCCGGAAGTTATTTGCTTTGGAGTAGTTGTGGTATCACTTGAAATTGTGCTGTTCATCATATCGGTATTGCTGATACTGAGCATTCTTGCCAGCAAGGTCTCGTCAAGGCTAAGTGTACCAACCCTATTATTGTTTCTGGGTATTGGAATGCTGGCAGGCTCAGAAGGAATCGGCGGAATCTATTTCGATAACGCCCAATTGGCCCAGGCCATTGGTGTCATCGCCCTGGTTTTTATCCTCTTCTCCGGCGGATTGGATACGCCTTTTGAAGCGATCAAACCTATTCTGCGAAGGGGTATGGTGCTTGCTACAGTCGGCGTTTTGTTGACAGCCGCGATCGTGGGGTTGTTCGCCGCGCTGCTGCTTGATGTGTCACCGGCTCAGGCCATCTTAATCGGCGCGATTGTCGCTTCTACCGATGCTGCTGCTGTGTTTTCCATTTTCCGTACCCAACGCATCAGTTTAAAGGGCGATACCATACCGCTGCTGGAATTTGAGTCGGGCAGCAATGATCCAATGGCGATCTTCCTCACCATTGGCGCGATTGCGCTGATTTCCTCGCCCGACATGGCATTAGTGAACATCGTTGGCATTTTTCTCCAGCAGGCGATCATTGGCGGCATTTTAGGTGCTGTATTAGGCTATTCGGCTGCCAGAATCATCAACAACCTTCGCCTGGATTCCCATGGCCTCTACCCTGTCTTTACCATCGCTCTGGTACTGCTCGCATATAGCCTGCCAGCGGCACTGGGCGGGAGTGGCTTCCTCGCCGTCTATTTGGTCGGCTTAATTCTTGGCGCGCAGAATATTGTTCACAAAAACAGTCTCTCCCGCTTTCATGACAGCATTGCCTGGTTGATGCAGATTGTGATGTTCCTCGTATTAGGCTTGCTGGTCTTCCCTTCAGAACTCATCCCCATCGCGCCCATTGGCATTGGCATCTCGCTTATTCTGATTTTTGTTGCCCGTCCCGTGAGTGTCTTCCTTTCGCTCATCAGATCGCGGTTCAGCACCAACGACAAACTGATGATCTCATGGGTTGGACTGCGCGGCGCGACACCCATTGTGCTGGCGACCTTTCCGCTCCTCGCTGGTGTTCCCCAGGCCGATATGATATTCAACATTGTTTTCTTCGTCGTATTGAGCAGTGTCCTCTTGCAGGGAACAACCATCATTCCTATGGCACGCTTGTTACAGGTTGCTACCCCCTTTGTATCGAAACCCGGCTTGCGCCTTGAAGCCACCGACGATATGCAGATTAAAAGTGACCTTGTTGAGATTACCGTACCGCCGGATGCACCCATCATCGGCCAGCCATTAATCCACCTCGGTCTCCCGGCAGACAGCCTCATTGTGCTGATTGTTCGTGGACAGGAAGCCATTGTCCCCAATGGCAGCACCACCCTTCAGGCCAACGATCACCTGTTGATGCTGGCGGATAAGGCCTCTCTGGAGACAATCAGATCACTGCTTCAACGCACCGGGATACCATCACCGTAGGCGGGAGGGCCTGTGTGCCCTCCCACCTCGCTAGAAATTGATTTAGGGTGAGGGCTGAACTCAGGTGAACATAGTTCCAGGACTTACGCAGTTGAGAATGATTTTCGTAGGGGAGGGCCTGTGTGCCCTCCCAACCCCGCTAGAACACCTTGTTCAATCCATACGCATGAGACAGCGGCCAGACAAAAAGCACCCCCGCATCCGGGCGCGACCAATCCTTCACATACTCTGTGGTGGCCTCAATAACCCGGTTCAGGGTGGCGTCATCCTGAATCGCGGAGAACAGCGTCCGGTGATGAATTTCCTGCGCCCGCATCAGGGATTTCAGCGAAAATACAATGCCGACATCCGCCCGGATACCCGAATTCCCCAGCGCCTGTTGCAGTCCCGCGCTTTCCAGAATGGTCACGCCCGTCACGCCCGTCTTAACCCACACATCCAGAACCTCAGACGCCTGTTCAACAGTTTTAGAAACAAACATGATCATGTACATAATTTCAATCCTCTCAATCACGCAGTGGTGGATTCTGGCATGGGTGGATGAGCATCCTCAGCGCGTTCTTTAAATGACCAGCGCACCAGCGGCGGCGTGATAATCGTCGTCACCAGCACAACAAAAACAACGGTCGTAAAAACTTCGGGAACCAGAATCCCATAGCTGATCCCCAGTGAAGCGATAATCAGCCCAACCTCACCGCGACTAATCATACCCACACCCACCCGCAGCGAGCTAATCCAGTCAAAGCCCCCCAACCGGCTGCCGCCACCAGCCCCCACCACTTTGGTGATGATGGCAAGCACGGTCATCACCAGCGCAAAGGGCAAAAGTTCGGCGGTCAGCAGGCGCAGGTTTGCCTGAAGCCCGATGCTGATAAAAAACAGCGGCACCAGAAAACTGTAATTCACAGCGTGAATGCCGCGTTCAACCTGCTCTAACACCCCTCGTCGGGCGCGGCTGAAGCCCAGCCCCACCATAAACGCCCCGGTGATACCGGCAATACCGCCAAAATATTCCGCCGCAAAGCTCATCAGCAGCGTAGCAACGATGGCGAACATCAGCACGCCTTCCGCAATGGGCAGGCGATAAATAAAATCGGCAATTCGAGGAACGACCAGCCACGCAACCGCAAATCCGACGATCAGAAACCCGATAATCCGCAGCAGCACCTCAATCACCGGGCGGCTTTCACCGACCTGGATAATGCCGCCGGGGTTGATGGCGACAAATAAAGAGATAAACAGAATGACAATCGCATCATCGACCAGCGCTGCACCCAGAAGAGTCAGCCCTTCGCGCCGTTGCAGCACCCCCAGTTCCAGCATGACCTGTGCGCTGATACTGGTACTCATCGAGGCAAACAGAATGCCGATAAACAGCGCCTTTTCAAACTGATAATTAAAGAGCACAATCACTGGCGTAATCACCACCAGCGGCACGATCACGCCCAGCACCCCTGCCAGCACAGCCGGACGCCCCACCCGCAGCATCCCTTGCAGGTCAACCTCTAAACCGGCCATGAACATCAGCAGCAGTACCCCCACCTCCGCCATCTCAATCAGCGTGTGTTCAACATTATGACCATCCGGGAATAAACTGGCATTGCCCAGAAAATTGAGAACCGTCGGGCCAATAATCAGCCCGGCCAGCAGTTCCCCCAGCACAGCAGGTTGATTCATCCGGTAGGTCACATAACCGAATGCTTTGGCAAACCCGATCATAATGCCCAGAGCCAGGAAAAACTGTACCGTTTCGGTCATATATCATCCTTATAATTAAACGGCGTATTTGGTAATTTTGCGGTTGAAGGCAGTGTACACCAATTCGATATTTTGCACGCAGCCCCGTCAGTTTTCAGGTTGGCTGCGGTTAGAACAGCGGTTGCCGCTATCCAATGAATCTCCACAGTTGCCCCACCATGATTTGATAGGGTAAACTAACCTTCATTAACCGTTTGCCCACCGTTTTTATCACGCTGGCCTTTATCTCTTCATATGGGGTATTTGGCCTGCGTGCTTTCAGGAGTACCGATGGCAACGACACGCAAGGAAACGATCAAAAAGGAAACGCTGCTGGACTGGTACCGGCAGATGGTTTTGATTCGACAGTTTGAGATCAAATGTGACGAGCTTTATCACCAGAAGAAAATCACCGGCGTTTATATGCACCTCTACAGCGGCCACGAAGCCACTGGCGTCGGTGCGCTGGCCGCGCTGACCGAGCGCGACCATATCATCACCGCCTACCGCGATCATGGTGTCGCCTTGGCGCGTGGCGTCGATGCCAAACCGATCATGGCCGAGATGATGGGCAAAAAGACCGGCACCAGCGGCGGCAAGGGCGGCTCGATGCATCTGGCCTCCCGCGAACATAACTTCTGGGGCGGCTATGCCATCGTCGGCGGCCATCTGCCGCTGGCGGCAGGTATCGGCCTGGCCTGCCGCTACAACGACACCGATGAAGTCGTCATCAGCTTCATTGGCGACGGCGCGACCAACAACGGCTACTTCCACGAATCGCTCAATATCAGTCAGATTTGGGACTTACCCGTCGTCTGGATTATTGAAAATAATCTCGTCGGCATGGGGACGCGCATCGAAGACTCCAGCGGCCAGACCGAGCTGCACAAACGCGCCATCGCCTATGGCATGAAGGACATGGGGCGCATTGATGGGCAGGATGTCATGGCGGTTTATGAGTGCGTCAGGGAAGCCGTTGATTATGCCCGCAAAACCGGCCCGGTGCTGATTGAGTCGCTCACCTATCGCTATAAAGGTCACGGCGTTTCTGACCGCAGCTATGACAAGCGCTTTGCCGAAGAATTGCAGCAGTGGGCTGAGCAGAAAGACCCGATTGTGCTGCTCAAAAATACCCTCACCGGCAGGTATAAAAATATCGAGTCAGAACTGGCCGAAATCGAAGCTGAAACGCAGAAAATTGTCGATGAGTCGGTTGAATTCGCGCTCAACAGCCCGAACCCCACCTACGAAGACCTGATCTCCAACGTATACGTCGAAGGTTAAACCAATGGCAGAACACAAAAACCAACCCATGCGCGAAGCGCTGCGTATGGCGCTGATTGAAGAAATGCGGCGTGACGAAAAGGTGCTGGTCTTCGGTGAAGAAGTCGGCGTCTGGCAGGGAACCCACCGTGTCACGCGCGGCCTGCTGGAAGAATTCGGCGCGAAACGTGTCAAGGACACACCCATCAGCGAAATGGCGATTGCCGGTGTCGCCGTCGGCGCGGCGATGGCTGGCCTGCGTCCCGTCGCTGAGATGATGACCATCAATTTCGCCTTTCTGGCGCTGGATGCCATCATCAACCATGCCGCCAAAATTCACTATATGTTCGACGGTCAGTTCAAAGTGCCGCTGGTCATCCGCGCCGCGACCGGCTGGGGCGACCAGGCCACTGCCACCCACTCGCACATGCCGGAGCCGATTTTCGCCCATTTCCCCGGCCTCTATGTTGGCTGCCCCAGCACCCCGGCGGACGCTAAAGGGATGCTCAAGGCCGCCATCCGCGACGAAAATCCCGTGCTCTTCACCGAAACCATTGCGCTCTATCCCAAACCCGGCCCCGTGCCGGAAGACCCCGACTTCCTCGTGCCGATTGGCAAGAGTGACGTCAAGCGCGAAGGTAAACACGTCACCATCGTCACCTATGCCCGCGGCGTCGAATGGTCGCTGCTGGCGGCGGAGGAACTGAAAAAAGAAGGCATCGAGGCCGAAGTGATCGACCTGCGCTGGCTGCGCCCGCTCGATCTTGAACCGGTTTTTGAGAGCTTCCGAAAGACCAACCGTTGTGTCGTCGTCGAAGAGTCACTGCCGCATTTCAGCGTTGGCAGCGAGATCGCGGCACAAATTCAGGATAACTGTTTTGACTACATGGACGCGCCCGTGAAGCGGGTGAGCGCGATGGATGTACCGCTGCCCTTCTCCCGCGAAATTGAACTGATGGCGCTCCCTGACCCGCAAAAAGTGATCGCCGCTGTGAAAGAGGTGCTGTAATGGCGAATCCAATCACAATCACAATGGATGGCACGCTGCTCAACTGGGTCAAAAATGTTGGCGACAGCGTCAAAGCCGGTGAGGTCATCGCCGAAATTGAGTCCGATAAGGCCACTGTTGAAATTGAAGCCCCAACCGACGGCGTTTTAACCGAGCAGTCCGCCCAGGTCGGCGCCGAAGTCAGCGAAGGCGCGGTCATCGGGCAGATTGGCGCGGCAGGAGAAACCGGCGTTTCCGGCGCGGGAGAAAAGCCGCAGGGTGCGCCCCCCGCTGCGCCAGTGCAGGTTGACCGTGACGAAGCCTCCGCCGTTCAGACCGGGGCGCAGCGCAACGACCAGCCCGGCGAACCGCTCCCGACGACGGCCACTGCCGCCGCCACCCCGCGCCCCAAGACCAACGGTGCGCCACCGCCCGCCATGAGTGACGAGGTTATCAATGGCAACCTGCCCGACGGCATGAAAGCCTCACCCCTCGCCCGGAAGATTGCCGCCGACAAAGGCATTGATCTTGCACTCGTCAAAGGCACTGGCCCCGGTGGGCGCATCGTCAGGGAAGATGTGGAAGGCTTCACCCCCGGCGCAGCATCCCCTCGCCCTGAGGGAGAGGCGGCAGGGGTGAGGGTTACATCCGGCATCCTTCCCGCGCCGACGCGCAAACTGCCGGAAGGCGCCGATGTCGAAATCATCGACGTGACCAACCTGCGTAAGCGCATCGTTGCCGTCACAGTCGAGAGCAAACAGCAGATTCCCCACTTCTATGTCACGACGGAAGTCGATGTCGATGCCATGCTGGCTTTCCGCAAACAGTTGAACGAAGGTCTGCCGGACGACTCCAAAATCAGCGTCAACGATCTGGTGGTGAAAGCGGCTGCCCTCACGCTGGTGAAATTCCCCAACCTGAATTCACACTTTTACGGCGACAAAATCGTGCGTCACAAGCGCATCAACATCGGTATCGCTGTCGCCCTGCCCAATGGCGGCCTGATGTATGTCGTCGCCCGTGATGCCGATAAAGTGGCGCTCGGCGCGATGGCCGCTCAGAACAAGGCCATGATCGCCCGCGCCCGTGATGGCAAGGTCAAGCCCGACGACATCAGCGGCGCGACCTTCAGCACCAGCAACCTCGGCCCCTACGATGTCGAACACTTCAGCGCCATCATCAACCCGCCCGAATCGGGCATCATCGCCGTCGGCACAGCCATGAAAGTGCCGGTGGTGAAAGCCGATGGCACGCTGGGCATCGGCAACCGTATGAAAACCACCATCAGCGTCGATCACCGCGTCAGCGACGGCGCGGAAGGCGCACAGTTCTTGCAGTATTTCAAACAGCTCATCGAAAGCCCGATGCGTTTGGTGATTTAGTCCCGCTCCGCCCCTTTCTTGCTGCCCCCTCTCCATCACAATGGCTGAGGGGGGAGTATGTCCCCTGGACTGCACATTTTCCCACCTTTAACATGACAGATGTCATATATACCCGGCAGCCTTCATACAAAAATCTTGCATTGCCTGTACACTTAATGTAAAGTTTGCCTAAAATAAGGAGGTTAATACTGGTAACATTAACCAAAAAGATACACTGATACTGGAGGGGATTTTTTCGTTTGTGGAGGGAACGGACGCCATCTATGCGACGATTCAACCGTCCCACTTTTCTCTTTATGGTGGCTGGCATCGTATGTGTAATTGTCGGCCTTGGCTTATTTACCTTTGTCCATGCGCGTGGGGACTCCTATCTCTCGGACGACCCGAACACCTGCAATAACTGCCACGTCATGCGTGACCAGTTTCAGGCGTGGCAGCATTCTTCCCATGCGCGCTTTGCAACCTGTAACGACTGCCATACACCCCACGACTCCCCCGTCAGTAAGTGGTTGGTGAAAGGCATCAACGGGTTCAATCACAGCTTTGCGTTCACCTTTACGACCTACCCAGAGGTGATCCGAATCAACCAGATGAACCGGGATGTCGCGCAGGCCAATTGTTTGGAATGCCACGACATGGCTGTCAGCGAGATTGCGCCCATCCACAGCGATGCGCCGGACTGCCTGACATGCCACACGGGAATCGGACACCGTACTCGCAAATGAACCGGAGGGGAACCATGCGAAAGGTCATTTACGGGCTGATATTGTTGGGCCTGGTGGGTGTCGGGGTGGGGATTGGCGCACTGCTCGCCAACATCTCCCGTCAGCAGACCGAGGCACGCCAGTATCCGCTCAAACTGGTCGAAATTGGGCCAGAGGAGATTGACGCTTCGGTGTGGGGGCAGAACTTCCCCCTACACTACGAGCGGTTCATGATGACCGAGAACAACTACGGCGAAACGCCCTACGGCGGCTCTGAGCTGTACAGCAAGCTGGAGCGCTACCCGGCCATGGTGCGGCTGTGGGCGGGCTATGCCTTCAGCAAAGACCACAACGAGGAGCGCGGTCACTTCTATTCGCAGATCGACCAGCGCGATACCGAGCGCGTCAAGTTGGTCAACCAGCCCGGCGCCTGCATCAACTGCCACGCGGGTGAAGCCCCGCTGATGATCGCTGAGATGGGCTGGGAGGAGTTTAACCGCACGCCCTATAACGACCTCGTTGACCAGCTCCACACCGCGTCGACCTGCGCCGACTGTCACGACCCGGAGACGATGGCGCTGCGCCTGACTCGTCCAGGGCTGATTAACGCGCTGGCGGCGGATGGCATCGACTGGAAAGAAGCCAGCCGCCAGGACATGCGAACCTATGTCTGCGCCCAGTGCCACGTCGAATACTACTTCGCTGGCGACGACAAGGTGTTGACCTTCCCCTGGGCGGAAGGCACCAACATCGACGAGATTGACCAGTACTATCAGAATGTCGGATTCACGGACTGGGCCCATGCCGAGACGGGCGGGCGCATGATCAAGGTTCAGCACCCCGAATACGAGTTGTATACCACCGGCCTGCACTACAGCGCCGGGGTTGCCTGTGCTGACTGCCACATGCCCTACATGCGCGAGGGCGGTATCAAGATCAGCGACCACTGGGTTCGCAGCCCGCTGACCAACGTCGGCGCGGCCTGCCAGACCTGCCACAATATTCCCGAATCTGAACTGGAAACACGCATCCTCACCATCCAGAACCGGACGGCGGAACTGCTGCGCCTCTCCGAAGAAACCCTCATCGAGGCCATTGACATGATTGTGGCGGCGCGTGAAGCTGGCGCAACCGATGAAGATCTCGCCGAGGCCTGGGATTTCCACCGCCGCGCACAACTGCGCTGGGACTTCATCTCGTCGGAGAACAGCACCGGCTTCCACAGCCCACAGGAATCGGCGCGGGTGCTGGCGATGTCCATCGACTTTGCCCACCGTGCCAAAGACAGTGCCAGTGCGCTGCTGGCGCGCCTCGCCTCGCCTGAAGTAGCCGTAAACTTCCCCTAAAGAAGCAGCGGCACACATCAACCAGCAGGGGCGCACCTGGGTGTGCGCCCACTGCCCCTTTTTAAGTAGCTTTAAATTTCCCTCACAGGCATTGGCATTTGCTCCCCCTCTCCATCGCAATGGGGAGGGGGCTGGGGGGAG